>JAJDCX010000033.1 GCA_029260615.1 Phycisphaeraceae bacterium | reverse complement strand
GGAGGTCGACGCAACCGGCGCTAAGCCGCAAGCGGCCCAGGAAGACAAACCCGAGATGGCCCGTGGTGCGGTCCCGGTCAATGAGACACGCACGGTCAAGCAGATGCTGGCCGACAAGGCCGCCGAGGACGGCCACGACTCACTGGATAAAGACAACCTCAAGCACGCGCTCAAGTCGTTCCGCAAAAAACTCAAGAACGCCCGCCGCGACGACGAATCCAAACTCGGCGCTCGTTACACCACCTACGGCAAGTCTTCGAACATCTCCGCCATCACCCCGCCGAACCAGTACCCGCCCGCCGTCTGGGAAAAACTTGCAGAGCTTGGCCGACTCAAGAAGGCCGGGCAGGGGACGTACGAGTTGCCGGAGGGGTGAGGCATTAAATTATTGCGTGTGATAGACACGGATAACTTCACCGTCAGCATCTCGAATTCTTGCCTCAGGTGTACCGCCGAGTACTACTATGGCACCCGGTGGTTTCGGTAGTGTTCCGTATACTTGCCAGATGCCATTATGTAGTTCAGCTTGATAGGGTCTATAAGACTCGAAGGTGTTTGGGTACTGCTTCCGAAATCCATCTATTGCGGCAGAAATCACATCCTCCTTCAACATTATTTGAACATGTGATTTGCCACAGCCTGTTATGCTAAGTGACAGAGAGCAAATCAGTAGTGCCAACATCACCACCGGCAGACACCCCGACTTCTTCCCCTGTTTCTTCGCATCGCGGTTGTAGGACCAGATCATCGCAGAAACGTAGAAGGCCCCGAAGATGATGAGGATGGCGATGACGGGGATGAACAGGATGGGGTCGCGGAAGATGTCGGACATGGGGGTACCTTAGTGGGGTTGCGGTTGTGAGGGAAGTGTCAATAGCACCGAAGCCCACGTTTTAAAGCGCGGGCTTCGGTGTGATTTATTCAGAAATTGAATCCGGCCATTACGCCGCGTCGGCAGATTCATCGGCTGCGGGTGCGGGCTCGTCGGCGACGGTGGGGATGTAGCCCTCGTCAACCACGTTCCCCTTGACGGTCTTGATCTGTGGGACAGGGTTTTCCTTTTCGTGCTTCGCCCAGGCCTTCTCAAGCTCGCCCTGCGCATCTTCTTCGAGTGTGGACCACGCCAGCCGGCCCCGGCACTTGGGGAACGCTGAACAACTCAGCCAGAGCCCGCGCTTGGAGTTGCGCATGTTTAGCGGGTTGGTTTCGCACTTAGGGCACTCGATATCAGTGAGGAACGGCGGGGTCTTGGGCAGCTTGATCGTGCCCTTCTTCGGGTCGATGTTGACGATGCCCTTACAGGTGGGGTAGTCCTGGCAACCCAGGAACGGCCCGAAGCGCCCGGTGCGTTTGGTCATCCCCTTGCCACACAACGGGCAGAGTATGTCGGTCATCGCAGGCTCGACGGGGTTGCCCTCGCGGTCGATCGGCGCGGCGTAGTCGCAGCCTTCGCCCTTCTTGATGAACGTGCTGCAGGACAGGAACCGCCCGTTCTTGCCGAACCGGTACATCGTACCGGCACCACATTTAGGGCAGTCGTGCGGCGCGGGTTCGACGACGGCCTTGGCGTGACTCAACTCTTCGTGGGCTTTTTCGAGGTTTTCTTTGAATGGGCCGTAGAAGTCGGTGAGCATCTGCCGCCAGTCGTGGTGCTCGTCCTCGATCTTGTCGAGCTCGGCCTCCATCTCGCGTGTGTACGCCACGTCCATGATTTTCGGGAACGCCTCGGTGAGCATGTCCGAGACAACGACGCCCAAGTCGGTCGCGCCCAGGCGTTTGTCGCGCGGGTAGATCGGCTCGACGTACTTGCGGTCCTGGATGGTCTGGATGATCGCGGCATAGGTCGAGGGTCGGCCGATGCCTTCTTCTTCCAGCTTCTTTTGCAGCGACGCCTCGGTGTAGCGCGGCGGGGGGCTGGTGAAGTGCTGGGTCGGCTCGACTTTCATCGGCCCAAGTCCCTGCTGTTCAGTCAGCGGCGGAAGGATGACATCCCCATCGCTTGGCAGGCCCATCGCTTTATAGAAACCGTCGAACGCCAGTGTCCGGCCGGTGGCACGGAAGGAGGCTTGAGACTTAAGGCTTGATGATTGTGCAACGATCGTGATCGCGGTCGAGTCCCATTTGGCCGGGGTCATCTGGCTGGCGACGAAGCGGCGCCAGATCAGGTCGTACAGGCGGAACTGCTGGTCATTGAGCTTGGTGCGGACCGAATCGGGTGTGATCGAAGGGTCGGTGGGGCGGATCGCCTCGTGGGCTTCCTGCGCGGCCTTGTTGCTGGACGTGTAGAAGTTGGGTTTATCCGGGAGGTAGTCTGCACCGTAGCGTTCGCCGATGTAACCGCGTGCCATATCCAGGGCTTCGCCGGAGATGTGCGTGGAGTCGGTACGCATGTAGGTAATCAGGCCGGTCTGTCCGCGAGCGCCGCCCAGGTCGATGCCTTCGTAGAGGCTCTGTGCGACGCGCATGGTGCGCTGAAGCTGGAACCCCAGCCGATTCGCGGCCGCCTGCTGCATCGTGCTGGTGATGAACGGGGCCGACGGCTTACTGGTGGTGCGTTTGGTCTTGATCGAATCGATCAGAAACTTGGGCGCATCCGTTGCGACGTGACCCAGATACTGGCAGAGATTCTTGGCGGGGCCTTTGCCCTTGGGGTCTTCGGTCTCGACCGTGTCATCCAGATCCATACCCAGTTTCAAGGCGGCTTCCAGAGCGACTTTGCGGTTGTCCGGCTTAAAGGGTTTGCCATCGAACTCGACCAGTTCGGCTTTAAGACAGGCGTGCTCACTGAGCCAGCCGTTTTGCTGCTTGATGGTGGCGGGCTTGGACTCGGGCTGTTCGCTTAGCCACTTGTTCCAAGCGCTGCCCAGTGCGTCGGCCTTAGCAGGGTCGGTCGCAAACAGGCCAGTGATACGCCAATACTCGTCGGGCACAAAGGCGTCGATCGCACGTTCCCGCTCGACCACCACACGCAACGCCACAGACTGCACACGCCCGGCACTTAAACCCCCAGCAACCTTCTTCCACAACAACGGCGACACCTGATAACCCACGATCCGGTCGAGGATCCGTCGGGCCTGTTGCGCATCAACCCGGCAGCCATCGATCCCACGGGGATGGTCAAACGCACGGGCGATCTCGCTCTTGGTGATCGCATTAAAAACCACGCGCTTGGCGCTCTGGATCGGCACGTTCAGCGCCTCGGCCAGATGCCAGGCGATCGCTTCCCCCTCGCGGTCGAGGTCTGTCGCAAACCACACATCTTTAGCCTGTTTGGCGGCCTTCTTCAGCGCGGTGACGGTCGCCTTCTTATCCTTAAGCACCTCGTAGGTCGGCTCGAAGTGATTCTCCAGATCCACGCCCGGGACCGGGTTCTTCACGCCCTTGGGATTCCGCGGCGGCAGGTCCCGGACATGCCCGACACTGGCCATCACCACATAGTCCGGCCCGAGGTACTTATTAATAGTCTTGGCCTTGGTCGGGCTTTCCACGATGACCAGGTGCTTGTCCGTCGCATCCACATTGATCGGCGCACGCCGTCGGCTCGTGCCCGCCTTCTTAAGTGCGGGCTTTTTCTTAACCGGGGCTTTCTTGGTCGAGGCCTTCTTAGCCGGAGCCTTCTTGGCGGGGGCCTTCTTTTTGGTCGTGGAGGTCTTCTTGGCCATCTTATTAGGTACTTAATCGGCGGGGCGGCCGGGGGCTGGTCGGGAGTCTGGTCCGAGGTTTTTACCGGTAGTGGGCAGTGATTGCTCTGCTCTCATCGGTCCGATGGTGGTGGGACACTTGAGCAGCCCTAGAGGCGATTGTCAAGTCGCATCTGTAAGTATTGCATTAATAAGATGATACGGCAGTCAATTTGAGCCTGTGCCGTGGACGGGTTGTATAGATGTGGCCCGGACTGTCGCCGAATCACCTTCGGAACATCGATTTATGGGGCAAAGGACAGGGCCCGGTGAGCCATCTCGGCGGGGTCCATCGCCTGGGCCGGCAGCCAACTCACATTTTGGAACCGCCGTAGCCAGGTCCGCTGCTGCTTGGCGAATCGGCGAGTCAGGACCTTGGTCCGCTCGAAGGCTTCGTCCAGCGTCAGGCCGCCGTCAAGGTGCTCAATGACCTGCTTATACCCCAGTGCTTCCCGCGCCTGCTCACCCAGCAACCCCGCCTCGAATAGCCGTTGGGTTTCTGCCGGGAGGCTCTCCCCGTTGGGGCACGCCGCCGCCGCTAATTCCGGGGGGACCTGGTCCGGGAAGAACATGGCCTTGACCCGCAGGTTGATCCGGGGGTTGATCTCCTCGACCGGCCAGTGCATCCCCAGCATCACCGGGTTATGTCGATAGGTCCGGTCCGGGTCGTCCGTCCACTGTTGCTGACGGCTGCTGATCGTCTCGCCGGTTTGGTGATGCACCTCCAAAGCGCGCACCAGCCGTTTGCGGTCGTTGACACTGATCCGTTGAGCTGCCTCCGGGTCGATCTCGCTGAGTCGGGTGTGTAGTTCGCCGCCTTCGATGTCCTTTAGTGTGGCACGAAACGCTTCATCCTGGCCGGGCCCATCGAACATCCCCTCAAGCAGAGCCTTGAGATACAGGTTCGTCCCGCCGACGATGATCGGCGTCTTGCCTTGGGCTTGCAGCGACGCGATCAACGCTTCGGCCTGCTCCAGCCAATCCGCCACGGTGAAACGCTCGGTCGGCTCGACGATGTTCACCATGTGGTGCGGCACCCGGTCACACAACGCCTTGGGTGGCTTGGCGGTCCCGGCATCCATGTGCCTGTAAACCTGCATCGAGTCCGCACCGATGATCTCACCCCCGCCGGGCACCAATTCCGCCAGCGCCACAGCCAGGTCACTCTTGCCCCCGGCCGTCGGGCCAAGGATCACATACGGCCGACATGAATCGCTTACGCTCATGCAGCTATTGTAGTACCACCCCCGGAAACAGGAGGATTTACTGCGTTTCACAAGCCGATCAAAACCAGCCCTTCTACGTTTAGCGGCGGATCGCAGATCCGCGTGTCGCCCCAATGAGTCAAGATGGATGCCTTCACCCCACTCACGGTAGAATCCCCCTCATGCCCGACCCCAAAGAGAACCCGCCGCCCATCCGCCTGGGTTCCAAGGTGGCCGACCTGCCGGGCATCGGCAAGCAGCGGGCCCGCCTCTTTGCCCGGCTGGATATCCACACCGTCAGCGACCTGCTTCGCCACCAGCCGATGCGCTACGAGCAGCAGGCCAGCGAAGGATGTATCGACCAACTGCAATTCGATTCGATCGGCACGGCACGCGGCATGGTGCAGAGCGCACGCTGGGTCGCCCCCCCGGGGTTCGGCAAGAAGGGCCGGTTCGAGGTCACGCTCGCCGACGACACCGGCACACTGAACCTCGTGTGGTTTAACGCTGGGTATCTTCGTGACAAACTCCACCCCGGGATCACCATCCGCGTGCAGGGCAAGGTTAAGAGCTTCAACAACTACCCGCAGATCATCAACCCCAAGTGGGAATCCCTGGACGACCCCGACGCCACGCCCGCGAATGATGAACGCCTGCGTCCGGTTTATCCTGCAACGGAAGACCTGTCTTCACTGGTGATTGAGAAGACCATCGCCGAGGCTTTGCCGCAGGTCTTGCCGGGGTTGGCTGACCCGTTGCCCGCCGAGTTGCTTGAGCACCACGCGATGCCCGGGTTGGCTAAGGCGTTTGAGATGACGCATCGGCCGGACTCGCGCGACGATGCCGGGATCGCGCGGCGGCGTCTTGCTTTCAACGAGCTGCTTCTACTGCAACTGGGCATCGCGATGAAGCGGGCCTTCGTCCACGAAAAACTGGCGGCACCGAAACTACGCTTCACCAAGGCCATCGACAAACACATCCGCGCACGGTTCCCCTTTACGCTGACCGATGCGCAGGACAAGGTCATCAAAGAGATCGCCCAGGACCTGACCCTGCCGATCCCCATGAACCGGCTGCTGCAGGGGGATGTCGGTGCGGGCAAGACGGTGATCGCCCTGTATGCGTTGCTCCTGGCGGTGGCCGACCGGCACCAGGGTGTTTTGCTTGCACCGACCGAGTTGCTTGCCGAACAGCACTTTGCGTCGATCTCCCAGATGCTTGAGGGAGCCAACGTCAGCACCGCCTTATTGACCAGTGCACATCCGCCCAAGGCCGGCGGCGAACGCAAGCAATTGCTCGACGATATCGCCGAGGGGAAAGTTGATCTGGTCATAGGCACCCATGCGCTGTTGTCTGACCATGTGAAGTTTCACAGCCTCGCGGTTGCAGTGATCGACGAGCAGCACCGTTTTGGTGTGATGCAACGGGCCGCCTTCCGCGACAGCAACCGTCACGCCGAGCCCGGGGCGGATGGCAAACGCCACGTCCCACACCACCTGGTCATGACCGCCACCCCGATCCCAAGGACGCTTAGCCTCACGCTCTTCGGCGACCTTGATATCTCCACCCTCCACGGCCTGCCGCCGGGCCGAACCCCGATCACCAGCCGGGTCGTCATGCCCATGCAGTCTGAGGAAGTCTACCGCTACCTGCGCACACGCCTGGAGCGCGGCGAGCAGGCCTACGTCGTCGTCCCCGCGATCGATGCAGCCGGCAAGGAGTCCGCCAAGCAACTGACCAACGTCCGTGACCACGCCAAGCTGCTGCAGGACAAATATTGCCAAGGCTTCAAGGTTGCCACTGTCCACGGCCGACTCAAGCGTGAGTCACGCGAAAAGATCATGACCCGATTCCGCAACGGCGACATCCACGTCCTGATCGCCACCACGGTGATTGAGGTCGGGGTCGATGTCCCCAACGCGACCGTGATGATAATCGAACACGCCGAACGGTTTGGGCTTGCCCAACTTCATCAGTTACGAGGCCGGGTTGGCAGGGGGGATCACGGCCGACGCAGCCTCTGCGTTTTTATATCCGACCCTACCACCGACGATGGCATAGACCGACTCAACGCGATCGCCGCAACGACCGATGGCTTTCAGATTGCTGAGCGTGACCTTGAGATCCGCGGCATGGGCGACTTCTTCGGCACACGCCAGTCCGGCCTGCCACCGCTGCGCGTCGCAACCATCCCCGGCGATATGGAACTATTGCAATTAGCCAAACGCGACGCACAGACGCTGATCGACGCCGACCCGTTCCTGACAACCCAGGCTCACAAGCCGCTTCGCCGTGTGCTTATGCAGCAGTACGGCGAGGCGATGGGGCTGATTGATGTGGGTTAGGCAGGGCCGTTGGGCGTAGGTTTGTTTGGTACGTCATTACCACGGCGGGCCTTAAAAAACGCCTGCAACACTTGGGCGCACTCGTCCACCAGCACGCCGCCACGCACCTCAAGCCGGTGGTTGAACCGTGTGTCCGTGCAGAGTTCATACATCGTATCGACGCACCCCATCTTCGGATCGGTCGCCCCGTAGACCAGTCTTTCGATGCGGCTGTTAATTAATGCACCGGCACACATCGGGCACGGCTCCAACGTCACCGCGATCGCGCAGCCATCCAGACGCCATGTGCCGACTGCCTTGGCCGCCAGTCGCAACACCAGTATCTCCGCGTGGGCCGTCGGGTCGGCATGGCTTTCTCGCAGGTTGTAGGCCTTGGCCAGCACCTCGTCGCCCCGGTACACCACCGCCCCAACCGGCACCTCCCCGACCTCCGCAGCTTGCCGGGCCTGCTCCAACGCCAACCGCATCATGGATTCGTCTAGTGCTTCACTCATCGCCAGCAAGTGTACCGGGCCACGACAACCTCGGCGAAGTCGGTAGACTTAGGCCATGAAGGTCATCTGTGCCCCGGACAGTTTCAAGGGATCACTCTCGGCAGAGCAGGCCGCGGACGTAATGGCCGACGCGATCCATAAGGCCTCGCCGACAGCCGAGGCTGAAGTCTGCCCCATCTCCGACGGGGGGGAGGGTTTTGTTCAAGTCATCGCACTGGCCAATGGCCATGTTCAAATGGCCGGGGACTATTCCGATCCTCTTGGTCGACCCGTCGGGGCGGTATGGGCTTTGTTGCATGGAGGTGATACACCCACCGCCGTGATAGAAATGGCAACAGCGTCCGGCCTGATCCTGCTTTCATCAAGTGAACGTGATCCAACCCGAACCACGACCTACGGCACCGGGCAACTGATTAAACACGCCCTCGAACATAAGGCTAAAAAAATCCTCATCGGTATCGGCGGCAGTTCCACCAATGATGGCGGTTGCGGTATGGCCCAGGCACTGGGTGTGTGTTTCTATAATGTCGACGGCAAACTCATCAAACATCCGATCACCGGCGGGATGCTCGAATCCATCAAGCGCATCGACGTGTCACAGGCGAACCCCCGGCTGCGCGAGGTGAAGGTCACCGTAGCCTGTGACGTCACCAGTCCTTTAACAGGCCCAAACGGTGCTGCTCATATTTATGCACCCCAAAAAGGCGCAACACCGCAGCAGGTCGAACAACTCGACGCGGGCCTACGGCATCTCGCTGAACTATTCCGTGACCAACTTGGGATGGATGTGGAAGATCGCCCGGGTGCGGGAGCGGCGGGGGGGCTGGGTGCGGGGCTGATGGCATTCTGTGGTGCCGAGTTCCGGCCGGGGCTGGAGATCGTGTTGGAGATGGTTAACTTTGACAAACGTGTCCAAGGCTGCGATCTCTGCCTGACCGGCGAAGGCCGACTCGATGGCCAATCACTTAACGGCAAAGCCGTGATCGGTGTCGCACAAGCCGCCGCGAAACACAACGTCCCCACCATCGCCCTGGTCGGCTCGCTTGGCCCGGGTCACGAAAAATCCCTCGATGCCGGACTCAAAGACTACATCGAGATCGGGCGAGGCCTATCTACCGAAGAATCCATGGCCCGCGCCGCGGAGTTGCTTGAAGAGGCAACGGTTCTTGCGATCGAGATGCACGGCTGACCATCCTTCTTTCTGTGCGGAGAGTCAGCGCCGGGTGTAAAGCAGACGTTGCGTGTCCAGTCATTTTTGAAATAAAAGAAGCCCGTGCTCAAAGGAACACGGGCTTCGGTGAAAGTTATTGTTCAGCGATCAGCGGGTCATGTGCCCGGGGTTGATTTGCTTCGGTGAGCGACCCACAGGTACACCATCAGGGCGGTGCCCAGGATAGCCCATGGGAGCATGGAGGCGAACCATACGGTGGGGTTGAACTCGGCGACCGCTTGCACGGCTTGGCCGGACGCTGCGGCCGCGGCTTCGGCGGCTTCCTGGGCCGAGTTCTTGTAGCTGTCGAGTATGTAACCCAGCCCAAAGCCGGCGAGCATTGCGCCGAAGTACTGGAACGAGTCGATAACACCTGCGGCGAACCCAGCCATCTTCCGACCGCCTAAGTCCATCGCTGCGGCAGTGCCGAGGATCGAGTGCGTCGCGTTGCAGCCGGTGTGGACCCCGAGGATCAAGACGATTGCCATCATCGACGAGGCGTAGACCAGCCCCATGGTCATAAGCATGGCGATCAGGATAAACACCGCCTGCAACAGGTACAGCATCGCCGCCATCGGTGCACGCCGTCCCTTGAATAGTTTGTCGGAGATGATCCCCGAACCCAGGGACCCGGCGGAGGCCAGCAGCGGCAGCAGCAGCACTGCCATCCACCAGAAGGTTGGACTTGACTTCCCGACATTCCAGGCATCATCCATGTAGATGACCCACCAGTCGTAGATCGCCGCCCGCACGAAGCCGGTGCAGAAATAGGCACCCGCGACGATCCAGACGATCGGGTTGCTGGTGATCGTGCGGAAGATATCCCAGATGTGTAAGGTGGCGTGGGGGTCGTCGTCGTGCGATTCATCGTCGTGCTTGATGCGGAATCCAGCCTCCTCGGGGTGGTTCTTGATCGTCAGGTTCATGATAATCACCACGATGACGACGATGACCGCCGGCACGAAGAACATGTACCGCCAGTTCACAGCGGGCACGGTGATGGTGAAGAAGATCAGGGGGATGGCGGCACCCTTGGCGAGCATCGCGGCGAGTTGTCCCCCGCCCATCTGCCCCAGATTAATCATGATCCCGAAGATCCCGGCAAACGATCCGCGTTCCTGCTTACGGAACCAGGCGGTGTTGATCTTGACCATCCCCGGTGCGCCGAAAGCCTGCACATAGCCGTCGGCTGCTCGGATGATCAGGAGCGCAAAGAACAGCCAGCCGATGCTCGACCAACTAACCAGGCCAAACGCGATGTTGAGAATCACCGTGCCGATCGCACCGATGGTCATCGCCCGCTTGCCACCCATCCCGTCGGTGAACAGGCCGTTGACGAATTGTCCGATCGCGTAGGCACCGTTTCGAGCCGACTGGATGGCACCGTACTGGGCATTGGAGAACCCCAGTGATTCCTTCAGCTCCGGCGCGATGTAACTGAGGTTGTACCGGCAGAGGTAGTAGGTGGCGTAGGTCAGGCCCAAGAAGAACCAGTTGCGTCCGCGCCGCATGCGGAAGCCGGGCTCGTGCTTGAAAATACCGTGTTGTTCATTTTCAGCCTCGGAGGCCGACGGTGAGTTGTTTGCATCAGACATGGAGCGGAATTCTCTTGTAGGTCACATGTTGGGTCAAATAATCGCGTAGGTTAGAGAGCTAATCATACCGGATACAGGCTATAACCCAGCGTGTTTAATTTCCCCAATGGGAAAACAGGCTCGGGGGGCTCACTTTTGTGAGATTTCAACGGGTTCGGGGGCGTTGGGACTGGATGCAGATACTTGCGGCTCGATCTCCCCGTTTTGAGGCTCGACCAAGTCCTTACTCGTCACGGTGGCGAGGACGGTGAGCCCGGCGTAGACCGCCTGGCCTTGTTGCACCGCCACGTTCGGGTCCAGGTCCGCGGGGAGGTACAGCTCCGTGGTCGAGCCGAGCTTAATCATCCCGATACGCTGACCACGCTGGACGACGTCGCCCTCGTGGACCCCACAGGCGATCGTCCTGGCCAGCAGCCCGGCGACCTGCCGCACCGCCGCAAGGGGGTGTCGTCGGATCGGGTGGACCAGGACAATCAGGTTCGATTCGTTGGTCTCTGCAGACGTCGGGTTCAACGCGTTCTTGTGGTCGCCGGGCTTGTGCGCGACGCTAGTGACGTGGCCGTGGCATGGGCTGCGGTTGATGTGGACGTCCAGGACGCTTAGGAAGATCCGCACGCAGGTCGCCGGACCATCAAAGGGCTCGAAGTGTTCGACCTCGTGGATCGAGCTGACCCGCCCGTCCGCCGGTGCGATCATCGCGCCGCGCTGCGACGGGGTCTTGCGGTTAGGATCACGGAAGAACGCCAGCAGCGCCGCGGTCACCGGGAGGATCAACCACGCCAGCCACCACCAACCTACGATGACCGAGCTGACCGTCAGCAGCAGGCCGATCGCGGTGATCGTGAGCCATTCGTTTTTGGCGTATGGACTAAGTATCATGTTCCGTCACGAGAAAGGGAAGCGGGTCCAACAGATAGCGCCCGTCTTAGAGATTAGGGGTGTCCTGCCGGGCTTCTAGACACCGTTATAAGTTTTGATTGCCGTGGGTTGTGCTTTGGCCCGTTCAAAATGGGCGTTTCGCTAGGCCCCAGCCTTACCGACCATCATCCCGACAACGCCCAGAACCACGCTCCCGACGAGCAGCCCGCCACAGATCAGGCCGTAGGTCATCCCCGAGCCGGTCATCATCCCGGTGATGGCGCTTTGCACATCTAAAATCGCGGAGATCGTGACGATCAGTGCGATGACCAGTGAGATCGTCGCACCCATCAGCATCCCGGCCCCAAAGCCGCTGCCCGCCGCATCGATCCCCGTATCGTAGGCCGCGATCACCGCACCCCCGACGCCGCCGCCCATCGTTGGGGCCGCCGTTCCTTGCAGGTCGGTCAATCCGCCCGCCGCCGATGCGCCCGTGCCGGTTTCCATCGAGATCGCGCTCTCAAACACACCAGACGAGCCGATCCCCGATGCCAGTGAACCTTCGCCAGCGTTGGTCCCGCCGGGGTAAATCTCGTCAAGCAATTCCGCGCCCAGGCTGGTGTCGTCGCTCTCGCGTGTCAGGTCCAGCAGCCCCGAGCCCGACCCGACGCTCTCAAGCGACAGGTCTTCCTGTGCCGTGTCGTCCATGGGGGTGGTCACCGCGGTCTGGGCTAACGGATCGACCGGCTCGACCTCATCGGGGCCAAAGACGCTCATCCCCGAACCCGTCCCCGTGCCTGTCCCCGACCCCGTGCCCGTGCTGGTGAGCCCCGGCTTGCTGGCCATGTTCGTGTCCGCCAGGCTGATCGCGTCGGTGTCGTCGCTAGGCACCAGCGGGATCGGGCTGCCCGAGTCGCTGTCACCACTACCGCCGGCGAGCGTATCGATCTGGTCACGCTTGAACATCAGCTTGTCCCGGTCACGGAACTGCTGGATGTCACCGCTTGCGGCCATCTCTTTAACTTTTTCAATATCCACACCGAGCCGCTGGGCCGCCTCGTCCAGGGTGTAAAACATCTTGGCCATGATCGACTCCTGATTCCTAATGAGCGTAGGTGCTGTCGGCGTGTTACCGTGTGCGAATAGTCCAGGGCACTATTCCGGGGCACGACTCCGGGGGCCGACACCGTCCGTTGAACATATTAGGATAGGTCGTAACTGCTTGCCTGACAAGGCAGCTATCACCGGATACCACCCCGGATATCACTGAGCCTGACACCCCAGAAACCGACCCGCACACGCCCTATAAAAACCCCACTGACCCCCCGGAATCCCCCGATATGCCGCTTGCCTACGGGCTGATCCATCCCGTTGACTTGACCTTGCAGGACCTCCCTGATGGGTTGCAAGGCCTTAGAATCGCTCACCTTAGCGATATGCATATCTCCAAGCCCCGAGCCCGCCACGACCGACTCATCAGCCAGCTCGCCAGCCTCCGCCTGGATATGGTCGTCCTCACCGGGGACTACATGACCCGCCGCTCTGATGGGATCGCCTGTGCCCAGATCCTTGAACGCCTTACCGACGCCATCCGCCCCCGCCTGGGGTTCTTCGGTGTCTTCGGCAACCACGACTCATCCGAATTCGCTCAACGGGTCAAAGACATCGGCATCCACTGGCTGGGCACCGCGGTCCACGACCTCCCCGACAGCCCGATCCAACTTATGGGCATCGACCCCCTGGACAATGACACCGACGACGGCACAGCCATGCTGCTCAACGGCAACCCACTAAAACCCAACAAGCTCCGCCTCATGCTCGCCCACTACCCAAGCTGGCTCTCCACCGCCGCCGACCTCAACGCCCACATCCTCTTCGCAGGCCACACCCACGGCGGACAGATCCGACTCCCCAACGGCTGGGCTATCTCCAACTCCTGTGACCTCCCCCGAGATATGAGTTCGGGGTTGTTACGCCACCGCGACACACTCATCGCCATCTCACGCGGCCTGGGCGAAGTCGGTATCCCCGGCATCAATAAGTTACGAATCTTCTGCCCCCCACACGTCCCCGTCTACACCCTACGCAAGGGCCCGACGCTCGGCTGCCACACACAAGGGTTGGTGCGCGTGATGCGGTGGTAGTAGTTTCATACATCAAACTCTTTGATGGTCGCGGCTACGGCCCGTGTAATAAGAGATTCGTGCTTCTGAAACTCACTGGCTGTGACGGTAACGCGCAACCGGTTCTTATTTATTGAGCGAGCTTCGGCACCTATCTCCTCGAATTGCTCGGCCCATTTTTTACAGTTGTTGTTTCGAAAGTTTATGTGAACGATCTTCTTGGTTCGCTTAGGTGACAGATGGATGAAATTGCGTACGACACCATTCGACTGCAAGCCGATGTATCCTCGCAAGTAGTTAAAAGATTGCTTTGCCCGCGCGGTTTCATTTACTAGATGCAGCACGCCGTCACAAATCTTCATCAAGGATGGTCCAGCTTTTTTATCCCAATACGCACGATCAACTTGTCCGCCACCCCCATCATCATCGGTGTCATCGGTACGTAGCTCTGTTTGGTCCAGCACCGGTACAAAGTTGATTACGATATTGTCGTTCACCTGAAGGGCGTCGAGCTGTATTGCTATTAGCGGAATACTTCCCGCCAGTAGACTCATTACATTAAGAAAACGCGTTGTAATGTTCTCTGCGACAAGCACCGCAGCATGTTCGTAGCCCGGATATCGTCGGCGTTCAATATCCCAATATTCTATGGCCCGGATAATATGGCTGGGGTCAGTAGCTCCGAGCATTATTTCGACTTCGTAGCGCCTGTTGCTGTCCTCATCCAAAAGAAGCATATCTAAGCGACCGCCACCGGGGAGCGGCCGCTCGCGATCAAGTACACGCACATCACCAAGTCCTAATATGGCCGGATCATCTGCGATACGATCGTGTAGCCAAGCTTCATTGAAATCAGGGTGGGTGCGAAGAGTAATGTTTTTATGGTGTGTGAATGTAAGTGGCATTGGATGTGGCCCCACAATAGATATAGTTGGCTTATTGTAATTATAATCACAATGAGGAGGCTTGTGGGAATGAGGGAAAAATGGGAGGGGGAGTACATTCTTTCGATCTTCTTCACATCCCCAAACTCTGCCATTCCCTGACCGCATCCACCGGCCAAATCAGCATCAACACATTCAACAGCAGGTTGTCGCGGATGGTCAGCAGCAGCACCACTTCGGTCGTAACAAATAGCGACACCGACCAATACCACTTCACACCCGAGGCGAAGGCGAATCCGAGGGCGAAGCAGGCGATGTCACCCAGGGAGTTGCCGATGCTGTCGCCGTTGTAGCCCAGGGCCATCGTGGCTTCGCGGTAGCGGTTGATAATCAGGGGTGTGTTTTCGAGTATCTCCCAGGCCGCTTCGATCGTCACCGCTGGGACCAAACGCCATGCGAACGACTGGCGGCGAAGCGGTGGGATGCAGGCGAAGAGCAGTGCGAAGATCAGGCCGTGGGAGATGTGGGTGAAGCTGTAGTGATCGACCAGGTGTTGGGAGTTGTGCATGCTCCAGACATCGCCGGACCATAAGAACACTTCGCCGCCCCCGGAATTACCGGTACACCACCACACGCGGCCCAGTTCATACAACACAAAGACCGTGACCACGATCAATGCCGTCGTCATGCCCCACGGGATCGCTCGGCCCCAAGTGTTTGTATAGGGTTTTGTTAAATCGGGGGGCTGGGTGGGCTGCAAAGAGTCAGATGATCCCGGGGCGCGGTGTCCGGGGGTGGGGGTATCGTTCATGCGGCCCCTTTGTGATTGGGTTGGGCTGAGGCATTGAGCGTAAATTCAGCACACGCACGATCATCAAGACGGAAAACCTCGCCGTGTCGTCGGATGCGGTAGACGCTTAGTTGGCCGGCTTGGATCACCACGGCACGCGGGCTGCCGGGGAAGCCAAAACTGCCGGTGTTGATGAGTGTGACCCCGCCGCGATGCCAGATGCCCTGGCGGTGGGTGTGCCCGAAGATAAAGAACCGCGCATCCGGTGCGTGTTCTTGGGCAAACTTCTGTGCGAGCCCGGGGATGCAGTGCCAGTACCAGAAAATCTCGAACACCATCCACGGCCGAGTGATTAGCTGCCGCAATGCCGAGTGCTGCAATGCCTTCTCGAATTCCACCCAGTGTTCGTGTGCCGAGTGCTGGGTGGCGCTCAAACGCGCCGCGAGTGTGCCTCGGTCTTCGGGATTAAGTGACGCCATCGCCCGGTCGTGTGCTTGACGTACCCGGGCGGCGGAAGGCGACCAAGGCGCGATCGCGGGGTGCAGGGCATCGCCATGTGTGACGAACACTTCGCCGTTCGCCAGCAGCAGGTGCCGGGTGTCGCTGATGTAGGGGTCGTGGTTCCCCGACAGCAGGGTCAGTTCAACACCGTCCCGCTCACATAGGTCGTGTAGTTCAAGCACCTGCTTGGCGGCCGCCACCCGGTAGCGTGGGTCGTGGACCTCGGCGACGTCACCATTAATCACCACCGCCGAAGCCCCTTGCCAGAGCGGACGCAGCATCTGTGGCGAACGAGCCAGCGCGTCAGGCCGACCCATGTGCGTATCAGAAATAATGACGATCCGGTCTTGCATCGTGTAAACGTTATCGGTTCCACGCTCGACTTGCTAAACTATTTTGGTGGCGAAGTTCATCCCACACGCCTGCTGACTCGGCATCAGGTAACGGTGGGTCTATGCGATGTGCTGGACATGAATTGTTTTACGCGGACCCTATGTGTTTGACCATAATGAGGCAGGGATTCGCTTTGCCCCAAAGCAGGTTCTCTTCAAGTGGCTTGAATCCCATATGCTCGTAAAAGCCCCTCGTGCGTTCATAGTGAGGGGAGGGCTGAGAAGGTGAAAGCGTTTTGACTTCGAGAAATTCAATACGCTCATTGCGCAGAACTTGCTCCGCGAACTCGACGAGTTGCCGGCCGTATCCCTGTCCGTGATGTGAATGGGCCACCGCCATGACATGTATTTCGGCTGAGTGCACGTTGTGACGGTTAAGGGTCAGGAAGCCTGTGACTTCATCAACTGACCTGGTGACCCAAGTCTGCATCAACTGTACATCGCGGACATAATTTGCCAAGGCCTCCTCGATCCCAAACCAGTCTGGGAGACCACGAAGTATGTTTTCACACAGTTGGTGTTCATCGGGATGGAGGAGGCGGATACTAGCTGGCATTTCTAATACTCGTGTCCATTCTCGGCATGTAGAAATCTCTCACACCTGCCGGTCCAGCAGCCGGTATTGGATGGCTTCGGCGATGTGGTGGGCCTGGATGTCTTTGCCACCTTCAAGGTCTGCGATTGTCCTGGCGACGCGGCGGATCTTGTCGTAGGCCCGGGCGCTTAATCCGAGTTCGGCCATGGCGTGTTTGAGCAGGGTTTGGCCTTGAAGGTCTAGCGGCGCAAGTTGGTCCAGTTCTCGGCCGGTGAGTGTGCGGTTGGGGCGCATCGGGCCGCCGTTGCGTTGGGACTGGATGTGTCGGCTCTGAATGACCTGGTCGCGCATCGTTGCACTTGATGTGCCGTTGCGTTTGTCGGTGAGTTTTTGGTAGGGGACCGGGGGGACTTCGACGTGGATGTCAACCCGGTCGATCAATGGGCCGGATATCCGCGAGAGGTAGCGATCCATCTGGCGTTGGCTTGCTTCGTCGTTGGGGGCGGCGCCTTTGGGTGTGGGGTTCATCGCGGCGACGAGCATGAATCGTGCGGGGAAGCGCACCGACCCGTGGGCGCGGGCGATGGTGACGTGGCTGTCTTCCAGGGGTTGGCGGAGCGTTTCTAAGACAGCGCGTGAGAACTCGGGCATCTCGTCGAGGAACAGGACGCCGTGGTGCGCCAGGCTGACCTCGCCTGGCCTTGGGATCGTGCCGCCGCCGACAACGGCGACGCTGCTGGCGGTGTGGTGGGGCGAGCGGACCGGGCGTGCGGCGATCAGGGGCTGTCCTTTGGGGACCTGGCCGATGGAAGAATAGACCCGTGTGACATCCAGAGCCTCTTCACGGGATAGCGGCGGGAGGATCCCCGGGAGGGCCTTAGCCATCATGGTTTTGCCGGTCCCCGCTGGGCCAATCATCAGGACGTTGTGCGCGCCGGCGGCGGCGATGAGCATCGCACGTTTGACGGCCTCCTGGCCACGCACATCCGCGAAGTCCGCACGCACGCCGTTACCATTTAATAGTCGATCGGTTTCTACTTCTGGTAGCGGTTCGATGTCGTGTTGTTCATTGAGGAACCCGACGACGCTGGAGAGAGTGTCCGCTGGGTAGACCTCGACCCCATCGACGGCCGAGGCTTCGCTTGCGTTTTCGACCGGGACGACCACGCCGTCTAGCCCCAGCTTTTTGCAGAGGATCGCCAGGTTGATGATCCCGCTGACCGGACGGACGCGTCCATCCAACGCAAGCTCGCCGGCAAACAAGAGTCGCTTGTGTTTCTGTGTCTGCACCACCTGCCCCGCCAGCAGCAGGCCCACGGCGATCGGCAGGTCGAAGATCGGGCCTTCTTTGCGGATGTCTGCCGGCGCGAGGTTGACCAATAGCCGTGACATCGGGAAGGGATAGCCGCTATTGATGATGGCGGAACGGACCCGTTCGATGGATTCTTTCACCGCCGCGTCGGGGAGGCCTACGATCGTGGTTTTAGGGAGCCCAGCCTCTGCAACATCCACCTCGACCTCGCAAGGGAGCGGGTCGATGCCGGACAGGACGAAGCTGTGGATCTGGGCCAGCATTGCACGAGTGTAGCGACCCATACAAGAACCGTACAGCCGAAGGGTGTCACCAATCTGGCACTGGGCACCGATCTTCGCGGGGTTCCAGTGGTGCGGCTTGGGTCAGATGCGGGGTAACGCTAGAGAGATAACCTGAAACGACTTAACCGCTTAGGCTCATTTTTGGTTGACCCATCGCTAAGCCCGGGCTATTCTTATCGGGCACGGATGATTCACACTATTTGTACTTGCACGCTTGCTTGGGTGTGCTATTAGTTAGGTTCCAGCGGGGAAGGCGACAGCCAAAGAGCAGCGATGTCAGGCGGGCACGGCCCGTATTGGATTAACTGCCCGCCCGCATCACGACCTTCACGGGAGGCGATCTGGCCGATGAGTTTTAGTACCTACCAACGTCTACGGGCCTGGGTTCGCTCCCACCGTCATCAACCCAGCTCGCGTCAACTCGATCATCACGATCAGCGCAACGAGCGTAGCGGCAGCCACGGCCCCTGTGGGATGCACGAATTGGAGCCGCGCCTCCTGCTCAGTGCTGTGTTCGTCGGCACTTTCCCCGTTCAGCAAATCCAGGCCTCCGGCGGCAGCGCCGCCATCGACCTGGATGATTTCTTCGATGACACCGACATCGTCGGCACCGTCGTCCGCTACGACACCGTGTTCGGCGCGTTTGATCTGGAACTATTCGACACGGCCACACCCAACACGGTTACCAACTTCCTTGGCTATGTCGATCGCGGGGACTACGACGGCACCTTCTTCCACCGGTCGGTCGGCGTGGGGCCAAACAGCTCGATCGGTATTGTCCAAGGTGGTGGGTTCGAGTTTAGCGCCCCTAGCAATTACGACCGGATCTTCCAGGGGAATCCCATCGTGAACGAGGCGGGCATCTCCAATACGCGCGGCACCATCGCGATGGCCAAAACTGCCGTCGGCCCCGACAGCGCCACCAACCAGTGGTTCTTCAACCTCGACGATGTCAACGCTGCCAACCTTGACTTCCAGAACGGCGGGTTCACTACGTTCGGCCGAGTCCTTGGCAATGGCATGGACGTCGTCGATCAGATTGCCTCGACTCCGACCTGGGACGCATCCTCAATCAACGGGGCCTTTGGCGACCTGCCGCTACGCGATTTTGACAACATCAACTTCCCCGATAATGACGACCTGGTAACGCTCAACTCGATCACCCGCGTTCAGGAATTGACCTACAGCGTTGTTCAGACCTCCGCTCCGACCCGCGTCGGTGCCACCGTCGATGCCAACGGGGTGCTGAGCATCTTTACCATCGGTGTGAGTCTGCCCGAGACCGTCACGGTCACTGTGGAGGCAGAAGACGGCAGCGGCGCCACCGTCCAGAGAAGCATCACTGTCGAAGTCGTGCCTGCCAAGGACACGCTGGATGGGGGCCGGACCGCCGACCTGATCTGGCGCAACTTTAAGACCGGCAGAGACACCCTCTGGGAGATGAACGGATTCACCAAGACCGGCACCACCGCGTTCAAGAAGGTCACCAATAAGAGCTGGTACATCGCAGCCACCGGCGACTTCAACAACGACGGCCACAACGACCTGCTCTGGCGTAACGCCTTCGACGGGCAGAACAAGATCTGGCTGATGAACGGCACAAACTTCGTCAGCGCCGTAGACCTCCGCACCGTCACCAACCAGAACCTATCCATCGGCGGCGTTGGTGACTTCAACAACGACGGCAACACCGACATCCTCTGGCGCAACTCCAAGAACGGCAAGAACACTGTTTGGACCATGAACGGGACAGTTGAAGACAGCTTCTTCCGGCTAGATAACCAGAGCGGTGCGGATTGGTACATAGGCGGCGTCGGGGACTTCGATAAGGACGGCGCGGTGGATGTCTTCTGGCGTAACGACAGCACGGGGCTGAACAAGGTCTGGCTGCTCAACGCGTTTGACGGCTCACTTAAGCAGGCCAAGGGCGTACTCACACTCAGTGACACCAACTGGGTCGCCGCTGGTGTCGCCGACTACAGCCTTGATAACCAGGTCGATATCCTCCTGCGGAACGTCGCGACCGGAAAGCAGGTCGTCTGGGTCATGAACGGGACGACCCGGGCCAGCATCAACACAAGCGTTAATATCCTGCGGAACCAGGACTGGCAGCTCCCCGGGCGGACCTCCCAACTCGCTGCCAGGCAGGTCGCACTGGCTAAAATCGAGAGGATAAACAGCAGGACCGCCAGCGTTAACAGCGCCGCCCTCGCCACCGCCGCCAACGCTCAGGCACCGGAAGCCACCGCGTTGCTACTGGGTTCGGTCGAGCCGATCTTCATCCTCGATATCGGCGGGGACGATCAGGACGCAGGCTTTACGCTCGACAGTGACGGCCAGGTCATCCGCTAACGTCGATTCACCCCGTGTATTGCTGCCAGAGGGTCACTAGACGTGGCCTGAAGGATGGCTCTGGTTGGCAATCTGCACCTCATGTGCTGACGGCGCTCTACGCCGCATCATTACCCGGATGATCGTCTTGGATCTTGTCGCCGCGGTAACGTCGGCGAAGTGGGGGGGTCTCAAACAGCAACGCCGAGCAGATCGTCCACAGCGCAACGCCGCCGAGGATGATCGCCATCCGCTTCCAGGGGTCCCCATCCGCCAGCCGATCCTCTGCCAGCACGATTGCGGTCCTGATCCATTCCAGCGCCGCGATCATAAGCAGCATCTGCATCGCCCGCACCACCCACCGATGCCGAATCAACAGTGTCAGCGGGATCAGCAACGATACCACCACCAGAGCTACACTCCCGTCGCGTAGGAAGTGTGCTCCAAGCAGCAGGAAACTCAGCAAGGTCGGTATCAGTAGCATGATCCACATCGGATTTACCTCATCTCGCTGCCGGGGTGTTACAACACAAACCTGCTTAGGTCTTTGTCCTCCACAATCATCTTGATCTGGCCCCGCACGAACCGCTCGTCGATCGTCATGAGCCTGCGGACACCTATGTTTTGCAGTGTGGCGCAGGACTTGGCGTTAGCTAGGCCGATGACATAGTGGTCTAACTGGTCGATGATCTGTCTGGGGGCCAAGTGGCTCATAAGCTGCCTATCCTAGCTTCTGCCCTGCGTTATGCAGCCGGCCCGATAAGCACAGCCAGCATGTCGTCTGACACACTTGGGCGGGTTGTAACGGCCGGATAACACAGGCAAGGTACTAAACAGCACCCCCCGTTTAGTCGATCTACTTCTGTAGTTGTTGTCACGAAAACCGACGCATCCAGGCGGTCTCTCGGAGAACGGGGGCCACCGGCGCGGGATTCCTCTGTTGTTTAAGTCCGGTTACGGCCGGTGCTGGAGGGGCGATTAAGACGCATGGCATTGGGATTTACTAAACCCCGTTATTCGCCGATCGCGATCGACTTTGGGACCGACACGCTCAAGGTGTTGCAGCTATCCCTGGGCGATGCGCCGCAGTTGATCGCTAGCGCCTGTACGATCATCCCCGAGGCCGCACGCACCGACGCAGCGAGCCGGGGCGCCTTCCTCGCCGAGGCCCTGCGTGGCCTGCTCAAATCTCAACCGTTCAAAGGCAAGCGCGCGATCTGTTCGATCCCGGCGTTCCAGACCTTGATCCAGCACATGGAATTGACCAAGGCCGAGCACGAGGACATTGATGCACAGATCGGCCTGCACCTGATCCAACGTTTTAACGTCGACCCTTCACGGATGGTAGTCCGCAACCACTGCGTCGGGAAGATCATCCGTGACGGCACGACCCGGCATCAGTTCGTGTGCATCGCCGCACGCCGTGAGGCCGTCATGAAATACATTGAGCTGGCCAACCAGTGCAAGCTCGAGGTGGTCGGGATGCACAGCGAGCCGATGGCGCTGGTGCGTGCCCACCCACTGCTTAGCGGCCAGGACGCCGGCCCCGGGGTGACCTGCTACATCGACATCGGCGCGGGGATGACCAAGCTGATCGTCCCACACGGCAATGAGCTGGCGTTCGCCAAGACCATCCACGCGGCAGGCGACCACCTCACCCGTGAGTTGGCGCAGATGCGCGGGATCAATTTTGACCAGGCCCGCAAGCAGCGAGCGCAGACTCTCGTAGCACAACAAGCCAGCCCGGCCCACGCCGCGGTCGCCGAAGCTGCACCCGACACACAGACCACCCCAGACGCCGGTGAGCCCGACGAGATCAGCGTCACGGTCGAATCCCTGATCGACGAGCTTCGGCTGTCGATCCGCTACTACCACAGCATCTTCCCTGACCGACCGATCCAGCAGTTGGTCTTCCTGGGTGGGGAGTCGCAGGACGTAAAAATGTGTCAGTTGATCGCACGCTCGGTCCGCGTGGCGGCTCGGCTGGGAGATCCCTTCGCCGGGGTGGACACGCTGGACAGCCACGGCCGATCCGGCGGCATCGAATCCTACAAACCCATGCCAGGTTGGGCCGTCCCGCTTGGCCTGTGCTTCAGTGAGGCCAACCTGTAACGCAAGCAACGCGGGCACGAACCGGCCCGACATCCCAACGGGGTGAGACTCACCCTAAAGGTGGAAAACGATATGGCAAGCAATGAGAGCTTCCTCCCAGAGGATTATCTTCAGAAGAAGATCGCACGACGCACCAACGCTATCTGCATCACGCTTTTCGCGCTGGTGATGGCTGGGGTGATCGGCGCCTTCCTGGTCACCGATCGCCAGCGGGCCGAGGTCCGTCGGCTCCAGGGTGATGTCAACGAGCAGTTCCAGGACGCCGCGCGACGGATCGAGCAACTCGACCAGCTACAGGTCGATAAGAAGCTCATGATGCAAAGGCGCAGGGTCGCAGAGGTCCTGGTCGAGCGCGTGCCACGCAGCGTCATCCTCGCCGAGCTGACCAACCGCATGCCTTCCACGCTTAGCCTCCTTGAGTTTGAGATGGAGACCAAGGTTCTCCGCAGTGCGCCCAGGCCCAAGACCGCCATCCAGCGTGAAGCCCAGAAGAACCAAAAGAACCGTAAAAAACTCGCCCAGCCCAATCAGCCCGACATCAAACCCACCGAGCTGACCCTGGATCTGATCGGGGTCGCCCCGACGGACCTGGAGGTCTCCCAGTTCCTGGCGATGCTCAACCAGCACGATCTCTTCCAGAACATCTTCCTGCGATACAGCGAAGGCACCAAGATCGAGGACCGGCAGATGCGTAAGTTCGAGATCTCGATGACCCTCAATCAGAACATCGCCCCGCACCGCCTGGACGTCGATACCGAGCTGCCGATGGACCCGATGGGTGACACAATCCAGATCAACCAGCAGGGCAAGCGGGTCATGACCGACCCCGTGGTGGTCCCGGCCTCGTCGCCGGCAAACGGAAAGGACCAGTGATCATGCAATTCGGACTACGAGAAGCCACCTTCGTGCTGCTGCTGCTGGCGATGCCCGTGGCCGCCTACTTCTTTGTCTTCCAGCCCCGCTCTACTCAGATAGCCGAGGCCCGTGGGGAGATATCCTCCAAGCAGGCCAAGCTCAAGGAGCTCGAAGCCGCTACCAAGAGCATCGAAGACCTCGGCGACGAGATCGACGAGCTGCGGCAGGCGATCGAGCTGTTTGAGCAGAAGCTCCCCGCCCAACGTGACGTCGAGGTGGTCCTGCGTGACGTCTGGCGTCTCGCCGCAGAGAACGACCTGACACCCAAGAGCGTCCGCACCGACAAGATCGTGGCCTCCGCGCACTACGCCGAGCTCCCGATCAAGATGACCATCATCGGTGACTTCAGTGGCTTCTACACCTTCCTGCAAGAGCTAGAGAAGCTCCCACGTATCACACGAACACCCAGCATGAAACTCAAGAAGCTGGATAAACAAGAAGGCGAGATGCAGGCCGACATGGTCCTGAGCATCTTCTTTGAAGGCGATAAACGCCAAGCCAGCGCACACTGAACACACACGGAGACACGGCCATGACCGACTTCAATGACGATAATCAAAACGCACTGATCCCTCAGGACGCCGACGAGCCCATGTCCATGACCCTCAGCGGGATCGGCCGGGGTGACCCGACACCCGAGGACGGCTTCGAGACGGACTCGGCCTCGGGAGGCGGCGGGTTACTGTCGCACACCCCCTTGCTGATCGGTGCCGTCGCCGTCATCGCGGTTGGTTCGTTGTTCCTCATGCGCGCCGCCCAGGGCGAGCTGACAAGCAGCAACGAGGTCTTGGAGATCGAAGCGAAGATCGCCAACGCGCTGAACAGACTCAACAGCCCCTCACTGCTCCCCGAGGGCGACCCGCTTCTGGCGGAAAACCTCAGCACACTCCTGACGCCGACCGCCGAGATCACGGCGATTTTTCAGCACGACGTCCGTGACCAGCAGGTCCCCATTGAGCAGGTCAAGAAGAACCCGTTCTCACTTGGGATCGACGACAACGCAGGGGCCGACACCGCCCCAGACACCCGTCAGTCTGACCGCGCATTGGTCAAGCTCCAAGCCGAGGTCGGCTCCATGGACCTGCAATCCATCATGCTGGGAACCCGGAACATCGCCGTCGTCGGCGGAGAGTTCTACCAAACCGGCGACCGCCTGGGCAGCTTCACCGTCACCGAGATCGACAAGTTCACCGTCTACCTGGAAGTGAACGGCAAACCGTTCGAGCTGTCCCTCAAGGACCAGAATTATTAGCAGTCCCGCCGGACCCCGATTCTTGGATCGGTATAGAACGATAGATACAGAACAAGGGCCCCGTGATGAGCACTGACGAACACACAGGAAATACCGGGGGCTTGCACTCCATGGTCCCCCAGTCCGTGGCATCAACCAACCTCTACACACCCGACGAGGGCTCCGACGCCACAAGTCTTTCACAGGACTTGGGCCAGGCTCTGATTAGCGCCGGTGCCATCGACCAGGCACAGCTGACCTCCGCACGCTCCGTGATCGAAAAATCACCCGGCAAGAGGATGGACGAAGTCCTCCTGGATATGGGCGTCGATGAGATCGCTATCCAGCAGGCCCGCGCCAAAGTCACCGGGGTTCCCTTCCAGCGGGTCGATGAAGAATCCATCGAAGCCGACCGGCAGATCAACCGCCTGGGCTTGGACTTCTGCCTTAGCCACGGCGTACTCCCGATCCGTATGTCGGGCCCACGCCTGCTCCTGGGCATCACCGACCCGGACAACCTCCCGATCATCGACGAGGTCCGACACAAGCTACAGTTACCTATCAAGACCATCGTGGTATGCCGCGGCGACATCAGCAACTACATCGAGGCCCGCAAGGAACAGGCCAACGAAGACGAGGATGAGAGCACGGTCGATGACATCATCGCCGGTATCGAAGACGACGACGTCGAGCTGGTCGAGAACAAGGAAGAGGACCTGGACCTCGAAAAGATGGCCGGGGAATCACCGGTCATCCGCTTCGTCAACTACCTGATCTTCAACGCCGTCAAGGAAGGCGCATCGGATATCCACATCGAGCCTATGGAGAAGAAGCTGCAGATCCGCTACCGGATCGACGGCATCATGTTCGACTCCATGAGCCCGCCGCACCACATGAAGGCCGCCATCGTCTCGCGTATCAAGATCATGGCCAACCTTGACATCGCCGAACGCCGACTCCCCCAGGACGGCCGCATCCGTGCGATGGTCCACGGCCGAAAACTCGACCTGCGTGTCTCAACCCTCCCGATGGTGCAGGGCGAGAAAATCGTCATGCGTATCCTCGACACACGCTCCATCCAGGTCGGCCTGGACGAACTGGGCATGGACGAGGACACGCTGCTGATGTGGAAGCACCAGATCGACCAGCCCCACGGCATCGTCCTGGTCACCGGGCCCACCGGCTCGGGTAAAACCACCACGCTCTACGCTTCACTGGGCAAGATGGACCGCAGCAAGCTCAACATCTCCACCACCGAAGACCCCGTCGAATACCACCTCAACGGCATCAACCAGACACAGGTGCACGACAAGATCGGCATGACCTTCTCCGCCGCGCTGCGCGCCCTGCTGCGTCAGGACCCCGACGTCCTGATGGTCGGTGAAATACGTGATACCGAGACCGCCAAGATCGCCATCCAGGCCTCCCTCACAGGCCACCTGGTCCTCTCCACACTCCACACCAACGACGCGCCCAGTTCCGTCACACGCCTGATCAATATCGGCGTCGAGCCCTACCTCATCGGTAGCGCCGTCAACGCCACGCTCGCCCAACGACTGGTCCGCAAGATCTGTGACAACTGCAAGGTCAAGCAGCCACCCACCGCCGAAGTCGCTGAACACCTGGCTATGCACGGCATCGCCTCGGAGGAACTGTGCATCGGTGAAGGCTGCGACAAGTGCCGCAACACCGGCTACGCAGGACGACTGGGCCTCTACGAAATCCTCGTCCTGGACGACAACCTCCGCGACAAGATCGTCACCAACCCCTCCGTTACCGAGTTCCGCCGCATGTGCGTCGAACGCGGCATGGTCACGCTTCGCGAAGACGGCTTCAAGAAAGTCGCCCTGGGCCAGACCACCGTCGATGAAATCCTACGCGTCACCGAGAGCACGATCTGACTCGGCGTCTGGTCGCTGCCCCCACACTCTTGAATAACACCCAAAGCCCACGGATGGCCGCGTCCGCGGACTTCCTTGGGGTCAGGGCCAACTGATTCAAAGAGCCCAAACCTCGGCATCCCCCTCTTTTCCCTTGCGTAACAAGGGTTTTGCTATTACAGCCGTAATTTTATCTTGACACACCGGTGGGGGGGGGTAAACTCGTATCTGCATATTGCTGCAAGGGCTACGTTTCAGCCACGGGCGGCTTGAGGGCTACAGCGTCTTAGCCGTGTAAAAAAAGGACGGGAGAAAGAAACCAAGACATCTCGGGGCCTCACGGCGGGTGGACCTCGGCGCGGGTATTTTCTGCGCGCCAGGAGAAAGCTGACCCCGGCGGGTTCATCGCGCCCGTCATCGTGTTAGTGGGCGGAGAGATATAGAAGATTAGAGACGCTGCTGCGACCGCCACGGACAGCAATCACAAAAAGGGAGAGAGAGATTGAAAACGAAAAACACGCCCATGACCCTTTCCGTCGCATCCGTTGTGGCCGGGGCGTCAGGGAGAAGGAGAAACGAGATGCGTCCGATTCATCTTCAGAGCGGGATTGTGCTGTGCCTCATGGCGGTTACACTTTTCTCGGCCGCCGACACCGCCCGTGCGGCCGATTTTACCGGCACCAATGGGAAGGACCAGTTTTTCTTTGAGGGAACTGGTCAGCAGTTCACCACGACCCTCGTCAACCCCTACTCCGGCCAGTCGATCGACATCGATGACCAATTCAATGTCAACGACTCGACTTGGGACGGCCTCGCGGGCTTTGACATCCTATTCATGACCAATTCTGGCGACGTGCTACAGATCCGTGACGGCTTGGGCAATCAGGCGGTCTCTAATATTGAGCAAGTCCTATCGGCCGGCGGCAATGACGTCATCCATCTCGCCGACGCCACCTTTACACTCGGCAACCTCCAGATCGACGGCGGGAACGGCGACGACATCGTCTGGTCTAATGTGGGGAATGACCTCCTCTTCGGACGTGTCGGCAACGACACCATCGACGGCGGCCCGGGCAACGACACCATCGACGGTGGCTCGGGGAACGATATCCTCCGTGGTGGTGCAGGGAATGATACCATTGTGTTCTTCAACCCAGCATTGGACGGGGTTGACCTGGCGTTTGGCGGCGCCGGATTCGACACGCTATGGATAGGACAGGGATTCACACTTTTGGATGTGATCATTTCTCACATAGGCGGGCCCAATTCTGTCGTTGCGATCGATGTTGGTGGCGGTAGCGTCCAAGCCACAGGTATTGAGCAGCTTCGCTTTAATGATGGTTCTACTTTTTTGATCCCCGAGCCGACCACGTTGTCCCTGTTTGCTCTCGGAGGCATGGCGATGCTGCGACGCAGACGTGATCGTCCTGCACCAATTTTGGCCTGAACGATAAGGAACGGCTGATTTAGTTTCCAAACGCCTCACCAAGTCACGCCGCGAAGCGGGCTTGCGTGGAAGTTGTCACGGAAGCGGCATTCTGTGATGAGCTTCGCCCCAACACGCGGTCATACACACCCATCACCTTCTGCATCCTCGATTGAAAACTAAAAGAATCATGGACGCGTTGGTGGGCTTTGTGGGTGTGGGATCCGCGGAGTGTGGGGTTGGAGAGCAGGGGGGTGATCTGGTTTGGCCAGGCGTGTTCGTTATCGCCGAGGATGACGCCGCAATCGCCTTGGTCCAGGAGGTCGCTGACGCCGCCGACGTCGGTGGCGGCGACCGGGACGCCCATGGCCATCGCTTCGAGGACGACGTTGGGCAGGCCCTCGGTCCGGCTGGGTAGTAGCAGGGTATCGAGCATCTCGTAGATCGGGCGGGCGTCGGTCTGCCAACCCCACCAGCGGATCACGTTGCCTACGCCCAGTTGATGGGCCAGGGCCTCAAGCTCTTTGCGTTGTGGGCCGTCACCGATCAGGTGAAGTTCGACTTGCGGGTGGATTTTTGTGAGGTCCACCATCATGCGGATCGCGCGATCGACACCCTTCTCCGGGCTGAGTCGGCCGATCACGCCGATGGCGAAACGATTGGCGGGTAGCCCCATCGCATGTTTGGCTTGGGCGGGCGTCCGAGTGCGTGAGTACTCATCGGCGTCGATCGCGTTGGGGATGTAGGTCAGACGTTCGGGGTTCACGCCGTGGTAGGCGCAGTGCTTAACCAACGGCGGGCTCACCGCGATCACCTGGTCGTAGCCAAGCATCGCCAGGTTATCGACGTGGTAGTACAACCGTGTCCGCCAGGTTTCTCTTGTGAAGCCGTGCGCGGTGGTGACCAGTTTCATCGGGTGGAATCGTCGAATGATTCGGCCGATCACGTTGGTCTTGTAGTCGTGGCTGTGCCAGATATCGACCTTCAGGTCACGGCAGAGCACGGCCATCGCATCGACCGCGTGGTGGTCCAGTGCATACGACTCGGCGATCTCGTAGAGCGGGCAGGCAAAGTGCTTGGCGCTTTCACGGATCACACACATGCCCGGATCGCCCCGTGGGTACATGTACGCCGCGGCCATGCTGTAGCGTGTGGTGTCCGTGGACCGTGGGCTGCGGAGGATGGTTTTCTCGGGCCCGCCGCCGCAGCCGGTTACGACCCGTGCGTGCAGGACCGTCGCCACCTTCTGAACGGCCCCAGGCTCGGGGACGGCATGCGTTTTAGGCGCAGTCACAACAGCCGATTCGACCGGCACATCATGCGTTGGCGTTTCTAAAACAGGCGCCTCATAGACAAGATCCTCGTCTACCTGTACAGGCGGACACTCATCCGAAGGGGCCGAGGGGTCCTTCTCCGGGAACAGGTCGCCGGCGGTGAGGTTCAGGTCTTGTGTCGGGTCGTAAGCCATGTGTGATGAACGTATCGCGGTAGTGGGGTGTCAGAGCATGAATCCGGGGCAGTTGGCGCAGGCGTTTGACTTGGCCTGCTCATCAGTCAATCGGTTCTTGAAGCTGCGCCGCGCCAGCCGGTAGCTCGGCCCGTTCCATATCTTGGCGAACCCGTGTTCGAAGACATCCCCCATATCTTCGCCGGGATCGAACGAGCCGCAGCAGGTCACGACCTGCCCATCCCAGTTAATGACGCTCTGACGCCAGGGCCAGGAGCAGTCAAACACTTTTTTTCCGTTGTAATCCCCCTCGGCGACCTCGCCGGTCTGCTTCATCTTCTTGTAAGGCTCAAGCACGAACTCCGGGTCACTGGGCAGCCAGTCCTGCAGGTGTGTCTTGACCTTCCTCTTGAGCAGGTCGTCGGCCAACCCAAGCGGCTGGAGTTGTAGATCCTGATCCTGAAACCGTGCGTTCATCGACGCGGTCGAAAAGATAGCCTTGCAGCCCAGGTCGTCTGCGAGCCGTTGAAACTCGGCCCGCTCGTGTTCGTTGTGCCGGGTCACCACAAAGTTGAGTTGGACCATCGGCGTCCTGCTGCCCATCCGGTCTCGAGTCTTGATTATGTGCCGAACCTTTTCGACCGCATCGCCGAAGTCCTTGCCGGGCTGGTAGCGCTCGTAGGTTTCCTGCGATGCGCCGTGCAGGGAACAGGTCAGTGTGTCGAGCCCGGACTCGACCAGCAACTCGGCCTGGCTCTTCTGCCCCGGCTTTGGTTTGAGCTTGAAAGCGTGCAGGTTGGAGCTGATGTAGGTCCATATCCCTCGCTCGTGGGCGTGGCGGATCATCTCGTAGATGTCCGGGACGATCAGCGGGTCGCCCCACATCGACAGGTCCAGGTCGCGCAGGTGCCACTTCAACGAGTCGATCAGTTTCTTAAGTTTGGCCAGGTCCATCTTGCCCTTGGGCCGACCTTCCAGCCCGATACCGGTGGGGCATAGCTGGCACTTGGTGTTGCAGATATTGGTCGGCTCGATCTTCATCGAGTACGGCCGACCGATCACACGCTCGGTCTTAAGCTTGAACTGGATGTTCACCAACGCCATGTTCGTCAGCTTCAGCAGCGTCAGGTATCGGCGGTTACGCCAGACGTGGAAAACGCCGCGTGCGGTGAAATCCACCAGCGACAGGGCTTTGTCTAGCACAAAAGTGTGCGCGGTGGAAGCTTTCCATCGGCCGGTAACGGCAACGGTCTGCGCCAAGGAGCGTTCGACGTGTGTGCTGATTGCAGTCATAGGTAACTGTTAATAATCACAATGGGTCAGCGTGACACACGCGACATGGCGTGTTTCGGGAGGGCCGGCCTGATGACGCCGGGTGGGGCCGGAGCTATCACAGGGGCGTGCTCCAGTTCGCCCTCCCTGGCTTCACACAGCCCGTCCAGGTGGGACTGCATGATTCGCGGCAACACCCCGGCGACAACCATCAGAAGCCACGGCGGCTCAAACATCTCCAGCGACAGGAACATGCCATCGAAGATGAAGATCAACAGGCTTGCCTGGGCCGCCAGACAGATCTGTGAGGCGTGTTGGATCCGGCGTATAGCGTCATCGTCCGGTGCAGAGTCGATCGCGTCTCGGCACATCATCCTTGCGCGGCGGAAGTTCCACATCCCAAACCCCAGCATGAACAGGTAAAGCGACGCGGCGGGGATGCCCGTGTCGGCGGCGATCTGAAGGTATTGGTTGTGGATGGTTCGGCCCTGGTAGTCGGCGCCGTAGTTGCGTGTGTACTGATTAGAGTTACGGATGCCCTTACCGAGTATCGGGTTCTCCCATGCGATATGCCACGCGGCGGACCAGGACTCAAAGCGTGACAGGGCCGAGGCATCGGTCTTGAAGTTGGTTGTGGAGAGGAAGCGTTCCTGGATCTGGGGCCCGGCCATGACCGACAGCACAAGCACCAACCCGATCGCCGCACCGCCTGACTGCCATCGGGGTCGGTGATGCACCAACACCCAGAGAATCCCCACCGCTGTCGCAAGCATCGCGCCACGGGAGTAGGTCATCATGACCGCGTGCATGATTACCAGGCCCAGCACCCCAGCCGCTACGGGCCACAAACGGAACCAACCCTTCTCAGGCGAAAGGGCGAAGCAATAAGCAAACGGCACACCCATCGCCAGCAGCAGCCCCGCGCCGTTGTTATCCAGACCGCCATAACCGTAATGGAAAATATTCAGCCGGCCGCCCTGGAAGAAATACAGGAAGTTGATCTCCCAGGCGATATAACCCAGCATCAGAAGAATCATCAAGGCCAACAGGCGGATCTGCCAGAAATGCTCGATCACCATACTGGCGACCACCGCGATAATCATGATCTTTGCGTACTCGATCGCCCAGCCCTGAGCGATCTGCGGGTTGAAAGCGGTGATCGTGCTGAACATCACCAGCACCGCGTAGAGTAGAATCAGCGTAACCATACCGTTGAACGAACTGCGTTTGATCAGCCGGCTGAGGTGCAACCAGAAGCTGACCAGGGTGATCATGGCAGCCAGAAGCGACCAGCGGATGCTGCCGTCCAGTGCCCAGTCCCACAGGTGTTGCGGCCGGAGCATCGCCAGTGTGTAGTACAGAAGCACGCCCCAGAACGGCGTCTGCATCGCACCCACGGCACCCAGGATGGTCATCAACGATAAGAATGTTACTTGTTTCATAGCGTTGCCCTCGACTTCGCTCGAGTGCTTTACGGTCTCACCCAGGAAGGAGGTGAGCGAATTGAAATCGAACTTGATCATGGCTAACACTTAACTTCGTTCACGCGGTCGTATTGGATCGCCAATCCACGCGGAGTTTTATATAGTTGCATCCGGTTGCCGCCGGCCCCGTTCACGCTACTCTCAGGCTACGCCGCCTTCTTCATGCCACTGTCTTGACCGTCACCCAGTTTGGGCCGACGGGTGTGATCCGAAATCGGGATCGGGCCGGCACCGGCGATCTGCTCAACACGGGGGGCGACCGCCGGCTGCTTGGCGGTCAGCAGGTTGTATTTGAAGATGCAACGCAGCGCGGACAGGCCGTCCTTCCACGTGATCTTTTTGCCCTCCGCGTAGGTCCGCCCGTCGTAGGTGACCGGGACTTCGTACAGCCGGGCACCGAGTTTCGCTACCTTCGCCGTCATCTCCGGCTCAAGACCGAACCGTGGCTCGGTGATGTCCAGCCGATCTGCCAGTTCCCGAGTGAACACCTTGTAGCAGCACTCCATGTCTGTCAGGTTCAGGTTCGAGAGCATGTTGCTCAGCATCGTCAGCATCTTGTTCGCCACCGAGTGCCAGAAGTACAACACCCGCCGGCTGTTCCCGATGAACCGCGAGCCGAATACTGCGTCGGCCTTGTTCTCAAGGATCGGTGTCAATAGCTGCTGGTAATCGCGTGGGTTGTATTCCAGGTCCGCGTCCTGAATCAGGACGATGTCACCCGTCGCCAGTTTAAGACCCGTGCGGACGCCGCCGCCCTTGCCCTGGTTTTCTTCGTGGAAGTGGATGATGTAGTCCGGCCGTTCACGGATTAATCCCCGGAGGATGTCGCGTGTGCCGTCGGTCGATCCGTCGTCGATGATGATGACCTGACGCTCAAGCCCGTTGGGCAGTTCCACCTGCTCCACTCGCTGAAGTACCTGCGGCAGTAGATCTCGCTCGTTGTAAACCGGGATGATGATGCTTAGTACCTGAGGCATGGATATCTCCAGTCAAGCTCGGGCCACGGGAGCGCGGCCACACAACCCTTACAGTCGGCACATTCCATAGAGGCCTTAAGGCCCTGCCAGCCGGCACCGCACGGCCGATAAGAATCTCTACCCCCGCTCACGGCCTTGAGACACGGCAGGCAGTTGCACCGTCAAACCGCCTAATCGCCCCAACCGATCCAGCCGATACCAAATGGGCTAGCGGCCACCCCCGCCCCCGCGATCAGGTACCAATAACGCACACACATCGACGCCTAGGACCACACGGATGACCCAAGCCGATACCCACAAACTCCGCATCAGCCCACGCTCGCTCGCCGCTGACGCCTATGAGATCGATTCATCGACCGGCGTCATCGAGGATTCACTGGACCTGATCGAAGACCTTGGGGCCTACAACCGATGGGTCTTCGACCTGCTAAAACCCCACGTCCAAGGACGTGTGTTAGAGGTCGGCTGCGGCACGGGCAACATCACCCAGTTCCTCACCGAGTCCGCGGATGAAGTGGTCGGCATCGATCCGGTTGCGCGGTTCATCGACCGCTTCCGACAACGCTTTGCCGGTAGCAAGTCCGTTACCAGTCACCGCTGCACGCTTGGGGACCTGGCTGAACCGACCCGGGACGCTGCTTGCTTCGATACCGCTGTGAGTTGCAATGTCTTTGAACACATCGACGACCACGTCGGCGCGCTCAAGCAAGTAGCTACACACCTGCGCCCCGGCGGCAAGGCCGTGATCTTCGTGCCTGCCGGACCAATCGCGTTCGGCAAACTGGACAAAGAACTGGGGCACCACCGCCGATACACCATCGACTCACTCAGCAAAGCCATGCAAGACGCCGGGCTGGAATGGGTCGAAGGCCGATACAGTAACGCCGTGGGGCTGGCCGGCTGGTGGTTTAACAGCGTTGTCCTCAAGAAAACCACCGTCCCAGGCGGTCAGGCAAAATGGCTTAACCGCTTAGTCCCGATCCTAAGCCGTCTGGAAAAGCTGATCCGCCCACCATTCGGCCAGAGCGTCATCGGCGTCGCACGCAAACCACTGAACGCTGCGCTCCCATCACAGCAGCCCACCGAATACCGACGCGCCGCTTAAAGGTGTTTCAATACGTTGAAAACACTACTGACTACGCTTGCGGTTTAGCCAGGCCTCTCGAGCCATGAAGCCAACCACGCGACAATTCACCGTCGGTCTTGCGTTGATCTTTATCATCGCCCTCACCGCCCGGCTAGCGCTGACCCACCGCTTCGTCGGCCTTAACTCTCCCCCCGACGCCAACGCTAATTCCGACCAGATCGATTACGAAATCCTCGCCTACCACATGTTCACCGGCCAAGGCTACACAGTCGTCCCCGGTACACCCACCGCATCACGCACACCTGGCACCTCCCTGACACTCGCACCGATCTACGCCGCATTCGGCCGATCTTTCATCGCTGGCCGAATCTGGTTCTGTGCATTGTCTGCACTGACTTGTGTACTCGTCGCCTGGCTGGGTGCCATCTGTTTCAGCCGCGCCGCCGGCCTGCTCGCCGGGGTCGGCCTTACGCTGTACCCGGCCCACGCCTACAACGCCATGCACTTTGTCAGTGAGACGCCGTTTGGTTTTTGGCTTACCCTCGCACTGATCGCATCGGTCTACGCGCACAACAGACGGCGGGGCGGCGTTTCCATCAAGTGGACCATCGACGCCTTGGCCGGGACGTGCTGGGCGATGGCGGTTTACACAAGACCCCAGCTGCTATTGGCCGTCCCGATCGCCGGGGTGTTGGCACTGATCGCATTTGCCCTGCGAGACCGCGAACATCTCAAACGCTTTGCCGCACAGGCGATTGTGCTGTCGCTGGTGCTGTCCCCCTGGGTGATCCGCAACGCCGTGGTAATGGGTAAGCCCACGATGTCCACGATCACCGGCTACGGCCTGTGGGGCTCGCACAACGACCTGACCTTCAACGACCCCGCACACCAAGGCGGCTGGGTCAAAACCAGTGTATTAATAGATGCTGACCACCCGCTCTCCGGGAGCGAAGTAGAACGAAACAGCCAAGCCACCCGCTACGGACTGGACGCCATCCGCGCCAACGCCGACAAGATGCCCGCCCTCATCACCGCCAAACTCTGGCGGCTGGTTACACCCATCAAAGACACCGACAACCGCCTGGTACAAACCGCTTTCGCCGCCGGCTGGCTCGCCGTCGCGCCGCTGTTGTTGATCGGCTTATTCATAAGCCTCAAACGCTCACCCGCCACCGCAGGCCTGCTGCTACTACCGATCCTGGCAACACTCGCAAGCACCGCCATCTTCTATGGCAGTGACCGCTTCCGAGATGCCCTGGCACCCGTGTTGTTATTCTTTGCCGCCGTGGGGTTGCAACAACTCTACCTCGCAGTAACCCGCCGACGAGCAACATCCCCCATCGCAACTATTAAGGTGCAAGATGTTCAGCAGGAAGATACCCGCGCCGCCTGACCCTGGCAGATGTGCCCCAGGCTGTCACAGATATACAAAACATCTTCTTGCGTCGTGAACGGCCCGAAACTCAACCGCGTCGTCCCCCCGACTTGATCCGTCCCGATCGTCTGATGTGCCAACGGTGCGCAGTGGATGCCCGATCGCGTGAGCAATCCAAAATCCTTCTCCAACACATCCGACAGCGACTGTGGATCATCGAAGCCGTCTATGCGGATGCTGAAAACACCGACGCGATTTTCAATGCCTTGCGGGCCGAATAGCCGTAGCCCAGGCATGCCGTCGGCGAGGCGCTCGATCATCAGCCGTATCAATTCGCGTTGATGCCGCCACAACTCATCGACGCCCTTATTCAGAATCCACTTCACACCCTGAGACAAACCAATAATTCCCGGCGCGTTGTGGCTTCCGGGCTCGAACCGATCGGGCATGAAGACGGGTTGCGTGTCCTGATCACTGACCGAACCCGTACCGCCCTCACGGCTGGTCACCATCTGTTTTTCAATGCCCGGCCGTATGTACAGTGCCCCCGTCCCCAACGGCCCAAGCAACCCCTTATGCCCCGGGAACGCAAGCAAGTCAATGCCCATCGCCCGCACATCAATCGGCACATGCCCCACGGTCTGCGCCGCATCAACTAAGAACAGGACACCGTGTTCGCGCGCGACCGCACCGATCGCAGACACCGGTTGTAGCGTGCCCGTCACATTCGACCCATGCACCACCGCGATCAACACCGTGTTGGGGCGTATCGCTTTGCGTATGTCCTCTGGATCAACCAACCCTGTCACCGGATCGCAGGGCACACGGGTCTGCTCCATATCCCCGCGGTTGACCAACTCGTTCATTGGCCGAAGCACCGAGTTATGCTCCATCCAGGTCGTGATGACGTGCGGCTTCTTGTTTGTTGAAGCACTCCCGTGAACAACACCCCGGATCGCCATGTTCAAGGCATCGCTGGCGTTGAGTGTGAAAATAATGTGACTGGGATCTTCCCCGTGGATCAGTTGATTGATACGCTCCCTGCAATCATCAAAAAGAACCCCCGCCTGCTTTGCCTCACCATACGCACCCCGCCCCGGGCTCGCGCCCAGTTCACAGGCATACCGCGTCACCGCTTCAAGCACCTCGGGGGGTTTGGGGAAGCTGGTCGCCGCATTGTCCAGATAGCGTCGTTGCATCGATGGGTCCGGGTGGGTCCGGGAGGCCGGGGGTCGGTTGGGTGTGACACAAGGATTCTAAGCAACGCCCGCCCCGGGGCAACCCTAGCTATATATCCGCTACGTTGACACAGGCGTAGGCCAGCCTTAGCGTGCCTGACATGCGACAAGAAGTATGGACATTCGTGGTGTTAGCGGCGCTGCTGGTGGGCTGTGAATCCCCGTCCCAAGTAGCTGTGCCTGCTCAGCGGGCCAACCCCACGGCCCCGGCTACACCCCGTCCGGCCTCCGCTCCGGTCGCCTACATCAACGGGCAACCCGTCACCGAGGCCGCCCTGCACGGACGACTCATCGAAACGGCCGGCGGCCAGGTCTTAACCGAGCTCGTACTCGACAGGATGATCCGTGACCGACTCGCCCAACGGGGACTCTTGCTGACGCCGGAGCTGATTGACGCCGAAGAGCTGCACATGCGAAACACTCTCTCCGCCGACCCCAACGAGGCGACGAGGCTGCTTATCAAGATGTTCAGTGACCGAGACATGGGGAAGCTGGGATTCCAGTCCATGCTCTTCCGCAACGCCGGGCTGCGCCTGCTTGTTAAAGATCAAGTCACCGTGCCCCCGGCCCTGGTCCGTCAAGCCTACGAGCTGCGCCACGGCCAACGCTACCGGGTGCGGATCATCGTCGCGGATTCATTGAACCAGGCAAGCGCACTGCGTGACCGGGCCGCCTCGGGTGAGTCGTTTGCCGACCTTGCCTCATTACATTCGACCGACGCCAGCGCCGCTCAGGGCGGGCTGCTCTCGCCGATCAGCCTGGCCGATTCGACTTACCCCAAGGCACTACGCCAGACGCTTTCTACCTTGCAGGTCGGCGGCCTCAGCGACCTCATCGCAGTGGACGATCATTTCATAATTATGAAACTAGAAGAAAGTCTGCCCGCCGATGCGACCCCGTTTGAGGCTGCCCGTGAGGAGCTTCAACACAGCGTCCAATTAGAGCTGGAAGGCCAACGGATGCAGCAGGCTGCGCGTTCGATGCTCGCAGACGCTAAAGTAGTGGTCTTGGAACCGGCACTGAATAAGAGCTGGCTTACCCAGAAGGCGAAGACTCGGGGGAAATGATCCGGGGGGAATGACGGTCGGCTTTGCCAAACCTGAAAAAACGTGAGTAATTCCAGAAGTCTTACAGGCCTGCGCAGACTCCACACCCAGTCACCGAGCACACCGACATGGACATCCAGCCCGCCACCCGCATCGAACGCCTCCCGCCTTATGTGCTTGGTAAGCTCAAGCAGTTGATCTACGAACGCCGTCAAGCCGGCGCGGATGTGATCGACATGAACATGGGAAACCCGTCAGACCCCGCGCCCGATGCGGTGGTCGACAAGATCCGTGAGGCCGTACTCGATCCGCGCAACAGCCGGTACTCCGTCTCCGCCGGCGTCTACAACCTCCGCCGAGAGATGGCCCTGAAATACAAGCGCAAGTGGGGCGTCGAACTGGACCCCGATCATGAAGTCGTCGCAACCATCGGCTCAAAAGAAGGCTTCAGCCACATGTGCCTCGGCCTGTTAGGCCCAGGCGACATCGCCGTCGTGGCAGACCCCGCGTTTCAGATCCACACCTACGCCGTCGTCCTCGCCGGTGCCAGCACGGTGTCGGTCCCGCTAGGTAACGACGATGCTTTCCTTCAGCGCATCGGCGACGTGCTGACACACCTCACGCCAAAGCCAAAAGTCATCATCCTCAACTACCCACACAACCCCACCACCATGACCGTTGACCCCGCGTTCTTTGATCGTGTTGTTGAGCTCGCCGCCGAGCATCAGGTCATGGTCATGCACGACTTCGCCTACGGCGAGACCTGCTTCGATAACTACAAAGCCCCCAGCTACCTCTCGGCCAACGGCGCTAAAGACTACGGCGTCGAGTTCTCGACCCTCAGTAAGCCCTACAACATGGCCGGCTGGCGCATCGGCTTCTGCTGCGGCAACAGCCAGATGATCGACGCACTTAAAACCGTCAAGGGCTACTACGACTACGGTATCTTCCAGGCCGTCCAGATCGCCGCCATCATCGCCATGCGCGAGGGCGACAAACACGTCGAAAAACAAGCCCGAATCTACGAAGCCCGCCGCGACCTGCTCGTCCGTGGCCTACAAAAACTAGGCTGGCAGATCGACTCCCCCCGCGCCACCATGTTCGTCTGGGCCAAGGTCAACCCCGAATTGCTTGCCAGATACAACGGCTCCACCAACGACTTCTGTTTAGCCATGGTCGATCAAGCCGAAGTCGCCATGACCCCCGGCGCCGCCTTCGGCGCACTAGGCGAAGGCTACGTCCGCATGGCGCTCGTCGAAAACGAACAACGCATCCGACAGGCGTTAAGACAACTCGAACGCGTCATCGGCACCGTGACGATAATATAATAAGATAAGACACAAACCAGGCACTTTGACATCGTTCAATGAGGTAGAATGTCTCCTTAGATTTTGTCCCCTTAGCTTCTCCGCTCTGATATGAACAATCACGCCCTGGCTTGGGAAAGGTGTTATTATAGTTACAGTGCAAGTAATGAAAATATACTCGTATCGTTTTTCTTGCCCGCTTCTTGGTCTGATTCTTGTGGCGATGTCGACTCTGTGTGGCGGGTGTACGGCAATAAAAACTCAAATCGATGGGACGGGAACTGCTAAGATCGAGCGGCTTTTATCGGCGCATATCGAAAGTGAACACATGTCTGATACAGGTGATTCGGAGATATCGATGCGGTTGATTGATCTTGGTTATACCAAACCGGTGCAGGTGTCGTTGCGCGGGCATTTGCGAGCCTCCGACCTCCCTGTCTGGAAGTATCCCTGGACGGGAATCGAAGCAGTTATCGAACAATCCGCCTTTGATCTCATCGGCTACGGTAGTCTACTGAACACCACATCAGCTAGGCGGACCCTGTCAGCGGATATGGTGGCCGCGAGCAAGCCGGTACTGGCATATGGAGGACACAGGATTTTCAACTATGTGATGCCGGATGCGGTACTCGCCCGCAGGGGCTGGCCGGAAGACCCCAAGGCGATTGCGGCACTAAATGTTGTAGCATCCCATACAACTGCCGCTTTTTTTAACGGCCGATGTTTTACATTAACCGTTAATGATATCCCTGGCTTACGAGAAAGAGAGCGAGGGTACGATCTGGTTCCAGTGTCTTACATAGATTGGTCCCAGCCAGATAGCCCTGCGCGTTTAGCTTACGCATTGATGGCCACTTGCACACAAGTCGATGGCGAATCGCGTGTGCATAACGAGGTCCTGCCGAATCCTGGGTATGTAGACCTCTGTGAATCAGGCGCGGAATCGGTGTCCCCAGAATTCCTGCAGCTATTCCGCGACTCTTCTTGGGTCAATATAATCGCTCGAGAAAAGCTCTCCTTTATGACGCTTGAGGCATATCAGGCCATGTCACCAGATAGCGACGGGGGAGGGTGAGCATGACCAAGACGGCAGGGATGCACAGCGTTACGGATATGCTTGTACCCGAACAGTATTTTGGTGGCGAGGCCATCCGTACGGCGTGGACAAGATGGCTGGTCCTTATGGTTTTGCTTGGTACGGGCAGCCTGTTGAATTCATGTGACGGTTCGCATAACCCACTGGACAACCAGAATCAGCCGGTGTTACGAGTATTGACCTGGGTGGATTACATAAGCCCAAACCTGATCCGTGATTTCGAGAAACAGTATAACTGCAGGGTTGTGTTGGTATTCATCCGATCTAATGAGGAGTTGCATAAGGAACTGTTAAAAAATCCAGCTCCGATCGATGTTGTGGTACCCAGCAGTTATGCGGTGCCGAGGTTAACAGAGAGCGGAGATGTGTTGCTGAGAAAATTAAGCCCGTCTTTGCGTAATAGAACGGGGGTTATAGCGAAGCACCCTGGGGGAATAGAAGAGCTAGCGGATGCGGCGTTGACGGATATGGGTGGGTATGCGGTGCCCTATTTATGCGGCTTCACGGGGCTGGTTTTTGATACAGAAGTGTTTAAGGGGGATGAATCGGGGCCGAGCTGGTCGTGGGTAACGGAGGACCCAGGCAAAGCCTCGCTGCTTAATGACCACGCGGAGGTTTATGCCGCCGCCATGATGTCTTTGGGATACGCGCCGAACTCGCTGGACGAAGACGAACACAAAGCAGGTATCGAACGTTTGCATGCGTGGTTTAAAGGCAAGGCGATTCGTGAGGATGATCGGTATCTGGATGAAATACGGAAAGGCAATCGCCGCGTTGCGATGGCTTATGAGGGAGATGTCGCAAGCATTGTTAATAAAGAGCAAGAGGGATTGGGGTTCGGCCTGCCAAGGGAAGGCGTTATTCTGTCGGTAGAGTGTATGGCCGTAACTACGATGAGTTCGTATCCCGGTCTGGCTGAGGCATTCATTGGTTTTATGACCGGGGGAGAGGGGCTCGATAAGAACGCGGTATGGACCGGTTTTCATTCTCTGAAAGAGGTAGCCGTGGAAAGAGATAGTCAGCAGCTTACGATTCATGTCCTCCATAAACTTCCACCTTGCATTACCAAAGACCTTGATGTGCTGTTTGCGCAGACTCCGGGTGGCAACTTGCCTGATGATATGGGCAAGAGTCATGATTGTGCAGGGATTGGCGACGAAAGCCACCGCATACCGGCTGGGGAGTGACGATGTTAAAACGATGGTTTCGCCACCTGATATCCCGTAGGTACCGTGCGATAGCCGCTGTATTGGTGGTGGCTGTCTTCCTTGTCTTGTGCGTTCTGGGGAGGCAAGCCGTGCGATGGGCCTCACAGGATTCGCAGGGCACCCCTGTCATCTACCTTGTCGGTCGGCAACCAATCGATTCGTCATTCCAGCAGCTTCATTTAGAAACGCTCCGGATTGTCATCGGGGAAGCCCTGGGGCCTGACCAGAAATTTGAATTGCGATACAGGGATACGAATAAAGGCCTAGAGATCGCCGAGGTATACAAAGATATAAGCCGCGATCCTCGCACCCTTGCGGTATTTGACAATTCGTGGGGCAAGGATCTTCTCCGCCTTAGGGTCGATGAAGGCAACGGCTCAGGCCCGGAGGCCAGCGGCGGTGGGTCCACCTCGAAATTTGTTTTAAGCTCTCTGAAGGTCCCGGTCTTCCTCCTCAATGGCGACCATCAATACTTCGAATATGGGCCTTCCCGAGTCTTTCTGGGTAACGACGACAACACCGGAAGAGACATTGTCGCACTGTTGGATCACTTGGTAAAAAAACAAAACATAGATCCGATCACGCAAGTCTTGTTGATTGGCGAGTCTGAGGGATACCCGTTATTCAATGAATTAGATGTGAAACTGAATGATGCCTATGACACGGACGGTCTATCTAAAGAAAACATCGGGTTGAGTCTGGACGGCGAATCATTACCAGATCGTTCTGAGGTTGATAAGGTCAAAACGAAAGTGCGGGCGTTGATCGATCGGGTAAAAGAGGCTAAAGGGCACCTTGCAGTGGTTATGATCTGTCACAATACATGGGGCGATTACCTGCTGGAGTGGTTCAACGACGAGCTAGCCAAGACCGGCGTCCCGATGTCCGTCGTCGCCTTTTCAAGCACGGTACAACGTGGCGATGTGTATTTTTCTGATAGCGACAAGTCTAAGCTTTACCTCATGGCGAACATGCCTTGGACGGTCTCCGATCGCATCCTTGATGTGTATCAGCGTGTCTTGGTTGCTAATCCTAAGCTCCGACGCGACCCTAGCGGCGTGGTATTTGTCCGTCGATGCGTAGTGGGTTCGGATCTTCTTCGTCAGGCCTTGGATTATGAACGTAATCGCGGGGGCCAGATCAGGTATGGCACAAAACATGCCGGGCAGGTCGCACACCGTCACTTACGAGAAGTATGTTCCCGGGACGTCGCGACTTCAACCGGCCGTATCACCTTGCGGCCAATAGAAACTAAACCGAAGGACCTAACAGGTCAGGAGAAGCGGGGCGAGCGGACAGACAACGAAACCAGTGTCGAAGAACGCCTCGCAAGGCCGATCATGCTTCACGCCGAGGGAAAGATCCGGGTCTATCCTTTTCAGGCCGTTCACTTAGATATTTCGGATCAAGAGGCAGTGAGCGATAGCAGTGGTAGGCGAGATTTCTCCACGGTTCCAAAGATCGTTCCTGCGGTGGCACTTCGCTTTGATAACGTCCGCATCACCGATATTGATCTTGCGAAGGAAACGTTCCGCGCGAGGTTTCATATGGAAGTGACAGTGGATCCCTCACAGCTTCCACCATCAAAGAATAAAGAAATTCTTTCAGATGAAGAACGTGTTCAAGCCGGACACAAGTTGTTTGGTACGGACGACGCGATCCTTAAAGTAGGAGGCGTCCACGACGATTCGTTGGATATACAGCGGGTCGGGTTCCGTGAGGGCCGGGCCGGGATGACGACCTATTTGTTCCGAGTTTATGGGACGTTTATTGGAGAGTTTGAAGCCCGTGGGTTCCCGTTTGATTCCCAGCGGCTGAGTATTCCAATAGCCCTGACGAAGCCGGATAACATGTGGAGATTACTTGTATTAGATTTCACAGCGCCAACACAACAAGGCGATCGTAAGGATAGAGCTGCTGGCTGGAATGTTCGCGAGGCAAACGTATTTCTGATCCGAAAAACAAATCAGTTAGATCATGAGTACGAATTAAGCAATGTTCGGCAGCTTCACGAAGCAGAACTCCGCTTTACTTTGGACCGCATATGGACACGGTGGTTGATCCGGGTAATTGGTCCACTGTTCTTCCTTATTATACTGGCCATGTGCTGCATCTGGGCGGGGGGATCCATATATGCAAAGGCAGAGGATGCCGGCCCCATTCTCCGATTACGCGCCGAACTGGCTCTGGGCCAGGTGCTGACCCTTGCGGCATATTTGGTTTCATACGGCCGGATTGTCCCCGATGTGGAGGAGTACACCCGAGCCGATCGGCTGGTGGTCGTGGCTATTTTATTCAGTATGTTCGCATTTGCTTATGTTAGTTTACTCGCACCACGTCAATTGATGGTTCGGGGCAGGTATCACGCGCTTGCAATAGGCGCATCTTCTCTGGCGATACTTGCTGCCGTGCTGGTGTTAGTGTTGTAACTGATTGAATCGTAGAGTGCATCCGGTAGCGGACCCGAGGTCAATGGTGACCATCCCGGCAGGTCCCTCACAGAGAAAAGACAGAGAAAAAGGGGATGAACACATTTATCGTGTCGGTGTGGGCTTGCGGAGGAGGGGGGAGCAGATGTGTAGCGGGGGTTACGCGGCGCTGGCGTTGCCTTCGGGGCCTTCATCTTCTGTGACGTTGTCCGCTGTGTCTTTCTCGGTGTCGTCTTTCATGAGCCTTTGCAGGAGGGTCGAGTAGATCTTTTCCTGGTCAGGATGGATCTGATGGGAGTCGTTGGGCAGGTCGGTGTCGGGGTTTGTCTGGGGGTTGGGTGTGAGTTTGGATATTGGGCTGGGCGTTGGGTTGTCGGTGATGGGCTTGTGGGTAGAAGCTGGGGGGATCGGGTATGCCGAGGGAGCTTGGGTAGCGGTGGGAGTCGGGGGTGTTGGGGGTTCGGTGTGCTGGGGTGGTTGTGGGTTGGTTGGGTTGAGGCTATTTTGTTCTACGAGGCAGCGGTTCTGGTCGAGCAGGGCTTCTGCGCGATCGAGCATGTGCTTGACTCTTGACTCGCTGGTGACGATGTTGGCTTGGACCGCGTCGATTTTTTCTTCGAGCTTACGGATGGCGGTGGTGAAGCTTTCGTCGATCTGGCCGATCCACTGGTCGTATTCGTGCAGGCTCTTGGCGACGTCTTTGTTGACCTGCTCGCGGAGTTGGCTCTGGAGGGTCTTGATCTGGCCGAGCATGTCTGTCTGGGTGGATAGGCGGGCCTCGGCGGCTTTGAATAGCTGCATGCCGAGCTTGACGCGTTGCTCGGCCTGGGCCTGGACGCGCTTGAGGGCCTGGAGCTGCTGCTCGGGGGACAGGGGCTGGCGGTTCAGCGCGCTTAGACCAGTGGTCCCGGTGAGGCTGGGGTCATTCGTAAACGAGGCGGCGCGGCTCATATCTTCCCTGTCCAAATAGGCTTGAAACGACCTTGGGATTATCGGTCAGATCAGCCCGGGCCTGCAGAATATCGCTGGCTTGGGTATCCTCAGGGCATGAAACTGAGCCAAGTTATGAGTGCCTGTGAGACCCTTGCGCCGCTGGGGCTGGCGGAGCCTTGGGACCAGGTGGGGCTGCATGTGGGTGACCCTGGGCAATCGGTCTCCCGGGCGATGTTGTGTATCGACCTGACCGAGGCGGTTTTGGATGAAGCGATCTCCCAGCGGGTGCAGTTGGTGGTTGCTTATCACCCGCCGATCTTTAAGCCGTTGACTCGGCTGACGACACAAGAACCGAAGCAGCGGATCATCCTCCGGGCGGCCCGTAAAGGGATCGCAGTGTACAGCCCGCACACGGCGCTGGATGCGGCCCAGGGCGGTGTGAATGACTGGCTGGCGTCGGGCTTGGGTGAGGGGATTGTGCGCACGATCAAGCCCGCGAATTCTGCTGAGGGCAAGGGTTTTAAGCTGGTGACGTTTGTGCCGCTCGAGGCTTTGGATGTTGTGCGTTCGGCGATGTGTGAGGCGGGCGCGGGGCAGATCGGCGGGTATGCGGGGTGTAGTTTTAGTGGTGAGGGGCAAGGGACTTTTCGGGGTGGCCCATCGACTTCGCCTGTGGTGGGTAAGGCTGGGCGGTTTGAGCGAGTCCCCGAGCTTCGGCTGGAGTTGGGGGTTGCGTCGGATCGGTTGGAGGCGGTGGTGGCGGCGTTGCGGCTTGCGCATCCCTATGAGGAGCCGGCGTTTGATATTTATCCACTGGAGTCGGCGACCGATCCGCGGACCGGGCAGGGGCGGGTGGTCGAGTTGGCTAAGGCGATCTCGCTGACGACGTTGGTGAAGCGGGTTAAGGCCCATCTGGGGGTGAAGGTATTGGAGGTCGCCAAGAGGGTCGGGGGGACACCGGGGGGTGGGAAGGTTCAGCGGGTTGGGCTGTGTGCCGGGGCGGGGGTTTCGATGCTGGCGGACGCGGGGCGGATCGACGCTTTTTTGACCGGTGAGATGCGGCATCACGATGTCCTGGAGGCGGTGAGCGGGGGGGTGTCGGTGCTGTTGGCGGGGCATACGCAGACGGAGAGGCCTTATTTGGGGACGTATCGGCGTCGGCTGATGGGGCAGACGGGCAAGGCGGTGGCTTGGCGGGTCAGCAAGGCGGATCGGGCCCCGTCGGCCATTCAGTAATCCCCGGCCCCCGGGCTTGGCGGGTGTTGGGCCTTGGTTGGCGGTCATAGGGGGGTTTCGTTACAATGCCTAGCTAAACCCAACCGTCGCCCCGGACCGTCCGCATGGATTGTTTGGGGCTGCCAAACCGAGACGGAGACAATCCTCATGGCAGATTTTCAGAGCTTCGGCCAGACCCGAGTCAAGGTCGTCGAAACCACCAGCAACGGCACGGACTTCGTTGATTACAAACGGGCGGACGATCTGCGTCGTCTGCTGACGCCCAATGGTAAGATCCAGGGGCGGAAGCGCACCGGGTTGAACGCTCGTGAGCAACGGCTTGCGGCGCAGGCGATCAAGCGTGCCCGGTACATGGGGCTGCTGCCGTACACCAGCGCGACGATGTAAGTTTGTAGCGGTCGCCGGTGGCACATCATTCAATTGAACTAGACCCGGGTCATGTGTTTTCATGATCTGGGTTTTTGGTGCGCAAGGTGGGATCTTTCTGTCATAACACGGAGGGTGCGGAGAATCGGTGAAGACGGGGGGAGGGATTAACCACAGAGGCACAGAGGTCGCGGAGGAAGGCGCGGAGAGGAGGTGTCCGCAGATTACGCAGATTACACAGATTAAGAAGAGACGCGACAAGTCGCGGCGCTTCGTGGGGTGGATTTTCTCTTCGTCTTGATTTTCTCGGTGTCTGTGTGCCTTTGTGCCTTGGTGGTTAAACCTTTTTGTTCTTGAAATCATCAATCCTCAGTCATCAACCCTGAATCACACATCATCAATCTAAAAGCCTCACGATTCGCCGGCGGTAACGGCAGGCGCGGGGTCAGCGGGACCGGGTCGAGCCCGCGTCCTGTGATCCGTCATCTAGCCGGGACGGTCCGCTACCAAGCCCCCGGATGTGTACGAACTTTCATTCGCACCGTTTCCGGGGGAGCCCGCGAGTCCCGGTCCTTTTAATCTTTGGATGCTCGGGGTAGCTGTCGATCGTCGCCGTGAGGTTGTCGGCAGACACGATTGAAAAATAAATCGCGTCTCCACCCTTGGGGAATGCGTCACGTTTGTGCGCACAAAAGTGGTAAATGAGGGTGATATATATGTTGGAAGATGTTTTGGGGTAGGGCGATATAAATTTTTCGTGTTGCGCGGATTTTTCGTCAGAAACCCGGCTCATCTGTGCGCACATTCGTGGTGCTAACAGGCTAGGTGGATATACTTGTCAGGCGCAGATCCATAATTCTTCTTGTGGACTGAATAGGCTGAGAGTGAAGAATATATGGCGACAGTAACAAAATTACGCGCAAAAGAAATTGCACGCGAAGAGTGCGCGAAGCAAGGTTGGCCTTGGAGGGAGCCCGTAATAGTAAAGTGGGGTTTTCTGTCTTATACAGTTTGGGGTGGTGGTCGTAAAGGGGGAAATCTGGTGATAAGAATCCGAAAGTGCGATGGTGCGGTACTTTCGTCGAGCATGACACCGATGTAATTATCCGAAAGTTTTTCTGCCGGTGTCACGAATGTGGGGGTTGGATATTGAGGGACGCGACAAGTCGCGGCGCTTCGTTGGGGGGTTGGTGGTGGGTGGCGTGAGGGAGAGGGGCGCTAAGCCGCAAGCGGGTTGTTTGTGGGGGCGGTTGATTATTCGTTGAGCGAGTTGGTTTCGTCGGGTTGTTCAAGGCTTAGTCGGCCTAGTTTGCCGCTGCGGATTTCTCTTAGGAGTAGTTCGCAGGCCCGGGTGGTGTCTACTTCGCCGCCGGCGACGAGGCAGCCGCGTTTTTTGCCGATTAGTTCGAGGAGTTGGGTGGGTTCTATTTGGGGGTCGTCTATTTTGTAGCGGGTTTGCAGTTCGTGGGGGTATTGGGATTGGAGCCAGCGGATCAGGGGGATGGCGATGTCGTTGTATTCGTAGGCGGTGTCTTTGATGGCTCCGCTGATGACGAGCCGCAGGCCGACGCCTGGGCCCTCGAATTTGGGCCAGAGGATGCCGGGGGTGTCGACGAGGACGATGCCGTTGCCGAGGTTGACTTCCTGTCGGCCCTTGGTGACAGCGGGTTCGTCGCCGACCCTTGCGACCTTTTTGCCGCGGAGGGCGTTGACGAGGGTAGATTTTCCGACGTTTGGGATGCCGACGATCATGACGCGGAGTGGTTTGCCGTGGCGGTTCTTTTTGAGTGCGAGTTTCTTGACGAGTTTGGGTAGGCGTTTGATGTCCTGGTTATCGTTGAGGCAGACGGCGGCGTTTATTACGCCGCGGTGGTCGTGTAGGTATTGCTGCCAAGCGGAGGTGGCTTTGGGGTCTGCGAGGTCTGCTTTGGTGAGTAGGGTGATGCAGGGGACGTCGCCGTGGGCGCCGTGATCGCCTTTGCCGGGGATGTTTCGGCGGAGCTCGTCCAGGAGGGGGTTGCTGGAGGAGAGGGGCATGCGTGCGTCGAGCAGTTCGATGATGACGTCACAGGTGGGCATGAGCGCGGCGAGGGCCTGGCGCGTGTTGTTCATGTGGCCGGGGAACCAGTTGATGGTGGGCATGGGGGTATTGTAGGGGAAGGGGAAAAGCAGAAAATTTGGAAATTGGGACGGCCTCAATAGAGGCGACCGCTAAAGCAGGAAATCGGAGTTGGGGGGGAGGGGAGTGAGGCTGAGGGGTTGGGGACGCGACAAGTCGCGGCGCTTCGTGGGGGTAGGAGTGGGATAGTGCTAAGCCGCAAGCGGGGGGAAGGGAGGTGTGTGGGTGTGAGAGGGTGGGGGCGTAGGTATAATTCGTTGATGCAAAACTTCAAGATAAGCGTGATGGTGGTGTTGGCCTTGGTTTTGGGTCTGGGGTCGGTGGGGTTGTGTCAGCCGGCGCAATCGGAGGAGCGGGGGGAATCGGTGGAAGCATCGGGGGTTGCGGCGGTGATCGATGCGAAGGTGAAGGCGTTGGAGGCGGAGCTTGAATCGCTGCGGGGCGAGCAGGTCAAGGCGGCTGAGGCGAAGAAGTCGGAGGCCAAGCGTGTGGTGCTGACGCGGAAGCAGAAGCGGATTTGTAAGGCGGAGGGGATCGAACCTGAGCAGTTGGTGGGGCTGATTGGTAAGCCGTTGTATGAGTTTGATGAGTCGGAGGTGGATGTTTATCTGCGTTACTTAAGTGCGTTTGAGCCGGAGCTGCCAAAGCGTGTGGCGCATTTGGCGCGGAAGAATATTGGTCAGCCTTACGAGCTTTATTTGTTGGGTGAGATGCCGTTTGAGCATTACGACCCGCAGCCGATCTATTGTCTGGACCGCAGTGATTGCCTGGTGTATGCGGAGCATACTTATGCGATGGCTTTGACGGGGTGTTGGGGGGACTTCATCCAGATGCTGCAGCGTATCCGCTATAACGGCGGGCGGATCGGCGTGGCGACACGTAACCATTACACGGAGGCGGATTGGAATCCGAATAATGGTTGGTTGGTGCGTGACATCACGGGGGAGCTTGCGCGTGGGCGGGGGTTTAAGTTTAAGCAGAAGGTGGATCGGGCGAATTTTTTGCGGAAGCGTTACAAGCTGGAGACGGATATTCCTGTGGAGGAATATGTGCATGAGTTTATTGGGTTTGAGGATGTGAGTCGGGTGAAGGGGCGGCTGCGGGATGGGGATTTTGTGAACATTGTGCGGGGGAGGCCGGGGAAGGCGGATGCGAAGGGTGTTGGGAAGCATGGGAAGAAGGCGGCGTCGGGCTCGATGCGGGATATTTTTGGTGGGAGCGCGTGGGTCGGTCACACGGGGCTGATCGTGCTTGGGGATGATGGCGAGGTTCATCTGATCCACTCGACAAGCCCGGAGGTTCGTGAGGAGCCGATTGATGATTACATCGCGCGTTCCACGGCGAATAATGCGGCGCGAGACGCGGCGGGGAAGGCGAGGCTGCTAGGGTTTAAGTTTTTACGGTTGCAGAAAGACCCGTTGGGGAATCTGCGTGAGATTGATGGTGAGGGTGCGCCGCGAGTGGTGTTGCCGGGGGGTGAAGATTTATGATGTGTGATTGATGATTTGGAGAAGGTGGGGGCGGGGAAGAGGAAAAGCTGGAAATAAGAGTGAGGAGGGGCGGTCCCACGCTCGGAAAGCGTGGGCTTTTGGGGGAGGAGTTAACGGAGGAAGTCGCCTCTGCGCACGGGTGCGACGAAGAAGCGTGGGGCGAGGATTTTCGAGCCTGTTGGGAAGTAGAATTCGGGGTTGCGAGCGGCGTCGTTGTCGAAGGAGTTTGCGTGGCCGTCGAGGAAGACGCCGTTCATTTTTCCGGTGTGTCGGAAGCCTGTGCGTAGCGAAGCCTCGACGAGTTCGCCTTTGTTGTCGACTCGGTGGGGGCTGCCGGAGCTTGCCATGGTGGCGACGGCGGGGCTGCGTGTCATGAAATTCGCGCCGTGGGGGTTGCCCCTGGTTTCGGTGTCGAAATTGATGATGCCTTGAGTGGTGACGTAGCGTGATCCGTCCATGGCCCACATCTTGGATGATGGCGGACCCATGGCGTCCATCTTTGAACCGAGATCTTCGGAGATATCCATCGCGGCGGTAACCGGCCAGGGCAGATGGTACTGTCCGGGTTGGCCGTTGTGGAAGCCGATGGAGGAGGTGTAGCTGCTTACGGGGAGGCTGGTGGGGTTGATGCCGATGGGGGGGCCGATGAATTGGGCGTCGTAGAACAGGTCGTTGGCGGGGCACTTGAATTCGGTCTCGAAGATGTCGCGGTAGCGTGTGATGGGGTCTTCAGAGAATCCGATGGCGTTTCCGAGTGTGGGTGAGATCCAGTCCCAGCTCTGGACGGGTTCGTTAGGGCGGCGAGCTTGGTAGGCGTTGTTTTTCCAGAGGAATGAGCCGGAGGTGTTGGGGCCTGGTAGGAAGTTTCGTTCGTCGGTGACGTAGGCGGCGACGGCTTGGCCGAGGCCGCGTTGGTGTCCGAGGCAGACGGCGGATTGTGCTGCCCTGCGTGCTGCGCCGAGTGCGGGCAGGAGGATGCCGATCAGTAGGGCGATGATGGAGATGACGACCAGTAGTTCGATGAGGGTGAAGGCGCGGCGGGATGGGCGGAGGAAAACGCGACAGGTTTTGGCGTTTCGTGGGTGGTGGGATGGGGCGGGTGAGGACATGGATGCTACTTTGAGGGAGATGAAGCTGGAGCCCTTTTTGTCTTTATTAAGTATAGCCTTGGTAGGCGGTTGTCCTGCGAGAAATCGTCTAAAAGTGAGGTAGTTTTAGTGTGGGGGGGCGTGAAGCAGGATCAATTCGAGAAACAAAAAGGCCCCGCGTGTGGGCGGGGCCTTGGGGTGAATTTGGTTTTTGTGTGGCCGATTATGCGGCGGCGAGAGATTGGCGTTTGGTGCTGATGAGGGCGAGCAGGGCTTTGTGGGGGTCGGCGAACTTGGCGGTGCCTTCCTCCATGAGTGACTGCTCGAGTGCGTCCTGGTCGACCTTGGCGTCGATGTCGTCGAGTATTTCCTGGGGGAGCATCTGGTCGACGGTGCGGGAGTATGAGTTGCCGAGTTGTTGGACGGCGTCGTTGGTGGCGGGGGGGTTGGTCTGGATGTCGCTGCCGGCCAGTGCGCCGACGTATTTGTCGGCGGGGTCTTCGGGCTTCTTGGTGCCGGTGGAGGCGAAGATGATTTCCTGGTCGAGTTTGAGTCCCTTGTCGGCCCAGAAGGCCTGGTTGTTTTGCCAGAGTCGTTTGACGTTGACGATGCCGACCTGGCCTTGGGCTGCGTCGGAGAGGTTGGGGACACGTTTTTCGGTGTAGACATCGACGCGTGAGACGAAGATGCTGTAGACGCTTTTGAAGCCGTCGAGGCCTTCCTTGCGTCGTTGGGCTCCGCGCCAGACGGCGTCGCGAGCTAATTCGTATTGGCGCTTGGAGAAGATGAGTGTGACGTTGAGGGTGATGCCTGCGGCGGCGAGCTCTTCAACGGCGTCTAGTCCGGCGGCGGTAGCGGGGACTTTGATCATGCGGTTGGTGTGGCCTGCGGCCCATTTTTTTCCGAGCTCGATGTAGCGTTTGACGCGTTCGTCGTGTGGTGGGCCCAGTTCGCCGTCTTCGAGGAGGGGGTCCAGTTCGAAGCTGACGTAGCCGTCGTTGCCCTGGGTCTGTTCCCAGACGGGTTGGAAGACATCTTGAGCTTGTTTGACTAGGTGATCGGTGGTGAGCCAGGCGACTTCTTCATCGGTGTGTCCGGCCTGGAAGAACCCGCCGAGGGTGGTGTCGAATCGTCCGGTGTTGATGAGGTTGGAGACGATGATGGGGTTGGAGGTTGCTCCGGTTGCGCCGAGCTCGCGGTTCTTGATGGTGAGTTCGGGGTCGATGGAGTCGAGCCAGAGCTTGGTGCCTGAATCGATCAGTGAGCGTAGTGAGGTGGTCATCGTCGTCGTTCCTTTCGTGGTGGGTCTTGCCCGGCCGCGTGTATCAATTGTCGGTGATTCAGTGCTCTAGTGTTTCTTCAACGAATACGGTTGCGGAGGCGTTTGCCTCGGTGGTTTTCATTTTGGCGTAGCGTTCGGAGGCGTCATCCAGCCAGTTGAGTAGCTCTGCTTTGCTGAGGTACCCGGTGGATATGCTGATGGGTTTGCCGGCGGCAGTCAAGGTCATGATGGTGGGGATGGCCTGAACGCTGTAGCGGTCGGCGATGCGTTGGTCGGGGAGTCCTTCGCTGGTGAGGTCGATCTTGACGGGGACGAACCCGGCCTCGATGGAGTCGGCGACGTGTTTGTCAGAATAAACCCAGGCTTTCATTTGTTTGCAGGGTCCGCACCAGTCGGCGGTGAAGACAACAAAGAGGGGTTTGGCGTTTTCGTCGGCCTCGATGGTGGCCTGGTTGTAGGAGTATCGCCAGGCGACTTGGTCTTGTCCGCCGCCGCTTCGGGCTTGGCTGACGAAGGCGACGCCTGTGGCCAGGGCGGTGATGATGAGGATAAATCGCCACGGCCACCTGTGTTGGGTCTTGGGCGTGCTGGCTGGGACGGGTTGTTTGTGGTCGCCTTGCGGTTTCATAAGAGGAATGTGCCTTGTCGTCCCACGCTATAAGGATATCGTCCGTTGCACCCCATGGGTTAACGGTTGGCGGGGGTGGAATGTTCCACGGTTGGGCGTTATCGGGTGTGATTGGTGGGCAAAAGGGACGGGAGGGAGAGAGATGGGGGGGTGGATGCGGTGGGGTTGATTTGGGAGATTGGGGAGATGCGTGCTGAGGATCGCTGCGGTGGGGGGCAGGGGGGGCTTTTGAAGGGATTCACCTTGTTGGTGGTGTTGTGGTGGGGTCAGTTGCCGGCGAGGGTGACGATGAGGACGACCAGGAGGAGGACGACGGCTGACCAGCCGATAGCGGCGACCCAGAAGAGGGGGGATTCGATGAGGGGTTCGGGCTGTGGGAGTGTGACGATCTCCATCGCGCCGCCGCTGTGGTTCAGGGCGGAGAGTTGGGAGAGGTCGAACAGTTTGTGGGCGAGTGGGGGTGTTTCGCCTTTTTGGACGGCCTGGAGGTCCTGGAGGAGGTCTCCGGCGGAGTCGTAGCGTTGCTTGCGGCTCTTGGCCATGCAGACTTCGATGATTTCTGCGAGGCCTTTGGTGAGGTTGTGGTTGATGTGGTCTACGGGTGTGAGGTCGGTGTTGAGGTGCTTACGCATGACGGCGGAGGGGTTTGGGCCGTCGAAGGGGACGCGTCCGGTGACCATGTGGTAGAGGGTGCAACCGAGGCTGTAGATATCGGCACGCTTGTCGACGTTGACGTCGCCTTTGATCTGTTCGGGAGAGATGTAGTAGGGGGTGCCGAAGGCTTTGCCTGCCTCGGCTTCGGCGGCTTCACGGTCGGAGACGGCGCGTGCGAGGCCCATGTCGGCGAGCTTGGCGATGTCGTCGTTGGTGAGCATGATGTTTTTGGGTTTGACATCACGGTGTATGAAGCCTGCTTTGTGGGCGTGTTCCAGTGCTTTGGCGACGTCGATGGCGAGTTTAATCGCGTCGGATTCGGAGTAGGGGCCCTTGTCCTGGATGTCCTCGAAGACGCTCCTGCCTTCGACGTATTCCATGACGAAGTAGTAGGTTTCACCGGCCTGGCCGACGTCGATGGCGCCGACGATGTTGGGGTGGTTGAGCTTGGCGGCTGCCTTGCCTTCGGCGAAGAAACGTCTGACGAAGTCTTCGTTATTGGTGTGTTTGCGGGGTAGGACTTTGACGGCGACCATGCGGTCGAGGCTGAGTTGTCTGGCTTTGTAGACGGTGGCCATTGCACCGGCGCCGAGTCGTTCGAGTATCTGGTAGCCGGGGATCTGTCGTTTGCCGCTCTGCTCTTCGACCTCGGGGCGGATGCGGTCGATCTGCTTCTGGGTGACGATGCCCTCATCGACCATGACCTGGGCGAGGCTGCGTTGGTTTGGGGTTTCTGATTCGCCGGCAACGCTGGATTCCAGTGAGACCTCGCGTTGGAGTTGGACGCAGGACTGGATGTCATCGCTGGTGGCCAGGCCTCGTTCGATGACGAGTTTGCCAAGCAGCGTGTCGGAGCCTGTTTCGTTAGATTGATTCATCGTAGACAGGCGGGCTGGTGGTTTGACGATCCGGGCGGAGATAGCCGTCCCCCCGTGGATGGCCTAACTGTAACATATTTAACAGTAGAATCGAGCGTAACCCCTGTCAACTAAAAAAGTAGTGTCGGAGGGGCTATGGGTGAGCTTTTTAAGGGACGAGGGTAAGCGGAGTCGGCTGGGTGGCGTTACAATCCTGGGTGGACCCGTGTTTTTTATGTCAGGACCGGCTGGATGTCTGTACTTACATCACAGGACAACGTGCTGCGGCAGCGGCTGGAGGCGGACCTTGTTGAGGTTCGCCGGGTGTTTGCTGGGGAGTTGCAAAGCGATCTGGATTGTGTGAATGACCTGGCGGGGCACGCCCAGCGGTACCACGGGAAGATGCTTAGGCCGATGCTGGTGCTGGCGACGGCGATGGCGGTGGAGCCCACGTGCGAGACGATCGAGCAGAAGTACCTGGTAGCGGCGGCGGTGGTGGAGATGGTCCACTTGGCGACGCTGGTGCATGACGATGTGTTGGACGATGCGCAGATGCGGCGGCGGGGTGCGACGATCAATCACCTGCGTGGCAATGAGGCGGCGGTGATGCTGGGGGATTACCTGATTAGCCATGCGTACCATCTGTGTTCATCGCTGGGGAGCCCGGAGATCAGCCGGATGATCGCTCACGCGACGAATACGGTCTGTGAGGGGGAGCTGCTGCAGTTGGCGAACCGGCATCGGCTGGACCTGGATGAGCCGACGTATTTCAAGATCATCACACGCAAGACGGCGAGCCTGTGCGGTGCCTGCTGCGGGGTGACGGCGGAGCTAAGCGGGTGCGGGCAGAAGGTGGCGGAGGCGTTGTACGGTTATGGAGAGACGCTGGGTATCGCGTTTCAGATTATTGATGATGTGCTGGACCTGACGGGTGACCAAGATACGGTGGGTAAGACGCTTGGGCAGGATCTGGTTAAGGGGAAGCTGACGCTGCCGTTGATCCACGCGCTGGGTGCGTGCGATGAGGCTTGCCGGGAAGAATTGATCGGGCTGTTGAGGTCCGAAGGGGGCGAGGGGTTATCGGAAGAGCGTGCGGGTGAGGTGGCGGTGCGTGTGCGTGAGGTTTTGTTGGAGTGGGAGTCGCTTGATTACGCCCGAGAAAAAGCGGTTTCACTGGTCGAGCGTGCGAAGTTGGGGCTGATGGAGAACCTTGAGGACACGCCTGCGAGGTCGTATCTACTGGGTTTGGCGGATTCGGTGGTGACGCGGCGGCTATAATGTGGTGTTTGGGCGGTATTGTATTGATAAGGCGCTTGGGCGGGGTAAACTAATGGGTTGGCTTAGGATGGCTCGATACTAGTTCGGTCGCGGTATGACGTCGTAACTTTTGCAGCGGTATTTAGGCTAAGGCCAGGTGATACGGATTACGATCCAAACCCGTGCCCATCATCAGGCCGATCCCCCGGTAAAGCCGGGGGCTGAGGGTGAAGCGGCCGCCGATAGATTTAACAGAAGCCGTATGAGTAGCGAAAATGGATGAGACCCGCCCGCGTATTTTGATTTTTGCTGGGAAGGTGACCCAGGATTACCCGGTAGCCCAGGAGCTTGGGCAGTCATTTCAGGTCGATGTGTTCGATGATATGGAAAAGGCGATGGCTGCGTTGCGTACGCACTCGTACCACGCGGTGTTTGCTGACGTCGGCGATTTTCTGCCGTTGGAGCGTGCGCTGGTCGGGGAGAAGTCGAGCCTGGTGCTGAACACGATCGGGGAGGGTGTGTGTATTGTTGACCCCGATGGTCGGACGACCTGGTCGAACCGGAAGATGCGGAGCTTTTCGCCGGAAGTGAATGATCATGTGCGTCAGGTGTGTGCGCAGGCGTTGTCGGTGTTTTCGACGCAGACGGGGCCGATCACGGATGTGTCGTATCCGCGCAGCAAGAAGTACACGTTCCAGGTGGAAGACTATTATTTTGAGATGATCTGTTCGCCTGTGGTGACGGACACGGGGAAGGTGCAGCAGGTGGTGGCGGTGGTATGGGACGCGACCAGCGGGCGACGCTTGCAGGGCAAGATCGACGCGATCGACTCGGCGGGGCGTGAGCTGTCACGGATCGAGACGGAGGCTGTGGCGAAGTTGTCGCCGAGCGAACGGCTGCGTCTTCTTGAAGAGAAGATCATTAAGTACTCCAAGAAGCTGATGCGTTTCGATCACTTTGCGGTGAGGTTGTTGGATAAGCGCAGCAGCAAGCTGGAGGTGGTGATCGCGGAGGGGCTGCCAAGCGAGGCGTTGGAGATTGATTTGTACGCCCAGCCGGAGGGCAACGGGATATGCGGCTATGTGGCGGCGACGGGTCGGAGTTATATCTGTCACGACACGGAGAAAGACCCGCGTTATGTGCTGGGTCTGAGGCATTGTAAGAGTTCGCTGACGGTGCCTTTGAAGCTGTTTGACAAGGTGGTGGGGGTCTACAACATCGAGTCGGAGTCGGTGGGTGCGTTCAACGAGGACGACCGGCAGTTTGCGGAGATATTTGGGCGTTACGTCGGGATGGCGTTGAATATCCTGGACCTGCTGGTGACCGAGCGTTGCGCGACCAGCGGGCAGATCACGGAGAGCGTGGTGCAGGAGATGGCCCAGCCGATGGCGGATATTGTGACCGAGGCGAGGACGCTGATGGAGGAGTACATCGGCGACGACACGATGCGTGGCCGATTGAATCGGATTGTGGAACACGTTGAGACGATCCGTGATTCGGTGAAGCACGTCGCGGCGGGGCCGAACATTGTGTTGGGTGCAAAAGAGCACGCCCCTGTTGGTCACGACCCACTGCTGAAGGGCAAGCGTGTGCTGGTAGCGGACGACGAGCCGAACATCCGTAAATCGATCAGCGAGATCCTGGTTAAATCGGGGTGCGTGGTGGAGGTGTGTAAGGACGGGTACGAGAGCTGTACGCTGCTGGAGCAGGACCCGTTTGACCTGGTGATCTCGGATATCAAGATGCCTTACCGCAATGGTTACGAGGTGTTTGCTGCGGCGAGGCGGCAGCGGGACGAGATGCCTGTGATCTTGATGACGGGTTTTGGGTATGATCCGCACCACTCGATCGTTCGTGCCAGTCAAGACGGGCTTTCTAGCGTGATGTTCAAGCCGTTTAAGGTGGATCAACTGCTCGAAGAGGTCCATAAGGCGTTGGGTGTCGCGTCAGTGAACCCGGCCGACCAGCCCGAGCAGTCCGAGCAGTCCGACAAGACGAGTAAATCTAATCCGGCTTGACCCCCGGCCAGCCCCCCCCCGGTGCCCCCTCCGGCCTGACCCATCCCATGGACATTAAATCGAAACGCCTGCCCACCGCGCGAGGGGCCGCCACTTCGTCGCTGGCCATTGCCGCGAAACGTTATCCCGATCTCCCTGCGGTGTCTTTGGTCACTTCTGGATTGAGTCCGCAGGACAAGGCGTTGGCGACGGCGATCCAGCGGACGGCGTTGCAGCGGTGGATCACGCTTGAATACCTGCTGGATCGGGTGCTGGAGAAGCCGCTGCGGTCGATGGAATCGACGGTTCAGGGGGTGCTTTTGTCGGGTGCGGCGCAGCTGGTTTTTATGGATGGGCTGCCTGCGCATGCGGTGGTGGATGAGCAGGTGGAGTTGGCACGTCGGTGGATCCGGGCGGGTGCGGCGGGGCTGGTGAATGCGGTGCTGCGGAAGGTTTCGCAGATGGTGGGGGGGGTTGAGGCTGATCTGGCGTGGGAGCCTGGGCGTGACTTGCTGCCGTTGGATGGGGGTTGTGTGAGGCTCACGGAGCCGTTGCTGCCGGTGACGGGTCAGAGGGCGAGGCACTTGGCGGTTGCGACCAGTCACCCGATGTTTCTGATTAACCGGTGGACCACTGCGTTTGGTGCTGAGCGTGCGGAAGAATATTGTTTGCACGGCGTGAAGTCGCCGCCGGTGATTGTGGCGGTGGAGGAGGGGTTTGATCGGGAGGCGACCGAGCAGTACCAGCCTCATGACCAAGCGGGGTATATCGTCTGGCGGGGGGTTCATGGGGGGCTGCAGGCCTTCTTAAAAGAAAACCCATCCCGGCGTGTGCAGGACCCCGCTTCGGCGAAGCCGATCGAGAGTTGCGGGGATTTGAAGGTGTCGCTGGCGTTTGATTTTTGTGCGGGGCGGGGGACCAAGACGCGGCAACTGGCGGCGATGCATCCGGGGGCGAAGATCGGTGCGACGGATATTGATGATGTGAGGCGGGCGGCGTTGAAGGGTTCGATTGGTGGGTTTGCCAACGCGCAGGTGGTGGCCCCTGAGAGTGAGCCGAGTGAGAAGCTGGATTTGTTGGTGCTGGATGTGCCGTGTTCGAATACGGCGGTGTTGGCTCGGCGGTCCGAGGCGCGTTACCGTTTTAACAGCCGGGGGCTTAGTTCGCTGGTGACGCTGCAGCGGCAGATCATCCGCAAGACGGCGGGGTGGGTCGGGTCAGGGGGGGTGATCTTGTACAGCACTTGTAGTCTGGAACACGAAGAGAACCGTGCGCAGGCGGTGTGGTTGGCGGGTTTGGTCAAGGGTGAGATCGTGCATGACCATCAGGCGTGGCCTAGCGGGCGGGTGGTGAGCTATCAGGACGGTGGGTACCACGCTTTGGTACAGGTGTCTTAATTGTTCTAATATGACCTGGGTATCTTTCTTGGGTCGATCGCATTGAGCCAATCAGAATTAGAAGGTCGTGACTATGCGTTTACACCGTAGGGATGGCGTGTTTTTGTTGATTGCCGTGGTGGGTTGCGCGTTTGGTGGTTGTTCTGAGGAGCCCCCGGAATCTTTGCCGGCGAAGCAGTCTCCGCCGGCGTTTGGGGGGAGCCAACCCAATGTTGTTTTTATAGTTGTGGATGACCTGAACGATTGGGTGGGCAGCTATGGGGACGGGCAGGCGGTGACCCCGAACATTGATCGGTTGGCGGAGCAGGGGGTGTTGTTCGAGAGGGCGTACTGCGCGGCACCGATGTGTAATGCCTCGCGGGCAAGCGTGATGTCGGGGATGTATCCGTACTCGACGGGGATTTATGAGGACGAGCCGTTGCTGTACAACCGGCCGGACCTGGTGACGCTGCCGGCGCATTTTCGCAGCAACGGTTATTCCGTGCATGGTGGTGGGAAGGTGTTTCACCAGACGGGTGGGAATATCGCGCCGTCCATGTTTGATGAGTATTACCACTGGAAAGAGGGGGCGGCGGCGCGTGCGGGGGGGATGGACTATCCGGGCAACTACGCGGAGGTGCTGGGGGCAGACCGCAACCAGATGGCGTTTACGGAGACGGCGAAGGAATCGCGGGCCGGGCGGTTTGACTTTTATGCCTTTGATGACAGGCTCGAAGCGCTGGTGGCTGATAGCCTGGTCACGGGTTGGGCGGTTGATTTTCTAGGGCAGACGCATGACAAGCCGTTTATGCTGGCGGTTGGTTTGTATAGCCCGCACAAGCCTAACTACGCTCCGCAACACTACTACGACCTCTATCCTGAAGGTGAAATCACGCTCCCGCGTGTTTTGGAAGGTGACCTTGAGGATCTGCCCAAGCGGGTCCGTAACCTGCGTGAGCAGCGGGCGAAGGGGCACTATGATTCGGTCGTCAAGCATGACGAGTGGGGTGGGTATGTGCGGGGATACCTGGCTTCGCTTTCATATGCAGATGCGCAGATCGGGAGGATTCTTGATGCGTTGGAAAGTAGTGAGTACGGGGACAACACGGTAGTCGTTTTTTGGAGCGACAACGGGTATCACTTGGGTGAGAAGAAGCACTGGGGGAAGAAGACTCTTTGGGAGCGAGCAACGCATGTGCCGGTGATTATCGCGGGCCCTGGGATAGCGGGGGGGGGGCGTAGCGGGACGCCGGTGAGCCTGGTTGATTTGTATCCGACACTCATCGATCTGTGTGGGGTGCCGGTCCGAGACACGCTGGATGGGCGGAGCCTGGTGGGTCTACTTAAAGACCCGTCGCGGGAGGATGACCGGCATATCATTACGACGTGGCAGCACCCGGGAGATAAGAAGAAGAGCCTTAGGAAGCCTAATATTTCTGTACGTTCACGGCAATGGCGGTACTCGTGGTATGTCGGGGGCGAGGAAGAGTTATATGATGAGGCGCGTGACCCCGAAGAGTGGCACAATCTCGCGGGTGATCCCGAGTATGCGGGTGTGCTGGCTGGCATGAAGAAACATTTGCCCGGAACGGTCGTCAAGGGGGGGGTACAGATGAAGGACTTGAAAGTAGTGGTGGAGGATGGGTCTTTCCGTTGGGTGCTTCGGCCGGAGGCGGCAAGTCGGGAGAAGTAGGGGGTAGCAGAATTGGGGGCGTTTGCGGGTGGTTTTGAGTATGGGCGTCAGGGCTTATTGCCTGGGATACGAGTGAATAAGAAGATCCGGGAAGGAGCGGCACAGATGGCGGTTCGGATGGAACTATCGCGGATACTGATCCGTGAGACCGACGATATGCACATCGTCGAGCTGCGTGAGGTCGAAGGCGAGCGGGTTTTTCCTATCGTTATAGGCCTAAACGAGGCGGCGGCGATCGAGCGGCGGCTGATGGGGCAGTTGCCGCCCAGGCCCCTGACTCACGAGCTGCTGGCGAGCGTGATCGAGGGGCTGGACGCGGAGCTGGAGAAAATCCTGATCTGCGATCTTAAGAAAAGCACTTTTTATGCCCGGCTGGTTCTGCGTCGTGGGGATAACGAGCTGGTCGATATCGACTCTCGGCCCAGCGATGCGATCGCGCTGGGTGTAGCCCAGGACGTGCCAATCTTTGTGGATGAACAGGTGCTTGAAGAGGCGAGCCGAGATCTTTAAGTCTTACAGGTAAAGTGTTTGCGCTTTAAAGGTCTGGCGTGATGGGAGGCGGTTGGGCTTGTCTGGGGGAGGGCTGGATTCGCGGGCGGGTTCAATGGGAAGCCATCGATGCGGCCATCCGATTATTTTTGGGGGTTCATAAACTACTGGAATTGACAACCCCTTGAGGGTGGTTACACTACTCGGCTCATCCCGTCGCGCCGTTCGTGGCGGGTGTTTGTGCGTAAGTAACGCAAGAGTAGAGGCTAGCAGTCGATGGCAGCAACGAAGATCCGAATCAGGATGGAAGCTTACGATCACCAGGCGTTGGACGCCTCGGCTCGTGAGATCGTGGACCACGCCAAGCGGACCAACGCGAAGGTTGCGGGTCCGGTTCCGCTGCCGACTCGTGTGGAGCGGTACACCGTGCTGCGTAGTCCGCACGTCAATAAGAAGAGCCGTGATCAGTTCGAGATCCGAACGCACAAGCGGATCATCGACATTATTGAGCCCAACGCCCGAACGGTTGAGGCGCTGAACCGCCTGGTCGTCCCGGCCGGCGTATTTGTGAAGATCAAGGCGTAGCTTAAAGGCACGCATGTGGCGGGCAAGAGTCCCGCCTGTTTGTTAGATAGAAACTGGAATGATCAAAACAGGGGCGTGATCCTCTGGCGAAAAGAGCCACGATCCGCAACACGTTTGCCCCCTCGGAGATGAAGACGATGACCGCAGCGATCCTAGGTAAAAAAATCGGCATGACTCGGCTGTACGACGACGATGGGAACAACATCCCGGTCACCGTTATTCAGGTCGGGCCTTGTTTTGTGAGCCAGGTCAAGACGTCCGAGACTGACGGCTACGAAGCGATCCAACTCGCTTTTGAGGATGTTAAAGGGCGTAATTCGACGTACCCCGTGATCGGGCACGATGCCAAGGCGGGCCTGTCCCCCAAGCGTCGTCACCGAGAAGTTCGTTTGGCTGATGGCGAAGCGGCTTCTTACGATCTGGGTCAAGAGTTGACTGTCGAGGTGTTCGACGAGATCAAGTTCGTTGACGTCATCGGCACCAGCAAGGGCAAGGGCACGGCTGGTGTGATGAAGCGTTACGGCTTTAAGGGCCAGTTGGCGACGCACGGCGTGGAGCGGAAGCACCGTTCGCCGGGCTCGATCAGTGGCCGCAGCTCGAACCTGGGTACCGGCAAGCCTAAGAAGGGCATCCGGATGGGCGGGCGGATGGGTAATGAACGGGTGACTGTTCGGAGCCTGCCGATCGTCGGGATAGATAAAGAAAAGAACCTCTTGCTGGTGAAGGGCCCTGTGCCCGGAGCGAACAAGGGCTTGTTGGTGATTCGTGAGGCGGTACGCCTCTACAAGGGAAAGGCAAAGACCGCCAAGGCGTAGAAAGTCTGGTTGGGGCCGCGAGCTAGTTAATAGCAAGCGGCACCTAAAAGAAACTACCACGCCACAACAATTCGGTTTAACAGCCGAGTCGTGGGGCATCCCGATCGGGCCCAGTTGTGGGCCAATGCCCAGGCGGCGAAACACACGCATCCCCTAGTGGGACCGTAGGTGACCTAAGATGATCGATATCACAGTACACAATCAGGCCGGCGAAGAAGTCGGGACGATCCAGGTCGACGAGCAGAAGCTCGGCGGCGAGGTCCGCCCCGCGCTTTTGAAGCAGGCGTATGTCCGTTACCACGCCAACCGTCGTCAGGGCTCGGCCCGGACGAGGAGTCGTGCTGACACCGCCTACTCGACCCGCAAGCTGTATAAGCAGAAGGGTACGGGTAACGCCCGGCGCGGTGCGGCGGGGACAAACATCATGCGGCACGGCGGGCACGGCTTTGCCAAGCGTCCGCATTCCTGGCGACAGGACATGCCCACGAAGATGCGCCGCCTGGCTAATCGTAATGCCGTCCTGGCTAAAGCGATCGACGGCGAGATCAAGATTGTCGATAAGTTGGACTACGACAAGCCCAACACCAGAAACTTCCAGACCCTGCTTTCATCGCTAAAAATCGACCGTACCTGCCTGGTCGCCCTTCCTAACGTATCCGGCCACGAAGCCTCTTCTGCCCGGAATCTCGAAAACGTCAACGTCACTCAGATCGACCGCCTCAACGCGTTCGATCTGTTGAACCATAGGTACCTGCTGGTGGACAAGGAAGCCTTCGAGGCGTACCTGGGCCGGGTGACTAGCGATGCACTGGCGAAGGCCAAACAGGAGGCGTCCAAATAATGGAACCTACCACCGTCATTAAGAAGCCACTGGTTACCGAGAAGAGTGCTTGGGAAACCGAGTCGCGCAACCGGTACTGTTTTGAGGTCAATATGCGAGCCCGCAAGCCTCAGATCAAGGCGGCGATCGAGAAGATCTACGGCGTGAAGGTCGCGAAGGTCTGCACGCAGATCCGTAAGGGCCAGTATTTTCGTACGAAGTTCGGTCCGGCTAAGACGTCCAACTGGAAGCGTGCCACGGTGCTGCTTGCCGGTGACGACAGGATCGATTTGTTCTAAATAAAGAATACGACCCGGCCAAGATGGTCGGGCTATGTGAGATAAGACATGGCCATTCGAATATACAAAAAGACAACCAACGGCCGGCGTAACGCCTCGGTCAATCTCTACTCCGAGGTGACCAAGAAGCGTCCCGAGAAGTCGTTGCTTGAGAAGAAGACCAAGAACGGTGGGCGCAACCACCACGGCAAGATCACCGTGCAGAGCCGCGGCGGCGGTGCCAAGCAGCGCTACCGCAGGATCGACTTCAAGCGTGGCAAGGACGACATGCAGGCGAAGGTGATCGGGATCGAATACGACCCGAACCGTTCGTGCAACATCGCTTTGGTGGAGTATGAAGACGGCGACCGCCGGTACATCATTGCTCCGTTGAAGCTGACGGACGGGGACACGGTCATCTCAAGTAATGAGAAGGTTGAGCCCAAGGCTGGGAACAACATGCCTTTGCGTGGGATCCCTGCCGGTCTGAACCTGCACAACATCGAGCTGGTAGCGGGCCGCGGCGGGCAGGTCTGCCGATCCGCTGGCAGCTACGCCAGGCTGACAAATAAAGAGGGCGAGTGGGCGACGTTGGTCTTCCCATCCGGTGAAATCCGCCGGGTCTCGCTGGACTGCCGGGCCACGATCGGGCAGGTTGGGAACACCGACCACAACCGCGTGGTGATTGGTAAGGCGGGTCGGGCCCGTCACATGGGACGCCGGCCGCACGTCCGTGGTGTGGCGAAGAACCACCACGATCACCCGTTGGGTGGTGGTGACGGTCGTAGTAAGGGCAACCGCCCCCCCGCGTCGAAGACCGGTGTTCCTTCCAAGGGCGGCCGGACGCGTACCCGCGGCAAGGCTTCGAACAAACTAATTATCCGACGCCGTGTATCCAAGCGGTACGGGCAGCTTAAGTTGCAGTAGGAACGAATGGCTATTGGCTGTTAGCTGATAGCTTGTGAGGAACGGACGGACACGAGAACGGAAAAAGCTACCAGCTAAGAGCTAATAGCTAAAGGCAAGAACGTATGTCACGATCACTGAAAAAAGGCCCGTTTGTCGACTTCAAGCTCTACCGTAAGGTTGAGAAGCTCAACCAGATGGGTCGGCACGATCCGATCAAGACCTGGGCGCGGTCCTGCACGATTGTCCCCGAGTTTGTCGGGCACACATTCATGGTGCACAACGGCAAGCTGTTCCACACCGTGTTCGTGACGGAAGACATGGTCGGGCACAAGCTCGGCGAGTTCAGCCCGACACGGATATTCAGGGCTCACACCACAGGGACCAAGGCGCAGCGTGCGGGTGCGAGGTAAAGAGGCCGTCAGCTATTAGCATTTAGCTAGTAGCCTGAACAAGACGGATGACGGACACGAAGACACAAGCTAATGGCTAACCGCTAAAGGCTAAAGGCTAAGAACCATGGGATACACCAACATACACCGAGGCGCACGGATCAGCCCGACGAAGGCGAGGCCTGTCGCGCAGATGATCAGCGGCAAGAGCGTGTTCGACGCGATGAACATGCTGACGCTGTCCAAGAAGCGTGCCGCCGTGATGCTCAAGAATTGTTTGCAGGCCGCCCGCTCGAACGCCCAAGAGGCACAGGGCATATCCGACCGCGAGGCGCTGGCGATGGTCGTTTCGGAGGTCCGGGTCGATAGCGGCCCGACGATGAAGCGATTCCAGCCCAAGGACCGTGGCCGGGCTCACCCGATCCTTAAGCGTACCAGCCACATTACCGTGACCGTAGACCAGGCGAAAAAGCGACGTTAACTCACGCTTGGGCACATAGCCAAGCACAGCAACAGGGTTCAACATGGGACAGAAAGTTCATCCATTCGGCTTCCGCGTCGGCATCACCGAGGCTCACAAGAGCCGGTGGTACGCGCCCAAGGCGTTGTACGCGGAGCTGTTGGTCGAGGACCAGAAGATCCGCAAGTTCTGCGACTACCGGTTCAACCGCAAGGCTCCTTATGCCGCGGTGAGCGACATCCACATCGAGCGGACGCGTGAAGAGCTGAAGATCATCGTCAAGACCGCCAGGCCTGGCCTGGTGATCGGGCCCAAGGGCTCGGAGATTGACGCTTTGACCGCGGAGCTTCAACGGCTGACCGGTCGTAATGTTTCGATCAACTGCATCGAGGTCCACAACGCGGACCTGGATGCGAAGCTGGTCGGCGAGTCGATCGCGGAGCAGTTGGCGAAGCGTGCGGGTTTCCGGCGTGTGATGAAGATGAAGGCCGAGGCCGCGATGAGCGCCGGGGCGAAGGGTTGCAAGATCCAGTTGTCCGGTCGTCTGGGTGGCCACGAGATGAGCCGTACCGAAGATGTCCGCATGGGTGCGATCCCGCTGGCAACGCTTCAAGCGAATATTGATTACGCACTGACCGAGGCCCAGACAACTTACGGGATCATCGGCGTGAAGGTTTGGGTATTCCACGGCCTGTACGCGGAGTTGGCCGAGGGTGAGATCGAGTCCAAGGCAGCGGGTGCCAGGCCTCGGGCGCGTGGACGCCACTAAGCAAGAGTAATGAGATAAAGACACGGCGATTAGCCGTGGACGGAGACTAGACCGATGCCTCTGATGCCAAAACGAGTGAAGTTCCGCAAGCAACAGCGGGGCAAGGTGCGCGGCAACGCATGCCGCGGCAACTACGTCGCCTTCGGCGAGTACGGTTTGCAGTTGCTTGAGGGCGGCTGGTTGACCGCACGACAGATCGAGGCTGGGCGTATCGCGGCGAGGCAGTACTGCAGCCGTGAGGGCCGGTTGTTTGTGCGGGTGTTCCCGGACAAGCCGATCAGCAAGAAGCCGCTTGAAACCCGTATGGGTAAAGGCAAGGCGGAGCCGGAATACTGGGTCGCACGGGTGAAGCCCGGGACGATCATCTACGAAATCGTGGGTGTGCCCCGTGATGCGGCCCAGCAGGCGTTTGCCCGTGTGGCATACAAGATGCCGTTTAAGTGCCGGTTCGTGGAGAAGCGTCACGCCTAAGACCCGGCTTCGGCGAAGAGCCGAGGATGTGAGACTGATATGAAAGCCAACGAAACACACAAGTTCAAAGACGAAGAGCTGAAGGTCGAAGTCGCTCGTCTGCGTAAGAGCCATTACGAGCTGCGGACCCAGGCTGTGACCGAGAAGCTGGAAAATCCCAAGCAGTTGGGGGACATCCGCAGAGACATCGCACGTCTGCTTACCGAGCAGCGAGCACGCCAGTTACGAGAGGCCAGCAAGTGACCGAACAAGCCAACACACCCAAAACGCGTACGCTCACCGGCACGAAGATCGGGGTTGTTGTCAGCGATAAGCGTGACAAGACCTGCACCGTGGCGGTGGATTACCAGCAGAAGCACAAGAAGTACGGCAAGTACCTTCACCGCCAGGCGAAGTTCCATGTGCATGACCCGGAGAACCAGTGCGGGATGGGTGACCGGGTTGAGATCACCGGCTGCCGGCCGATCAGCAAGACCAAGAGTTGGCGGCTGGTGAAGGTCGTCGAAAAGGCGCTCGCGCCGATCGAACAACATGACTGATCCAATGGCCTGATACACAGGGCCGGCCCGTTTGGGCCAATGCAAGGAATTGAGACATGCTCCAGGCAGAATCAAGAGTCGACGTCGCGGACAACACCGGTGCCAAGATCGCTTATGTGATCCGGGTGCTGGGCGGGTCCACCGGCCGAGGCAAGTACACGCGTAAGACCGCCGGCGTCGGCGACAAGGTCGTCTGTTCGGTCAAGAAGTCGTTGCCCGGGAGCGATCTGAAGACCGGCACGATCGTCAAGGCGGTGGTGGTTAGGACACGCAACCCGATCCGACGTAAGGACGGGAGCTATGTGCGTTTTGACCGCAGTGCCGTGGTCCTGATTGATGACGACGGCAATCCCCGGGGCACACGCATCTTCGGTGCGGTTGCCAGGGAACTGCGTGAGAAGAACTTTATGAAGATCGTTTCGCTGGCGTCGGAGGTGGTCTGACCACTCACCGGCGAGGCGTGAAGCAGAGGCTAAGGCGAGAAGCTAATAGCTAACACAGAAGGCTGAATCAAATGGCACGACATGTAAGAAAAGGCGACAACGTCATCGTCACCGCGGGTTCGAGCAAGGGCAAGCAGGGCAAGATCCTGCGTGTGGTGACCGAGAAGGACCAGGTGGTGGTCGAGGGTGCGAATATCCGCACCAAGCACGTTAAGCCTAACCAGAGCAACCCCCAGGGTGGTGTGGTGCACAAGGAGATGCCGATCCATATCTCCAATGTTTCACCCATCGCCGATGGCAAGCCGACCCGCGTGCGGTTTGTCACCAAGGACGACGGCTCGAAGATCCGTGTGGCGGCTAGCACGGGCGAGCAGCTGGGCCCGGATCTGAAGAAGGCGCGGAAGTAAAAGCGGTTTGCTGTTAGCGAAAGCTAATAGCGTGTAAGAAGACAGAAGCGAAATATCAGGCTAACAGCTACCAGCTAAAGGCTAATACCATGACCCCGCGGTTAAAGAAACAATACAACGAGCAGGTCGTTACCAAGCTCAAGGAACAATTCGGGATCAAAAACCCGATGGCTATGGCGACGTTGGACAAGATCGTCATCAACGTCGGCATGGGTAAGCAGCTTGAAGGCACGAAGCTGAATCCCAAGGCCCGCGAGCAGGTGGTCTCCGACCTTGAGTTGATCTCCGGCCAGAGGCCGATCGTCAAGAAGGCCAAGAAGTCCGTCGCTAACTTCAAGCTGCGTGTGGGCTACGAGGTCGGTGCGATGGTCACCTTGAGGAGCGACCGGATGTGGGAATTCCTGGACCGCCTGATTACGGTGGCGATCCCACGGATCAAGGACTTCCGCGGTCTCAAGGACAAGCTGGATGGGCGTGGGAACTACTCGTTCGGCGTGAACGAGCAGGGCATCTTTCCTGAGATTGACATGACCCGGGTCCAGTTCACCCACGGGATGAATATCAACCTGATATTCAAGCGTAGCACCGATGAGATCACACGGACGGCCCTGTTGGAGATGGGGTTCCCGCTGATCAGGCCCGAAGAGAAGAAGAACTAGGAAGCATCTACCCAAGCATAAGCAACGGTAACTATCACCGAGTTAGATAAGAGAACACCATGGCATCGAAGTCAACCAGCGTCAGGATGGCGAGGATCAAGAAGACGATTGAGAAGTACGCCGACCTTCGGCGGAAGCTCAAGGCCGAGGGCGATTACGCGGGCTTGCAGAAGCTGCCCCGTGACGCGAGCCCGACCCGCTACCGCAACCACTGTGCCCTGACCGGGCGCACCCGTTCGGTGTACCGCAAGTTCGGTATCTCCCGGATCAAGCTGCGAGAGCTGGCGTTGGAAGGCAAAGTCCCCGGTATGCGTAAGGCGTCGTGGTAAGAAGAGCCGTGAGCTGTTAGCGGTTAGCCGTTAGCCAGCAGACTGGCACGAGATTGAATAAGAGTGAAATTCACAGGTAAGGCCCAAACGTAATGTCTCTATCAGACCCCATCGCAGACATGATTACCCGGATCCGCAACGCGGCACGCAACCAGGCCAAGAAGGTTGATTGCCGCAACAGCAAGATCTGCACCGGCATCGCCCAGGTTCTAAAGGACGAGGGTTATGTCGCAGACTACAGCGTGATTGATGACGGCCGGCAGGGGATCCTGCGAGTCGATCTGCGTTACGGCCCCAACGGGGAGCAGTTGATCCACAGCCTCAAGCGTGAGAGCAAGCCGGGTTGCCGTGTTTACACGAAGGCCGACCTGCTGCCTCGGCCCTTGGGTGGTTTGGGGATCGTGATCGTCAGCACGTCAAGCGGCGTGATGTCCGACCGCAAGGCCCGCGAGCAGCATGTGGGCGGCGAACTGTTGTGTACCGTTGAGTAAACCGGGCCCGGCCCGTGCGTGTATGAAAGATGTGGAGAAGGGCGGACATTAAACGCTCCCAACCACTGAATAAGGATTTGAACGATGTCCCGTATCGGTAAAAAACCAGTCCCCCTCGCTGGCACCAAGGTGTCGGTCAGCGGTAACCAGGTCACCGTTGAGGCCGGCAGCAACCGGCTAAGCATGACCCACCGCCCCGAGGTCTCCGTCAAGGTCGATGGCGATCAAGTCGTCATCGAGCGTAAGGGTGATTCGCGTGCCGCCAAGGCGATGCACGGCCTGACACGCTCCCTGATCTCCAACATGATTCAAGGCGTGACCAAGGGCTACGAGAAGCACTTGGAAATCAACGGCGTGGGTTGGACCGCGAAACTGCAGGGCAACAAGGTCAACCTGAAAGTCGGTTACGCCGACACCCGGGTGGTCCAAGTGCCTGCGGGGATTACGGTTGATATCCAGCAGAACAAGCTGAAGATCAGCGGCGCAGATAAGCAGATGGTTGGCCAGGTCGCAGCCGAGATCAGGGCCCACCGTAAGCCAGAGCCTTACAACGGTCGTGGCATCAAGTACGCCGACGAACACATCATCCGCAAGCAGGGCAAGGCCTTTGCCAGCGGCGGGTAAGAACGGACTTAATACAGCACCCTGACCCCGGGATACAAACCGGCACTGGGAAACGAAACGATGGAAAAACAGAAACTCAAAACAGTCCGCCGCAAACGCCGCAAGACCGGCATCCGCAAACGTGTCATCGGCACGCCGGAGCGCCCGCGTCTGACGGTTTTCCGCAGCCTCAGCCACATTTACGCCCAGGTCATCAACGATCTGGACGGGAAGACGCTGGCGTCTGCCAGCACGATCAAGGCGGGCAACGGTGGGAACATCACCGCCGCCACCGAGGTGGGCAAGCAGATCGCCAAGCAGGCGAAGGATGCCGGCATTAGTAAGGTCGCTTTCGACCGTAATGGATTTCGATACCACGGCAGGGTGAAGGCCCTGGCCGATGCCGCTCGCGAGGGCGGCCTTGGGCTGTAACCAGGCTCATCTCCGTGTGCCTTCGGCCACGGGTCAGCGTTTAGAGGAACATCATGCCGGAATTACTTGACGAAACACAGGCGTTGGAATCCACCACGGTCGGGATCTTCCGAACCGCGACGGTGGTTAAGGGTGGTCGGCGATTCAGCTTCGCCGCTTTGGTTGTTGTGGGTGATCGGCGCGGCAGCGTCGGGATCGGCTACGGCAAGGGCCGGGGTGTTCCGGTCGCCATCGAGAAGGCCCAGAAAGCGGCGCGTAAGAACGTGGTGAAGATCAATCTGAAGGACGGCACACTGCCGCATCAGATTGAGGGCCGATTCGGAGCGTCGATGATCCGTCTGATCCCCGCTTCACCCGGTACGGGTGTTATCGCTGGGGGTACCGCCCGTGCGGTGCTGGAGATGGTCGGGGTTCAGGACTGCCTGACCAAGGCCTACGGCTCGACGAATAAAAAGAACCTGAGCAAGGCTGTGCTTGCCGGGTTGACCGGGCTGCGGACCAAGGAGCAGGTCGCCAGCTACCGTGGTGTTGAGATCGACTCGACCGTGGTGGAAGAGATGATCGCCATGGGTCAGCGTTACACAACCACTAAAAGTGCTGCACCTAAACAGGCTGCGGCACCGGCGAAGAATGAGAACGAAGGCGGCCGTAAGGGTGGCAAGGGCGGCCGTAAGGGTGGCCGGCGCAGTGAGAGCACGCCCGGTGGCAAGGGTGTGACCGCGACCGTCACCCAGATCAAGCCTAAGCCCAAGCCCAAGGCTGTCGAGCCCGAAGCTGAAAAACAAGAGACCGCAGCGGTTGAAGAAAAGCCAGTGACGGAAACGGGTGCCGTGCAGGCCCCTGTGACTGAGGCGACCCCGGAAGTTAAGGCCCCGGAAGTCAAAGCTCCCGAGGCTGCGGCCCCGGAAGCTACGGCCCCTGAGGCAGAAAAGACGGAAGAATAAATTAGTGACACCCCGGCGTGATTACGCCGTGTGATTAGGAGTGTCTGAGCGATGATGATTCATGAAGTCACCGAGAAGGTGGGCAAGCATAAGAAGCGTAAGCGTGTTGGTCGTGGTCCCGGTTCGGGGTCGGGCAAGACCTGTGGGCGTGGGCACAACGGTGCCGGCTCCCGTTCGGGTGCATCCGGCTCGATCCGCGCCAGCCGTGAAGGCGGGCAGACGCCGTTGTTTCGACGTGTGGCCAAGCGTGGTTTCTCCAACGTGCTGTTCAAGAAGCAGTTTTCGGTGGTGAATATCAGTGCCCTAGACGCCCGGTTTGATGACGGTGCCGAGGTCAACGCCCAGATGCTTGTAAAGGTCGGGCTGATCCGCGATGACAAGCTGCCTGTGAAGGTGCTTGGCAAGGGCGAGATCACAAAGAAGCTCACGGTGACCGCGGCGTCGTTCTCCAAGTCGGCTCAGGACAAGATCACCCAGGCGGGTGGCTCGGCGACGATCGCCTGAGATGGAAACATAAACCGCCGATCGCATCAGCGGATTTATAGGGCAGGGAAACATGCTTCAAGCGTTTCTAAATATCTTTCGGATAGCGGAACTACGAAACAAAATATTCTTCACGATGGGGATGCTTTGCATCTACCGGATCGGTTTCTTCATTGCGCTGCCAGGCGTCAGTGGCGAGCGGATGAAGGAGTGGGCGGAGCAGCAAAGCGGCGGCGCGACCGGGAATATCCTTGACTACATGAGCATCTTCACGGGTGGGTCGCTCAAGCAATCGACGGTCTTTGGTCTGGGGATCATGCCCTACATCTCGGCGGCGATTATTTTTCAGTTGCTTGGGACGGTGTCAGAGAAGCTCAAAGCCCTGCAAAAAGAAGGCCCCGCGGGCCGGCAGAAGGTTCAGGAATACACACGTTACGCGACGGTTGCGTTGTGCCTGGTGCAGTCGGTGGGTTACCTCTGGTTTTTCCAGTCCGGTGATACCCCGGTGGTGTACCCGGCGTACAAGGACACGTTCCTGTTCTGGGCCTGTGGCATTACGGCACTGACCAGCGGGACGGTGTTCCTGATGTGGCTTGGTGAGCAGATCGACAAGTACGGGATCGGCAACGGTATCTCGCTGATTATTACCGCGGGGATCATCGCGGGGATGCCTAACGCGATCGGTATGGTGATTGATGGTTTCGACGTCAATAGCGCCGACGCGCAGTACAGCCCGATGACGGTGATCTTCTTGGTGGCGGCGTTTATCGTGGTGGTCGCGGGGTCGATTGTGATCACGCAGGGGCAGCGGCGTATCCCGATCCAGCAGGCCAAGCACACGCGGGGCCGACGGGTATACGGCGGGCAGCGCAGCTACCTGCCGTTGCGTGTGAACCACGGCGGTGTGATGCCGATCATCTTTGCCAGTTCGCTGATGATTATCCCGTCGATGCTTCTGGGTTGGCTGGAAGCGTCTATGCAGCAGATCCCTGGCGAGGACACCTCGGGGTTCTACAACGTTATGTTTGGCACGGTGGAATTCCTGAGCCGAAACTTCGGGTTCAACGGGTATTTGTACACCGTTGTTTACATCGGCCTGATCTACTTTTTCGCCTACTTCTGGACGACGGTGCAGTTCCAGCCCAAGGAGATGGCGACGCAGCTCCGTGACCACGGCAGCTTCATCCCGGGGCTGCGTCCCGGGCCCAGGACGGCTGACTACCTTGAGACGGTGATGGAACGGATCACTTATGTGGGTGCCGGGTTCCTGGCGCTGATCGCGGTGGTGCCTACGATCGTTTCGGGTGTATTTGAAATCGACTTCCTGGTGACGCAATTCCTTGGTGGGACGGGTCTTCTGATCGTGGTCAGCGTGATGCTGGACTTCGTACAGCGGATCGAGGCGAGCTTGCTGATGAGGAATTATCAGGGGTTCCTGGCGTCTGGTGGGGGCAAGGGGCCAAAGATCCGGGGTTCACGCGGCGGGGCTTAGTCCTGCTGGGAAGATGCTGTATCTCCCTGTGTGAAAGATATTTGTCAGGCCCCGGGAGCCGTGATACGATGGACGACTCACTGCGGGTTGGGGTAGATCGAACGATTACCGAGTAAACCGGTTCCAGACCAACGTGATAAAGCGGAAAACGCCAGACGACATCGAGAAAATGCGGATCGCAGGGCGGATCGTCCAGAAGGTCCACCAGCGTTGCCGGGAGATATGTAAGCCGGGCGTGACAACCCGGGAGATCGACGACGAGGGCTTACGGGTGATTACCGAAGCCGGAGGCAAGGGGTTGTTTAAAGGCTACCCCGGGCCGACACCGTTCCCGTCGAACCTGTGCATCAGTGTGAACGAAGTCGTTGTTCACGGGATCGCAGACGACAGGGTGATCAAGGACGGCGACATCGTCGGTGTTGACTGCGGGGTTGAGTTTGACGGGTGGTGCGGTGATGCGGCGACGACGATTTTGGTCGGCGACGTTGAACCGGAGACCCGCAAGCTTTGCGAGGTGACCGAGCATGTGCTCGAGATCGCGATTGAAAATATTCGGCCAGGCAAGAAGTGGAGCCAGGTCGCCAGGCTGATGCAGAAATACGCGGAGTCAAATGGGATGGGGGTAGTCCGAGACTTCGTGGGGCACGGGATTGGATCGAAGATGCACGAACCGCCACAGGTTCCCAACTTCGTGAGCCGAGACCTGCTCCGAAATGACATTGAGCTTCGGGAGGGCGTCGTGCTCGCAATCGAGCCGATGTGCAACCTGGGCTCACACGAGGTGCGGACGCTCCGAGACGGTTGGACCGTTGTGACGGTTGACCGCAAGCCGTCAGCTCATTACGAGCACACGGTGGCGGTGACCAAAGATGGCGCGGACGTCCTGACCGACGGCCGATAGATGGTGACGAGAACAGTAGGCTTGGGCAGAAACAGAAAATAAAAGAGAGTCCGTGGCTAAAGAAGATAAACTCCAGTTTGAAGGCGAAGTGATCGACGCACTGCCCAACGCGATGTTCCGTGTGAAGCTTGAGAACGATCACGAGATGATCGCCCACATATCCGGGAAGATGCGTAAGTTTTACATCCGCATTCTGCCGGGTGACCGGGTGACGGTGGAGTTGAGCCCGTACGACCTGACCAAGGGTCGGATTACTTACCGCCACTAAGTGAGATGGACGCGGATAAAAAAGAAGCACTGCCCCTGGAGCCGCCGGGGGGATTGGAATAGGAAGACAAGATCATGAAAGTACGAAGCAGCGTCAAGAGAATCTGTGAGAATTGCAAGGTCGTCCGACGTAAAGGCGTTGTGCGTGTGATCTGCACTAACCCGAAGCACAAGCAAAGGCAGGGATGAGTGGTAAGGTTCAGTGTGCGGAGATCCGGCTTTGAGCCTGCGATCTTTGATCCAAATAACACACTCTGAACCTTGACGGCTGATCTCTGAAACCTAGACCTCGAACCCTGGAACAAACCATGCCCCGTATCTCTGGTGTAGACATCCCGGACAACAAACCGATTCGCTTCGCATTGCGTTACATCTACGGCGTCGGGCCGAAGATAGCGGAAGACATCGTCAAGGAGGCCGGCCTGGAAGGTCAGGCACGCGCCAATACCTTGACAGAAGATGAACTCGCCCACGTCGGTGGGATCATCGAAGAGAAGCTGGTGATCGAGGGTGCCCTGCGTCGTCAGGTCTCTCAGAACATCAATCGGCTGCGTGATATCCGCTCGTACCGTGGTGACCGCCACCGTCGGGGGCTTCCCGTGCGTGGCCAGCGTACCCAGACCAATGCCCGGACCCGTAAGGGCCGTAAGCGTACCGTCGCCGGCAAGAAGTCGGTCAAGGGCATGAAGTAGTACCCGCTGGGACTTGCGGTGGAGCCGAGGGTTTTGCAGGGATTGTTTAACCGCCGCCGTTTGGTGGCGTGACCTTCAACCCGAAGGTAAGTTTCATACCGAATAAGTGCTGGGCGCGTGCCCGCACAAGACATCCGAAGCCAGTTGCCCGCCCGCCTGATAACGGGAAAGCCGGCAACGCCACGAACTTCGAGGAAAAGACATGGCTAAAAAGACCAAGAAGATCCGCAAGAACGTCAACCGGGGGATCGCCCACATCAAGGCGTCGTTCAACAACACCCTGATCACGATTACCGATGTGAATGGCGAGACACTCTGCCAGGCATCGGCTGGGAGCGCCGGGTTCAAGGGCTCGCGCAAGAGCACCCCGTTCGCCGCGACCCGTGCCGCCGAGGAGGCTGCTGCGTCCGCTAAGAAGTTTGGCATCCGCGAGGTCGAGGTCAGGATCCGTGGCGCAGGTTCGGGCCGTGAATCCGCGGTGACCGGGCTGCAGGCCAACGGCATCAAGATCACGGCTGTGGAAGACCACACCCCGATCCCGCACAACGGCTGCCGACCCTGCAAGCGTCGCCGCGTGTGATACCCGGACGCCAGCCCTCAATGGTGGGTTGGATTCGACCGGTGTGTGGTTGAGTTGTGTATTCAAAAAAATCAAACTGTTTACTTCCGTCCATGGAACAGAAGCCGCCGACCGTCCAGCAGCGGGCCGGCACGCGATAAGCCTTGGGCGTTTCCCTCACTAAGGGCTGCTGGGACGATTTGGAGATCATCATGAGAATCAGATGGCGTGGATTAGAGCTTCCCCACCGTGTTATTGCAGACCCGGCCAACACCGAGACCTACGGCAAATTCACCGTTGAGCCTTTCGAGCGTGGCTTCGGCACGACCGTCGGGAACAGCCTGCGGCGTATCCTGCTGTCGAGCCTTGAAGGCGCGGCGATCTCGGCGGTCAAGATCAAGGGTGCCCAGCACGAATTCACCAGCCTCGAGGGCGTGCAGGAAGACGCGACCGACATCCTTTTGAACATCAAGGACATCGTCGTCTCGCTGGATTCAGATGAGCCCAAGACCATGCGGCTCCAGGCCGAAGGCCCCGGCGAGGTGACCTGTGATCTGATCGAAGCGGACACCTCCATCACGATCCATACCAAGGATCTGATCCTGGCGACGCTGACCAAGCAGATCGATTTCGACATTGAGTTCCACGTCGAGAAGGGCCGGGGGTATGTCCCGGCGAGCGAATACTATGTGAGCACCGGCGAGCAGGAGATCGGGCTGATCCCGGTCGATGCGATCTTCTCGCCCGTGACACGGGTCCGTTACAAGGTCGAAGATACCCGCGTCGGTCAGAAGACCAACTACGACAAGCTGGCGATTGAGATCTGGACCAACGGTACGGTCACGCCTGACATGGCGTTGGTCGAGGCCGCCAAGATTCTCCGCAAGCACCTCAACCCGTTCGTGCAGTTCTTTGAGCTGGGCGAGGCGACCGCCAGCGAGACCGCTGCCGCTGCGGCGCGTGTTGATGAGGAACAGATCCGTAAGTTCAAGATGAACCTCAACGACCTGGACCTGTCGGTCCGTGCGAACAACTGCCTGGAGACGGCGAACATCGCGTCCGTCGCGGAGTTGGTCGTACACACCGAGGCGGACCTGTTGAAGGTTCGCAGCTTCGGCAAGACGTCGCTGCGTGAGGTCAAGCGTAAGCTGACCGATATGGGCTTGAGCCTGGGTATGGAACTGCCCGCCGAGGTTCAGGCCGCCAGCGTGTAATGATTTATCCCGGGTCTAGCCCGGGTGATTCTTTTGGGGCCATCATGCCCCGGTCCCGTGTGGGACCTCATTGCCTCGCCGCGTATTGATACGTCAGGCGGGAGTGGCATCGCGGGACGGCGTCTCACCCGTCGCGCAGTCAATAAAGGAGTTTAGCGATGAGACATAGAGTTTACGGCCGTAAACTGGGCCGGCATACCAATCACCGGATCGCGATGTGGCGGAACATGGCTATTGCCTTGTTCACCCACGGCCAGATCACCACGACGATCCCCAAAGCGAAGAGCCTTAAGCCTTTCGTTGAAAAATTGATCAGTGCCGCCAAGAAGGGTGACCTCGCCAGCCGGCGTCGTGTCATCAAGATGATCGGCGACCAGATCATGATTAAGAGCGAAGATGACCCCGCGATCACGCGCAACAAGTACGGCGAAATCGTCAGCGGTCCCAAGGTCGTTAAGACCCTGTTCGACGAGATCGCTCCGAAGTACGCCGACCGCACCGGTGGGTACACGCGGATCATCAAGCTGACCAAGCACCGCATCGGTGACGGCTCGTCGCTGTGTGTGCTGCAACTGGTCGGCGGGGATGACGAGGGCGGGCCACAGGTGTCCGGCCAGTACTCGCGTCGGCGTGACAAGGCCAACAGGCGTATGGAGCGTGCTGCGGCCCTGCGTAAGGGCGGGGCGACCACTGCAGTTGCCGAGCCAGAGGCACCGGCTGAGGAAACCGCACCGGTTGAAGAGGCTGAAGCAACTCCCAAGGCCGAAGTCGAGGCGACCGAGGACGAGAAGAAGGACTGACCCGTCTTCGCGGCTGGCAGTAATCAAAACTTTCGTGAAGGCCGACCCCGTGATGGGTCGGCCTTTTTTTGCACACCGGGAGGGTGTTTGTGAATCATCACACGCGGTCGGGCGGGGGCCGGTACAATCGGACTCATGCGAATATTGCTGACAAATGACGATGGGATCGAGGCGCCGGGTTTGCAGGCCCTTTACAAGGCGATCGCTGACCTGGGTGAGGTGCATGTGGTTGCGCCGCTGAAGGTGCAGTCGGCGACGAGCCATGCGGTGACGTTTCATCGGCCGATCCTTGTGGCGAAGCACGAGGGGCCCGGGCCAGAGGGTGGCGCGGGGTTTGAGAATTATATTGGGACGAGTGTGGATGCGAGGCCGGCGGACTGTGTGAAGCTGGCGATAGCGCACCTGGTGCCGGGGCCGATCGATCTGGTAATCAGCGGGATCAATGCGGGGGCGAATGTCGGGGTGAATGTGATCTATTCCGGGACGGTGGGGGCGGCGCGTGAGGCGGCGTTTATGGGGCTGCCAGCGATCGCGGTGAGTCAGCACATCGGGGATTGGGATGACATCCGTTGGGAGGCGTCGGCGAGGCACGCGGGTGAGGCGATCCGTCGTGTGTTGGATGGGCCGATGACACCGCACACGGTGATGAATATTAATATCCCGGTACTCGACGACGGGGCCGAGCCCAAGGGGATGAAGGCGGCGCCGATTTCGATCAGTTCGATGGTGGATAAGTACGAGATCACGCCTGCGGAGGATGGGTCGTTTCACTACCAGACCTGCAACGCGATGACGTTCCGGGAGCGTGAGCCCGGGACGGATGTGGCGGCGTTGTTTGAGGGTTATATTACGCTGACGCCGTTGCAGCACGACGTGACGGACCCGGTGCAGTTGCCGCGTTGGTGTGAGCATATCGGATGAGTTTTACGGGTCATATCTAGCAGGCCCTTGGTGACGGAGACCGTGGATGAGCTTTGATCCAGACATCGAGATGGACGCGACGCAGCAGCTTGCGCAGGTGATTGACACGGGTGAGGCCGAGCACCTGGCGGCTTTTTTGCAGCTGTTGCCGCCGGAGGACACGACGTACACGATCAGCCACCTGGATGAGGATCGTCGGACGCGGATGTTGTCGCTGTTGTCGGCTGAGCACTCGGACCTTGCGGCCGACCTGATGGAACACTTCGTCGATGAGCACGCGGCGGACATGATCGAGCAGTTGGAGCCTAGTGAGGCTGCGGCGATCGTGGATGAGATGGACAGCGACGAGCAGACGGACGTGCTGGCGGAGCTGGCGGATGAAGATGCTGAGGCGATCCTTGAAGAGATGGACCCGGAAGAGGCGGCGGACGCCCGGCATCGGTTGCAGTACGACGAAGACACGTCCGGGGGGCTGATGATCACCGAGTACCTGGCGTACCGGGAGGGCCAGGATGTGGACGCGGTGATCGCCGACCTGCGCACGAACGCGGACGCGTACAACGAGTACGAGGTGCGATACACCTATCTGATCGACGCGGCGGGGAAGTTCGTCGGCGTGGTCAGGATGCGGAGCCTGGTGATGGCCCCGGCGGGGCGGAAGCTGGCGGATCTGGCGATCAAGAGCCCCACGAACGTGCCTGTGGATACGGCGTTGGAGGACCTGGAAGGCCTGTTCGACCGGGTAGACTTTTCTGCGGTTCCCGTCGTGGATACAGACGGGCGGCTGGTCGGTGTGGTGCAGCGTGCGGCGGTGCAGGAGGCGTTGAGCGATTCGGCAAATGAAGACCTGTTGATGGTCGCGGGTATCGTGGCGGGTGAAGAGTTCCGGTCGATGCCGATGATCTCGAGGCTGCTGAGGCGGCTGGTATTTTTACTGCCGATCATGGTGTTGCTGCTGATCTCGGCGAGCGTGATCCATATCTTTATCGACACGGTTGCGAAGCTGCCGGTGCTGGCGATGTTTTTGCCGGTGGTCGCGGGGCTTTGTGGCAGCGGGGGGAATCAGGCGGTGGGTGTATCGCTGCGGGAGGTGTCGCTGGGGCTGATCGCGCCGGGCGACTTCATGCGGGTATTTATCAAAGAGGCGGTGCTGTCGCTGGTGGCGGGTGCGGTGTTGGGGGCGTTGCTGCTGGTGATTATCTGGGTCTGGCAGCAGGATTTTTACCTGGGCCTGGTGGTCGGCGGGGCGGTCCCGATCGTGATCTTTATCGCTAAGACTGTTGGGGGGACTGCCCCACTGGTGCTGCGGTCGATCGGGTTGGACCCGGCGATGGCGTCCGGGCCGGTGGTGACGACGGTGGTGGATCTGTTTAGCTTCTTTATCGTGCTGCTGTTCGCGACGCTGTTGTTGTCGCGGATTGGGGTGGGGTGAGCGGGTGGCGAACCTTGGTGGCTTACGGTTTCCTTGGGCGGGCAATACCAACGGACCAATACATCTTAATCGCTTGCCACCACGCCGTGTTAATGAGTGTAGGAGGCCGGGGAGGGGGGTGATTTTCACAATCATCTGCGATTGCTGTACACACGACCGCTGCCAAGATCGTTAATGTGGTTGTGGAGGCCACATGAGTGTTTCGACTGATCTTGATCATTATTTGCAACTAACTCGCAGGCAGATGGCGGCCGTGGTTTGGCGTGTTTTGCGGGACGCCGACCAGGCTGAGGACGCTTTGCAGGATGCGATGCTGCGCATCTGGAAGAAACGGCGCGTGGTATTAGCCCACCCCAATCCGTCGGCTTTGATTGTACGGATGTGTTTTCAAGCAGCGATGGATCGTTTACGTCAACGTATCCACCGGCGTACCGAACCCATGCCTGTCGTGACAGCAAGCGGTATCCGCTCGCCTTTGGATCACGTGATCGATGAAGAGACACGCCAACGGGTTCTGGCCGAGATCGCAAATCTACCCACGCAGCAAGCCGAAGCGATTTACTTGAGAGTGATAGAGCAACTGCCTTATGACGACGTAGCCGTCGCTTTAGGTTGTACCGCCTCGACGGCACGTGCTCATGTTCGACGAGCACGAGAACATCTGAGACGAGAACTCGCTCCCTTAATGTCTAACGAGGTGTGCCATGAACCACGATAGTCAACCCAACGAAGAACATCCCGTTGACGCTCTGCTGGGCAAAGCGTTGCGTGACACCGTGCCTTCGGATGCCGAAAGCCTACTGTTGGGTCGGATCGACACGTTCAAGCCGACCGTGCGCGGTTGGCGTATACCACTGACGATCGGTGGCTCGATAGCGGCGAGTTTGGCGATTGCGCTGGTATGGGTCCTGATGTCCCCACAAGTCCAGCCGGCACATGCCTGGGAGCAGATGCGGGCCAACCTCGCGAAACCCTCAACAAACGTCTCGTTCTGGATGACACAGAAGTTGATGGAGGGCCCGGAGAACAACCAGGCCTTGGTGATCGACGGCCAGGCATTTGTCCGGATCAAAGCCGGCAAGGGTTCACGGCTCGATGCCTACGACCTTTCCGCGGACCGCAACATGGAGCGAACGCCGGACAAGATCAGGCTCAATCGCCCAGATGGATTAGAAATAAGGGTCGATTATAAAGCCCAAACCCTAAATGGGATCCGTTCCAGTTACTACCCGCCACGAAAATCTACGAAACCGAAAACCGTATCAACCGCCGACCCCTTCATCAAGCGGTTGATCTCAACCGATGGTGCAACCCTGGAGGGTAAAGAATTAATCGATGGCCGCCGCACGTTGCGCTACAGCGTGCCCTCCGACAAGGTGATCTGGAAATCCAAGGACGCCAAGAATGAAGCCGAGGTGCTTGTGTGGGTCGACTTGGAGCATTCCTTACCGGTCCAGTGGCGGACCCGAGGGTGGAGTACAGACGAGACGGACCCGTGGGAAACCACCGTCACATTCGAAAAGTATGTCCGTGATGAGCCGATCGATGACAGCGTGTTCGACCTGCCGCCGCAGACGGTTCTCTGGGACCGTACCGAGAGTTGGCATATAAACCTCACGCCGGACGTGAAACTTGAGCAGCCGCTGCGCATCCGGGTCGATGTGGATGAAGATGTTGCCGTGTTCACCGAGAAGGATTTTCGCGCCAGCGGGGATCGCACTGGGATGATCGATGGAAACAAGCTGCGAATACTCTCTCTGTTAAATCAAGGTAAGACACTGCGTGTATTTCTCAACGATCAACTGGTTGCCGAGCATGTGATCGACTGGCCGATCAACAATCTCACGGTGTTTGGGCCATCGTATTGGATGGAATAACCGCGCAGATGGCCCCGCAGTCGTTCGTGGTATCATCTGCCCATGGCCCGAAGCACTACGACAACCAGTAAAAGCAAGGCGGCGGCGCTCGGTGTGGAGACGCGGGTGTGTGTTTTGTATGGGCCGGAGCAGTGGTTGAAGTCTCGGCACCTGGATGATCTGCGTAAGGCGTTGGACGCTGCGCACGGGGAGACCGAGACTTTTAGTTTTGAAGGCAAGATGGCGAACCTGGCGGATGTGCTGGATGAGTTGCGCAGTTATGCGTTGATGCAGCATCATAAGATCGTGGTGGTGGATCAGGCGGATGAGTATCTGAAGAAGGATGGGTTCCGTCAGGCGATGGAGCGTTATGCGGGTGCCCCGGTGGATCATGGGACGCTGGTGTTTCGTAGCGATACCTGGAACAAGGGGAAGCTGGACAAGCTGATCGCGAAGGTGGGGGCGGTGGTTAAGTGTGAGCCTTTGAAGCCGGTGCAGGCGAAGGGCTGGGTGGTCAAGCGGTGCCGGGCGGAGCATGGGTGCGCGATTGAGCCGGGGGCGGCGGGGCTGCTGGTGGATCGGTTGGGGCCGGAGCTGATGACCCTGGATAGCGAGCTGGCGAAGCTGGCGTTGATGGTTGAGAAGGGGCAGGCGATTGAGCGGGGGCTGATCGAGCAGGTGGTGGGCAAGAGCAGTGATGAGAAGGCGTGGGAGGTGCAGGAGGCGGTGCTGTCGGGGCTGAGTTCGCGGTCGGCTGGGCCGGTGGTGGAGAAGGTGCGGGAGTTGCTGGACCTGGCGGGGCATGCCGAGGTGCTGGTGATGTATTTTGTGGCGGACCTGGTGCGTAAATTGAATACGGCGGCGTTGATGAAGGGGGCTGGTGTGCCGGAGGGTGAGATCGCCAGGGCGATGAAGCTGTGGGGCCCGCGGCAGCAGTTATTTATGGGTGTGCTGCGTCGGCTGGACCCTAAAGCGTTGGCGGCGGCGTTTGATGATGTGTTGGAGGCTGATCGGCGTGCGAAGTCGGGTTTTGGGAACCTGACGAGGAATCTCGAATGCTTCTGCGTGAGGTTGGCCGATAATGTAAAGTAAGTCGGGTACCGGGGGTCGGGCGGATGACTGGGGGAAGAATCCGGGGACAGGGGAGGGGGTTCACGCGGGAAGGTTCATGGATGAACCGTTGGCTGTGTTAAACGGCCTAGCAAGCAGGAGGCACGATGCGAAGCGCGTCATTTCAGTTGTGGTGTTTAAGCACCTTGGTATTGGGTCTAGTCAGCGGTTGCCAGGAGATGGGGCTGCCGGTGGGTTTGATCCCCGGATTACAACCATCGCCAACCCCCGGAGTGCAGACGGCCCCCGGAGTACAGGCGGACGCCGGATCTCAAGTAGCTCAGGCAGAGCCAGGCGGTGACCTCGCTGTCGAGGCCCAGGCTTATGCGGAACGTGTGGCTTCCATGGGGGCTGGCCGGCAAACCCAGCCGCCCCGGGAGATCCTTTGGACGGATTTGGGGGGGCGGCCTAAGCCAGGCGTCCCGGCGGGCCGTGCCATCCCTGTTGTTGACGCTCGGCCCACACAGCCAACCGGGGCGATCTCGGGCAACAACGGCGTGATTGAGGCGGGGCTTACTACGCCTACACAGACCCACGTTAGTCAGACCAATGGGGTTCAGACGGCCCACCCGGTGTCTGTGTCGTCGCCGACAGGCCCAGTGGCATCGGGTCAGCCGGGCAGTTCGGGGGCTGGGGAATCACTCAGCCAAACGCAGGTGTATGAGCAGTTCCTTGCGGCGGTCCGGCGTGGAGAGGATTCGAATCTGTCCAAGGCGGTCTCGGCTGCGACGCTTGCGGCGATCGGGCCGCACGGGGAGTTGGACTGGAGGATGCTGGCGTCGCTGTCGCCTAAGGACCAGGAGATGGTCCAGGGCTATCACAGGAGCTTGGTGACGCTTCGTAGTGAACTGCTGGCGGGTGGGGGGGAAGTCGATCGGGAAGCGGTGGCGAGCCGGCTTGACGAGTTATTTGGCAGCCAACCGGTCACGATCCGCACGGTCGAGCTTTGTGAGAAGGTGACGGGCTATGGGGTGTATGACACCTTCGCGGACAATACGTTCGTGGCGGGGCGTGAGCAGAAGGTGATCGTTTATGTGGAGCTGGACCACTTCAAGCCCTCCAAGCGTGACAGCGGCGAGGGGTACGAGGTGAAGTTGCGGCAGGAGTTGGAGCTTTATGAATCCAACGGTTTTGAGGTTTGGAGCCATGAGCCGGTGCAGATCACGGACGTGTCGCGGAACCAACGGCGTGATTTTTTTGTGGTGCAGATGGTGACGTTCCCCGCGGAGTTACGGATGGGGCAGTACCACCTGAAGATCCGCGTCTACGATGAGAACGCGGGCACGCGGGACGAGGCGTCGGTCACGATCCGGCTGGTTGCGGATAGTTCGATGGTCAAGGGGGAGCGGCGTTGAGAGCGGCAAAAGGTCGTTGAGGTTGCACGTCTGGAAGGCTTGGCTACTATGCGGCCATGCGTGTGCTTGCCGATGGTGACCGCTTCTCGAAGCTGATCGACTCGCTTTGCAGTGGGATTGATGACGCCATCGCCTTTTCGGGAGATTCTGACAAGTCAGGCGGGGGAAATACTGAGGAAAACTCTGGGGAAGGATCCGGGGGTGGCGGATGGGCGTTGGTGGGGGTTCGTAGCCGGGGGGATGTGCTGGCTCAACGGATCGCGGATCGGCTTGGGGCCCAGCGGTTTGGGGGGCGGATCGGCACGCTGGATATCACACTTTACCGGGATGACCTTTCTGAGATCGGGCACCAGCCCGTGGTGCGGACGACGGAGATAGATTTTGCTATTGATGGGCTGAACGTGGTGCTGATCGATGATGTCCTGATGACGGGGCGGTCGATCCGTGCGGCGTTGCAGTCTTTGATGGATCTTGGCCGACCCCGGCGGGTGTGGTTGGGGGTGTTGGTGGATCGTGGCGGGCGTGAGTTGCCGATCGCTCCTGATTTTGTGAGTCTTGATCTGACGGAGGGGGCTACTGATGAGTTGGAGCCGGGGGCGAAGGTACAGGTTATGGTGACACCGACGGACGCGAAGGACGCGGTGGTGGTTTTTGATGAGGGTGAACGGAAGGGGGCTAAACGTGGCTGATACGCAGGCTGGGGAACAAACGGAATACCACTGGCCTCACCGGCATCTACTTAGTTTGGAAGACCTGTCGGCTGAGGATATTCGGTTTCTGTTGACCACCGCGTTGGGTTTTGATGGGGTGTCTACACGGAGTATCAAGAAGGTGCCGGCGTTGCGTGGGCGGGTGGTGGTGAACCTGTTTTTTGAAGACTCGACACGGACCCGGGCCAGTTTTAATCTCGCGGCAAGTCGGCTGTCTGCGGATGTGCTTGAGATGGCGGGTAAGGGGTCGAGCGTCTCCAAGGGGGAGACCCTGATTGACACCGCACGGAACATCGAGGCGATGGGCGTGGATGTGATCGTCTGTCGGCATCATCACAGCGGAGCCGCTGCTCACTTGGCGAGGTCGGTGGATTGCTCGGTGATTAATGCTGGGGACGGGCAGCACGAACATCCGACCCAGGGGCTGTTGGATATTCTTACGATTGCCAAGCGTACCGGTCGGACTGAGGGGTTTGATTTCTCCGGGCTCACCGTTGCGATCGTCGGGGACATCGCCCATAGCCGGGTCGCCCGGTCGAATGTGTATGGCCTGATCAAGCTGGGGGCGAAGGTGATCCTGGTCGGCCCGCCGACGCTGCTGCCGGGGGCGTTTGCGGATATCGGTTGCGAATTATCCAACAGTCTTGACGAGGTGCTGCCACGGGTCGATGTGGTGAATATGCTGCGTATCCAGTTCGAGCGGCAGACGGGCCAGGCGTTCCCAAGTGTTCGTGAATACTCCACACGCTTTGGGCTCAACGCCCAGCGGCTTACCAGAGCCAAGCCGGACCTGTTGGTGATGCACCCCGGGCCGATGAACCGAGGTGTCGAGATCGATTCGGCTGTGGCGGATGGGCCTAACTCGGCGATCCTTCAGCAGGTCGCCAACGGGTTGAGTGTCAGGATGGCGGCGTTGTTCCTGGTCAGCGGCGCGCCTGCTTGATCGATTAAAGACACGGGTCGCTGGCTAATAATCCATATCACTTATTTTCCCATCCCCCGAATCCAAGACATCTGGTATAACTAGCAGATGGGAAAGCCCGTTGACATCCCAACCGGCCTGATGCTGATTATTTCCGGCCCGTCCGGGGTCGGCAAGACCACCATCACACACCGGGTCCGCGTGCGCCTCAACGCGGTCTTCAGCGTCTCCATGACCACCCGCCCGATCACCCGGGAAGACACCGACGGCGTGGATTACCACTTCGTCGATGAAGCAGAATTCAAACGTAGCCGGGACGCGGGCAAGCTCCTGGAGTGGGCCAAGGTCTTTGGAAACTACTACGGCACCCCCCGGCGGCCTGTCGAGGAGAACCTGACTGATGGTCGGCTGATGATCTTGGAGATCGATGTCGAGGGTGCGATCCAGATCAAGAAGAACATGTCCGACTGCTTCGCGTTGTTCATCGAGCCACCCAGTGAAGAGGTGCTGCTGCAGCGGCTGCGTCGGCGTCAGCGTGAGGATGAGCAGACCATCCGTGGCCGATTCGCCCGGGCCAAGCACGAGATCGACCGTGCCCATGAGTGCGATGTCTACGACGACTTTATCGTCAATGATGTGCTGGATGTCGCGGTGGACCAGGCGGTGCAGGCGGTGGCGGATGAGCTGGAGCGGAGGCGTAAGAGCCAGACGCAAGAGGTGTGACCCGTCGGCAGGTTTGACCTCTGTATTGGCCCGGCGGGCACTTCCCGATTATCCTTAAACCTATGAACGCGGCTGTCTTCCTAGATCGCGATAACACGCTCATCCACAACGATGGTGACCTGGGTGACCCGGCGAAGGTGCGCCTGATGCAGGGTGTGGCTTCGGCTGTCGCTTCTTTGTGTGGGCTGGGCTACAAGGTCGTGGTCATCACCAACCAGGGCGGGGTGGCGCGGGGGCGGTACACCGAAGCGGATGTGGATGCGGTGCATGAACGGCTCAGCGAGCTTCTTGCTGCGGGGGCGAACGGGGCGAAGATCGACCGTTATTACTACTGCCCGTACCACCCGGAGGGCACGGTCAGGCAGTACCGCATGGAACACCCTAATCGCAAGCCTTCGCCGGGGATGTTGCAGGAGGCGGCGCGTGATTTGGGGTTGGACTTGTCGCAGAGTTGGACGATCGGGGACCAGGTGCGTGATGTGCAGGCGGGGTTGGCGGCGGGGACGCGTGCGGTGTTGTTGCGTCTGGATGCCGACCGGCTCAAGCCGTTTGACCCGCGCGAGCATCCCGGGCTTAAAGATCTTGACGGTCGTCCAGACGAGCACAAGTCCACGCCCGATTTTTATGCCCGCAATCTGGTCGAAGCAGTTCGGATTGTTGCCCAGCAGCGCAAGCCCGAGACGGCGGAGCAGGTCCACCGGTCTGGTCAGCCCCAGCGTAAATGGGATGCGGCTGCGGTCGCCAAGCTCCAGCGCGAGAGGCAGAAGGATCGTGGTGAGGACGGTGACGAGCAAAGCCTAAACGTCGAGTCCGTGCCGGTTGGGGGAGGGGGGGAGTTAAGTGCAGGTGCCCAGCCAGCGCCCAAGCCGTTTAGACCCTGGAACGTGCCAATTGCCGAGTATGACGATCAGGTAGACGCGGACCAGCCCGAGTCTGTCCCCAACGAGGTGATCGCAGCGGTCGCCCCGGCACGGCCGATTGCTGCAGAGCCGACCAGGCAAGTGCAAGCCGCCGCGGAATCGCACGATGAGGAAGAGGAGAAGACGCTGCGGCTGATCCTTCAAGAGCTGCGTATCCAGCGCGGGACGGGGACGGATTTTTCGTATACCCGGATCATGGCGGTTGTGTTGCAGACTATTGCGGGTGCGTGTCTGCTGGGTGCGTTCTGGTTGGGCTCGGGGGACGAGGCGTTGTTCGTGCGGCTGATTGGGGTGGCGGTGGTTACCCAGCTTTCGGTCATCGCGGCGATCTTGTGGGACCGGTGAGTCGTTCGCTACAAATAAGTCGTAGTTGGGGCTGGGGGTAACCGGGGTAGATATCAGGCTGTTTTTGTGACCTATTTGGGCTGCTGCGGGTGGTTCGTTCTGTTGAAAGTTTGACGCTGGTATACTTGTCCTGATGCCCGAGCAAACCCCTGTTATTGATGTGCGCCGGCTGCTGGTGGTGATGCCGACCTGGCTGGGCGATTGCGTGATGGCGATGCCGACGCTGCGTGCCTTGCGGGGGTTGTACCCGGATGCCCAGATCACGGCGTTGGTCGGTTCGGCGGTTCGGCCGATCATGGATGCCAATCCGTGGATCAATCGCACGGTGACGGTCCGTGGGAAGCGTAAGGGCCGGGCCGACGGCCGCCGTGGTGGGCCGATCCGCTTGGCTGCGAGGTTGGCGGCGGGAAAATTTGATACGGCTGTGATCTTGCCGAACAGTTTCCGCAGTGCGCTGGTGACGAGGATGGCGAAGATCCCCCGTCGTGTTGGGTATGACCGGGACGGGCGGGGGGTGTTGCTCACCGACCGGCTGCTGGCTCGGCGGACGTTGCAAGGCTTCGTGCCGGTGCCGACGCGTGATTATTACTTGGGGCTGGCGAGGTATCTTGGGAGCGTGGACCCGGACCCTGGGATGCAGCTTTTTACCCGGCCCGAGCATGATGTGCGGGCGGATGACTTACTGCGCCAAGGGGGGTTCGACCCCGACGCCGGGCGGAAGCTGGTGTTGTTGAACCCGGGTGCGAATTACGGCGATGCGAAGATGTGGGAGCCCGAACGGTTTGCCCAGGTCGCCGACCGATGCGCCAAAGAGTTGGATGCGTTTGTGGCGGTGAACGGTTCACCCAAGGAGCGTGCGATCCTTGACCGTGTGATCGCGGCGGCCAACACGCCGATCTTCGATTTGTCGGCTGCGGGGATGTCGTTGAGTTTGCTTAAGAGCGTTGTCAAGCGGGCGTCGGTGATGGTGACCAACGACACCGGGCCACGGCATATTGCCGCCGCGTTGGGGGTGCCGGTGGTGACTATATTTGGTCCCACGGACCCGGCGTGGACGGAGATCGGGTTTGAGGGCGAGCGGCAGGTGATGGTGAAGGTGTTTTGTGGGCCGTGCCAGAAGAAGAAGTGCCCGCTGGATCACCGCTGCATGACGCGGATTGATGCGGATATGGTGACGACACAGGTGGTTGACTTGGTGCAGGGTGTTGGGGCCCGGGCATGAGCGGGGCGGATGGGCCTGCGAGCATGAAGATCGCGATTGTGATCGAGAGTTTCGATCCGCACGCGGGTGGGTTGGAGCGTTCGACCGCACAGATCGCACAGGAACTCACCGATCGCGGGCACGCTGTGACGTTATTGGCGGGGGGGTGTGGGGATACCGGTTGTTTGCCGGGTGTGACGATTCGGGCGATGGCTCGGCGCAAGCGTTCGTCGGCGGTTCGGCTGTTTCGGGTTAACCGCTGGGCGAAGAAACAAATCGAAGACGGGGGGTTTGATGTCAGTTTGTCGATGACCACCGCGGTCCCCGCCGCCGTGTTGCAACCTCGGGGTGGGACGGTGCGTGAGACGTTGGATCGCAACATCGCGATGCGGCCGACGGCATGGGGCCGACTCGTCAAGCGTGTCGGGGTGATGTTGAATCCCAAGCAGCGGTTGCTGCTTTACTTGGAGAAGCAATCGTTTCAAGACGAAGGCTTGTTGAGGGTCGCGGCGGTGAGTGGGTATGTGATCGAACAACTGGAACAACACTACGACCTGACATCTGAGAAAATTGAGTTGATCCCCAATGCTGCGGTCATGCCCAAGGTCGATGGCGATCAACGAGCCCAATGGCGTAAGCGGATACGGGATAGTTTTGAGATCACGGATGATGTGCCGGTGTTTCTGTTCGCCGCGATTAATCCCCGGCTCAAGGGGTTCGAGCCCTTGATGCAGGCGTTGGTAATACTCAAAGAGCGGGGCGTCCCGGGGGTCGTGCTGCTGGCGGGGGACTTCTGGCATCGGCACAACCAGTACGTTGCCCGGCTGGGTGTCCGCGACCGGGTGCGGTTCATCCGGCACACCAAACGGATCGAGGCGCTCTACGCTGCTGCGGATGTGACCGTGCATCCGACTTTTTACGACCCGGCAAGCAAGGTGGTGATCGAGTCGCTGATGATGGGCGTCCCCGCGATCAGCACGGCCTACAACGGGGCCAGCGACCTGATCGCCCCGGCTGACCAGCCATTAAGGGGGCGGGTGGTCCAGGACCCGGCGGATGCCCTGGCCCTGGCGGATGCGATGCAGGCTCTGACTGACCCGGATGAGCGAGAAAAGTGTCGCCAGGCCGCTGCGGGGCTGGATGGGGTGCTTTCCATGAGTGCCCATGTGGATCGGCTGGAGGGGCTATTGAGGGCGTCGGCCGGGCTATCCGAGCCCAAACCCAGTGAGTGAAACAAGATAGGCGGTGTGCTGGGGGTAGGGTGGGGGACGTGTCTGGGGCGGTTCGGCGGGTGGTGGATTTGCAAGGCCCGCCCTAATCAACCTATACTACCCGGCTCGAATCGTAACACTAGGGCTTCCTACGGATGTCCCTTTGGATATCCCGGATTTTCCTGATACTCGGAACGGCCAGACATGCCCACGATCAATCAACTTGTCCGCAAGCCCCGACGCACTCCAAAAGCCAAATCAAAGGTTAAGGATATTGATGCGTGTCCTCAGAGACGCGGCGTCTGCCTGCAGGTGAAGACGGTGACCCCCAAGAAGCCTAACTCGGCTCTGCGTAAGGTCTGCCGTGTCCGTCTGTCCAACGGCAAGGAAATCTCGGCTTACATCGGCGGCGAAGGCCACAACCTCCAGGAACACAGCATCGTGCTGGTCCGTGGCGGTCGTGTGCGTGACCTTCCCGGTGTGCGTTACCACGTTGTCCGTGGCTCACTTGACTGCCTGGGTGTCGAAGGCCGTAACCGCGGTCGCTCGAAGTACGGCGTCAAGAAGGCCAAGGGCTAAGCAAGCTATCAGCTTTTAGCCGTTAGCTATTAGCCATGAGCTAGTAGGCTGGCGGGTTTATTTTTGTTTCATCATTGTTCGGCAAGTAATCGCCTAGGCCATGTCGGCCCGGGCGGTGAACGATGGGTCGGATTGCTCGAAGCCAATGGCTGGCAGCTTCCTTCCCCTGACGAGCCGACGGAAAGGATCGCCCAATGGGTAGCAGAATCACCAAGGCAGAACAGCAGCTCAAACCGGACCCTCGCTACGGCGACAAGGTCCTGTCTCGTTTCATCAACTGCGTCATGCGTGACGGCAAGAAGGCGGTCGCCCAGCGCGTCGTCTACGCCGCACTCGACGAGATCGAAAAACGCTCCAAAGGCGAGCCTACCGGCATCGAGGTCTTCCGTGAGGCGATCGCCAACGTCCGCCCTGAAGTTGAGGTTCGGTCCAAACGTGTCGGCGGCACCAACTACCAGGTGCCCATGCAGGTCAGCCGGCGTCGCCAGCAGAGCCTGACCTTCCGGTGGATCATCAACGCCGCCCGCGCCGAGTCCGGCAAGCCCATGCACATGCGGCTTGCCCGCGAACTCTTCGACGCCTCCAAGAAGGAAGGCAAGGCCATGAACACCCGAGACCAGGTCCACCGCATGGCCGCGGCGAACAAGGCGTTCGCCCACTTCGCGTGGTAAGCAAAGGTCTGGATCAATTAATCAAAACAACGAACGCCCCACCAGTTTGTGGGGCGTTTTTAATTTACGGAGTCACGTTGTCATTTTGCATGGTAAGTGTCGCAGCCGTGATCGCTGATCTGCGACGGTGTATCGCCAGTTCCTTGTGGGTCTCACGGATTACGGTAAAGACCGATAGCAGGCACTCGATGGAAATACACACGACCAACCACATATCTAACCGTTGTCCCTTCATCGCACCCGGCAGATAGATCACATACACCACGGCTGCAAGAAAGATTCCCAGGACCGAGGAGAGGATACATAGATTACGCCTATCCCTTCGTCGGCCTTTTTCTATCTTGAGTCCGAACGGGAGTTTCATTACGGGGTCCGATTATTGGAGCGAAAGTCTATGCCGCCGAATCCCAGTCGAGGGTCAGTTTTTTGCCGGCGTGGGCGCACTGACGGAGGTACAGGTCGATCAGTGTCTGGTAGGGGATGCCGGACTCTTCGGAGAGACCCTTGAAGTAGTCGATGACGTCTTTGCCCAGGCGGATGGTGACTTGCTTCTTGAGTCGCTTGGCGTAGGGGTTTTTTTGTGCCTTCATCTTGGAGAGATCGTATTCTTTTTTCATGGCTGGGGTCCCTTGTAGTGGCTGCGTTCCCGTTTGGTTGCTTTTCGTGCGGAGATGATGCGTATGACTTGTGCGTTTTCCCGCAGGCAGTGGCAAACGATCAGTGTCTGTAGCGTGGAGCTTAGGCCAAGCAGAAGGCAGCGGTCCTCATCGACGCTGTGTTTATCGTCCATAAAGAGTACGGCATACTCATCGGCAAAGACCGTTTTTGCTTCATCGAAGCTGACGCCGTGCTTGCGCAGGTTGGCGGCGGCTTTGCGGTTGTCCCACTCGAACCGAAGATCATTCACCCATATAGTATAACTACAATGTAATGTAAATCAAGTAGGTTTGCCACGATCCGGCCTCGATTAGGTATTGACCGGGCGAATTACGCGGGCTAAACTACCCGGCTACAAAATCCAAGCGTCTTATCCAGAGTGGTAGAGGGAATGGGCCCTGTGAAACCACCGCAACCGTCTTCGGCATAGCCGTGGAGCCGGTGCGAACTCCCTCCCGGCCGAAAGGTTGGGGAAGATAAGAGGCGGCGACACTTTACCCGGTAAAGCACTGCCCCTTCTTATCGTTGATGAGAAGGGGTTTTTTGTTGGGTTAGGCCCGGGGTGGGTTGAAGACGGATGCGAAAGAATTCACGAGCCAAGTGAGAGCCGATATGAGCTACGTCAAATCGCTGAGATGTAAAGAGTGTCACACGGACTACGCCCTTGGGCCGTTGACGGTGTGTGACAACGATTTTGGGCCCTTGGAGGTCGCCTACGATTACGAGGCGATGAAGGGAAAGGTGACACGCGCCTCGATCGAAGCGGGGCCACGGTCGCTTTGGCGTTACAAAGATTTATTGCCGATCGAGGGCGAGCCCAAGGCCGGGTTTAACTCGGGGTTCACGCCATTAATCAAGGCCGACCGGTTGGCTGCGGAGTTGGGAGTCAAAGAACTTTACATCAAGGACGACAGCGCCAACTACCCGTCGTTTAGTTACAAGGACCGGGTGGTGTCGGTGGCGTTGACCAAGGCAATCGAGTTTGGCTTCGACACGGTTGGCTGCGCCTCGACGGGGAACCTGGCGCACAGCGTGGCAGCGCATGCGGCGGCGGCTGGCTTGCGGGCGTTTGTGATGATCCCGGATGATCTTGAAGAGGGGAAGGTCGTGGGCTCACTGGTCTTTGGGCCTCGGATGGTCAAGATCAAGGGCAACTACGATGATGTGAACCGCCTGTGCTCGCAGATCGCGGACAAGTACAACTGGGCGATTGTGAATGTGAACCTTCGCCCGTACTACACGGAGGGTGCTAAGACGCATGGCTTTGAGATCGCGGAGCAGATGGGTTGGCGGTTGCCGCAGCACACCGTGTCACCCGTCGCTGGCGGGACGATCCTGCCAAAGATTTACAAGGCTTACAAGGAATTTATCACGCTGGGGCTGGTCGAAGACAACAGCCCGAAGATCTACGGCGCGCAGGCTGACGGCTGCAACCCGGTTGTGAAGGCGCTGCGTGAAGGGCAGGAATTATTCCACCCCCAGAAGCCCAACACGATCGCCAAGAGCATCGCGATCGGCAACCCGGCGGACGGGTACTACGTTATCCAGGACATCAAGGAGTCCGGGGGGTGGGGCGAGTCGGCGAGCGATCAGGAGATACTTGATGCGGTCAAACTGCTAGCTCGGACGGAGGGCATCTTCACCGAGCCGGCCGGCGGGACGACACTTGCCTGCACGATCAAGCTGATCCAGTCTGGGAAGATCCCCCGCGATGAATCGATCTGCGTCTGCATCACCGGCAACGGGTTGAAGACCGTCGAAGTCATGCAGGGCCAGTTCGCCACCAGCCCCGCGATCAACGCCAAGATGAGCGAGTTCAACGAGTTGGTCAGTCAGTTGGAAGAAACCCACACCACGCCGAGCCCCAGGCCGACACCCACGGCCTGACTCTCAGGCACACACCCAAGCTACAAGCTACAAGCTAATTAGAGAGACACACTATGTCAGACACCGTCACCGTCCGAATCCCCTCCGCGCTCCGCCCACAGATCGGCGATCAAGAATCGCTGGACGTTGCCGGCGGAACCGTTGGGGAGGTACTTGGGTCATTGAACACCCAGTACCCCGACTTCGGCAAGCGGCTTTACAAAGGCGAAAACGAGATCAATCGTTTTATTAATATCTACGTCAACGACGAAGATATCCGCTTCATGGAAAACCTCCAGACGCCCCTAAAGCCCGGTGATGAGGTCTCGATTGTCCCCGCCATCGCGGGCGGGTGAATCGTGGATAAGTTAAACTGATTTTTCAATGCGGCCTACTATGGCGAGACAACCATGCCTAAGATCACAAACAAATCCTGGTTGACGTTTGAGGGTGGGCGGCAGAACGAGCCGTGCCTGTGGAAGATGGCGACGCGGTTCCCCGGCGTGATGTTCGATATCCGTCAGGCCAGCGTGCAGAAAGATATCGGCATCATGGCGGTGCTGTTTGAGGGTGAAGAAGATGAGGTCAAGGCTGCGCAGGAATACCTGAAAGAACAGGGTGTCCGCGTCGATCCGGTCGAGGGCGGCAGCAATGTCGCGGGGTGAGGATCAGTAACCTAGGGCCGGGCAGGAGTATGAACCATGCCTTTTGAGATCAGGGCGTACCAGGAGCCGGATATTTCGAGCGTGGTTGAGATATGGGGGCGCTGTGGGTTGATCGTGCCGCACAACGACCCACACAAAGATATCGCGCTGAAGGCCCATTTCCAGCCCGACCTGTTCCTGGTTGCTCAACTGGACTGGCAGATCGTCGGGACGGTGATGGCGGGCTACGAGGGGCACCGCGGCTGGCTGAACTACCTGGCGGTCGATCCGGAGCACCAGAGGAAGGGCTACGGCCGTTTACTGGTCGATGCGGCGGAGAGCCGGTTGAAAGAGCTGGGTTGCCCGAAGGTGAACCTACAGATCCGAGAATCAAATAAACCCGTGTTGGCGTTCTATCGGGCGATCGGATACGTGACAGAGGACCTGATCGGGATGGGTAAGCGGATGGAGCAGCCCGGGGAATAGGAATAGCCGCGAACTTTGCGAAGAAAATCAAAGAGATGGGCCGCAAATGAACGCGGATGAACGCCAATAATGAATCAAGGCAGAATCTTATTTCGCCCATTCGCGTTGATTTGCGTTTACTCGCGGCTAGTATCACCCTCCCGCTATTTCGCTCTTTGCGGTTTGGCGGTTGATTGGATTTGAGAATCATGAGTCAAGACCTGGAACGTTACCACCGACAGATGCTCCTCCCCGGCTTCGGGGAAGAGGGGCAGCGCAGGCTTATGGACGCGAAGGTCCTGATCGTCGGGTGTGGTGCGCTGGGGACGGTGATCGCCAACATGCTTGCACGGGCTGGTGTGGGGCACCTGGTTATCGTGGATCGTGACTTTATCGAGATCACCAACCTGCAGCGGCAGGTGCTGTTCGATGAGCGTGATGTGGCGGAAGGTATTCCCAAGGCCGAGGCCGCGAAGCAGAAGATCGCGGGGATTAATTCGCAGGTGACCGTCGAGGCGATCGTCGATGATGTGAATCATACGAATGTCGAGCGGTTTGCTACCGGCCTGCCGGGCGTTGGTAAAGTTGATCTGATTATGGACGGCGTAGACAACTTTGAGACGCGTTATCTTGCCAACGACGTCGCAGTGAAGCATGGCATCCCGTACATCTACGGCGGAGCGGTCGGGACGGTCGGGGCGTCGTATGCTGTATTGCCTCACACGGTTACCCCGGGTGAGACCGGCGAAACACCTTGGGAGCGGGCTGGGGTTGCGACGCCTTGCCTGCGTTGTATCTTCGAGCAGGCCCCTCCGCCGGGTGTGAATCCGACGTGTGATACCGCGGGGGTCATCGGGCCGGCGGTGTCGATTGTGGCGAATTACCAGGTGGCTGAGGCGTTGAAGGTGCTTACGGGGAATCTTGATGTGGTCAGCCCGACGATGCTGAACTTTGATCTGTGGGGCAATCATTTTAAGCAGTTCAAGGTTGCAAGGGCGTATGACGTTGGGGAGTGCGAGTGCTGCAAGAAGCGAAACTTTGAGTTCCTCGATGGCAAATTCGGCAGCTCGACTACTACGCTGTGCGGACGGAACGCGGTGCAACTAACGCAGAAGTTTAACGGGTCGAAGCTGGACTTTGACGAGATCGCCAAACGGCTTAAAGCGCATGGCAAGGTGACGGCCAACAAGTTCATGCTTCGGGCCGACATCACGGACAACGGCGAGCCTTACGAATTGACGCTCTTCAATGACGGCCGGGCCATCATCAAGGGCACCAAGCACGCCAGTGTCGCCAAGGGTATTTATGCGAAATATGTGGGGGCTTGAATCACAGTAGTGGGGATTTGTTTCTTTTTTTGGAGTATCGGTTATGGCAATTGACAGCACGGTAATGCACAGTTTTCACTTCAGCGTTGGCTTTCTCAAGAGCTTGCTGGAGGGCATCGACGGCGGCAAGATGACACACCAGCCCAGCCCCGGGACGAATCACCCGGCATGGATCACGGGTCATCTGATCGACACGATGGGATTCGTTGCGACCTTAACAGGCGCGACCTACCAATCGCCCGAAGGCTGGTCAGGGTTGTTTGGGATGGGCTCTACGCCAAGCGATGACGCTGCGAAGTACCCCGACAAGGCGGCGTTGCTGGCGGAGTTGGACAAGTCGGTGGCGGCGGTGATGCCATCGCTTGAGTCTATAAGTGCCGAGGCCTTGGCAGCGCAGATGCCTGATGAGGGTTTCCGCAAGATGATGCCGACGGTCGGTGACGGGCTGACTTTCCTAATCAACGGCCACATCACCATGCACATCGGCCAGCTCTCTGCATGGCGCCGCGCCTGCGGGATGCCGCCGCTGTTTTAAGGGCGTGTTCCGGGGTTTACTTTTTATAGGAAACAAACGATGTCTAATGCGATCGAGGGTTTGCTGTTTAGCTGGGAGAAGAACCTGGGTTACGGCCAGAGGCTGGTCGCCGACCTGACCGACGGGCAGATGGGGGTGCAGCCGGGTCCTGGGATGAATCACCCTGCTTGGGTTCTTAGTCACCTTAATGCTTATCATCCGGTGATCGAGCATGTGATTAAGGGTGAGTTGTTCGACGATCCCGTGGGTCATCGGTTCGGGATGAAGAGCAAGCCCGAGGCCGACCGGTCGGTTTACGCTTCAAAGGACGAGTTGGTGGCGGACTTCGTGGCCGGTCACAAGCGGATCGAGGAGGCGCTGCGTGCGGCGGACGATTCGCTGTGGGCTCAGGAGGTTGTCTTGGAGCGTTGGCAGCAGTTCATGCCCACCGCCGGGATCGCGTTGCCGTACCTGATGCTGGTACATGAGAACACGCACTTTGGTCAGCTTAGTGCCTGGCGGCGTGTGCAGGGGCTGGCTAGCGTATGAGTGATTCGTTGATCTACTTCGACAACGCCGCCACCAGCTTCCCCAAAGCGCCGGGTGTGAACGAAGCGATGAGTAAGTTCCTCGCTGAGGACGCCGCGAACCCCGGGCGTGCGGGGCATCGGATGGCGGTGGCTGCCGAGCAGATGCTCGACGGTGTCAGGCTCAAGCTGACGCGGTTGTTTGATTGCGACGACCCGAATCGGATGGTGTTCACGCTTAACGGGACCGATGCGCTGAACATGGCGATCAAGGGTGTATTGGGGGAGAGTGGTGCCCCCGAAGGGGTGCATGTGATCACGACCGAGTTGGAGCACAACTCGGTGAGCCGGCCGTTGCAGGCGATGGCGGACCGTAGGCAGATTGAGTTGACGCACGTGGGGTTCAACGAAGACGGGTTTATTGATCCTGATGACATTCGGAAGGCGATCCAGCCGAACACACGGCTGATCGTGTTGACGCATGCGTCGAACGTTCTGGGGACAATTCAAGACGCCGCTGCGGTGGGCGCGATTGCGCGCGAGCATGGTGTGCTATTTTGTCTTGATGCGGCGCAGACGGCGGGGGTGCTGCCGATCTCGGTCAAGGATTTGAATGTTGATCTGTTGGCGTTCCCCGGGCACAAGTCGCTGCTGGGGCCGACCGGGACGGGGGGGCTTTACATCGGTGAGCGTTGCCCGCCCCCGGATAAGCCCCCGGATATATTCCCGGGTATGCCCGCGGATAGGGGGGCTTCGTCGCTGGTTGATGAGGCGAGCCGGTTTAACCCTTGGCGTGAGGGTGGGACGGGTGGCGATTCGTCAACCCCGACACAGCCAACGGACTTTCCAAACTATCTTGAGGGTGGTACGCCAAACACGGTTGGTATCGCCGGGCTGGGTGCGGGGATCGATTTCATTAACCGGCACGGCATCGATAACGCGCTGGCGCACGAGCAGGCGTTGGTGGCGACGTTGATCGACCGGTTTGCTGACGATGAGCGGTTTACGGTCTACGGCACACGGGACGCTAAACAGCGAGTCGGGACCGTGAGCATCAATATCACCGGCTACGATGCGCCTGACGTGGGCTCGATCCTGGATGATAGCTTTGGGATCGCGGTCCGGCCGGGGCTGCACTGCGCCCCGTACACGCACCGTCGGCTGGGGACGTTCCCCGATGGCGCGGTCCGCATCAGCCCGGGGGTGTTTAATACGTCTGAAGAAGTTGACCAACTTATCGAAGCACTCGGTCAGATCGCCGGGTGATGTTGTATACGAACACGATTAAATAAAAAGGCCCACGCTCAAAGAACGTAGGCCTCGGGGTTTTCTGCAGAGTTTACACTTCGGTCTGACTTAGAAGCTGGTGCTGAGTCCGAAGGTGGCGTAGACGGAGCTGTCGTCGTTGCCTGTCCCGAAGGCGGCGCTGATGTTTTGAGCGGTGTCGCCAAGGAGGATGTAGTGCACACCGAAGCTGGCATCCCATTCACCCAGGGCCGCGGGGACCAGCGAGCCCAGGGGCATGCTCGTGACCAGGCCGATATCCAGGAACCCGAAGGTGTCGCTGTCGTTGCCGCCCAGGCCGTCTTCGTAGTAGCTGTCAAGACTCAGCCCGACGGTGATGGGGATGGTGATGTCGATGGGGAGGGTGTCGCTGCCGAGGATGTCGTTCAGTGAAGGCTCGATCCCGACCTCAAGGTAGACGCCCTGGTCTGCCCCGGCATCGGAGCCGCCATCGACCTCAACCGCCAGGAGGATGTAGGGGCTCAAGCCCATCCCGCCCCAGCGTTCCGAGTCGTCTAAGGAGTAGGACAGGTCGATCTCTTCGGCGAAGATGCCGTTGCCCGCGGGGTTGTAGAGGTTGATGTAGGAGATATCGACGGAGTCCCCGTTGGATAGGGCGACATTAAACCCGCCGATCATGTCCGACTCGAACCACTCGTTGCCGGCGGTCGCGTCCTGGTAGCTGTTCCACGAGCCGATGTACCCGGTGACGACCGCACCGCCACTGGTCTCGAAGAGGTCGAACGTCAGCGTCAAGCCGGGCTGGACGATCAGTCCCTCGTTCTCCTGACCGATCCCGCGGAACCAGTACTCGGTGACGAAGTCGATGCTGATATCCACCGAGACGCCGCCGTCGGCCTCTTGGGCCTGGGAGGTCTGTGGTGAGTAAGACAGACACATCAAGGCCGCCAGTGCGGGGGTGCATGTCCGTGTGATGAAGCGTGGTGCGGGAGACATTAACAAATCCTTTCAAGGTGTACGGTTCTCAAAATCCCTGACCGATAGCGTTCGGCTGTCACTTGATATCGGCAATAGCCGTGCCAAACTAACCAGATACATGGTTTGAATGGGTGGTATTGTGTTCTCGTCTCATAATCAGGCATGTAACAGGGGTCTATGCACAAAGATTATCGACGGGGCTATAACTTGCTCGCTGCTGGATGCGCGCAAACTAGGCAGATCGGGTATCAATCAGGGGGACTGCGCAATAGATCAACACAGCGGGTTGGCTACGCGGGGGAGATACCGCGGTGCAGGTCCTGGACACGTTGAGCCTGGGCCGTTTTGACGTTGTCCAGTGTGATCCGAGCGATCTTGAAGCTGGGGTCATCCTCCGGGCTCAGCCGGCAGTGTTCCTGGATCAGGTTGTAGAGGAACTTGAAGGCGTCGCGCGGCTGCTGCATCTGATCCAGCGAGTCGATCACCGCATCCCGGGAGACGTCCGGCTGGAACAGGTCCATCAACTGGATCGGTTTCTCCGTGCCGGTGGGGGGATCGGGTGGCGGGGTTGATGTGTCAAGAGGCTCGCCGGGCTGGCCAACCTGGCAGGCGTGTAACCGGGTTGTGCAGAGGTCGTACAGGGTAGATCCCGACCAGGTCAGGCGGTCGACCAGGTGTTGCTTATCCAGGCGTGCCTCTTCGAAGAACGCCGGTGATTCGCGGTGGATCAGTTGGCGCAACTCCAACGGCAGCAGCAGTTTGACTCCGACGCCTTTTTGTTGGAGGAACTTGTTGTCGAGCATGGGCCAGACGACAGATCGCATCCGGTCGGCCCGGCCGTGGATGAGGGTGGGCTCGTCGATGCGATCTACCAGCACGACCATCCCGGCGTAACCCAGGCAGCCAATCGTCTCGATAAAACGGCGGGTTAATTGGTATCGGCTGTCGCTGCCGTCCTTGCCCTGACCGATGGGCAGGGGCTGGCCTGCGAGCTTGGTCTTACCCAGGTCTTCGAGCATCCTTGAGAGGTCTGATGAGGACCGTTTCACGGCGGGCATCTGCCTGAGTATCTGCCGACACAACGATCGCCGCCGCCAGGTCAGATGACCCCAAATAGCGGTCAACAAAACCGCGCCGGCGATGCTGACCCCAAGTGCGGGCAGGAGCCACAGCGGTTGGTCTGCGGAGTCTCTAAGCCACCAGAGCGTGAACCCCAGCCCCATCGCGGCCAGTATTGTCAACGAGGCACCGACCCAGGCCCATGGCACCGGTTCGATCCAGCCGAGTCTGAGCTTGCGTCGGAGTCTCCGCCAGCGGTTGATGACTGACCCGGTCCTTGGCTGATCGTATAGCGCGGTGAGTACCGCCAAGTCGATGCGCGACCGACAGGGCGTTTTTCGTAATCGTTTTTTGAGGTCGCGTGACAGGGCTCGGCAGCCGTTGTTGCCGGGGGTAACTCCGGGGGCAACTCCGGGGGTGTCTTCGTGTTGCTCCCCGAGGATCGCGTCGTTGAGGCGGGTGACAGCGGCGGAGAGGATCGCGTCCTGATGGTCTTCGAGCCGCAGCGAATCGAAGACAGCCTCGGGGCTCTGATCGTGGGCTGTCAGGAGTTGATCCAGGACGGGGTTCAGGTCGTCGTAGGGGACGATCAGGACGCGGCGGTCGGGGTGTTTGGTGTTGTGTTGGGCGATCTGGTTGGCGAGCATGATACGGATGGCTGTCTTGCCGCTGCCTTTTTCACCGAAGACCACGCTGGTCCCCGGGCGATCGACCTGGCCCAGGACCTTGGCGAATTCCGGGTGCGAGAGGTCGTGCTCGATCAGGCGATCAAAGACGGGGTCGTGGCGGGCTTCCTCGGCACCGAAGGGGTTTTCGCCGATGTGGTAGTGGGCAAGGAACGTATCGATCTTCATCCGTGGGCTTCCCTGTCGGCGTATCGCCGGGTAAGTGGGCCGGGGGGGTGCGGGCCGGGGCCGACCCTTATAGACTATCGGCCAACGACCGCCCCCCCAAATCGGGGTTGGCACAAAAGTTCTGATTATCTGCCCAACCCCGCCGGTTGAGACAGACCCTAAGCCCCGCAGCGGCAAACATGACCCTAAGCCAGCCCGATCTCGAGACCTTGCGAGCCTTGGCCCAGACGCCTGTGGGGCCGGGTGAGCGTCTACTCATACCGGTCTATATGAGGCTGTTAAGCGACACTCTGACGCCGGTGCTGGCGTACCGTCGGCTGGTCAAGGGCGACGACCGGATGGCACCCAGCTTCCTGCTGGAATCGGTGGTGGGCGGCGACCAGATCAGCCGCTACAGTTACCTGGGTGCCCAACCGATCGCCGAGGTGATCGCACGCGGGCATGATGTGGCCTACCGGGACCACCGCGACCCGTCGAAATCTAAAAATTTTCACGGCGACGACCCGCTTCTGGAGATGGATCGGATCACCTCGAAATGGCGTCCGGTGGATGTGCCAGGACTCCCGGAGTTCACCGGCGGGTGGGTGGGGTATGCCGGCTACGACACCGTGCGTTATCTGGAAGGCGAGAAGCTGCCCACGCCGCCGCCGGATGACCGTCACCTGCCGGACCTGCACATGCAGTTGTATAACGAGGTTGTGGTTTTCGACCAGGCGCAGAAGTCGTTGCTGGTGATTACGCATGTATTGGTGGATGAGTACGACACGGTCGAGTCGGCCTACCTTGCGGGGCAGGCCCGGCTGGCCGAGCTTTGCGGACGTTTGTTGGAGCCGCATGTAGATGAACAGGGCAGGGAGTTGGCGACCGGCCACATCGATCTGGCTTCGCCTCCACCCAAGCTGCCCACCAGCACGCTTGGGGTCGGCGGGTATCAGAAAGCGGTCGAGGTTTGCAAGCAATACATCGCGGCGGGTGATGCCTTTCAAATAGTCCCAAGCCAGCGCTTCGACCTGACCACGGCGGTGGACCCCTTTGATATTTACCGTTCATTGCGTGTGGTCAACCCGTCGCCTTATATGTTCTATTTGCAGATCGACGGGGGAATGCTCGTTGGCTCAAGCCCGGAGATCTTGTGCAAGGTGGAGGACGGGTTGGTGACCAGCCGACCGCTGGCCGGGACACGCCGTCGGGGCAAAGACCCGGGGGAAGATGAGGCGTTGGGACGGGAGCTGTTAGATGACGCCAAGGACCGCGCCGAGCACATCATGCTGGTGGATCTTCACCGCAATGACGTGGGCCGTGTCGCCGAGCCGGGCTCGATCGAGTTGGCAGAACTGATGACGATCGAGCGGTACAGCCATGTGATGCACATCTCATCGACGGTGACCGGGCGATTGCGTGACGGGTTGAACGCCTGGGATGCGCTACGGGTGACCCTGCCGGTGGGGACGGTCAGCGGTGCGCCCAAGGTGCGTGCGATGCAGATCATTGACGAGCTGGAGGCGACCCGGCGGGGGCCCTACGGCGGGGCGGTGGGCTACGCCGACTTCCGTGGGAACCTGGATATGGCGATCGCGCTACGCACCATGGTGGTTACCCCTGGTAAGGAAAGCGACAACGCTGGGGGTACCGGGGGTGCCGGGGGCGGCGGTTCTTGGAACGTACACATCCAGGCCGGCGGGGGGATCGTCGCGGACAGCGACCCGGATGCGGAGCACCAGGAAACCGTCAACAAGGCCGCTGCACTGGCCAAGGCGGTGGACCTGGCCCAGAAGGCGTTTGGTGATGAATAGGGGCTGGCGGTGATATTCGATCTGCGGTCTGGGATCGTCAACCGGTCATATCCGCCAATCGAACCTCTCAGATCGAAGATTTCAGATCGTCTTGGCCGATAAGAATGTTGATGCATACTGAAATCGATACGATCCTCAAACTCAAAGTCCCGCTGTTGGTGATGGTCGGCGAATGCCGGATGGCCGTGGAAGATGTGCTGTCATTGGGCCCCGGTGCGATCCTGGAACTGGAGAGACCGGCCGACAGCGACCTGATCCTGATGGTCAACAACAAGTCGATCGGGGCTGGCCATGCCGTCAAGGTCGGGGAGAACTTCGGCGTAAAGATCACCCACATCGATTCGGCGCACGACCGGATCAACGCGATTGGTAGCGAAGACGAAGAGGGTGGGTAGATCGCTGGGTGTGCGGATCATCGCCTGCCAGCATCAGTCAGTCGGTTGGCCGAACCTTGATCTGTATCCCGTCTGCGGCGACCACTTTTACATCGACACCTTTGGGGATTACCCCGCCTTCTGACAGACATTCTTGCCGCTTGCCATCAAACAGACAGGTGCCTACGGGCCTTAGATCGGTCAGCGTTTCGCCGACGGTGCCGGTGGCGATGTCGGGCGTGTGCGTCGGGCCCGTGAAGGGAGCCTGCCCGTCGTAGGCCGATTCTTCCTGCTCATCATTAGCCCCCAACGTCAGCGCCCGACCGATCGGGGTGCTTGGCCAGACCCACAAGCCGAGCATGAATGCGACGGGTATCGCCAGCACGGACACGATTGCGCCGATCAGGCCGACCGTGGTATCAACGCGGAACAGCAGCACGACCCCGCCTATCAGGCACAACGCTGCGCAGATACCCAGCACCCCACCGGAGGGCACGAACAACTCGGCGAGGAAGAACGCGACCGCCATGCCGATTAACACCACCGCCCAGACCAGCAGTTGGCTGTTGGGGGACGCGGCCTGCCCGGGGGGCACTTGTGCCAGTGCCGTGAATCCACCGATGATTAATCCGGCGTGCATCATGCCTCCATTATCATCGCAATCAAGGGTTTCGCCAAGCACGCTAGCAAAGAATTAACGGTCGAACTGCCCATCAAACGCCACGTCCGACGGCTTGAAGTCGATCGCATTCACAAAATCGCAGGCCTCGGCCGCCCCGTGCTCGCGGTCCATCCGGCTGTCTTCCCATTCCACGCTCAAAGGCCCAGTGTACCCGGCATCATTCAAAGCCACGATGATCTCTTCAAAATCCACATCACCGTGGCCAAGCGAGCGGAAGTCCCAGTGACGTCGGGGGTCGCCGAAGCTGGTGTGTCCCCCAAAGACGCCCACCGTCCCGTCGCCGTGGCCCCACCAGACATCCTTCATGTGCACATGGTACAACCGGTCGGCGAACCGTCGTATGAACTGGATGTAATCCACCCCCTGGTACGCCAGGTGCGATGGGTCGTAGTTGAACCCGAATCGCTTGTGGTTCTTCACCGCTTTGAGCGCACGTTCGGCGGTAGCGATATCAAACGCAATCTCGGTGGGGTGAACCTCCAACGCAAAGTTGACGTTGACCTTGTCAAACGCATTAAGAATCGGTGTCCAGCGTTTGGCGAAGTCGGCGAACCCCTTGTCCCAGTAGGCCTGGTCGGTTGGGGGGAAGGCGTAGAGACTGTGCCAAATACTCGACCCGGTGAACCCGTTGACGACAGCGGGGAACTCGTCTTTCTTCTTGCGTCCCGGCTTACAGTCCATGAAGTTGCGACAGGCTTTGGCGGTGGTAATCATCTTCTTGGCGGCACGTTTGCGCACGCCTTCGGGCTTGCCATCGCCCCAGACATCTTTGGGGAGGATCGTTTTGTGCCGGGCGTCGATCGGGTCGCAGACCGCCTGCCCGACCAAGTGATTGGAGATCGCGTAAACGGTCAGGCCGTGGTCAGCGAGTATCTCCCACCGCTTCTTGCAGTAGGTCTTGCTCTTCGCCGCCTGGTCGACGTCGAAGTGATCGCCCCAGCAGGCGAGTTCCAGCCCGTCGTAACCGAAGCCGGCGGCCTTGGCGCAGAGCGTCTCAAACGAAAGGTCGGCCCACTGGCCGGTAAACAACGTGACGGGGCGTGGCATGAAAACTCCAAGTGCGCGGTGCGTAGGATCACAAACAGCTTCGGTAGTTTCGACGACCGCATACCACTTGGCAAACCGATCGATGCCGTAGACGTTTCATCTTGTTACATGATGAAACGTGTGGCGGCTAGGTCGTCTGCTTTGCGAGCGCCAAGAGCCGGCTGCGCAGGTCGTCGGTGATCTGCTTGGGGTCGTCTTTGGGGCCGGGCTTGTAGGACTCACCAAAGATGACGGTAGATCGGCTGGGTTGCAGTAAGTGCCGGATCATGCTGTCGCACAGGGGGGTGCCGTGTATCCAGACCGGGACGATGGTTGCGCCACTGCGTTTGGCGATCATGCCGATGCCCGGCTCCATCGGGCCCAGTTCGCGTTGACTGCGCTGCAGCCCGCCTTCTGGGAACAACCCGACCATCTCTCCTTGCTTGAGCGCATCGACGACCTGACGGAGTTTGGAGATGTCCCCGCCGTTGCGATCCAGTGCGATCGGCTCGATCGCCCGCCAGATCGGCCAAGCCAGACGGAACCGGTATTGGGTCAGCATCACCCAACGAACGGTCCTGCGTGTCCCGGCCTGCATGATGAAGGGGTCCAGCGCGGTGGTGTGGTTCGCAGCGAGGATGACCGGCCCGGAGTTTGGGACGTGGTGTCGGCCGACGATTTCCAGGCGGTGCCAGACCAGGCAGAACAGCCGGTCCAGACGGTAGATCATGTTGGCGGTGCGGTTGGGCATCGGGCCGTGGCTCAGGTAGAGGAACAATCCAATGCTGCCAACCAGGATCAGCAAACCGCCAAGCGCGTAGAGTGCGTAGATGATGTTCGTGTCCGCCGATGGCAGCCGCCAGATCGCGAAATAGGTCATCACGCTGAATATCGTGTTGACCATCGAGTTGATGCCCATGACCCGGCCGCGCATGTAATTGGGCGTGACCGATTGCAGCAGTGTCAGCACGTTGATGATAACGATGTTCCCGAACAGCCCGATACCAAACGCCGCAGCGTAAGTCATGGGCATCCAGGGGACCAGCACGAATAACAGCAGGCAGATACCTACCGCCGCCAGCGAACTAAGAGACAACGCGGATGATTCCTTGCGTGTGTTCACGAAAACGACGATCACCGCGCCGGCGAGCAACCCGATGCCCAGCGTCGCGTTAATCTGGGTATACGCCCACATCAGTTCGTTTTGTTCCAGGCCGTGATGGCTCTTGACGACGCCCAGGATCCCGCTTGAGACCGCCGCCGCGGAGGCCCAGACCAGCACACCCAATGCGATCAGTGAGATCACACGCCGGTGTTTTGAAACGTAGATAGCGGCCTGCCAGAGGCTGCGCGGCTGGGCGTCCTTCACCACCGCGGTCCGTGTTGGGCGTAGGAAGGCGAAGAACGTGCCGGAGATCAGGTAGAACAACGCCCCCATCATCAGGCCGGTCCGCACGCTAGTCGCTTCATCGACGTTGATGATCCGTCCGCCGATGACGATTCCGACCATAGAGGCGACAACGTTGATGACGAGGATCACCGCGTTGCCGGATTGCAGTTGCCGGGTGGGGACGATCTGGGGGATGATGGCGTTGCGTGTGGGGTTGAAGATCGAGGCGAATGAACCGATCGCCAGCAGCGCCAGGTAGACCTTCCAGTGCTGATTGTCTGCGATGTCGGCTGGGCCCGTCGCCTGCGCGATAGCGAAGAACGACAGCAGCAGGATCAGCCCCCGCATCTCGTCGCACGTCAGCAGCAGCCACTTGCGGGGCAGGTGGTCCGCCAGCCAGCCGGCGGGGAGGCTGAACAGGATGTAAGGCAGGAAGAAGAAGACCTGGGTGGAGGCCTGGATCGCGGTGGAGTCGGTCGTGCCTTGGGCCAGCCCACCGAGTAGAGCCAGGGCCGCGAGCATAATCATCCGGTCACCGAACCCGCTGGCGGCGGTGCTGGTCCACATCAGCGTGAAGCTGAGGTTACGCCAGAGCGGTGCGCTGGGTTGTCGGGGGGCGGTGGGTTCAGCAGCGGTGGGCATGCGGTCGGGCCTGTTGGGGTTGGACGTGTGACAGATAGCTTACATCCGTCAAGCGTCTTCGCCCATCTGCCAGGCCTTAGCCCCGCTTGTCACGCTCGATGAAGGCGTAGGCGTTGTGGTTGTGGATCGACTCGTAGTTGGTGCTGTGTATCTGGTACCAGCAGATGCGGTCCTCACCATCCAGCGTCAGCGCCAGGTCACGGACGATGTCTTCGACGAACTTAGGATTCTCATAAGCGTCTTCGGTGACGAACTTCTCGTCCGGCCGTTTCAACACAGCAAAGACCTGCGTGCTCGCCGCCAACTCGACAACCCGGAACAGCTCCTCGATCCACATCGTCTTGCCGGGATGGAAGCGTACCTTGGCCTCGATCTCACACCGCTGGTTGTGTGCGCCGTACTTGGATATTTCTTTAGAGCAGGGGCACAGGCTGGTCGCCGGGACTTTGACGCCCATGACGAAGTCGTCTTTGGCGTTGCTCGTGCATTCGAAGGAGACCTCGATGTCGATCTTCCCGGCCTGCTTAGTGACCGGGGCTTTCTTGTCGATAAAGTAGGGGAACGACAGCTCCAGGTGGGCCTCCTGGGCCTCGAGCCGATCCTTGATATCGTGGCAGATGTCCATCAACTGGTCCGACCGGATCGAGTCGTGGTGGCGGTTGAGGATCTCCAGGAACCGGCTCATGTGCGTGCCCTTCTGGTCGTGGGGCAGCGCGACGTACATGTTGACCTGGGCGACGGTGTTCTGGCCCCCGCCGGTGGCCGGGCAGTGCAGGCGGATCGGGTAGCGGATGTCTTTGACGCCGACCTTGTTGATGGCGATCTTGCGGAGGTCTTCGCTGCCCTGCACATCGGGCATGGTGGAAGCGGTATTCTGGGTAGGCATGGTGGGTCCTGGCGGTTTCAGAGGGCTTTGGGCCCGTCAGTTTCAGCAATAATAGGCGGGCCGGAGGCGGCAGGCAATAACCCGACGGACCTGTCCGAGATGGCCGGGCTCCAACATTGCAGGCGATATGCGGGCTCCTGTTGGGCGGACCTAATCGGTTAACATACACTTGTAACAGGCAGGTGAAGGACAGGATCCACTATGGCAAGCCGAAAACCCCCAAGCCGGTCCAGCGGTTACGTCGGCGTGGCCGTGGAGCACGCGGCCTACCGCAGCTTCAGCCAGTTCGCCCAGACCCAGGCCTGGACCCCAGCGGTCAACGTCTACCAGATCGGCAACCTCCTGCACGTCTGCCTGGACCTTGCGGGGATCGATCGGGATAAGATAGATGTAAGGATCGAGCCCGGTCGGCTTACCGTCAGCGGGGTCAGGCAAGCCCCCGAACCAAGCTCAGGCAAGCAAGGTCAAGTCCCAGGGCAAGCTCCGGGGGCGGGAACTCCGGGGGCGATGAAGATCCTCACCATGGAAATCGATTACGGCGCATTTCAGCGAGTGATCCAGGTGCCTCATGGTGTTGACCTGGACTCGGTCCGTAGTGAATACCGCCAGGGTGTGTTGTGGATCACGATGCCCTTAGTGTAGATACGGATATAAATCATTAACCTAACCAAACACAAGAACCTAACCCTTGAGTAAGACGACGAAAAAAAAACCAGCTCCAAAATCGAAGAGCAAGCGTAACCCGACCAAACGCAAATCGGCCTTGAAACCCAAGGCCAAGGCGGCGGCGGGGCGGCAAGCCGATGCCCCCGTCACGATTGACTTGTCGCCCGTGGCGTTTGATGCCTCCAACTCCACCATCCCCGAGGTGTTGCCGGTCCTGCCGGTGCGCGGCAGCGTGATGTTCCCCGGGACGATCGTGCCGTTGGGCGTGGGCAGGCCCGCCAGCCGGAAGATGCTGGATGAGTCGCTGCCCAAGTCCAAGATCATCGCGCTGTTCAGCCAGAAGGACGAGGAGGTCGAGAACCCCACCGCAGACGACCTGCACCCCGTCGGGACCGCCGCGATGGTTCTGAAACTCATCCGCCAGCCCGACGACAACATCTCCCTGATCGTCCATGGTTTGGGCCGGATCACACTCGAAGAAGTCACGCAAACCAAGCCGTATTTCAAGGCCCGTGTGAAGACACCCACCGAGCGTCCCGGGTCGGGCAAGAAGTTTGACGCCGAGGTCGATCAGCTACGCGATCAAGCACACGACCTGATCGACCTGTCGCCCAGCGCCCCGGAGCAGGCGTTGACGGTGATGATGAACATTGACGACCCCGGCACGCTGGCGGATTTCCTTGGCGCGAATTTGGCATTAGATATCGAACAGAAGCAGGACCTGCTCGAAGAGTTCAACATCGCCAAGCGCATCCGCATGGTCCACGTCCACCTCTCCAGCCAGTTGGAGATCCTCCGCCTCCAGGAGAAGATCCAGGAAGATGTGCAGTCGTCCATCGGTGAGACGCAGCGGCGGTTCTACCTGCGCGAACAGATCAAGGCGATCCAAAAAGAGCTAGGCGAAGACGAGGCCGGCGGCGATCACACGATCACCCAGCTCGAAAAACGTCTTGAAGAAGCAGCCCCGCCCGGGAAGGTGATGGATGAAGCCAAACGCGAGATGGACCGGCTCAAGGTGATCCCCCCAGCGAGCCCCGAGTACTCGGTCATCACGACCTACCTCGAGCTGATCGCCGACCTGCCTTGGAATAAAATCAGCGAAGACAATCTCAATCTCGATCGCGCCCGTAAAACACTTGATCGCGACCACTACGGCCTGGACAAAGTTAAACGCCGCTTGATCGAATACCTCGCGGTTCGCAAACTCAACCCGCAAGGGCGCGGCCCGATTCTTTGCCTGGTTGGCCCTCCGGGTGTCGGTAAGACCAGCCTCGGGCAATCCATCGCCGACAGCTTGGGTCGGGAGTTTTCGCGGATCAGTTTGGGGGGCATCCGTGATGAGGCCGAGGTCCGTGGCCACCGGCGTACCTACATCGGCGCGATGCCCGGCCGGATCATCCAGGAGCTTCGCCGTGCCGGCACGAACAACCCGGTTATGATGCTCGACGAGGTCGACAAACTCGGCTCGGACTTCCGTGGCGACCCCTCTAGCGCGCTGTTGGAGGTCCTGGACCCCCGGCAGAACAACGCCTTCGTCGACCGTTACCTCGATGTTCCGTTTGACCTCTCGCAGGTGATCTTCATCGCCACCGCCAACTACATCGGAAACGTGCCGCCCGCGCTGCGCGACCGTATGGAGATCATCGACCTCCCCGGTTACACCGACCCCGACAAGCTCATCATCGCAAGGCGTTACCTCGTGCCTAGGCAGATCAAGGAAAACGGGCTGACCCGCGCCAAGTGCAAGTGGCTTTCCTCCGGCATCAAGAAGGTGATCGAGAACTACACCCGTGAGGCCGGCGTCCGCGAACTGGAACGGCAGATCGGCTCGGTCTGTCGGGGAGTTGCCGCACAGGTAGCCGGGGCTAACAACGGCCGGAAGCGCCGCAAGTCTGCCACCGTCGATGACGTCTTTGTCCGTGAGATGCTCGGGCCCGAGCAGTTTGAGCGTGACTTGGATACACGGACCGTTTCGCCGGGTGTCGCCCTGGGCATGGCCTACACACCTTTCGGCGGGGAGATCCTCTTCATCGAGGCGACGAAATTCCCCGGCAAGGGCAACGTCACACTCACCGGGCAGATCGGCGACGTGATGAAGGAGTCCGCCAGCGCCGCCTTGTCTCTATTCAAGAGCCGGGCCGACACGTTGGGGTACGACGTGATGAAACTCGCCGAGCTGGACCTGCACATCCACATCCCCGCCGGTGCCGTGCCCAAGGATGGCCCAAGCGCCGGTGCCGCGATGTACACCGCCATCACCTCGTTGCTCCTGGATATCCCGGTCAAAAAGAGCCTGGCGATGACCGGCGAGATCACCCTGCGCGGCAAGGTCCTGCCTATCGGCGGCGTCAAAGAAAAAACCCTCGCAGCTGCCCGCGCCGGCGTCAAGACCATCCTCCTGCCGGCGAAAAACAAATCCGACATGGAAGAGGTCGATGCACAGGTTAGGAAAAAATGCACCTTCCACTTCGTCGAAAATGTCGATGACGTGTTGAAGTACGCGCTGGGTAAGATCGGCAAACGGAAGAGGTGAACCATCGAGTTCACATAGGCGAATTCTGAAATTGATCCACAGAGAGACAGGATAATCAGGATGCAGAAATTTAAAGCTACTTGGTTTTAATTCTGCCCATCTTGTTCATCTGTGGATTAATCTTTCTGTGTCTCTGTGGTGATACCTGATTGAGATGCCGTTTATGAAGCTTTACACCAAACGTGGCGACGACGGCGGCACCGACCTGTTTGCCGGCCAACGCACCACCAAGACCGCCCCACGCATCATCGCGATCGGTGACGTCGATGAGACCAACGCGGCGATCGGTTTAACGATCTCTGCCTGCGATACAGATGAACTCAAAGACATCCTGCTTGAGATTCAACGACGTCTATTCGATCTCGGTGCCGACCTCGCTACGCCAGACACAAGCAAGCCCCGGCGGACCACGCAGGCACACATCGAACAACTCGAACACCAGATCGATACCGCTTGTGCCCAACTCCCCCCGATGAAACATTTCATCCTCCCCGGCGGCTGCGAACTCGCTTCACGCCTGCACCTCGCCCGCACCGTCTGCCGACGTGCCGAGCGTGCTTGTGTCGCACTGCAACAGGCCGACCCAGGCACCACCGAGGCTGTCATCTACCTCAACCGCCTTAGCGACCTGCTCTTTGCCTTGGCGCGGCAAGCGAACCAGCAAGCCGGCGTTGATGATGTGCCCTGGGCTGGTTGAGTTACTGGATTGCCTTCTTAAGATCCAGATACACCCCATCTGTTACCACGTTTCCGCCCTCGGGTCGTTTTCTCAGTTCGGTGATGAGGTCGTTTAACGGGCCGTGGACGGGGGCGGTGAAGGTCATCGGTTCTTTGGTTTCCGGGTGGAACATGCGGAGCATGGCGGCGTGCAGCGCGGGGGTGGCCATGAGCATGTCTTCACGCTCGGCGGCTTCGCGTTCCATCTTCTGACCTTCTTGTTTGTCGCGTGCGTAAGCCAGGTCAGGTCGTGCGGCGGCGGGGCGGGGGGGGGCATCCAATTCCGCTAGGCCGACGGGCTCGCCACCGTAGATGATATCGCCGACCAAGGGGTAACCGATGTAGGCCATGTGTACGCGGATCTGGTGTGTGCGGCCGGTCTTGAGTTCCAGTTCAACGAGGCTGTAGCCCTGGTAGCGTTCGCGGACCCGGTAGAGGGTGACGGAATCGCGGCTGGTGGAGTCGTGGCGGACGGCCATGGCTTCACGGATGGTGGGGTGCTTGCCGATGGGCTCGTTGATGACTCCGCCGGTCGGGTCGGGGCAGCCGTGGACGACGGCGAGGTAGACCTTGAGGTTGGTGCGGTCCTCGAATTGTTTGGCGAGCTTCCAGTGCTGCTCATCCTGCTTGGCGACGATGATGACGCCGGTGGTGTTTTTGTCTAGGCGGTGGATGACGCCTGGGCGTGCGTGTTCTTTGCCAACCTTACTAAGTGCGGCTTTGTCGGTGTCGTTGTGTTCGGACTGTTGGAAGTGGTAGGCCAGTGCGTTTAGCAGTGTTCCGTTAAGGTGGCTGCGTGCGGGGTGGACGATCAGGCCGGCCTGCTTGTTGATGACTAAGAACCCGTCTTCTTCGTGCAACACCTCAAGGGGGATCGGCTCGGGCGAAAGATCGACGGCGGGCCTTGGCGGGATCAACACCTCGATGACGTCACTCTTGCGCAGCTTGGTGCTGGCCTTGGGTTTCTTGTCGTTGACGGTCACACCGCCCAGCGAGATGAGGCGTTGGATCTGGTGTCGGCTGAACCCTTTGATGCGGCTCTGAAGATACTTGTCCAGGCGGTGGTTGGAATCTTTGGACAGGGTGAACCGCTGGCGCTGGACGGCGTCCTGGAGTTCATCGGGCAGTTCGTTGGGATCAAAAGGATCGGCGACGGGGTCACCGGGGGCGGCGGGTGATTCGTCTTCGGGGTGTGTCGGCGGGTCGTGCGTCACTGGCCGGGGGTGGCCGGTGTAGCGGGAGTGGCCTGGGCTTGGGTTGCGGTATCCGTTTTGCCGGCATCAGAAGCCTGATCGGCGTCTGCAGGGGTATCGGAGTTGTCGGAGGTGCTATCCGGGGTGCTGTCGGTTGCTTCAACGGATTCACCGAACACGATGGGTTTAGCGAGCTCATCGAGCATGCCGGCGCGGACCTGGGCGTGGGTGGCGATGGCGGTGAGCCGGGCCTCTTCGGCGATCTGTTGGGCCTTGGCCCAGTAGTCCCCGGCGGCGGTGAAGTCACTGCGTGTCTCGGCAAGGTTGGCCAGCCCGACGGCTGCGTTTGCTCGGAAAGCGGCGTCGGTATCGGAGTCAAGGACCTGGGTATACATCGACTCGGCGGCTTCCAGGGATTCCTTGGCGGACATTACGCCGGTGTCTTCTCCGCCGGTCTCCTGCTTGAGTTGGATCGCCTGCTCGTGGTACGCTTCGGCCCCACGGAGCAGCGCCAATTGCGGGACCGCGGGGACGCCGGCGTTTTCGATAGCCCGCTCGCGGAAGCCCTGCGGTGTGCTGGTTGCCGACAGGTCGGCCCAGGCGTTTTCGTGGGTCTGTGCCTGCGTGCTGTTGTAATATCGCTTGCCGACAAAAATAACCAGGACGATCGTGATGACGACCATGATCCCGTTGCCATGCTTGCCCCAGAACTCCCCGAAGTGTTCGAGAAATTCGGCGAGATCGTTGTCTTTAAGTTCGTGGCGTTCTTTGGCGTCCATAGCGGTGTCAGTCTTTTGGTTGGTTTAGTTCTTGTTCTGGATTCGGTCGTGTGTCCTGGCCCGTTGCTGTGATATCTACCTTGGAGAGATGTAGACCTCGACGGTTGCGGTATTGAACCGGCCGCTTAGCCGAAGACTTAAGGCCTCGGCGCCCTTGGTGTAGTGCAGGCTGGATGAGCCGTCTTCGTGTGCCTGTTTGTCTACCAGCATCCACCCGTCCAGTGGCAACTGTTGGCGGTAAAACAGCACGGTCTCCACCGAGCGTGCCCGGCCCTGGTAGAGGTGTGTCACCGTCCGTGCCACACCGTCGAACGAGCTGCTGCACTGGCTGACCACCGGCTTGAAACCGATCGGCATCGCCACGTCCGGGATCGGTGCATTATCTGCGGCGACCAGCCCCGGGCCGACACGCTTAGGCAGGTACTGCCCGTCATCGTTCCACGCGACCACCGGCACCTCAAACGGCACACGCCGGGTCGGGTTCTGATGGCAACCAATCAACGCCGAGGCGGCGATCAGTGTCAGTAAGGATAAAGCTTTATAACGCATCGGATTTTCCGGGTTTGGGTCAACCTAAGAGTGTATTCGCAGGGCTGGTCACGGGCAAACATGGGGGCTCGGGACGGGGGCGGAGGATTTCACCGCAGAGGCGCGGAGTGTGCGGAGACACAAAGACACGCAGGGAGATAGGCGAGTGGGTGTGGTGCTGTTTGTGGCCGGTCGGTTGAATTAAGGCGTGGCCTGTTACTCAGCCTCGGGCAGTTTTAGGCTTGCGGTAACGGGGAAGTGGTCGGAGGGGTAGTGGCCGAAGAGGTTTTTGTCTCTGACGATGCTTGCATTCAGGACGTCGATCTGTGGGGAGATGAGGATCCAGTCGATGCGGTTGCCTTTGGTTTTGCCCTTGAAGCCGTGGTGTGTGCCGTCCTTTTTGCCGTCCTTGTGGCCGGCGGCGGTGTAGGTGTCGATGAGTTGGCTTTGCCCCCGGGTGTTATGGCTGGCGGTGAGGATGCGGAAGGGTTCGGAGCCGACGTCGCAGTTGAAGTCGCCGGTGAGGATGACCAATGCGTCGGGGTGCTGGTCGATGAGTTGGCGGATCATCGTGGCCGAGCGTTGGCGTGACTCGGATGAGATGACGTCCAGGTGTGTGTTGATCGCCAGGACGGGGTGGCCGGTGAAGTTGTCGTGGAGGCGGACCCAGGAGGCCATGCGTGGGAAGATCGAGCCCCAGGTGCGTTTGCCGGGCTTGTTGGAGTCGTTGAACCAGAGGTGGCCGGAGTCCTGGGCGGTGAAGCGGATCTTGCGGTAGTAGATCGCGCAGAACTCGCCGCTGCTCTGGCCGTCACTTCGCCCGACACCGTGCATGTCGTAGAACTTGAGCTTCTTGTGGACGTATTTGACCTGGCTTGACTTGCCCTCCTGTGTGCCCAGCAGGTCGGGGTCGGATGTGCGGATGGTCTTGACGACGTCACCGCGTCGGCCGCGCCAGCCCTTGCCGGTGACGGTGTCGGCGATGTTGGCGACACGGAGATTAAACGACATCACACGCAGCGTTGGGTCGGCGGTGTCACGCATGTCCTGGGATTGGCAGGCGGTGAGTTGCATGGCAATGAGGAGGCAGGCTCCGGTGAGCAGGCAACGAGCAGCGCGGCGTGTGCCAGTGGAAAGGGGATTAGGAGCCTTGGTTGTCGTGGTTTGACTCATTTAAGATTCCTGGCACACCTTTTCCGGTCCCCTATCCGACGGCCCTTAATGAGTCTCAACTCAGTCGTTTGGGCGATAGATCGTGTGCTTCGGTCGATCGGAGAGGATTTCCGCCTTGCCCCATGCCGTGACCTCTTTGAAGGCTGCGCTGCGGATGAACGCCATGAATCGGTCCTGCTCTGACCACTCACTGACGATGAGGTAGGCGGTGTCATCGGCCACGTCTTTGAACAGCTTGGATGTCACGTGCCCGGTTGCCGAACGGATGGCAACCAAGACCGCGTCAAACTTCTGCTCGAATTCCTGCTGCTTCCCCGGCTTCACGTTGTAGTTCATACCAACCGTAATCATCGTGGGCTCCTGCTCTGTAAAGGTCCGAATGAGGTGTCAGGCACCTGATCCGTTGGTCTCGAAGTTATTTAAGGTTCCTGACATCTTATTCGATCCCTACAACAAGAACATTGTGAGGATATGCCAGATAATGAACATTACTGATCCAGCAATCAGAAAGTTGAACTGTGCATTGCCAAACCAGCTCCCCTTGTTTGAATTACTCTCGCAAGCCTGTCGGATACCTTCAGAAGCAGCAGAAATGTAGGCGGGGCGATTCCCGACTTCTGGATCTTCACCAGATTGAATGATCAGCATTTTTGCATTTGCGTAAAGCGTGGATTGGAAGTAATCCCGATTGCGTAACCCACAAAGGATGCTAAGGGCCCAAAAAAGGACAGCGACCGCTAAAGGGATCATATCCCATGCAGGCGGTACACCGGTTGTTCTTTTGATGCAGAGGGCAATGCAGGACCCGGCAAATACAATTAGGAAATAGGTGTACTTCCCTTGAGATTCATGCAGTTGTTGTATGACATTCGGTAAGTGGTCATTCATGATGTCACCTCGGAAGTATATGGGTTGGAAACGGAACATAACCCAGTATCGTGCGTTGGTATGATTCTGAAAAGTTACACTGTAATTGTATAACCGGCCGCCTTCAGCTCGCGAATTATTGGTAAAGCCTGTTCGTCAATTGACTGGTCAATTGGCTTGTAAACTAGACCATTAAGGTCGCTTGGAACAACAACTCCATTTTTAAGAAGGCAACAGACATGGCTTCTTCCTAGCTTTCCTACGAAATAACCAAACTCAAAGATAACATTTGGTCTTGCGCGTGATTCGATCTTTCGCTTATGCTCATCAATGTCTTTCTGGTCTGCAGCGTAAGCAATCTCGTCCGGCGTAAGAAGTATGAAGGCATAGCCTACATCACTGTGTTTCTCGAACTTCTCTATTATGGTTGCTCCCTCGTCCGGTTGTCGATGTAGGACAATAGGTTCGAGTCCGATTTCCCGAACAAATCGTTCGGTGTCTGTCTTCAGGTTGGAATCATGCCCGTGGACTATGAACACCTTTCGGCTATCCAGTGCGGGCTGCACGCGCGAAGCACTCGTAGGCTCATGATCATCTTGAAATTCTATCCGCTCCTGCAACATTTCAATTGCGGTATGAAGCTTCTCTTTTGCCGTCTCGATACCCGATTTGTATCCCTCGCGAGCTTCAGACAGAGATGTAGGCTCGCCCATAATAAGCGGAGCCTCACTTAGTGTGTAAGTGCAGTATCGATGGTAATCTGTAGTCTCCTGACCAAAAACATCCGCTAAAGTGGCTGATATCTTCTCGTGCACTGATTCAAATTTGTTGTCAAAAGTTCCTGTTGCAGTAGCCGGGTCAAGTGAATCTAACTCGTCTATCCGCCTCTTAAGTTTGATTACTGCGTTGCGCATCTGCTGTAAATTTAGATTAGGTGATAGTATTGGTTCTTTATTTTTACTTCTGGCCATTAGATCCTCTCGTTTTCAATTGCAGGCGTAGGTGATCGAGCATAGTGCAAGAAGCCGATTACCCTTCCCCCAGTTCCCCGATCTTTCGCAGCCGTTCGTAGCGTTTGTTTACGAGGTTTTCGACCTTGAACCGCTTGAGTTCGCGAAGCGTCTGGATCAGGTATTTTTCCAGGTAGTCGGCGGCGGCGGCGGGGTTTCGGTGGGCGCCGCCGAGGGGTTCGTCGATCATGCCGTCGATGGTGCCGAGCTTGAGGTTGTCGTTGGCGGTGAGTTTGAGGTTTTCTGCGGCGGCGGCGTTGGTCTCGGGGTTGGCTGTTTTCCAGAGGATGGCTGCGCAGCCTTCGGGGGAGATGACGGAGAACCAGGCGTATTGGAGCATGGCGAGTCGGTCGGCGACGCCGATGCCCAGTGCGCCGCCGGAGCCGCCCTCGCCGATGACGACGGAGACGATGGGGGTTTTGAGTCGAGACATCTCGCGGAGGTTGACGGCGATGGCTTCGGCCTGGCCGCGTTCCTCGGCGGCGATGCCGGGGTACGCACCGGGGGTGTCGATTAGGGTGACGATGGGGAGTTTGTATTTCTCGGCGAGCTTCATGGTGCGCAGGGCTTTGCGGTAGCCTTCGGGGTGAGCGCAGCCGAAGTTCGCGGCGATCTTTTCTTTGGTGTCTTTGCCCTTGTGGTGGCCGATGACCAGGCACTTGTGCGGGCCGATGCGTCCGAAGCCGGTGATGATGGCTTTGTCGTCGCCCTGATGCCTATCTCCATGTAGCTCGGCGAAGTCTTTGACGAATGCGTGGATGTAGTCGATGGTCTGGGGTCGCCCGGGGTGTCGGCCGACCTGGACGGTGTTCCAGGGGGTGAGCTGGGCGTAGATCTTTTTGAGCATCGCGGTGTGGGACTGGCGCAGGCTGCGGATGTCGGAGCGGAAGTCGACCCCCCCGGAAGCGCCCCCGGCCCCGGAAGCGCCCGCGGAAGTGTCCCCGGAAGGTGCCCCGGAAGCGGTCCCACCCATTGCGTGTGCGGGCTTTAGGTGCTGGTGCTCGAGGTCGTTGATCTGGCGTTCCAGAGCGGTGAGGGGTCGCTCGAATTCCAGTTCGTAGTTGCCGGCGTATGCGTTGAGTGTGGTCATGGTTATTTCTCTCCGGGCAGGCCGGTCGTATTTCTGATGTCTGGTCCCACTGGAGGGCAATCGGTCCCACCCACGGGAGTGGCTGGGCTTGGGGGGCCTGTAGTCGTCTAACCTGCTATCTTACCCGGGGTTGAACGCGAGGAAAAACGGCGATGCTCAAAGCGAAACAGGTGACGATCATAGGGACGGGTCTGCTGGGGGCGAGCCTGGCGCTGGCGCTGCGAGCCAAGGGGTACAGAGGGCGGATCGTGGGGGTGGGTCGGCGTGTGCAGACGCTGGATCAGGCGCGGGCGCTGGGGTGCTTCGATGACCTGACGGTGAGTACGGCGGAGGCGTTGGAGGGGGGCGGAAATACTGGGAAGGGGGGAAGCGGAAAAACCGAGGGGGGGGCCGGGGGTGATGCTCATTTGGTGGTGGTGGCGGCGCCGTTGGGGCACTTCCGGGAGATATTTACGAAGATTGCGCAGGGTGCGGATGAGACTTTGGTGGTGACGGATGTGGGATCGACCAAGGCGTCGGTGTGTGCGTTGGCGGAGGAGTTGTTGCCGGACTCGATCAGGTTTGTGGGGTCGCACCCGATGGCGGGGAGCGAGCAGCAGGGGCCGACGGCGGCAGACGGTGGGTTGTTTGAGGGGAAGCCTTGCGTGGTGACGCCGGGGTCGGATACGGATGAGCGGGCGGTTGAGTTGGTGAAGGCGCTGTGGGGGTTGGTGGGGATGCGTCTGATCGAGATGGCACCGGCGGGGCATGACCGGGCGGTGGCGTTGGTGAGCCACTTGCCGCACGCGGTGGCGGTGATGCTGGTGAAGGCGGTGACAGTGGACGGCGGAGAAGTATTGGATGTCGCGTCCAGTGGTTTTGCCGACACGACCCGTATCGCGTCGGGTGATCCGGGGATATGGGTGGATATTTTCCAGACCAATCGGGAGGCGGTGATCGATTCGGTGGGCAAGATGATTGATGAACTTGACCGGTTCAAGAAGGTGATGGTCCGGGGAGACAGCGGGGCGCTCAAGCGTTTGCTGGAGGGTGCCAAGGAAGCTCGCGACGGCTGGGACGGTGCAAGTAAGAGGCGATGACTATGAGCGGAACGTATGAACTGGGATTTGTGGGTGCGGGGAACATGGCTGAGGCGATTGCGCGCGGTGCGATCGAGGGGGGCGTGCTATCGGCGGGGTCGATGATTGCGTCGGACCCGTCTGCCCCCCGCAAAGAGGTGTTTGAAAAGTTAGGGATCAAGGTGGTTGCGAGCAATGCGGAGGTGATCGCTTCGAGCGGGCAGGTAATGCTGGCGATCAAGCCGCAGATGCTGGGGGCGTTGGCGGGCGACTTGGCGGAGCATGGGGGTGATGGGCAGGTGTTGATCTCGATCATGGCGGGGATCGGGACGGGGAAGATTTGCGAGGTGATTGGCAATCCAGCCCGTGTGATTCGGGTGATGCCTAATACGCCGATGATGGTGGGGCTTGGGATGTCGGGGCTGGCGGTGGGGGAACATGCACAAGAAGGGGACGAGGCGCTTGCGATGAGGTTGTTTGGCGCGGCGGGGGAGGTGGTGCGTGTGGAAGAGGGATTGATGGATGCGGTGACGGCGGTGTCGGGGTCTGGGCCGGCGTATGTTTATTATTTGGCGGAGGCGATGCAGAAGGCGGCGGGTGAGCTTGGGCTGGGTGAGCATGGGAGGTTGTTCGTGTCGCAGACTATTTTGGGGGCGGCGAGGATGCTGGTGGATTCGCCTGACGCGGCGGCGGAACTGAGGCGGAAAGTGACGAGCCCCGGCGGGACGACGGCGGCGGCGTTTGAGCATATGGAATCGCAGAAGGTGGGGGACGCGATTGTGGATGCGGTGAAGGCGGCGGAGGCGCGGGGGCGTGAGTTGGGGGGGTGATAGTGAGATGCGGGGGACGCTAAGCCGCAAGCGGGGAGGGTTAGGGCGCAGGGTTAAAAAGGGTTGCTGGTTGGGATTGATTGAAAGGGGCACACGATGGCTGACGGGCTGACACGGCGTGGCGCGATTAAGACGGCGGCGGGTGCGGCGGCGGTGGTGTGGTCGGGTGCGGGGATGGGGCAGGTGCGTGGTGAAGCGGAAACGCAAAGAAAGCGGCGGCGGGTGTTGCGGTTTGCGCATATGACGGATGTTCATGTGAAGCCTGAGAAGGGTGCGGGGGAGGGGATGGCGGCGGCGTTGAGGCATGCGCAGGGGCTGGATGATCCGCCGGAGCTGATTTTCAACGGTGGGGATGCGATTATGGATGCGCTGGGGGCGACGCGGGAGCGGACACAGTTGCAGTGGGATCTTTGGAACAGCGTTCTTAAGAGCGAGTGTTCGCTGCCGATTGAGCACTGCATCGGCAATCACGACATCTGGGGCTGGTATAAGAAGAAGAGCGGGACGGTTGGGGACGAGCCGATGTGGGGGAAGGCTTGGGCGTTGGAGGCTTACGGGTTGGCGAAGCCTTACCGTGCGTTTGATCGGGCGGGTTGGCGGTTTATTGTGCTGGACAGTGTTCAGCTACGCGAGGGTGGTGGTGCGTACACGGCGATGCTCGACGATGAACAGTTTGATTGGCTTGCTGAGGTATTGGAGGACACCGGTCCGGGGGTGCCGGTGGTTGTTATTTCGCACATCCCGATTGTTTCGGTGGTGCCGGCGTTCTTTAAGGATTACTTCAAGGATCACAAGACGCAGGTTCCCGGAGCGCTGCTGCACACGGATATGCATCGGATCAAGGACCTGTTTTATAAGCACAAGAACATTCGGTTGTGCTTAAGCGGGCATATTCATCTGGTTGATCGTGTGGAGTATCTGGGGGTTACCTATATCTGTGGCGGTGCGGTGAGCGGGGCGTGGTGGGGCGGCGATTGGCACGAGTGCGAGGCGGGGTATGGTGTGGTGGATCTGTATGATGATGGCGGGTTTGGGTATGAGTATGTGCCGTATGGGTGGGCGGCACGCGAGTAGTCGACGGCAGCAGCCCGATATGTGATAGTGAAAGATAAGGATTCCCCGGTTTGGCGTACAACAACCTTCAAGATTTCATCGAGGCATTAGATCGGGCGGGCGAGTTGCAGCGGGTGACGGCGGGGGTCTCGCCGATGCTTGAGGTGACGGAGATCGCGGACCGTGTGAGCAAGTCGCCTGCTGCGCGTGAGAGTGAGAATGCGGGTGCGTTTGATCCGCAGCATCACGGGCTGGGTGGCAAGGCGTTGTTGTTTGAGAACGTTGAGGGGTCGAAGATTCCGCTGCTGATTAACGCGTTTGGCAGCTATCGGCGGATGGAGATGGCGTTGGATTGTGAGGCGGGGGGGTTTGAGTCGCTGGCGGCGAAGGTGGAGTCGCTGGTTAAGCCGGAGCCGCCGACGGGGATTATGGAGAAGATGAAGAAGGGGTTGGAGCTTGCGAAGATCGCGTCGTTTGCGCCGAAGGTGGTGAAGAGCGGGCGGTGTCAGGAGGTGGTGAAGGTTGGGGATGAGGTGGATCTGTTTGAGTTGCCGGTTATTAAGTGTTGGCCGGACGATGGGGATCCGCGGCGGTGTGGTTATGACGTTTCGCCGGGGCAGTCGGGGACGGCCAAGGGAGAGGGGCGGTTCATTACGTTTGCGGGGATGTATACGATCCATCCTGATGATGCTGAGAAGGGGGAGGGTGTGCCCCGGCCGTCGCGGAACATCGGGATGTACCGGGCGCAGTTGATTGATAAGAATCACACGGCGATGCACTGGCATATGCATCACGATGGGGCGCGGCATTGGCGGGCGTGGAAGGAGAAGGCAAAGCAGGAAAGCAGAAAATGTGGAAAGCAGGAAATAGGAGGAGAGGCAATATCGGGGATGCCTTGTGCGGTTGTATTGGGGGGTGAGGCGGTGCTTCCATATGCGGCGACTTCGCCGTTGCCGCCGGGGGTGAGTGAGCTGTTGTTTGCGGGGTTTTTAAATGGTGGGGCGATACCGCTGGTGAAGTGCAAGACGATTGATATGCATGTGCCCGCGAATGCGGAGATTGTGATTGAGGGTTATGTGAGTACCCAGGCTGGGGGTCCGGGATATGACCCGAGCGTGTCGGGTGATGGGTCAGATCTGGATCACGAACATGAGGTGTTTGAGGGGCCGTTTGGCGATCACAC
>JAJDCX010000032.1 GCA_029260615.1 Phycisphaeraceae bacterium | reverse complement strand
GAGAGATCGACCGCCCCGCCGTCGCGTGCGGCGATGGCGTAGATCGGCGAGCCACCGAAGTCCTGGTCGAAGTTCAGGCTGGTGAGGCTGGAAAGGTCCAGTGCAGTGAGCGCCCCGGTAGCGGAGAAGATGTCCCCCCCGCCGAAGAACGAAAGCGAGCTGTAGGTCGTAGCGGTGACGCCGGCGAAAGTCTGTCCACCGCTGACAAGGAACCGTGACCCGTCGACGTTATTGAGCGTGCCGACGTTGAGCGTCTGTCCCGCGCCATAGGTTATAGTGCCTCGGGTGAAGCTGTTCAGGGCGGTGAGGTTGACCGTCCCGCCGACGCCGATGCTGACATCGACATCGTCCATCTGAAGCAGAGCATTGGCAGAAATGGACCCGCTCGCCGGCGCGTTGAAGGTGGCGTTGAAGCCGCTGCCGGTCCCGTCGAAGCTGGTCAGCGCCGGCAGGATCAGCGCCTGGCCCGTCGCTAGTTCGAAGACAACCCCAGCATCGATCGTCGAGAGGTTGGGCAACGAAAGGGCCGTGCCGTCGGAAGTGAATCGGACGTTTCGGCTGCCGGTGATCGACTGAAGATTGGACAGGTCGATCGAGCCGCCGGTGCCGACCTCCAAGCGCAGGGAATCCCCGTTGCGTCCGCCAACGACGTTGGTCACGCCGGAGAGATCGACCGCCCCGCCGTCACGGGCCGCGATGGTGTAGATCGGCGAGCCGCCGAAGTCCTGGTCGAAGTTCAGGCTGTTGAGGCTGGAGAGGTCCAGCACGGTGAGTGCCCCGGTGGCGGTGAAGATGTCGCCGCCTCCGAAGAAGTCGAGTGTGTCGTAGGTTGTGGCGGCGACGCTGGCAAAGGTCTGCCCGCCGCTGATGAGGAAACGTGACCCGTCAACGTCGTTGAGCGCGCCGACGTTGATCGTCTGTCCCCCGCCGTAGGTCATTGTGCCCCGGGTGTAGCTGCCCAGTCCGGTCAGATTGACCGTTCCGCCGACGCCGGCGCTGACGTCCACATCGTCCATCTGAAGCAGGGCGTTAGCCGAGATAGACCCCCCCGCCGGGGCGTTGAAGGTGGCGTTGAAGCCGCTGCCGGTCCCGTCGTAGCTGGTGAGCAACGGGAGGTTCAGGACCTGGCTCGTGGCCAGCTCGAAGACGACCCCGCCGGTGATCGTCGAGAGGTTCGGCAGCGCCATGGCTGTGCCGTCTGAGGTGAACCGGACGTTGCGGTTGCCGGTGATCGAGGTGAGGTTGGTCAGGTCGATCGAACCACCGTTGGTCACGCTGAACTGAAGCGAATCGCCGTTTCGTCCGCCGACGACGTTGGTCACTTGGGAGAGATCGATCGAACCGCCATCGCGTGCGGCGATGGTATACAACGGCGAGCCGCCGAAGTCCTGGTCGAAGTTCAGGCCGGTGAGGCTGGAAAGGTTCAAGACCGTCCCGGCGTCGGTAGCGGTGAAGAAGTCACCGCCGCCAAAGAAATCCGTCGTGTCGTATGTGGCCGCGGAAACGCTGTTAAAAACCTGCCCGCCGCTGATCAGCAGGCGTGATCCGTCGATGTCGCCCAGCGCGCCGGTGGTCAGCGTCTGCCAGGCTTCGAGCGTGAGCGTCGTGCGGCGCAGCGAGGTCAGCGCCGCGGCGGTCAGTGACCCGCTGGTGGGCGGCGCCAGGACGGTGGTGATCCCGCTGCCCGCGCCGTCGATGCTAGTCAGCATTGGCAGGTTGACCGCCATGCCGTTGGCCATCTCAAACAATACCCCACCGCTGATGGTTTGCAGCGCCGGCAGGCTCAACGCCGAGCCGTCGGAGGTGAACCGGACATTTCGGCTGCCAGAGATCGTCGTCACGCTTGAGAGGTCCAGAGAACCCCCACCGCTTACCTCGAAGCGAAGCGAGTCGCCGTTGCGGGCGCCCACGACGCTGGTCAGCCCCGAGAGGTTGACCAGCCCACCGTTACGGCCGGCGATCGTTGTGATCGGCGAACCCCCGAAATCCTTGTCGTTGTTGATGCTCAGCACACCCGAGAGGTTGACCACCGAGCCGGGGTCGTCCGCGACGATCAGGTCGCCGCTGTTGGCGGTGTTGACGTAAGACGCAGCATTAATGGTGACGGCCCCGCCCCCGGACGCCCACACACGCGGCGCATTGCCGGTGAATTGCGAGGCGATAGCGCTGGCGTTGAACACACCTGTGGTCGAATTGACTAGCCCGGCGATGTTAGCAGAGTCGGTTACCGTCAGATCTCGCCCCGGGTTCATCGTCAGCGTCGCACTCGAACCCAGTGTCAACTGAAACACGGTATTGCCTACCGTCGGTACATTAAACGTCACCGCCTGACTGGCGGGGATATTCACGACGTAGGAATCAACGATGTTGTCGATCGGGGCGACACCGATGTCCCAGTTCAGGCCGTCGCTATAGTTGACCCCGTCACCGCCACCGGTCCAGTTCGCGTTGACCACCGCCGCCTCGGCACGGGGCGTTATCAGCAAGACACCGAGAAGAACCCAAGCGCACGATCCACCAACGGTCGCATTCTTTAGTCCGAACATCCGTATCCTCCCTCTGAATTAAAATGATGCCTGATCGTCTTTCGGCCCCCGCACCTCACACCCGCCTCGGTGCATGAGACATGTTTTCAGCACGACATACCGACTGATCCCGACCGGATCTTTCATTGGCAATCTCTTCTTGCCTCACCGGCCATCTAAGACATGTAATCAAAGCCCTAATATAGCCCCTCGGGAGGCAAAAGCCAGCCCTTTACAGATATATTAGTCTTAAATAATACCCCGTGGGCGCCCCCTTCAAGTGCCCACCAGACAAGCTATGACTCGAAATAACCCCGGGCCGTCAGATGGTCTCTGAACGCCGGCGGCCACCGCCCAATACCCCCACGCCAATCGCCATCAGCACAATCGCTCCCGGTTCAGGGACCTGTGCGCTGGCATCAGGTGGCGGCGGGGTCCCGGCGTTCCAATTGCCCAACACCGCGTTAAGGTCTTCGATGCCGATGAACCCGTCACCTGAGACGTCGCCCAAAGACCAGACACCCGCCGGGGAAGCCTGATTCCATCGGCTCAGCACCAGGTTCAGATCGGCGATCCCCACAAAACCATCATCATCCAGATCCCCCGCCAGATGCGGCGCGGTGGCTACCACTTCAACACGCACACGGTCAGCAAGATAGGTCACCGAGAACCGGGTGGTCCCGCCAATCAATGTGCCGGTCACATCGCTGAACGCACCGGCGACGGATGAAGCGGTGAGGATATCGAAGCTGTCCCCGAGTGTCGGGGCGAACGCGGTGTCCAGGATCGTCAGGTCCAGCATGCCGTCGAGCGTAGCGACCCCGGTGACCGCAAGCTGGTCGTGACCGATACCGGCGGAGAGGCCCGCGATTTCGATGGCGAGGTTGGCGTCGATGGCCTGGGTGTAAGTGCCATCAATGTTAAGAATACCCGGGGACAAACCCGGTGAAACCGTGCCACCGAGGTTGCTGACATCGGCATTGATCTGACCCGTGCCCGTAAGTGTGACAGCCGTGTCCCCTGTCTCACCCAGGCCTGCGGGATGGATGAGTTGGGCACCGCGCAGGACGAGATTGGCAGCATTGATCGTGCCCTGATCCAAATTGATCGCGCCGTGGTAGACGTTGACGTCACCGGTGACGTCCAGCAGGCCGGCGTTGGAGATATTCAGCGTGGCGTTGGACCCGAAGGTGAAGGTGGTGGTGCTGGTCTTGCCCAACGCGACGGAGTTGACGGAGACCGTGGAACCGGGGTCGGTGATGTTGACTACGCCGATGGATATGTTTCGACCCGCGATACCCAGCTGAGCCGCGGACACCGACCCGCCGGCTGTGACATTGAGATTCCCCTCGGCGACGAAAACGCTGGACCCGAAGTAAACCTGCGGATCATTATTAGACCCGACAAAGATGGTTGAGGCCGTGGTCCAGCTTGAGTCGGCCCCGTCGATGTTGGCAACACCATTGATATCCGTAACTTCCCTGACATCACACGGGGTAATTCCCACTTCCTGTGCCCCTCCCGGATTGCCGGGCTGGCCCGGGACATATCCCCACTTGATCCGGACAGCGATATCAGGCATAATGCTCGGCTCGGTTTCCCCCCTGCAACAGGACTCTATCGATGGCACACTCGCTCAGCGCCCGTAAACGTATCCGCCAGAACGCCAAAGCCCGGTCACGCAACCGCTGGCGCAAGGGTGATATCCGCGACGCGATGAAGAATTACCGCGAGACCATCCTCCACGGGACCGTCGAGGAAGCCAAGACACAACTCACCGGGCTCTACAAAATGCTCGACCAGGCAGCCAGCGGCAGCACGATGCACAAGAACACCGCCGCAAGGCACAAGTCCCGTTTAACAACCAAGTTAAACGAAAAGTCAGCATAAGCTGCCTGGCGGTGTTATATAACAATTTAAAAAATTTACTCGACCCCGGCTCAAACCGGGGTTGTTTTTTGCACAGATCGTGTAGATTAGCGTAACGTCGTTTTGGAAACGATGTTACCCGCAAGTCGGGCTCATGTTCAGTGGATGACGAACAACCGTTCCACCGTATCGTGGCGGATTGCCGATGAGTGAGGGTAATTGGCTGTGTCATATAGATGGAGGCGGGTGTTGAGCGAGTATCGCGAGGATAGTTCGACGGCAAAGATCAGCCCTGCGGGGGTCACACGCATTGCGACCAGACCCGCGGGGGCCTTATCACGTTGGCTGGCGGCTTGGCGGCAACGATTGGCGGTGCTGGGCAGCGTGGACCTGCGATCGCTGGCGATCCTACGGGTCGGCCTGGCGGTCATGCTCCTGATTGACCTGGTGTCCCGGGCTGGAACCCTGACCGCCCATTACACCGATGCGGGCGTGCTGCCCAGGTCGGTTCTATTTGAAAGCGAAGGCCTGCGAGCCTACCTGTCACTTCACTCCATCAGCGGATCGTTCCTTTGGCAGGCGGCTTTATTTGGGTTGGCGGGGTACTTCGCCTTCACGCTGCTGTTTGGCATAAGGACACGCCTGGCGACGTTTGGGTCCTGGGCGCTTCTACTGAGCCTGCACCACCGAAACCCGGCCATACTGCAGGCGGGCGACGCACTGCTTCGGCTGCTGCTGTTCTGGGCAATGCTTCTGCCACTTGGGGCAAGATGGTCTGTGGATAGTGCCTCCGGGCCTCTGACCCTTTACCGCCGCAAGGACAACCGCCTGCTGTCGGTCGCCGGGGTCGCGATCCTGCTGCAGGTGTGCCTTGTCTATTGGTTCACCGCCACCTTCAAAGACCACCCGATGTGGTGGCACCAGAACGCCGCCTACTTCGCCTTGCACGTTGACCAACTGGTCACCCCCTTTGGTATCTGGCTGCGTCAGATCGACTGGCTGCTGCCGATCCTGACCAAGGTGGCGTTCACGATGGCGATCGCCGCACCGCTGCTTGCCTTCTGCCCGGTGTGGACGGGGACCGCCCGGATGCTGGTCATCATCGCGATGATCGGGACACACCTGGCCCTGGCGATGGCACTGAACCTGGGGCTGCTGCCCTACGTCGCCGCGGTGAGTTGGCTGGTATTTATCCCGGGTAAATGGTGGGACTGGCTGCGTTCACGGGCCCTCCGACAGGCCGGGCTTCGGGCCAACCCCCCACGGGCGCTCTGGCTGCTTGCACTGCTCAAACGCCTGCCGACGGTCATCTCCCGATCCCGGCGAGGCACCGGCGACGTCCTCATCGACGTCCCCACCAGCCGACACCTGGGAATCAAAGCCCGGGGCTGGGAGCAACTCGTCGCGTCGATCGCCCTCTTCTACGCCATCGCCTGGAACGTCCAATGGCTCGACTCCCAACGCGACAACCCGATACTGCCCGTTCGCATCACCGCCGTAGGCGACGTCCTGCGGATGGAACAGAGCTGGAACATGATCTCTCCGGGCGCCCTCAGCCACGACGGCTGGTTCGTCATGCCCGCACAACTCGCTGACGGCTCGCAGGTCGATGTCTTCACCGGCCAACGCGTGAACTGGTCCAACCCCGCCTACCTCTCAGGCCACGCCCCGGGCAACCGCTGGCGTAAATACCTGCGTAACCTCTCTATGCCCCAGTTCGACCACAACCTCCACCCCTTCGCCAACTACCTGGAACGCCGTTTCAATCAATCACACGGCCTGGACAAACAGATCGACTCCTTCGAAATCATCTTCATCAAAGAAACCACCCTGCCCAACGGCGGGATCGAATTGACCCGCCAGACACTCCTGCAGTACTACCGCAGCCCGTGATCCTCAGCGAGAACACACCCGGCCTCACGACACCCCGCTAACGACAGCCCGCTAACGACAGCCCCCACAAAACCATGAACAAGCCCGGCACACCGGCCGGGCTTGTTTGCGTTCAAAAGTTGTTTGTCCCGATCAGCACATAAATGATCGGGCATTAACACATCAACCAGACCACGTCAGACTCGGCGGCGGCACAACCCGATGGCACCTAGACACATCAGCGCAACAGAGGCCGGCTCGGGGACCGAGACCAGGTGCAACGCATCTATATCATCGCTGGGCAAAAGCCCCAATGTCCCTGCCGTGAAAGCGATCGCCGGTACCCCACCTAACGTACTGACCAGCACATCCGCAGGCGATGCACCAAGCCCAACGAGGCTTGGCGAGCCGGGTGTCAGCGAGAAGTAGACTACATCGCCCAACGAGGGCCCGCCCGTGCCATCTTCCATGATCGACAGCCCGTCGATATCGTCCAACGGCCCCAAGCCCAGGGCGGCACCTGTCATGAATACCACAGGAGCCACCGAGTACCCAATGACCGGAGGCGAGAAGAAGACGTCAGCGCCGGTTGACCCGGTCCCGGTATAGATCGGGTGAGTAGCCGCCTCAAAAGCGGTGATCGTGAAGTAGATGCCAGGAAATGCGGGGGGCCCAAACGGCGGCCCAGCGTCCCAGCCATCGACATTGGTCCCGGGCTCCACCACCCCTAACGGGATCGGCGGTGCCAACGGCAGGCCATCACCGTCGGCGACCTGGATGTTACCCCCGCCAAGTCCCGAGCCGAAGATGTCCGCCGGCTCATCCAGCCCCCCGACCCCGCCGGACTCGACGATCACCGCAGTACCCGCCGCACCAATCGATCCCGGCGCCACACTGAATTCCACCCCCAGCACCGTGTGCGCACCTGGAAATATCTGGCTAAAACTAAACGCATCCACATCCACCGGCGGAATAGGAAAGCCCGGCGGAGGTGGCGGAGGCAGCGCCGCCGCCCCAGGCAATACCGGAGCAGGCCCCGGCAGCAGCAGATCATCCGGGAACACCCCGTTCGCACCCGACGTCACCGCGTCCAGTGAAAAGACCTGCGCCTGTGCTGTGCCAACAAAAAATACACCGACCAACATACACGCAACTACCCGGAACCATCCCATGGATTGCTTGTGAGCCATTCTGCCGCCTCCTTAAAGTGAAAATGTGTCTAACTACGCCACTGCTAACCTCCGCCAGAAGCAAGGCGGGTGTTTACGTCACAGAGAAAGCTAATGAACACCGATCGAAACCGCGCACCACGCCGCAGAAAACGATTGAACCGATAGATATCAACCCAGTGCGATCCCCGGAGAAAACGGTGATGCTCTCAGACATGTCCACGCCCTCATGGCTCTTGCCACCATGCATTTTACTATTGGCTCGCTGGGTTTGTGAAGTAAAAAAACGTGAAAGCCACGATAAAACCACGCAAATGGCGCATGGCCCGTCTGGCACGGGGGTTAAGTCGCCAAAATCTTCGCCGGGGCAATCCAGCCACTCCAGGGCCCAGCCTGCCACCGCCGGCCTGCTATACTAAGGGGCTCAAAGCACGCCAGACCCGACGGGAATCGCCACGGGTCTTTTATTGGAAGCCACTTATGCAAACCAAGATCACCGGCAAAGCCTTCGTCCTCGGCGACGATATCGACACCGACCAGATCATCCCAGCCGAGTTCCTCGCCTACGACCCGACCGACCCCAAGGAACGCAAGTTCTTCGGGATGTACGCGATGGCAGGTGTCCCCCCAACCCAGTGCGGCCTGCCCAAAGGCAACACACGCTTCGTCGAGGAGGGTAAATACACCTCCGAATACGCCATCGTCATCGGCGGCAAGAACTTCGGCTGCGGCTCGTCCCGCGAACACGCCCCCTTGGCCCTGGCTGAAGCAGGGATCAAAGCCGTCGTCGCCGAGTTCTACGCACGCATCTTCTTCCGCAACTCCGTCAACGGCGGGTACCTCCTGCCCTGCGAAACCGATGCCCAAGTAGCACAAGAAGTCAGCACCGGCGACGAATGCACACTCGACATCCAAGCCGGGACTTTGGTGAACCACACCACCGACAAAACGTACCAACTCAAACCCCTGGGCGACGTCAAGCCCATCATCGACGCCGGCAGCGTATTTGACTACGCCAGGCAGACGGGGATGCTGAAGTAGGCTTGAGTCGTGAAACTTAAGCTGTGAATTTGTTATGAAACGCCGCGACTTGTCGCATCAATAAAGTAAACCATGAAGGCCGACTACCTCAGACAGAAACACCAAGCCGGGCTCTGCTACGCCGACTACCTCGCCACCGGCAAGGATCAGCAACAGCAGGACTGGCAGACGATCTACGACCAGGCTTCCCTGGCCGACGCACAGGCCGCGCTGCTCGGGTCGTTCACCCGCAAGGTCAACGTCATCGTGTTGTCGGGCATCTGGTGCGGCGACTGCGTGCAGCAGTGCCCGTTGATTCAGCGGATCGCCCAAGGGGCCCCGGACGTAATCGACCTGCGTTGGCTGGACCGCGATGAGCACATGGACCTGCAGGAACAGGTCCGCATCAACGCCGGCAACCGCGTCCCGATCGCGATCTTCTGCGCCGAGGATTACGAGATCGCCGGATGGTACGGCGACCGCACACTCACACGCTACCGTGCCATGGCGGCTAAAAATCTAGGCGGGGCGTGCCCGATGCCCGGGGCGGCGGTCCCGCAAGACGAGCTAAATGCAACACTTGCGGATTGGCTTGAACAATTTGAGCGTGCCCACCTGCTGCTTCGTCTAAGCGGTCGGCTACGCCAGAAACACGGGGATTAACCGCCCAGGGAACGGGCCTTGCCCACGCGGGCACGGGGCGATAAACTCCCGCGTCCCATCCACCAAAGCCCTAAGCCCCTGTTTAAAGACCCGATACTCGGGTTAACGCAGGGCACAGAGAGGAACGATGGCGGGGACATACCGGGGAGGCCTCAAGGGGGGCGGGGTTCTTTCAGTACAATTCGGCTGAGCCGATGGAGTGACCAGTGGCCAAGAAAACAACCAAGAAGAAAGTCGCCAAAGCCGGGCCCAAAAAGAAGGCCCCTTCCGCGAAGACCAAGAAAGTCACCAAGAAGTCGGTGAAGAAGAAACCCGCCGCCAAGAAGGTTGCCAAAAGCCCGGCCAAGAAAAAGTCCGCGGCAAAGAAGACCACCAAGAAAAAAACCGTCCCCAAGAAAACCGCCGCCGCCAAGAGCAAGGCCCCGGCGAAAAAACCTACCAAGAAAAAAGTGACCAAAGCCAAGGCGGCCAAAGGCAACGCGGCTGACAACGGCAAATCCACCGAGGTCTCGGCCAAGCCCGCTCGGCCAAAGATCCATCGGGTTGTCCGCCCCACCCCCATCCCCCCGGCCGAACCAGCCATCGAGGACTGGACACCGCTAAGCGACGCCAAACTGCGCAAGATCAAGTCAGGCCTGTCGCGCAAAAACCTCAACGACTTCAAAAAACTGCTCCTTGAAAAACGGGCAGAGATCGTCGGCGACGTCCTGAATATGGAAGAGGCCCGTGCCGCAGGCAACGGCGGCGAACTGTCGAACATGCCCCTGCACATGGCAGACGTCGGCTCCGACAACTACGAGCAGGAATTCACCCTCGGGTTAGTCGAATCAGAGCGCAAACTCCTGATCGAAATCGATGGCGCGCTCATGCGGATCAAGGACCGGATCTACGGCGTGTGCATTGTCACCGGCACACCGATCCCCCCCGTCAGGCTCGAGATCAAGCCCTGGGCCAAGTACAGCATCGAAGTCGTCCGCGAACGCGAAAAACTCGGCCTGCACAGCTTCTAATCCAGTCCCGAATGCAGTTGATATGGCAGGTGTTATTCCCCCACGTTTAGCGGCGGATCGTAGATCCGCGCGGTGGCCCGAAGGGACAAAAACCCGGCGATCTGTGATCGCCCGCTAAACAATACGCATCCGATTACAATCCCCTCCATGGATCAACCGGCCAACACACCCGCACCAAACGCCCCGGCCCATCCCCCCCGGAACGGCCCCCGGTTTAACCCCCGGCCAACCGCCGGCCGTCGCCCCGCATCCATTACGCTCTTCCTGCTGGTCACCCTCACCGTCCTCGCCGCGGACCTTGGGCTCAAGGCGTACGCTTTCAATCACGTCGCAGGCACCCCCGTGACCCTCGACCCCACCGTCCCCGACACGATGGGCGTGCCCTACCACGACCCCTTCGTGCTGATCCCCCACGTCCTGAACCTGCAACTCACCGCCAACACCGGCGCGATCTTCGGGATGGGCAAGGGCAGCCGATGGATCTTTATCGCGGTCAGCATCATCGCCGTCGGATTCATCGGCCGGGTCTTCTGGCGCAGCCCCGCACAAGCAACACGCCTGCACCTCGCTTTGGCACTGATCCTCGCGGGCGCACTGGGCAACCTCTACGACCGGTTCTGTTTCGCCGCCGTCCGTGACATGCTCCACCTGTTCCCCCGCACCTACCTCCCCTGGAATCTCTCCTGGCCCGGCGGGGCAAACGAAATCTACCCCTGGATCTTCAACATCGCCGACGTCGCCCTGCTCTTGGGCGTCCTCACCGTCGTCTTCGTCACCTGGAAGAACGCGCCGCCTCCACCAGCTAAGGTGTCTGAATCCGCACACACTTAGAGATACGACATGGACACCTCACGACTTGATAGCTGCGGATGGTCTTCATTCCGCCCGGAACTTTTCTTCGACGAACCGGGCCGAAAGTCTCGGCAAGTGGGCCCCTCGGTACTGAATATCATTGAGAAATACTCGCCCGGCCGACGCATCCTGGACCTGTGTTGCGGCGGCGGCGCCCTCTCGATCTTCCTGGCGGAGGCCGGTTGCCAGGTCTCCGCACTTGATCTCAGCGAGCCCATGCTCGCCGTCTTCCGCAAACGATTAGCCAACTCGGACCCCCGGATACACCAGCAGGTGACACTGGTGCATGATGATGTATGCACCTTCGACCTTGGCCAGAAATTTGATTTCATCATTCTTGAAGACGACTTCTTTGGGTACCTGCTGACCGATCAGGATCAAGTCGCATGCCTATCGAGAGTGCGTCGGCATCTCACAAGCAACGGTCGATTCCTACTGGCCAACAAGACTCCCGACATTGAGTTTGGCGAATCCAGCTCCTATGACTTCGACCCGCAGACGCGCATTCTTACACGACCTCAAGATTGGACCACGGTAGATCCGAACGGAAAACGCACGACAATCCGAAAAGGCATCGAACGCCGAAGGGTCATCGACCCCGATGAATTAAACCGCCTGCTCGACCTAACCGGCTTTGACATTCTGCATCGGTGGGGAGACTTGGACCAGACACCATTTCAAGACCCGGCTAGCCAGGAATATGTTTTTCTTATGCAAGCCGCCCAGGTGCCGCCTCCACCAGCCGCCGAAACAAACCAAGATTAAATGGCCCCTCGCCGCCGCGCTCAGGGTGCCATTGCACGCCTAAGTAAAACCGCTCCCCGAATGTCGGCCGACCGTCGATCGCCTCAACCGTCCCGTCGTGTGCAACCGCCACCACGCGCATCTTCCCCGGATCACTGACCGCCTGCTGGTGAGATGAATAGATCGCCTCACCCCCCGCAATATCCCCCGGCTCAAGCACGCTGTCCTTCACGGTCACCTTAATCGGATGGTCCGCCCCCTTCTGATGCGCTTCGGGTTGGTCGTGAGTCTCCGGCATGTACTGGTTGAGCCGACCCCCCGCGTGCAACGCCATCATCTGCATCCCTAAACACACCCCCAACACCGGCACCCCCGGATGCTTGGCCAATTCATCCAGAAGCGCCAACTCAAACGCCTGACGCAATGGGTCCGCCTTCCGGGCCTTGGGGTGCATCGGCTCGCCAAACTCGGCCGTGTCCGGGTCCAACCCGCCGGTGAACACGAAACCCCCGCACACCTGGGCATAATCCGCAGCCATATCAGGGTCCGCCGCCATCATCACCGGCAACCCCCCCGCCGCCGAAACCGCCCGCGAAGTGGCCCGCCCCACCCGGTACTGCCCGCCAGGATGCTCTTGGGATTCAACGTGGTCCACCGTGATGCCGATCAAGGGTCTCATGCCCGAGATTGTACACCCTGCGCAAACGCGGGCCTCTGCTACAATGTGTCGCTCTAAAATAGGCAGTAAAACCATGGACCAGGCATACCAACAATGTATCCACCCCGACTGCGGCGCGACCTTCGGCATTGACGAGGTCCATCTGGCCTGCTCGGCCTGCGCCCAGAAAGGCCGACAGTCGCTACTGGACATCAAGTACAACTGGCAACGCCCGGACGTGCCCAAATCCCTCAAGGCTTTTGAGCACCGCTGGATGACCAAGGGCGAGCAGGGCCAGGGCAAACTGGACTTCTCAGGCGTCTGGCGCTTCCGCGAGCTGATGAAGTTCTACAACGACGAAAGCGACATCGTCACCATCGGCGAAGGACGCACCAACCTCCAGGATGCACAACTGCTCGCCAAACAACTGGGCATGAAACCCGGCAACCTCTTGCTGCAATACGAAGGACTCAACCCCTCCGGCAGCTTCAAAGACAACGGCATGACCGCCGCATTCACCCACGCCAAAATGATCGGTGCCAACCGCGTCGCCTGCGCCTCCACCGGCAACACCTCCGCAAGCCTCGCCATGTTCGCCTCACTCTCAGAGATGACCGGGATCGTCTTCATCGGCACAGGCAAAATCGCCTACGGCAAACTAAGCCAGGCGCTGGACTACGGCGCCAAGACCCTCCAGATCCAAGGCGACTTCGACGCCTGCCTCCGTCGGGTCCGTGAGATCGCACGCGACCGCAGAGACCTGGGCATCTACCTGATGAACAGCGTCAACCCCTTCCGCCTCGAGGGCCAAAAAGCGATCATGTACCGCGTCCTGGAAGCACTGGAATGGGAAGTCCCCGACTGGATCATCGTCCCCGGCGGGAACCTGGGCAACTGCTCCGCCTTCGCCAAGGCGTTCATGGAACTCAAAGAGCTGGGCCTGATAAACAAGATCCCCCGCCTCGCCATCATCCAGGCCCAAGGCGCCAACCCACTTTTTGAACTGGTGAACAACCGCGGCCTCACCTGGAACGACGGGCGTTGGGACGCGGACACCGTCAAGGATTACTACCGCGAACAGGACCAGGCTGGCATCGGCGCAAAAACAATCGCCAGCGCCATCGAGATCGGCCGACCCGTCAACCTCCCCAAAGCCTTCCGTGCCCTTAACATCATGGACGGCGTGGTGCGTCAGGCCGACGACGAAACCATCCTCGAATACAAGGCCATGGTCGGCCGCTACGGCTTCGGCTGCGAGCCCGCCAGCGCCGCCAGTGTCGCGGGTGCCCACCAACTGATCCGCGAAGGGCTCATCACACCCGACCAGCGCGTCGTCTGCATCCTCACCGGCCACCTCCTCAAAGACCCTGACGCCACCGTCAACTACCACACCGGCATCGACGTCAAAGCGGTTCAGGACCAGGCACCACGCCACGAGCCCCATGGCAGAATCGCCAACCAACCCATCCCCGTCCCCGATGACCTGCAAGCCATCATCGACGCGATCGGCGCACCGTCTGACGGCGTAACAGACCCCGGCCCGGCAAGCGACAAAGACCCGCTGTGCGACCTGCCGGTTTCCGAGTTTTAAATCAACTAACCGCGAAGGCGCTAAGAGCGCGAATCAAAGACAAAGAATGTTGACAGGATGACCGGATGGACAGGATAGTTTGTTAAGGATGGCCTTTATCTCATCCAGTCAATCCAGTCATCCTGTCAGCACTCCGATTCTTCCACCCTCCCGCCTTCGCGGTGAATCCCCCTCCCCTGAAAGCAACCCATGAGTAAGCAACCCAAAACCGCCATCACCCCCACCCGCGCCGAAGACTACCCAAAGTGGTATCAGCAGGTCGTCCGCGCCGCCGACCTCGCAGAGACCTCCGCGGTCCGTGGCTGCATGGTGATTAAGCCCTGGGGCTACGCGATCTGGGAGAACATCCAAAAGTCGCTGGACAAGATGTTCAAGGACACCGGCCACCGCAACGCCTACTTCCCGCTATTCATCCCCAAGAGCTTCCTTGAAAAAGAAGCCGAGCACGTCGAAGGGTTCGCCAAGGAGTGCGCCGTCGTCACGCACCACCGCCTGGAAGACGACGGCCAAGGCGGCCTCAAACCCGCCGGCGAACTGGAAGAACCCCTGGTCGTCCGCCCCACTTCTGAAACCATCATCGGCCACAGCTTCGCCAAGTGGATCGAGTCCTACCGCGACCTGCCACTACTGATTAACCAGTGGGCCAACGTCGTCCGCTGGGAGCTACGCACCCGCCTGTTCCTGCGCACCACCGAGTTCCTCTGGCAGGAGGGCCACACCGCACACGCCACCGACACCGAAGCCATTGAAGAAACAGAAAAGATGCTCGCCGTCTACGCCGACTTCGCCGAAAACTTCATGGCCATGCCCGTCATCTGCGGCGAAAAGACCGCAGGCGAAAGGTTTCCGGGGGCCATCAACACCTACGCCATCGAAGCCATGATGCAGGACCGAAAAGCCCTCCAGGCCGGCACCTCCCACTTCCTGGGCCAGAACTTCGCCAAGGCCCAGGACATCATGTACCTCGACAAAGAAGGCGAGCGCGTCCACGCATGGACCACGAGCTGGGGCGTCTCCACCCGCCTGATCGGCGGACTCATCATGACCCACTCCGATGACGACGGCCTGATCCTCCCCCCCAAACTCGCACCCGCGCACGTCGTCATCATCCCCATCACCTTCAAGGCCGACGACCCCGACGCCGTCCTGGACTACTGCGCCAAGCTCCGCGACGAACTAAAGAACCAGACCTACGCTGGCCACCCCATCGAAGTCGAGCTGGACACCCGCGACATCAAGGGCGGCGACAAGGTCTGGTCATGGATCAAGAACGGCATCCCCGTCCGCCTCGAGGTCGGCCCCCGCGACATGGCCAGCGACTCCGTCTTCATGGCCCGACGTGACAAGCCCCACAAGGAAAAGAAAGGCGTCGCCCGCGCCGAGTTCATCGCCAGCGTGTCCTCGATCCTCGAAGAGATGCAACAGAACCTCTTCGATCGCGCCAAGACCCACCGCACCGAGCACACGCGCGTCATCAACGCCAAGGACAAGTTCTACAAGTTCTTCACCCCCAAGAACGCCGAGCAACCCGAGATCCACGCCGGGTTCGCCGTTTCACACTGGTGCGGCGACGAAGCCATTGCAGACCAGATCCAAAAAGACCTCGGCGTCACCATCCGCTGCATCCCACAGCCAAACGCCGACCTGCCCGGCTTAGACGGGCCCGGCAAGTGCATCTTCACTGGGAAAGATAGCCCGACGCGGGTGCTTTGGGCGAAGTCGTACTAACCGCCCCGTCAATGAGATGATCCCCCTCCCTCCCATTTCCTTCCACCTCGTGCTCGGCATGTTCGCCAAGTCATTCTTCGCTATTCGAGGTCTGATCCGGACCTGCTATTTCAATGATTCCTGAAACTCTACGTAGTTCCTTCTGCCAGTCACTCAACTTATTCATTCGTTCGATCGCGCGATCGCGTTCTTCGCTGATCCTCAATTCTATGAAATATTGAATGACCGCCTCAAGAGCCTCACCTTCCCCTATCCAGGAAAGAACCTCTTCGACGACCGATTGTATCTGCGACTCGGGGTCTTGTGGATCGCGCAGGCTAGTTACTTTTTTGCACTCCTTACACTCGACCTGTGCAGCGAACGCATGTACTTCCTGGTCATTCTCGCATACGCACCAAAATTCCCGGAAGTGTGGGAGTTCTTCTATGTCATGAATAATGTCATTATACTCACCGGTTCCTTTTTTTACTTCGCCCAACTCTCGCTCTGCTTCCTTCTGCTTATATTCTGGATCCAGCCGTTCCATGGTCTTAATCTCGACATAAGCCCGTAATACAGCATCGAAACATCTCCAGTCTCCACTTCCTGCCCAGATCAGCACCGCTTCTATGACATGCTGTAGTTCAGACCCGTAACCCATAAAGCCCCGAAGCCTTGACCTGTACCCACAGTGCTTACATACGAAGTGGGTATTCGTTACATGCACGTGATATAGGCGGCCACAGTTACATTTAAGTGGCTCAAAGCGAGGCAAGTTGCGGATTTCAGAAATAATGCTGCTGTACTTGGCCATCAGATCAACATATTGATCTATGTTGTCCAACAATGCAACACTTTTCTAGCTAGAGAAACCTAAAGGGACGGAAGTCGAATTGGCGAAAACGGGGACAAGGATTCTCCCACCTCCCCGAAGTATACTTTCCACATGGAAATCCAACCCCACCACCGCCAAACCATCGACCGTCTAGCAGAAGCTTACAAGGACGACCCGAACTACCCCGCACTGATCATCGGCGGGTCGGTCGCCAAGGGCTGGGCGAGACCGGACTCGGATGTGGATTTTTTGATCGTCACGACCGAGGCCGAGTTTGATCGGCGGCGCAAGTCAATTAAACCGGGCGACCTCTTCATCAATCGCACAGACCTCTGCGATTACGAGGGCGGGTACGTTGATGGGAAGATCATCAGCGTGTCGTTCCTAGAAAAGCTCGCACAACACGGCAACGAACCCTCACGCGCAGCGTTCAACGGCGCGTTCCTCGCCTACACACATCTCCCAGAACTCGAACCGCTCATCAAGCAGATCCCCATCTACCCCGAAACCGAGCGCGACAAGCGCATGCGTTCGTTCTACTGCATGATGTTCATGGGCCGTTGGCTGATGAACGAGGCGACACGACACAACAACCCTTACACGATCACCCGCGCCGCCTCACAGCTGTCCCTCTACGCTGGCCGACTGATCCTGGCCCACAACCGGACGCTGTACCCCTTCCACAAATGGCTGATGCACGCGTTGGAAGCCGTCGACGAGAAGCCCGCCGGTCTGATCAAGCACATCCACACGCTGCTCAAAGAACCCACCCCTCAGAACGCGGACATCGTATTTGAGGAGGTCAAGGCGTTTGTAGACCTGGGCGTCCCCGACCTCGAGGCCTACACATGGTTCATGACCGAGGTGGAGTGGAGTTGGATGAATGGGACGACACCGATAGAAGACTGGTGAAGATTCATTCTCACCGCTCACTCCACGACCGGCCCGTCGTTGTCATTATCAACCGTCTGGTCGGCGGCGGACATCGGCGGGGTGGTGTTGACCGAGCCGTTGATCCAGGCTTCCAGGGTCGCGAGTTTCTGGCCGACGGCTGGCTTGATCGCGGGCTTGAGCAGGTTGCGTAGCTCCCGGCAGATCGTGGCTACCTCGTCTTTTCGGTTCTCACCACGGAAGCGGTCGGCGGTCTTGATGAACTCGCCAACAATCCTGTCGTCGGTCGGCGAGATGCCGTAACGCGGGGACGGCCCCGCTGGGCCCAAAAGCTTGCGTGCGACATCGAAGGCCTGGTCGATCTGACCCACCAGCAGGTAAGCACGGATCAAGCCCCGGCCAAGCCGGTCACGCTGCGAGTCAGACAGGTCGGACTCCGACGCGACGACGACCTGGAAATCAGCCAGCGATGCGGGCGGATCACCGGCACCCAGACGCACCTCGCCACGGGTAAGCAGAAGCTCCAACCGTTCCGCGGGACGAATCCCGGCCTCCTGTGGCCGATCGATCGCGGCAGACAACACTTCCAGGCGGAGTTGAGGCGACTCACCCAGTTCGGATAAATGCCTGGCCGTAGCAAGCACCGCATCCGAGGGGACACGCGACGCCATCGCAACCAGGGCGCGGCGCCAAGGCTCGACGCTGCGTTGGGGACGGTTGGCGGTGAGGGAATTCAACGTATAAGCCTGGTCGCCCCGGCGGGTCGCGACGACGATCAGGATCGGCTGGATCACCGGGTCGGTCATGCGGTCGGCCAGAATATTTAAGGGACGGTCCGAATCCGCCCACGCCTGCGCCGCGGCATGTTTAACCGCGGCATCCCGGTGGTCGATCCATTGGGCGATCAGCTTCCAGTCGTCCTTGTTCCCGACCTTGCCCATCAGCGTGATGACCTGGGGTGCCGGTGGCTGGCCGTCGTGGATGTATTTGCGCGTAAGTTTGGCGGCGCGGTTGACCTGGGATTTTTTCATCAGCCCGGCATCAAAGGCGGCGGCGAGCGCGGCGGCGGCGTCGGCACGCAGGGCCTCGTCGTTCAACAAGTCCGCCGAAGGGTCCACCGCCAAAGCCTGCGGCAGCCGTGTCATCATCTGTAGGTAAGCACCGAGCACAGACGAGACCTGCTCGCGCTCCTCGCCCAGACGCCTTGCGGTCAACTCCGCCGCAGCGGCATCAGACAAATCACGCAGACGTATCGCGGCCTCGGCACGGATCGAAGGGACCGGATCGGTCAACCGACCACGCAACGCCTCACGCAAAGGCTCATCGAAAGTCAGGTCGTCAAGCAGACGCTGACGGGTCAGGTCCATCCCCAGTTGACGGATCGGCGTGAGCGGGTCACGAAGCATGTACACCAAAACGTCAGGCCGACCCTGCGGCGAGTTCGCCTGATACAGCGCACGCTGGGACTCCAATAATTTATCTTCAAGCTGGTGGCCCAAGGCACTACGTCGGGCCTCTCGGCGCTCGAAGTTCTCCAATAGATGCTGTGTCCACTCCTTGGCCCAGAGCCCCTTGTTCGTCTTCCACCAGGAGTTCCACGCCTGGCGGTCGGCGTCGTAATGATCCAAAGCGGTGAGCATACCCAGCGCCTTGAACGCCGACTGCTGCACCTGCTCGGGCTGGCCTGCGTCGGTTAGACCCATCAACAGCCCGGCGGTCGGCGTCGTGCGGTCGTGGCCCAGCGTTAACACCGCGCCGCATCGTCGAGCGATCGGTGTATTGCGGTCGCGTGCGATCTTGCCGAGTTGCTTGATGACTTCGGACTGGTCAAACCGCCCAAGCGCCGCCGCCAGGTCTTGAGCCAAACCCGCATCCACATGACCAAGCAGCCCGATCAACGGCTGCGCCAACGCCTTAGGTGGGTCGTCCGGGAACGTTGCAACCGCCTGGATCACCGCACGCCAACCGACCCGACTCTGCTGATTCGTCAGCGCCAAAGACAGCGCGCCGGTCGCCTCGCTATCACGCATCTCAAGCAATTCGGTCGCCGCCGCGGCGCGCTCGGCCAAACCCAGGCTGTCAGACATCAGCCGGCTCAACGCCTCGGTGATCGGCGAAGAACCCGTCTGTTGTGCGGCTGACCCGGTCGGCATCACCGCACAGATCAACACCACACCCAGCACCGCTGACCACCAACCGGCCGATGGCCGATGGACGCGCCGCCCAGGTTTTCTTGAGAGGCTGTGTGTCCCTGACTTCCGCATGATTTACCCGATCGAAAATAGGCAGTGTTAAGTAAGAGTATATCCCGGCCCGTCACAGGTGTGCGGCCGATAATCTTAGGCACCCAAATGCCCCGCGAAGCCCGTTCCGCAAGGTATTTCAGCACCACGGTCAACTTATCCTATCGGCCGCAAGGCACGGAATCCCGTACTCCAGGATCCACAGGAGCCCCAAACCCCGGCAGGGGAATCTGTCGATAGCCATCACCCCCCCGCCGTATTTAGACGCACGGATGGCCCCCCGGTTCACTAGCGGGTTCGACATCCCGCGCCGCTGGATTACCATGAGGCCCCGCCGTGCTAAGTGGCCCGGCCAACCATGACCGATAACAAGCACCGCGACACGCCATGATCGACCTGAAAGACCTGCGAGCCAACCCCGACAAGTACCGCACCGGCCTGACGAACAAGGGCTACCCGGCCGACCTGGCGGACCAACTGCTGGCCGTCGATGCCGAATTGCGCCCCCTGATTACCCGGCGTGAACTGCTGGTCGCCGAGAAAAACCAGATCGGCAAGCAGATCGGCCAACTGGCAGGCCGGCTCAAAAAAGCGGCGGACCCGGACCGTGCCGTGCTCGAACAAGAGATGCAGAGCCTCAAGGCCCGGCCCGATGCGATCAAAGAAGAAGCATCCGCGCTCACCGGGCAGGTCACCGCCTTGGAATCCGATCGTGACAAACTCTGGCTACGCATCCCCCAGCCGGCGGATGCGGATGTGCCGGTCGGCAAGAGCGCGGATGACAACGTCCAGCTAAGCACATGGAATCCTGACTGGTTCGACCCCGCCAAGTCGTTTGCAGCGAATAAAGGCTTCGCACCTAAAACCCACATCGAATTGGGGCAATCCCTTGGGCTGTTCGATTTTGAGCGTGGCGTGAAGATCGCTGGGAGTCGCAGCTACGTCCTGACCGGCGACGGGATGCGGCTGCATCAGGCGGTGCTGCGTTTCGCGTTTGACTTTATGACCCAGGACAACGGGTTTACGCCTTTGAGCGTGCCGGTGGTGGTACGCGACGAGTGCATGGTCGGGACCGGCTTTTTCCCCGATGGCAAGGAGCAGGCTTACGAAGTCAAAGAGACCGACCGCGGCGGCGGGTACGACCTGTACCTCACCGGGACCGGGGAAGTCGGTTTGATGGGCTATCACCAGGGTGAGATCCTTGATGCGGCGAGTCTGCCGCTGTGTTACACGACGGTCAGCACCTGCTTCCGACGTGAGGCGGGGGCGGCGGGCAAGGACACGGCGGGGCTCTACCGGGTGCATCAATTTGATAAGGTCGAGCAGGTCGTGATCTGTAAGGCGGACGAACAGACGTCGCGCGACTGGCACAAGAAGATGATCGGGTTCGTCGAGGAACTCCTGCAGCGTCTGGAGCTGCCCTACCGGCTGCTGCAGTGCTGTACGGGGGATCTTGGGACCAAGAACGCGGACATGATTGATGTGGAGTCATGGATGCCGGGCCGGGGCCCTGATGATGCGGATGGGAGCCCGTCGGGTGAATACGGGGAAACGCACTCCGCCAGCCGGTTGTACGACTACCAGTGCCGACGGCTGAACCTGCGTTACCGCGACCCAAAAACGAAGAAGCCGGTGTTCTGCCACAGCCTGAATAACACGGTCGCGGCGAGCCCCCGCATCCTGGTGCCGATCCTTGAGATGTACCAGAATGAAGATGGCACGGTGACGGTCCCGACCGCCCTTCGGCCGTACATGAACGGGCAGGATCGCATCGGGCCTGCCTGACGGTGGCTTTTGCAATAATTATATAATATTGGTGGCAACAACCTACCCCTTGCTATTTAGTTAAGTCCTTTTGGACACTGTTTTTACACCCGTGGGGTTGACCTTGGAAGTCATTTCTGGTAGACTAGGCCATTATGCCTACCTCAGCGCGTAGCAACGCGAATAATTCCCGGGGCTCGAAAAAGACAACTGCTGGCAAAACAAAGGTTAAAAGCAATACGGCCGCCAAGCCGACTGCCAAACCTGCCGCAGCGGCTGCTTCGAGCGTCAAGATCACCAACTACACCACTGCCCAGCGGTGGCTCTATGAGCACGTCGATCACGAGCGGATGCGGATGGTCCGTTACGACGAGCGGACGTTCAACCTCAACCGGATGCGCAAGCTCCTGGATATCCTGGGCAACCCCCACCAGCAGCTCAAAGCGGTGCAGGTCGCGGGGACCAAGGGCAAGGGCTCGACCTGTGCGATGCTGGCGAGCATGCTGCGTAAGTGCGGGTACACCGTGGGGGTCTACTCCAGCCCGCACCTGATCGACCTGCGAGAGCGGATCACGATCGACGGGACGATGATTAGTTATCAGGATGTGGCGGAGATCTTTAAGCTGATCGCTGCGAAAGAATCGGTTGTGGGGGCGACGCCTCCGACGTTCTTTGAGATCATGACCGCGACAGCGATGCGATACTTCGCGGACCAGGCGGTGGACATCGCGATCCTGGAGACGGGTCTGGGTGGTCGGCTTGACTGCACGACGGTGGCGGAGCCTTTGGTCACGGGGATCACGCACATCAGCCTGGACCACATGAATATCCTGGGTGAGGACCTGCCGTCGATCGCGCGAGAGAAGGCGGGGATCTTCAAGAAAGACACGCCCGCGTTGAGTGTGATCCAGGAGCCGGAGGTCAAAGAGGTGCTGCAGTCGTGTGCGGATGCGGTGGGTGCGCCGCTTGAAACGACCGGGGACCAGATCGATTTTTCCTACCGGTTCGAGGCCAGCCGAGAGCTGGGTCCGCACACGCGTGTGTGCATAACGACCCCGACCAGCCGGTTCGAGCACCTGCCTGTGCCGTTGCGTGGCGAACACCAGGCGCACAACTGCGGGTTGGCGTTGGCGATGCTGGACAAGCTGCGTACTCATGGGTTTAACCTGCCCGAAGAGAAAGTGATCCTGGGCCTGGCGGAGACGACGCTGCCCGGGCGGATGGAAGAGGTCTGGAAACAGCCCCGGATCATCATCGATGGTGCCCACAACGCTCACTCGATCAAGGCGTTGATCCGGTCGCTGGGTGCGCATATCACTTACGACTCGCTGGTCATGATCTTCGGCTGCGGGCAGGACAAAGACGTTTCGGGGATGCTCAAGGAGATCTCTCTGGGCGCGGACAAGATCATCTTCACCCGTGCCAAGCTCAACCCAAGGGCGGTGGAGCCGGGCGATCTGCAGACACAGTTCAAAGAGATCTCCGGGAAGATGGTTCAGACGGCGGACAAGTTCAAGGACTCGCTGAAGCTGGCCGCCAGCGCGGTGAGCCGGGACGACCTGATTATTATCTGCGGCAGCTTCTACCTGGCTGGCGAGGCACGCAAGTATTTCATGGATGCGGGCAATAAGCCGAGGCCTCGCCGGTAAGCGAGCGAAACACATTCGATAATTCACGAGCCCACGTTCTTAGAGAGCGTGGGCTTTTTATGCGCTGGCTCCAGATATTGCACCACGTCAAAACGCTGCGTGGGAGGGGGAGGTATCCGCAGATTGCGCAGATGATGCAGATTAAGAAGGGGACGCGACAAGTCGCGGCGCTTCGTGAGGCGGATTGTTTCTTGGTCTTGATCTTCTCGGTGTCTGTGTGCCTCTGTGGTTAAGTCTTCTTTTTCTTCAAATCATCAACCCTCAATCACACATCATCAATCTAAAAGCCTCACGATTTTCCGGCGGTAACGGCAGGCGCGGGGTCAGCGGGACCGGGTCGAGCCCACGTCCTGTGATCCGTCATCTAGCCGGGACGGTCCGCTACCAAGGCCCCCGCCCCCGGCCCCCGGAAGTTTTCGAATTTTCATTCGATGCGCTTCTGGGGTGACGGTTCCCGCCGCGGTCCCACGGCCGGAGGCCATGGGCTTTTAGGGGAAATTGGAGGCAGCCCTCGAGTCCCGGTCCTTTTAATCTTTGGATACTCAGGGTAGCTGTCGATCGTCGCCGTGAGGTTGTCGGCAGGCACGATTCAAAACAAATCACGCCTCCACTCTTGGATGACGCGTCACGTTTGTGCGCACAGAGGTGACCTTTTTATCGCCAGAGATGGTGTAAGTTGAGTGGGTAAGGGGGATAAGAAAATGTGCGATTCCGCGCATTTTTGATGGGAGAATCGGTCAGATTGTGCGCACGAAAGCGGGTGTTGGCCCCACCGTTGTTTCGCCATGCCCTGTTATTTCCCATAGCCATACTTGATGCCAACAAGTAGATACAAGACAGAACATACAATTAATGGAGGGTGCGTATGCCAAGCCAAATCGTAGAAAGAACGCGGGAGATCAAGAATAGATGAAGTTATTTCACCGCTAGCGATTGAAATAATCAGATAAAGAGCTAAGAAGACTGCGAAGAATACGAGAGGGGGAGACGACAACCAAATAATATATTGCCGGCCTGCAGATAAGTGATGGGCACGCCCATAAATATACCTAAGAAATGTAAATGATAATAGTACCCCGATAATAAGAGAAAATGGAAAGGCGCAAACCGTTAAGAATGCTTGTGCTGAGCCGCCATGTTCGCCAGTAGAAGCCTGTGCTGTGGGTATTACTTCAAATAATACCCACAGCTCATAAATTATTGAAGCCGCAACCGGTACACACACGAAGGGTAGATTTCGCATTATTTTATCTCGGATGCGTCGATGGTTTGTGGTTGAAGGTTGTGGTTGTTATAGGGAAATCTGTGGGGAATCCCCCGGCGGAGCCGGGGGCTGAGGGGGCCGGGCGTGGGTGTGTGGGATAAACGGGAGGGAGTGGGCGGGGTGTGTCGTGGTTGGGGTCACGGCATCAGGCGTCTGTGGTGTCGGGTTCGGTTGGGCGGTTGGCCATCTGGTTATTGAGTGTGAGTAGGGCGCTTTTATCGTCGGCTGCGAAGCGGATTAGGCCGAGGGTTTCTTCCATGGTTTTTTCTTCTTCGACCTGCTCGTCGAGGAACCATTGGAGGTGGCTTAGGGTGGCGTAGTCGTTGATCTCTTTGGCCAGGGCGTAGACGCTGTTGATGGAGGCGGTGTTGGCCTGCTCCATGGCCAGGGCGGCTTGGAAGACGTGTGCGACGGAATCGAATTGGGCGGAGGGTTTGGGGATGGCTTGCAGTTCGACGGTGCCGCCGCGGTCGGAGAGGTATTGGAAGAGCTTGGAGGCGTGGGCTAATTCTTCTTCGTGCTGTTTGCGCATCCAGAAGGCGAAGCCTGAGAGGTTGATCTGGTCGAAGTAGACGACCATCGCGAGGTAGTTGTAGGCGGCGGTCATCTCGTGGTTGATCTGTTGGTTGATTGCGGCTTGTATTTTCGGGTCGATGGCCATGGTGGGGTCCTTTTGGGTTTGCCTGATTTTCCCTTACAAGGCGTCGTGATAAGGCGATGCACGGCCGGGGGAGACTTCCAGCTATAATTATCGTCATATGAGCAGACCAACACAAGAAGACGGGCGGGTCCACGGGGTGATCGTGGGTTGTCAGCGTGAGGACGGGCGGTGGCTGATGATCCGTCGCAGTAAGAACGTGGCGGCACCGCTGAAGGTGTGCTTCCCGGGGGGCGCGATTGAAGCGGGTGAGGGACGGGATGCGGCGGCGTTGCGTGAGATGCGCGAAGAGGTGGGCCTGGCGGTGGAGCTGGTCGGGCAGGTGTGGCGTCACGACTTCACGGACCGTGCATTAACGCTGTTTGGTTACCTGGCGAAACTGAATAGCGAGGACCCGCGTCCTTGTGCGCATGAGGTGGCTGAGATTATGTGGCTGACTGGGGAGGAGGCTGGGGGGCACCGGGATGCGATGCCGATGACTGATCGGTTTGTGGCGGCGCGGGAGGAAGCGGTGAGCAAGGGGTAACGGGGGACGGGGGGAGACCCCCGCCAAGACCCTTTGGGTCATGACCGGGCTTTGGGGGGAGGGTGGTGGCGTGCGATGCGGGGGGCGCGCTGTGGGTCAGGGGGAGGCGTCGCCTAGGCCGAAGACGGGGGGCATGTCTTTGAGTTGACGGATGAGGTCTTCGCTGGCACCGGGGATGGCGACGAAGTGGGTGATGTCCTTGGCGAACTGTTCGTTGATTTTTTTGGACTTCACGCGGTACTTGCTGATGGTGTCGGCCTGCTGCTTGTCGGTGATGGATTTCATCCTGGGGACGAGGTCACGCATGTCCTGGACGATGAGCAAGACTTGGGGGGCGGCGGCTTTTGCTTCGGACTCACTTTGCACCTCGGCGAGCAGTGAGCCGATCTTCTGGACGTTTGCCAGGTAAGACTCCATGACGCGGTCGGCGTCGGTCTTGGCGGTGGGGTTTTCACGGTCGCCGCCACAGCCGGGGAGCAGAGTCATCAAGAGGATCAGGGCGATCAGGGGCAGGGTTTTTTTCATGGTGTGAATCTCCCTATTAAGATCGGCGTAAATCGATGTGTGCAATAAAAAACCCCAGGTGGGATGCCTGGGGTTTGGGGTGTGTGATGTTTTACGGCCGTTCATTTGAGCCGGTTGACCCGGGGCAAGGCTTTGGGCGATGTGCCGCTTTGAGGGCGGGGGTTATTTCGCCAAGAGGCTCTTGCCGACGCTGTGGAGGTCTACGCAGGCCTCCTTGATGCGGTCGCACATGGACTGTTCGCCGGCCTTCATCCAGGCGCGGGGGTCGTAGAGTTTTTTGTTGCCTACTTCGCCATCGATCTTCAGGACGCTGTCGTAGTTTTTCATCAGGTGGTCGACGACGCCGCGGGTGAAGGCGTATTGGGTGTCGGTATCGACGTTCATCTTGATGACGCCGTAGCCCAGGGTCTCTTCGATCTGGGCCTTCTCCGAGCCGGACCCGCCGTGGAAGACCAGCCAGAACTTGGCGTCTTCGCCGTAGGCCGCCTTGAGCGCGTCCTGACCCTGTTTGAGGATCTCGGGCTTGAGCTTGACGGCCCCGGGTTTGTATGCGCCGTGGACGTTGCCGAAGGTTGCGGCGAACATGTACTTGCCGTCTTTGACTTCGCCGAGCCGGCGGTAGACCTCGACCATGTCTTGGGGCGTGGTGTAGAGCTTGTCTTCGGGGGTGTCTTCACTGCCAGCGGCACCGTCTTCTTCACCGCCAACGACGCCGGCCTCGACCTCAAGGATCTGGCCGATCTTACTCATCCGTTCGAGCAGGGGGACGGCGACGTCCATGTTCTCTTTTAACGGGGAACCTGAGCCGTCCATCATGTGGCTGGAGAACAGTGGGAGTTTGCCGGCGGCGACGCGCTTCTCTGATTCCTGGATCAGCGGGATCAGGAATTCATCGACCTTGTCTGGCTGGCAGTGGTCGGTGTGCAGGGCGACGTAGACGTTGTATTTTTCCGCTGCGCGGTGGATGTGTTCGGCGATGCTGATGGCACCGAGGACCATGTCTTTGAGGCCCAGGCCTGAGGCGAAGGCGCCGCCGCCGGTGGAGACCTGGATCATGCCGTCGGACTTGCACTCGGCGAAAGCCTTGAGTGCGGCGTTGGCGGTGACTTCGCCGGTGACGTTGATGGCAGGGAACGCAAACTTGTTTGCGTAAGCATTGTCCAGCATCTTGCAGTAGGTGTTATAGTCCGGTACGGGCATTTGAGCGCTTCTTTCCTAAGTCGGATCGGGTTGTGGTGGGAAAAACAGTTGGTTCGCCGACCCGTGCGGCCGGCGGGCCCCGCCTGGGAACGTGACCCGAGCGAAGAGCCTCAGTATAGCGGGGTGAAACCCATCAGCCAAGCCGGTCCGAACATTGCTGGGCCGGCATCTGTGTAACAAGTTAAACACAGGCTTTCGTCGTGTGCGAGTTTGAGATACAAAGCCGGTATGGCAAAGTCATCTACAGGGTCTATCACGCTTCCCAAGGGATTCCGCGCGGCGGGCACGACCTGCGGGATCAAGGCTTCGGGCAAGCCGGACATGGCGGTGATCCTCGCGGATCAGCCTTGTGCGGCGGCTGCGGTGTTTACCAAGAACCGCCTCCCCGGAGCGCCGGTGATCGCGGGCAAACGGCATCTACGCAACGGCTGTGCGCAGGCGATCGTCATTAACTCGGGGATCGCCAACGACGCGACCGGGCAGGAGGGTGTGGATAATGCCTTGAGTACCTGCAAGCTGGTGACGCAGGAGTTAGCAGGTGTGGGCATTTCGATCCAGCACCGTGATGTAGTGCCTAGTTCCACCGGCGTGATCGGCCCGCAGTTGCCGATGGACAAGATCGCACGGGGCGTATCCCAGTTGGTTAAGAAACTGGCTCGTGGCCCAAAGGCCGACGCCGATGCGGCGCGGGGGATCATGACCACGGATCTGACGCCCAAGTCCGCGAACGCTTCGTTGAAGCTCGGGGATAAAACCGTTCGTCTTGGTGGGATTGCCAAGGGCAGTGGGATGATCGCACCGAATATGGCGACGATGCTTGTGTTCCTCACCACGGATGCCGCGATCAGCCCGGCGATGCTTAAGCTGGCGTTACGGGAGGCCACCGCGGTCAGCTTTAATCGCATCAGTGTCGATCAGCACACCAGCCCTAGTGATACGGTTGCGGTGCTGGCGTCGGGGCTGGCGGGCAACCGTGTGGTTACACGGCCGGGTAAGGCGCTGAATCTTTTCACAGAAAAACTGACCTTGCTGTGCAATAACCTGGCGTACCAGATCGTCAAGGATGGGGAAGGTGCGACGCGGGTGTTCCACGTCGCAGTGACCGGAGCTCGCACGGAGCGTGAGGCCGACCGGGTGGCCAAGGCCGTGGTCGATTCCCCGCTGGTAAAGACCGCTGTCCACGGCAGCGACCCTAACTGGGGCCGGATCGTCACTGCGGCGGGGTATTCAGGGGCCCGAATCAACCCACAGACGTTGTCGCTGACCATCGGCCGGGGCCGGCCAGAAAGCGTTTGTGTCTTTGACAAGGGTGTGCCCCGCTCACTGTCGGCCGCTCAAGAACGGCGTTTAGAGGCCGCTATGAAGCAAAAAGACGTATATTTCACCTTGGACCTGGGGCGAGGCGAGGCCGGCGTAAACTGGCTGGGTTGCGATCTGAGCCGGGAGTACATCAGGATCAATGCGGATTACACGACGTGATTCGGAGCAGGGTCTGGGTTTGGGTCTAGGAGGAGGTCATCGATAACCGATCTGATATCTGGCTGAACCCAGAGCTTAGGCCCGCATTCCTTTGACACCCCCGCCGCCGCCGGTTACGCTTTTAATGCTGAAAAGCAGACATCCAAAGTACGATAATAATTGTGAACGAGACTTATCCTGTGGGGACACCCAACTTCAGTTCAGGGAGTAGTACAATGACAATGACAACGATTTCAACCCGATTCTGGGCAGCGGCAGCGATTGCCTCGGCCGTCACACTCGTGGGGCTAATCCCCTCGACTGTTCTAGCCGGGACGTTTGCGACGGACCAACACGAATTCATCCACCGCATTTTGGGTGAAAGAAACAACGGTTCTCGATCCGTCGGGAGCATCGTCGGGGGGTTCGGTATTGGCAAAGACGTTTCTGGCATCGTGAGGGGGTCGGGGGTGCTTGTGGGTGACCGGTATGTGGTTACGGCCGCTCACCTGGTGGATGATATGGGTTTTAGCGGCGATTTTAGATTCAACGGACAAACCTACGGGATCAGACGATCGGTTGTTGCAGATCGTTTCTACAGGAAGGAAACCACCGGCGACAACCCCTCGCTTAACCCCTTGGAGCGGCTATTTGGGGGTGGTACCGATCTCGCATTGATCGAGTTGGATCGGGTCGTGGCTGGGCATGCTACGCTCAAGGCCACGCTGAACCGATCAAGGAGGGAGGCCGGGCTGACCGCGACGATTGTGGGCTTCGGGACTCCCGGCAACGGTGTCACGGGGATCCGCACCGCCCCTATCACAGATGAAGATGGCGCTATTAACAATGGCGATGGAGCGGTATGGGGTTTTCAGCCGATCAGGCGTGCCGGCAAGAACGTTGTCGAGCCCACCGGCGTATTTGCACTCAGACCCGTCCAACGGGAACTAGTCACCGACTTCGATCCCGACCCCAGTCAACTCCAAGCCCTCGCGGAAGCGGGGCTGAACCCGCCTAGCCTGGACCCCTTTAGTGGGGTGTTTGATGTGGATGAAGACGACATCCCTGTATCCCAAGAGTTTATGCCCGCGGTGGGTGACAGCGGTGGCGGGCTGTTCGTCAACGGCAAGCTTGCGGGGATTACGTCGTGGACGACGCGAGCTAATTCCGAGTTCTTTGCCGAAGCTCATTACACGCGTATATCCGTCGCTTGGTGGCGGTGGATCCAGAACAACATCGCCGCGTACGATAGGCTGCGTGCTAACCCCGGGCTTGTGCCGTGGGTCAGCCAAAACAATCCCACCCTACCGGGTGCCGGGTTCAAGGGGGTTCTGAGGATCCGCCGGGGCGAGCCATTTGAAGACAATGCCGACACGGGGCGCCCTGAAAATGCGGGAACCCGGAACGTGATCAATATCTTTGGCCCCAACCTCTTCGTAGGATTCCAGGGCAACCTGCTGGATGTGGATCAGAATCTCGGTCCGAACGTTTTTATTCGCAATGATCCGTTTGGGTCGGACCCCGCGCCTTTGTCGCAGATCATCACCGTTCCCGAACCCGCCAGCCTCGCGTTATTGGGTCTTGGGGGGCTCGCGGTGCTGGGGCGGACACGGCGGTAAGCTGACCTGGTCAGTCGTCCGCTGGACAATTAAATAACCGTATTACGAAACAACCGGCCAGTCCCCAATGACTGGCCGGTTGCTTTATTGGATATTGAACTGTTGTGGGCCAGTCGTTGATTAGAGGCCACCTCTAAAAATACACACACGCAGGTCATCCATGGGGCCTCGCTAAGCCGCAAGCGGATTTTTCGCGGAGGGATTTCAATTATTAGAGGTGGCCTAGAGTCTATGACCCCCGCCGGGCGATCAGAGCCAAGCCGATCCCCATCAGGGCGATGCTGGCGGGTTCGGGGGTTAAGGTGGTGTTGATGGTCAGGCTGTCTTTGCTGATGGTGGCGGTGCCCCCGGCCAAGGCGCTGGCGACGAGGTTGTTGTCCATGGCAACGATCACATGGGATGTTTGGATGCCCATGGTTTCCAGGTCGATCAGAGCGGTCCCAAGCCATGTGCCCGCTGCCGGGCCGTCGATGGGGAACGTCCCCCCTGGGGCCGCGTCTGGGATGGCTACGAATTGGATCGGGTCTGCGAGTGTGACGAGTTGCTGGGTCAGGTCGTCTAAGTAGCGGACGGTCAGGGCCCCGGATGCTGAGACACTCCCCCCGCCGACGATGCTGAAGGTGCCGGATTCAAAGATCGATAGGGTGTTGATAATCATCCCCGGGTCGGCATCGAAGGTGAATTCCAGAGCCCCCGAGGTCAGGTCAGAGGCGTTACTAGTCGCGGTTGCGGTGAACGAGGGCAACGGGAATACCATGGCGTTCCCCGTGCTGGCGAAGGGGGTGCCGTACATAGGCAGCGGGTCGGTGATCGAGGTCTCGACGATGTTGTCGTACACGCCGTCTTGGACCAGCAACTGCCCGGGGTGGGCTAGACTCGCGGCCTGGGAAATCCCCACAGCTCCCAGCACCCCAGCTAAGCCCAAAGCAAGCTGTCTTAAACCAGATACCGGCATAGTCGCCTTTCCTTTCTCACCTTCCGCCCCATTGATTCAACACCACCAGCAACAACAAAGCCGGTGTGGTTGAAATCTAGCCCATGGCCGCAGGCGGGCTAGCGTTATGTCATAATTAGGTGTAATTAGGCTGGCACTAATCGTTACAGACGGATGCGGTCGGCAATAATTGGTAGCTTGGGCGCGTTGTTAGGGGAATACAGGCGGTGCCTTAGGCGGGAAACCCTTTCATGCTCTATCTCAACAAAGTGATCGTGTGCTTGATGTTGGTGCTTAGCCAGGCTGTGCCAGGGGACTCCGCGCAATTCGGTGTTGACTCAGCCACGTCCGTTGCCCGGACTACTCTGGACGGCCGAGTTGTCCGTGGTGTGAACTACGCCCACATCCATCGGGCCGGATTGGGCTACGGCTCGGACGCCTCGAAACGTGAGCTCACCAACCTCCAGGGGATGGGGGTAGACTGGGTTGCACTTACGCCCTTTGGCTACCAGCACTCTGCGAGACAGGATTACGTTGCGGGGTTCGATCCCGACAAGCCGTTGGCAGACTTCGTATCTCCCAAGACGAACCCTAATCAACCACGTCCGGGCCGTGATTCCACGCTGACCGACCGACACCTTGCGGAGCAGGTCGCGGCCGCGCATACGCTGGGGGTGAAGGTGTTAATCAAGCCGCACATCTGGTCCCGGGACTTTTGGCGTGGCGATGACTGGCACGGGACGATCGACCAGATTTCACATGGGGATCACGAGCGGTGGCGCAGGAGCTACCTGCGATTCATGCTCCACTACGCCCGGCTGGCACAGGAGACGGGCGCGGATGCCTTGTGCGTCGGTACCGAGCTGCTTAGCCAGACCACGCGCTACCCCGAGGACTGGCGGACCCTGATCCGTGAGGTCAAAAAGGTCTATCGGGGCAAGCTCACCTACGCTGCGCACTGGGATCAGGAGTTTGAAGCCATCGACTTCTGGGACGAGTTGGATGCTATTGGGATCAGCGCTTACTTCCCGCTGGACGCTCCAGATGACGCCACGGTCGATCAGCTGGTTGAGGCTTGGCGTCCGCACAAAAAGAAGATCGCCTCGGTCCACACCCGATTTGGTAAGCCGGTCGTTTTCCTGGAGGTCGGCTACCGCCCGGCCACGGGCACTTACCGTGAACCCTGGCTTGATAGCGGCGGTGAGCCGGACCCGATGATCCAGACACGGGCTTACGAGGCGCTCTTCCAGACCTACGCCGACGAGCCTTGGTGGCATGGCCTGTTTATCTGGAAAGTCTTCACCGACGCCCAACGCCGGGATCGCCACGGTGACGGGACGGGTTTCTCTTTTAGGAACCAACCCGCGGAGCGCGTGATCCAGCAGTGGTTCACCAAGCCCTGATACCCTTCTACCATCAGGCGAGAGCTGGCATTGGGCGGGGATGAATCCACAGTGATTTATTGGTGGGAGCACCCCGCTTGGCCCCACCGCCGCTGGGGCGGTAGACTGGCAATCACACCGGCCCTGTAGCCCAATTGGCAGAGGCACGCGACTTAAAATCGCGCCAGTGTGGGTTCGAGTCCCACCAGGGCCATTGGATCATTCGCATGCCGTCCTCACGAGACGTATCGGCCATACGTCCGATAATAGTGGGTGCCGCAGAGTTTACCTATCTTGACAGCCGATGATCGGGTTCAAAGTATTTTCTATCGTGTATCTTATTTCACAATAGGTATTTATGGTTCATGTGCCATTCGTCCAAGCGAAGCAATACGCTTAAAGGGGGTGCAATATGAATGAAGTGGTGTATAATTGACGTGTTGTAAAAGGAGGGGACTTCTTATCCGCAAGCTCTATTAGCGTGGAGTGAAGGAGAAGTCCTAATGGCTGGTCAAATTAGTACCCCCCGATCGCGCAAATTGCGCGCTCGGAGATTGTCGCTCACCGCGGCAGCCCTCGCATCCACAGTTCTCATGGGAGCCAACGCCGTGCAAGCGGACGTCTATGGTTTCCAATGGGACCGCCCACCTGGGTTTGATGGAAGCGTCGGGCCCATCTTCACGAACACCGAAGCCGGCGTGGTAACCAACGTCACCACCCAATTCGACTCGGTCAGTCAGTCGCTGTCCTTCATCGCGGCCTTCGAGCCCGAGCCGGGCACGGGGCAATTGCCTGATGGCTTCTTCCTGGTCATCAACAACGGCCCGATGCCCATCGGTACGGATGGCGAATACGCGATCCTCTACTTCGATGCGGTCTCTGACACCACACCGATCCTTACCGCCTATTCCTACAACGGCGAAAACGGTGCTGACTCGTTCTTCGATGGTGCCGTCGCACCGGGGAACCAGGCACCCGACCCGATTGTCTCCTCTGAGAATGACCCGACCTTTGTCACCGCCGCCGCAAGCGTGGACACCACCGGAGGGCGCGTCGTCTCGTTCACCATCGACACCTCGGCGATCAACTCTCACAGCCCGTTGTACGGCAGTGACGCTGATTGGAACGGTATCGGATTCGATGAAAACATCGGCATCTGGTTCCACCCCTACTCTCTGCTGCACCCGGCCTATGGGCAAGACGGATTCCTTGTGCCCGACCCCGCCGGCACGAGTTGGCTGGAGTGGGGCCAATACCCCGACCAGGGCGAGCAGTTCCACGGCTGGTTCGATGCAACCGATCAGCCCTCGGACCTACTGATCCCAGAGCCCGCCTCACTGGCTCTGATCGGGTTGGGCGTAGTCGCACTCTCCGGGAGAGGGCGCAGAGATCATCGGCGCTGATGGCGTGACTCGCGGAGTTGGCCAAGAAGTCACCCCGCGTATTCGCCACGCTGGCGCAACAGCGAGCCTGATGGGTATCCAGTGAGTACGTACCCGGCAATGCCTCGCAAGTTGACCGTAATAATCCCCCCGGTCTGAATTTTTGATCGGTGTAGTTTGCTAGGGGTCCTGTAAGGTCGCCTCCCAGGGAGGCCTGCCCGGAGCCCCAACCCACAAACGCTTCGGGCGCGGTGCACAGCCGTCCGAAGCGTTTTTTTTGATGCAGGCACGGGGCAATTCAAGGCTTTGCCTCCCGCCATCCTCGCCGTACATCCAATAAAAAAAACGACCCATCTCTGGATCGCTTTTGTTTGCCTTAGGCCCTTTGGCTTATGTAAGTGGAGCTGACAGGGATCGAACCTGCGACCTTCTGTATGCCATACAGACGCTCTCCCAACTGAGCTACAGCCCCGTATTGTCGACCCGGCGCGGGGAGTATACGTTCAGCGGCTCTATACGGCAACCTATAAACAGGCCTTAACGCTGTGAGATCACTGAAAAAAAGCCTTAGCGGGGCTGTCTTGTGGGCATGCCAGGGATAGTCAGGGGGTTCCTCCGGGGGTGATTTGGGGGCGGCTCCCCCTAAGGGCTTTGGATGTGCTATGATTCAATGCTCGGTGGAACACGATCCTCATGGAGACCCGCGTTGTCGCTTCAAGAAAAGCTATACGACTTATTCCTGCTCGATCAACAGGTACGGGGCCTACGAACCCGCTTGGACGCCGCCACCCGCCGGCTTACCCTACAAGACAAGAAACTGGCGCAACTGCGCCAGCAGCAGTCGGAGTTGTCCGACCAGTTCAAGCACGCGCAGGCCGAATTCGCCACGCTCGAGCACCAGTCGACCGACGCTGAGGAACGCGTGGCCAAGCTGCGTGAGCAGATGAACAGCGTGCGTAATAACAAAGAATATTCGGCCATGCTGGTCGAGGTGAATACGCTCAAAGATGAGAAAGGGAAGCTGGAAGACCAGGCCCTTGGGAAGATGACCGCTGCGGACGAGCTTAAGGCACGGCTTGGGGAGATCAAGACTCAGGTTGATAACCAGGCGAAGCTCGTCGAATCCGCCAAGACCGAGGTCCAGAGCGCCAAGGACGAGGTTGGTGTGCAACTGGATGAAACGACCTCTAAGCGCGAGGCCGCAGCCGCCGAGATGCCTGGGGACATCCTGACAACTTTTGAGCGCCTTGCGGACCACTACGAGGGGGAAACCCTCGGTCAGATCGAGGAGCAGGACCGCCGCCGCCGGGAATACACCTGCAACGGCTGCTACATGGAACTGCCGATCGAGCGTGTGAACGCTGTGATGGTGAAGCCGGATGAGTTAATTACTTGTCCAAGCTGCAACCGGTTTCTCTATATTAAGCAGGAATTGAAGGCTGAGATCGGTGCCAAGTAAGTAGCCACCCACGGGCTGGCCCCGTCGTTTGACGCGGCAACCTACACCACTTGAACCACGCATCCGGGAAACCTCGATCTTGAAACTCACGATCCACTTCGATGGCGGCTCGCGAGGCAACCCAGGCCCGGCTTCTGCTGGGGTGACTATCGTTGCTTGCGAGACCGGCAAGACTTTGCATGAGGCCGGTTACTTCCTGGGTAAATGCACCAACAATGTTGCCGAATACCAGGGGCTGCTTCATTCTCTCAAGCAGGCCAGCGAGTTGGGTGGCACTTCACTGGATATCCACAGCGACTCGGAATTGCTCGTCCGCCAGATCACCGGGCAGTACCGGGTGAAGTCCCCGGACCTCAAGCTGCTATACCAGGAGGCGATCAAACGGCTGGATACTTTCGATCATTGGGAGATCCAGCACGTCCGCCGTGAAGGCAACCAACGTGCCGATGAATTAGCCAACCTGGCGATGGACCACAAGGCAGACGTCGCGGGCGACACGGCTGGGGTATCTACATCCCAAGGCTCGGGCCCCACCGCTACCCCCTGCTGGTCCGTCAAACTCACCGGACGTAATGGCAAATGCCTCACCGGGTGTTCCACTAAAAACGAGTACACCTTCGGGGCAACCACTCCCGACGGCTTCTGTGTCCACGCCGCCTCGGCCATGCTCGCGGACGGCCCGCTGCAATGGGACGCCAAAAAGAAGACCGGCAAAACCCGCTGCACCGCCTGCGGCCTGTCCATACAGAGCAAGGTTATCCACCGGGGATAGCCCTCGCGGAATGGTTCCCACATAGTCCTCGAACAGTCCTCTGGGATAACTCCCCTACCGCCCCCTATCACCCGCAAGCCTTATACTTGGCACCTGTGGGCCCTTTACCTGCCTGGTCTGACCAGTCCGGCTCAAATACACATCGCTTTTAGCCGAACCTGTGATTACAATAGGGCTTAAGCTCTACTAAGGATCTGCCATGCTCATCCGCAAGCCCGAAGATACCCAAGCCCGTTCCATGGACATGCCCGGTGCGTCGATGGTCACGATGCGGCTGATGGTTGGCCAAGATGACGGTGCCCCGAACTTTGCCATGCGTTTATTTGAGGTTCAGCCCGGCGGACACACGCCCAGGCACCAGCACAACTACGAGCACGAGATCTTGATTATGCAGGGTCAGGCGGCGGTGGGCACCAGTGAGGACGAATCCCAGGACACCTCGGCCAAGGCGGGCGACGTCCTATATATCCCCGCCAACCAGACGCACCAATTCATAAACACCGGCCAAGACGTCTTGAAGTTCATGTGTCTGGTCCCGACGGAATTCGATTGCAGCGGCTCCAGCGAGCCCACACCGGGGTCGTTCTAGCAGCACGACAATGCCAGGCCCCGATGGGCCGAAGACGATAAACCGGCCCGCTTGGGTTTGACGGACCCGACAGCGACAAGTAGCTTCGGACTGTGAATTTTGATTTCTTTACGATAAGGGTCAACCGATGCCCGATCAGCCTGCCAAACGCAATTCTTTCTTCGCCACGCCTGACGGCCTCTTTGTTGCCGCAGCCCTGTTGATGGTTGGGTCGGCGGTGGTTGCACTCGCCGCCTCGATCGTGCTCTCCAAGGTCAGCTTCGCTGAACCGGCGACCGCGATGGTGGCCAGCTATGCGGCGTACATTTTTAGCATCCTGCTAGCGATGGCCAGTGCGTACACCCTTATGGCCGCTGCTGTGCGACTGGGGATCTACGGCCGAGCATCCGCAAGACAATCCACCGCCGAAAATAGCGGCGACGTCTTGACCCAGCTACAGATTATCAGCGACCGCATGCTCCTCAGCGACACCGCCAAACGCATCGCTTACCGGCAGGAAGACGTCAACGCATTGCGTGAGGCGATCACCGACGACATCACGCGCAAGGACTTTGACGCCGCCTTGGTCCTCGTCCAGGAGATGAGTCAGACTTTCGGCTACCGCGAGGAGGCGGAGGAATTCCGCGAGCAGATCATGTCCGCTCGCAGCACCGTCATCGACGCACGGATCACCGTCCTGCTGCAGCGGCTCGATCAGATCATCGCCGCACACGACTTCCCACAGGCTTTGTCCGATGCCTTGAAGATCAAGCGGATCTATCCGGAGAATCTGCGTGTCGCCCAGGTCGACGAATACGTCCGCAAGGCCCAAGAGGCTTATAAGCAACAGATCGAACGCGACTTCCTCGCCGCCGCGCAGAAAGACGACGTCGATGGGGCCATCGCCCTGCTCACGGAACTAGACAGTTACCTCACCGAGCGTGAGGCCGAACCCTTCCGTGAAGTCGCACGCGGCGTCATCGGCAAGAAACGTGACAACCTGGGCGTGCAATTCAAGATGGCGGTCCACGACAAGGAATGGCTCAAATCCATCCGTGTCGGTGAGCAGATCATCCGAGACTTCCCCAACACCCGGATGGCTGAGGAAGTCCGCGAACGCATCGACCTTTTGCGAGAGCGGGCCGCGGGCCAGCAGGCCGCCCAACAACCCCGTTAGGCTTGGGCTATAGCACTCCCTGTTCAACTGTAGCGGTTATTGATAGCCGCCATCTTACAGATGGCGGTCCTGCGGGCTGTAAGCCCGCAGCTATGAACTGGGGGGCGATACACTTGGATTGAGAATGCTCTAACACCACAGATTCCACCCGCGACTTGATCCGATCGCTGGGATACGGCGTCTCTTATCCTCCGCTTTAGCACGGTCGGCTACCGTCTGGTCGTTTGCCTATAAGAAGTCACACCCGCCTCCCGACATGATTCGTCGCTTGTCCGTGCATCTTCTGCGCACCTCGCTACACTGTCCGCCATGCCAACCATCCATCAAGCCGTTCTGATCCCTGGCGATGGCATCGGCCCTGCCGTGTCTGCCGCCGTCCTCAAGATCCTTAAAGCCGCCAACGCCCCGGTGGCTTTCCACGAGCATCATGCGGGTATCGCCGCGCTCGAAGCCGGGGGCGAGGTGTTGCCCCAATCCACCATCGACGCTGTGCGTGAACACCACGTTGCGCTCAAGGGCCCCTGCACCACCCCCGTCGGCAAAGGTTTTACCTCCGTTAACGTCCAACTCCGCAAGAAGCTGGACCTCTACGCCGCTATCCGCCCCGTCCGCAGCCTCCCTGGTGTTCCCACTCGTTACGAGGATGTCGATCTGGTTATCTTCCGGGAGAACACCGAGGGCCTGTACGCCGGGGTAGAAAACGAGATCACCTCGGGGGTCGTGACCAGCCTTAAGATCGCTACCCGGACCGCCTGCACCCGCATCGCTGAGCAGGCTTTCAAGTACGCTAAGAAACGCGGCCGCAAGAAGGTCACCGTCTTCCACAAAGCCAACATTCTCAAACTCAGCGACGGGCTGTTTTTGGATTGTGTCAAGGAAGTCCACGAGAGCGAGTTCTCCGAGATTCCCTACGAAACCCAGATCATCGACGCCGGCTGCATGAAGCTTGTCCAAGACCCCACGCAGTTCGACCTGCTGCTGATGGAAAACCTCTACGGGGACGTTATCAGTGATCTTACTGCCGGGCTGGTCGGCGGCCTGGGCGTTGTCCCCGGCTCCAACATCGGAGTCGAAGATTCGATATTCGAAGCGGTCCACGGCAGTGCCCCGGACATCGCAGGACAAGGCATTGCCAATCCGCTTGCCCTACTGATGTCCGGTGTGATGATGCTCAACCACCTCGCCGAGACCCGCAAGGACGACCGCTGCCTCAAAGCCGCCAACGCCATCAAGAACGCCTACAACCAGGCTCTGCAAGACAACCAAAAGACCCGTGACCTAGGCGGCACCCTCGGCACCGACGCGTTTGCGGACGCCGTTATTGAACGCTTGGCCTGACACCAGACATAACCCATGTGTAGATTTTCTGGCGTTCATGTGCAGCGGTTACCTGCTCTGTGTCGTCGCACCGCCGTCAGCATGCCGAGCCCCATCAGCGCCAGCGAGGCGGGCTCGGGGACTTGAGCGTTCATGACGATCCGGGTGGAACTGTCTGCCGGGACGAAGGGTCCGCCGTCGATACTGATCTCGGTGAAGACATCGAAGAAGCTATCGATCTGGAACGTCCCATCGGGCAGGTCAGATACAACGATCTGGCCCGGCGACGGCAGTGTCGGGGACTCACGGATCTCGATCACTGGACCGCCAGGGGCTTGGCCGGTCAGAGACATCGAGACCATCTCGGTATCCCAACTCCCGGTGGTGTTACCGGGGCTCACCCGGTAGGTGATGTCAAAGAACGAATCAATCTGGAAGGTGCCCCCACCGATACTTACTTCGTAGAAAACGTCGAAGAAGCTGTCGATCTGAAACGTCTGGCCGGGAGGAGGCAGCGGCACGACGTTCCCGTTGGGATCGCTGCTGGTCAGGCTTAGGGCTACCAGCTCAATGTCGATTGTGTTGTAGGTGGTCGGTGGCCCGGTGCTTGCTCCACTTCTGTAGATGATTTCACCGCCGGCGAAGTGGGTCGCGTGCGCCGCTGGTAATCCCGCAATAATAACAAACACAAATGCTGCTAGAGTTGCCATCGAGATTTTGGTGATGCGTGTCATGGTCATTCTCCTTCTTGAGTGTGAGCTATGTTGCATGTGTCTGAAGCACATCGTTTCTCAGCTATCGCTTCCTCCTTACAGGGTGTACGTTTACACTTGGTCGTTTCTTCGTTGGCTTTCTCCCTTCATCTTGGCCGGGTGATTCGCTGGCTGTGGAACCGAGCCACGACCACGCCTCACGAGTGCAAGCCCCCCTAATCCCATACCCCCCACGCCCTCCCAAAGCCATCAATATCCCCGTCCAATGACTGGCCGCGCGTGCTGCCATCGTCGATGCCGTTGCCGTTCTGCCAACTGGTGAGGTAAGCAGGATCGGCTGCCCAGTCGAATGCCAGCGTAGCTGCGCTGACCATGGTTGGCAGAAGAGTTAAACTGACGACTAGGGCAATTGCAGCTTGGAAGCGTTTCATGACTAGCGCGTTCTTTTTAGAAGTGTCAGTGTGGCTAAGGACATCAGCGCCAGACTGGCCGGTTCGGGGACTACATTCGCAACGATGCTGCCGCTGGACGGGTCGGGCGCGATGATGCTGGGTACGCCGATCGAGCTAAGATCAGCGGCGTTTAAGCCGATGGCGCTGAACCAGTCATCCAGCACGATCTCCCATGTCTCACCGGGCTCAAAAACTAACGGCTGGGTCCCGCCGATCTCCGCGATCAGCGGCCGGTTGACCCCCACGTTGTCGATCACCACCGCTTCCTCGCCGTTGATCAGGCCGTCGAAGTTGGAAAAAGTTGTGGCGGGATCCGCCACGTAGTGCAGATCCGTGAAAGATAGATTGGTCAGATTGGTAATGACCAGCAGTGCGTTGGGGATGTTGACGCTGGAGTTCAACGGACAGGCATCGATCGATGTCACGTTGGCAACGGCCGATATCAACTCGTCGGCGGGAAACACCACGGTGCCCAACTCATCCATCACGTTAGGCAGTGGCCCCAGCGTATCGCAGTCTGACAGGTCCTGGTGCGTGATCGTCGTGGGTGAGGCCGAGGCATGTATGCTCGTCGTCAGGGCGGTAATCACGGCGAGGATGTTTATGTTGTGATTGCGTGTCATAGCCTAGTTACCTTTAGGGGTTACGGTGTTCACGGAAGCTCCTAGTGCCGGCGTCTGACACTAACCAACGCACCGAGTGTCAGCAGCGTTAGCGACGCGGGCTCGGGTACTTTTGTGACGGCGATGATGCTGCCGGAGGAATCGTTGATCCCGAGGTTAGGCGAATTGTCGCCGACGCCGATGGAATTGAAGTCAGCTGCTGACAGGCCCGAGAGGTTGGAGTAGTCCTGTATGATGAACTGCCATGTCTCGTTGATTTCCCAGATGCCGTCGGCGGTGATGCTTTCGAAAATCAGCGCGTGGTTGAAACCACCGGGATCAAGGATATCGTTGTCGATCCGGAACGCCTCTTGGATCGGAGAGAATGGGAGTTCGTTGGCCTCGCCGTCGTAGTTGGAAATGGTGGTGTCAGGATCGGCGACGTACCAGACCTCTTCCCAAGCGATCCCGGAGAGGTTTCTTATATCGACTACCACATTGGGGACGGTTGGGTCGTCAGAATTCAGGCAGGAACTCAGTGATGTTTGGCCTAAGTCGGTTGCGAACAGCGCCTCGTTTGACGGAAAACCCGCGACATCGCCGATCTCATGGACATCGTCGGGGATGAACAGGGTGTCGCAGTTGGGTGTGTCAAAGTGGGTCATCTGCGTGGGTACGGCGTATATCTGGCTGGAGGCATTTACGGACACAGCGGCTACGAACAAGGTGGTGAATAGGTTGCGAGATGACATGATGAGGCTCCTGGTTTGATTTAGAATTTTCAAGATTGAAATTGTGAAGTAGTAAGGACGGAAAACTGGATTCTTAGGTAAGAATTACTTGGCTTGGTGATGACGCCGGGTCAGCGTAGCTAGACCCATAGCAAACAGTGTCAACGACGCGGGCTCGGGTACCGGACGGATATCCATCCCAAAGTCGTCCAGCGACCAGATCTTGGCGTTATTGACACCCGCAGTACTTTCAAACCGCATCTCCGAGAAGTTGTTCATGTTGTTGACCAGCGGGGCGCCGGACACAAGGTTCGTCAACGTCCCGGCCTCGAAGATGCTGATCGAGACGGTGTCGTTAAGCAGGTCCAGGGTGATGTCCCACCGGTGGTAGGTGCTGGGATTCACCGCCACGGCCGATTGCACCCACGATCCGACGTTGGTGGCGGCGAAGTCGGTCGTCGTGCCGGGCTGGCGGTAGCCGACGCTGAAACCAAGATTGCCACTGCTGTCGTAGAACGAAACGGTATCCCCGATCGTTCCCGCACCCAATCCGTTGGCGGGGTCGCTTGAGCCAACGATCTGAGCACACGACCAGAAGGAGATGTCGATCGTATCTGAGCCGGTGGTTAACGGATTCGCACCGCCTAAGTCAAATGTATCGACAGAGTAGGCATACTCTTGAGGCCCCGCGCCCCAGCCGTCGGCGTTGGTGGTGATCACCAGGGCCTGGGCTGCCGTGCTTGGGTTTAGGCGGTCTAAATTCTGATGGCCCGTGGCATACGCAATGCCGCCAGCCGTGCCTGTCGCCGGGAAGACCGGGCCTTGAAGTTTGGTCCACAGACCGGTGTTGAGCGGGATCGTGGCGAGTGTTCCGCCGCCGGCATTTGCGCCGTGTGCGCCGGCGTTGGTTGTGGACACTTCGTTCAGGAAGGAGCCGTAACCATCCACGCCCTCAAACCCGCCTAAGTAGGCTTGTGCGGTTTGTGGGATGCAGATCATTTGAGTGAGGCAGAGGGTGAGCGATGCGAGGAGTGTGGATTGGGATGGGGATGGGTTTTTCATGATATTCAGCCTTTAAAAGTATTTGAGTATGTATGAGTCGGACAGAACTATGTGATTCAAATTGACAAGAGGATATTTCTGGCGCTGCTAAGCTCGCCTCCTTGCCCTACGTGTCAGAGCGCCCACGCCGAGCATCGCCAGCATGGAGGCCGACATCGGTTCTGGGACTGCTGTGGGGAGCTGACGGAGTGTGAACTTGCTGAAGGTGTCGGGCACATCGATGGAGAATCTAAAATAGGGCAGGCTAAAAGCACCTGCAGGCATCACACCCCCACTGGCCACAATTTCGTCTTCCGTAGTGTTGATGGCGGTTGGGAAGAAGACGGTGAAATCCAGGGGGGAATTAAAGTCGAGTGAGTCAAAGTCGAGCCCATCACCCGGAGTCGACGGCACGAAGCCGGCACCTGTCCCAAACCCCAGTTGGATGGTGTAGCCCGACCAGTCGATGCCGGTGGAGTTGCTTACGCCTTCACGGATCGAGTACTCGGTGACTCCGCCGGTAGGCACGACATCGAACACGATGTCGACAGCACCGATGGCGATGTAGTCTTTCTGCGTAACGAAAAGGTCGTTCGGGGATAATCCAGCGACATCGTCGTTATTCGCAGGTGCAGGTGGATTGATAACAACGCCTGCCACGGAATTGATGCCGGGGAATGGGGTGAACGCTGTGATTGCACCCGCCTGAAGTGGACTGACACACGAGAGAGCCAGGGTTGTCGCACTGATGCCGCGGAGTAGTTGTTTGGTAGTCATGATTCTATCCCTTAGTGATGAGTTGTAATGAGTAAGAGGAAACGCAACCCCCTGCTAAGTCATCGAGACGATCTTCGCCTTGATCCGGCGAGAACGGTGCCGAGCCCCATTAGTGCCAGCGACGCCGGTTCGGGGACACGGGTGAAGGTCAGGTTGTCCAGCACGGCGAAGTCGCTGGTGATCCGAAAGCTTGTGATGTCGTTGGTGGCACGGAGGATGCCACGGAAGGCACCTTGGTTGACGCCACCGGGTGTGCTGATCGGCGCGGAAGCGGTCAGGTCGTAGGATTCCAGGAGTACCCCGCCGGCGTCGTAGGCCTCGATCAAGACGGGGCCGAACCCCGGTGGGTAATTCATGAATCCCCCCACACCGCGGATTGGGGCTGTGTTGAACACGAAAGCCATCGCATCCGCGACACTGGTGGGCAGGTAGGCACTGCGGAAATTGACGTCGGTCGAACTGAGCCACTGGCCATTGCCTGCCAGATTGAAACTGATGGGTCCGACGAATGTGTTGCTTGGTCCCAAGCCGAACAGCTCTACGTCTTCACCCACAAAGGTGCTGACCTGTACGGGCACGGCGTTGGCGGTTGCCACCGAGCTGAACTGTTGGAAGTCGATGACCGTCGAAGGGCCTAGCGGCGCGGACGTGGTGATTAACGCGGCCTGTGTACTCCCCGTGAATAAGGCGCTGGCCATACAAGCCGTCAGAGTTGTTTTTGTCAGACGTTTCATAAGAGGTTCTTTCGTGGTAAGTAACTATTGATATCTCGTCGTTAGAAGCCGCCGGCACACCTGCAAGTGTGCCGGCGGGAGGTTGCGTCGGAGGCTATCCGGCTGAGCGTCTCTTGCTTAAGAGAGCTATCGAGCCGAGTCCGATCAGAGCCGCGCTGGCGGGTTCGGGTGTCGGGTATTCCTGGATTCTGAGGATGGGGCCAGATGATCCCGGTGTGAGGGGGAAGACCTCAACCTCTTTCTCGATCACCAGGATGTCGCCTGGTAGCACGGGCAGGGAAAAGGTGTCAAGCCAAAGATCTGCTGTGCCCAGGCCAGTGGGGACAAACCCGATCGGGCTGCCATTGATTGAGAGTTTGACGCTGAACCAAGTGCTGGAAGTGACACCGGCTGCGTTGGGGAGGATGTGCTCATGCCAATCGAACCAGGGCTCATTCCCGACATTCTGGATGGTTTCGACCATGCTCAGCAGTCCGGGACCCGTGACCACGGCATTCGGATCGGTGATGCTCTTGAACCAGGGCAGGCCGTTGGGATCCAAGTCTATCGGGATTGGATTGACCGGATCACCGATAAACACGATCGGCCCGGGGTCAACGATGTGGCTGGTGAACGGGCCGGTCGCTGTGCCTTGGGCGAAGGTGGTGTTGCACATCGCTAACAATGCCAGTGTGAGAGCGGGGGTCAGGATCAGTCTAGAGAGTGAAGATTTCATGGCTCTTTCCTTTCATGAGTGGAGAGTTTTATTGTGATGCTGTTGTGTCTTTGCTGTGTACTTAATGAGCTATTGGGTGAGCCTGTATTACGATGATCGCCAACGTCTTTTTCCAAGAAGCATCAGTGAGCCGACCCCGATCAGAGCCGCGCTGGCGGGCTCGGGAGTTGGGTATTCCTGAATCCTCATGGTGAACAGAGCGGGCGTGGCGAACGCGTCAACTGTCTTGCGGATCTCTAAAACGTCGCCGGGCAGCACTGGCTGACTGAAGGAGTCAAGCCAGAGGTCCGACGTGTTTAGCCCCAAGGAGTTGAACAGGATTGGGTTGCCGTTCACGGAGAGATTCACATTCGACCATACGCCGGGGATGACACCGATAGCGTCCGGCAGGATGTGCTCGTGCCAATCAAGCCAGGGTTCGGTCCCGGCATTGAGGATGTTTTCGATGATCTCCAGCGGGCCGCCGTTAATCATCAGGAGGTTGGGGTCGACGATGTTCTTGGTCCACGGTTGACCGTTGGGGTCCAGGTCTATCGGGATCGGGCTAAGTGGGTCGCCTATCAGTACGATCGGCCCGGGGTCAACGGTGTGGCTTGTGACAGGTCCGTTTGCGGTTCCCTGGGCAAGAGCGGGGTTACACATCACTAGAGAAACCACGGCGAGAGCGGGGGTCAGAATTATCCTTGATAGTGAATTGTTCATGACTTGTGCCTTTCGTGTATGAGTCTGCCAGCTGGTTGTGGTGTTCAATCAACGCTTATAAACGGACATTCATATTCATTGCTGGCTCTTAAACACCAGCGCTCGTGGCTCGTTTCATCTGTTCCGATACGCCGATGGTCGTCACACCCGGTGCGCCGCCCCCCGAGAGTCGGGGGGTAGTGCGCGGCGGGAGTAGAGAAGAGGCTTTAGTTGTCACAATCAATCTGGGTTTCCGGACATAGCCAGGCCACGGCCCGCTTCTACGCGGCATGGCCACTAAAACCGGAGAACATTGGGATCGGGTGAGGCACCACGCCCCTACCACCGGCGGCACTAATTCGGGCTCGGCGATCAAGCTCCTGGTCGATTTGCGGCTTGAGGTTTGAGTCTCCGAGCACGGCTAGAAGCAGCAACTCTTCACCGCTTGCCTTACGCAGGTTCTTCCTGTTGTTGTTTAAGATGATGCACATGGTGTCTCTCCTTCCCCCTTGTTGGCCGCAAGCCCGGTGGCATGTCGGCGGTTACTTTCTTCTAGTGTCAATGTTTCACGGGTTGTTAAAAGCTATTTAGAGCGTGTTCAAGACCCGCTTCGTCGCGGGGGCACACCGCTGTGTGGTGGGCCGTGGGCGTTGACTGGGCCATCGCGAGGATGCAGCGCCCGGATATACCGACGTGCCTCGTTGAGCCCGTTGCCCCCGCTGACTGTCAGATAGATAGTTGCCCCTTGGCGGCGAGCCGCCTGCTCCATGGATGGGTCTTCGGACGCGCCTAGAACAATGATCGACACCCCCGACAGCCGCCGCCGCACCTCGTGGATCACACGCATGGCTGTGTCACATGCGCTGCTGCCGTAAGACAGCGTGGATACATTCACCACAAGCACGCGCGGTTGGTGCTGGCGGACATGGCGGAGCGCCTCGCCGACGGTCTTAGCCCGGACCGACAACCACGGGTCTGTTGCGTTTCCCGTTTCGCTGATGTCTTGACCGCCAGTCGGTGTGACCAAGAGTACAGGGTTGTAAGGGACACAGATCATCGCGGGCTCCACTTGATTACTTTGATGCGAATGCACCTGGTATTAAGCGAAGCCCGTGCCGAACCGGGATAATCTTTTAAAGTATTTATAAGTGTGTAGACGGTCCAACGTTTACAGCATGAACGACACACCCGACTGCTAAAGGATGTTTTGAGTCATTCTGGAATGTTTTATTCCTTATCTATCGCGCACGTCATACCAGCTATAAGTACAAGCACTAGTTAGAACACGATGGAATGGTTTGTACCAGTTGGTATGTTTCATACCGGCGCATAGACGTACGCCAAGCGCACCAAACACACTGAACGTGGTTCAAATTTGTAGCCTGTATTAGATTGACTTGGGTCGTGTTAGCGACTCTAGGCCGTAACGCGCAATCTTTCGGCGGAGTCTGTGCCGTTCAATCCCGATGAGTTGTGAGGCCTTGCTCTGGTTACCGTTTGCGGCTCGCAAGGCACGGGCGATCAGTTCGCTTTCTACTTGTGCCAAAGGGCTGACACCTCGTTCAGCCCGGGGGGTGCCAGATCGGCCACTGGTTACCGTGTTGGGCAGGTTCTCAGCGAGAAGTTCTTCACCGGAGTTGAATATGAAGGCGTGCTCGATCGCGTTACTCAGTTCCCGGACGTTTCCAGGCCAGTCGTGCCGGATCAACGCTTCGATCACCCCGGGGCCGACCCGCTTGCCGGGCTCATCATATAACTCGGCGAGTTCAGTAACAAAATGGCGAACAAGCGACGAGATATCTCCCACACGGTCACGCAGGGGGGGAGTTTTGATTTTGACCACATCGATGCGGTAATACAGGTCCTCACGGAACGTCCCGCCATCCGCCATGGCACGGAGGTTACGGTGTGTGGCTGCGATGATCCGCACATCAACGCCGATCGGTTTGGACGCACCGACCGGAACGACGATGCGTTCCTGGATGCATCTAAGCAGTTTGGCCTGGGCCGCAAGCGGGAGTTCGCCTATCTCATCAAGGAACAGGGTCCCGCCGTCGGCGGATCGTACAAACCCCAGTGTGCTGTGCTGGGCCCCGGTAAATGCGCCCTTGACATGCCCAAACATCTGTGACTCGAACAGGGTCTGCGGCAGCGTCGAACAATCGACCGGCACAAACGGCCCGGCGGCGCGGTGGCTATCCATGTGGATATGGCGGGCAACCAATTCTTTACCCGTGCCGGTCTCCCCTTCGATCAGTACTGTGCAACGGCGTTGGGCGACCGCATCCACGCGGGTCCGCAGCAACGACATCGCGTCTGATTGACCGACCATCGGTGGCGCAGAACATCCCCCCCCATCGGTGTGCGACACACGCCCTATATTCGCGCCTGACTCTTTGATTACCGCCCCTCGCCGCCCCGGTTCTGATGTGACCGCGGCAAGACAACCACCCTATTTACTGCGACTAACGATATGCCGCCACCCAACCCCTGAAGGCTTCCCCTTCGCCTTCACATCACCCCAATGTTGACATCGGTATTCTACCTAAGCAATTGGGCTTTGAGAAGGACTTTGATGCCCCTGGGGTGATAAAGTGATTAATGTGTAATTAAGGCGGATTACATAGCCATCACAGCGATATATCGACTTGTGAATCTTTAATCTCGTTCACAGACTGAATATCCTTTAGCAAACAGGCCCACAGATACTGCAGTCGCGTACATGATGTTTAATTTCATCTCCACGCCTCCTCCCAAAAGTAAACCTCCTCGGCCCCAGTTCCCTGCTGGTATGCCCGATCTGTAATACCACAGGTTTACCCATCTTAAAGCGCGCTTGCCTTAATAGCCCTATCCGGTGCGATGCGGCATGCGGGCATGTTCTCCGTGGTTTGGTACAATGTGAGCCGCAGGAGCGTTGACGGCCCGCTGTTGGGACCGCCGCGATTCACAGCACGGATGCGATCAATGGTGCCGGCCCACAGTCAGGGCCCAGCCATACTTTGGTCAGGGAAGTTTCGACTGAAGGGAGAAAGCCGTGGCAGATCATTTAGAAGACATGTCGAGCAACTTCGATCTTGAAGAGCCTGACACCGACAGCCTCCGCGAGCCCCCCGCCGCTACACAAACACCCAACCCTATTCGCCGTACTACCAGGCCGAAGGTCGGGATGCTGCCGCCTTGGAAAGTTGTCCTGCTCAATGACCAGGTCAACGGGATGGAAGACGTGGTCATCACCATCAAGCGGCTCACCCAGCTAAGTGATCAGGCCGCGGTCCGCCGTATGATCGAGGCCCACACCCGTGGGCGAGCGATGCTGCTGACCACCCACCGCGAACGCGCCGAGCTTTATAAGTATCAGTTTGCCAGCCGGGGTTTGACGGTGACGATTGCGCCGGCGTAGCCGTTACGATTCGGTTGACGACTCGATCTTGCTGCGTGTTCCGGCTACACGCAACCACATCACAACGCTTACGATTCTTCTCGCACCGATAAGCAGAACACAGCCTATCAGCAGGCTTATCGCAGATGCTACAAGGCTGGTCAGCGAGTAATCCTTTTGCCATGTATCTGTCAGCCATGCTGAAACGGCCCATGATGTGCCAGATACAGCGTACACGATGTAAATAACTCCGATGACACTCAGTGCAATCGACAAGCATTGCTCATACTCGAGTCTTCCACTAAGTGATATAGGGCCGTCATGAACGACGGCATGCCTCGCTAGATAGTCGGCTTTCAACCACAGCATTGCATTCACAAGAATGTATAGCCCGGCGCAGACCGTAGACATAACAATCTGAAGCCCATTGCCTCCGTAGAAGTTGCCCAAGGTGCGGAGAAATTCCTCAATCCACCCCAGAGCCATCCAGACGGCCGCAACACGAAACGCCAAGGCCGCCAACTCTCGTTTGGTCATGCTTCGGCGAGACTCGACGGTCCGCAGGTTAGAGTGGCCGCACTCCGGGCAGAAGCCGTGAGGGTCCAGCCCGTGCAGGTTGTATCCACAAGCTAAACAAGGCATCTGTGCGATCACCACCCTGGCCTTCTCATCGGCCGATTGATTGTGGGCTGGACTATCGGTCATATCGGAACCTCCATGTAGATATGGACGTAGCCAAAAGGGATCTGTTTCAGACGCCAACCGGCTACTCCCCGGAAATCGTCAGCTTCGTCACCTTCTCAACGTTCCCGGACGCGATCTTCTCCACACCCGAGCCTAACTCACCGATCGGATCGGGTGGGATGATGTCGACGACTTTTTCGCCCAGCTTCGCCTCGCCGCGGCGGACTTTTTCCTGGAACTTCTGACACTCGGCAAGCAGTGCGGTGAGGATGTCTTCTTCGGGGACGTTGGCGACTTTTTCGCCCTGGACGTAGATGATGCCCCGTCGATCTCCTGCAAAAATCGCGACGTCCGCGCCCTCGGCCTCGCCTGGGCCGTTGACGATACAACCCATCACCGCCACCTTGATCGGCAGCTCGATGTGTTCCGCCAGTGACTTTCGTACGTCCTGCACCAGCGTGAACAGATCTACCTGGATGCGTCCGCAGGTCGGGCAGGCGATCAGGTCCACGCCGACCCGTTCGCGCAATTCCAGGCAGTAAAGCAGTTCGAGGGCATCCTCGACTTCCAGCGCCGGGTCGCTGGCGTAGCTGATGCGTACCGTGTCGCCGATTCCGCCGGCCAATAGATGACTCAGTGGCGCGACCGAGCGGATCATACCCGTCTCACGTGGGCCGGCATGAGTCACACCCAGGTGCAGCGGGTGGTCGAAACGCTTGCTGATCTCGGTGTAGGCTTCAAGACACAACACCGGGTCCGGGCTCTTGGCGCTGATAACGACGTCATAGAAGTCACGCTCGTAGAAGATGTCCAGGTACTCTTCGAGCTTGGCGATCATGATCGCGAGCAGTCGGCCGTGGCGGCTGTCACCGAAGACTTCGCCGAGTTCACGCATCCGCTTCTGCTTGTCCTTACGCTCGATGATCGAGCCTTCGTTGACCCCGATGCGTATCGGGAGGCTGCGCTCCTTGCAGGCATCGATCACTTTTTCGACCTGGGACCGGTCGCTGATGTTCCCGGGGTTCAGGCGTATCTTGTGGACGCCGGCCTCGACGGCCTCGATCGCACGTTTAAAATGAAAATGCACATCCGCCACGATCGGCACGCGGACCTGTGGGAGTATTTTCGCAAGCGCCTGGGTGTCTTTGCGCTCGGGTACCGCCACCCGCACGATATCCGCACCCGCCGCTGCGAGCCGGTTGATCTCGGCCACGCAGCGATCGATGTCGTAGGTGTACCCCGCGGTCATCGTCTGAACCGACACCGGCGCATCACCGCCGATGTGGATGATGCCGTGTTGCTTGTCGCCGAGAGTGACCTGTCTTGTAGGGCGTCTTGGGTTCATGCCGTATCCGGGAGGTGCCTGGGGTATCCATCACAGTGGGATGATTGTGGCGCGGCATTATAGCTGAACCAAGGGATACCCGGGGATGTCCTAGGGCGGGAGACTTACTGGCTGGGAGACCGGGGGGTGTGATTTGATGTTGAGCGGTGTGTGCGGTCGTTGGAGTTGCGGGGCTAGAAGCTGAAATGGAACGACACACCCGAATGCGAGCGGTGTCCGCCGCGGTAGTGGCCGTAGCTAACACCGTAGCCGTGGCCATACCCGCCATACCCGTAGCCTCGGCCGTAACCACCATGCCCGTACCTGTGGCCATAACCGTGGCTATAGCCATGACCATAACTTGGCCCGTAACCGTAGCTGTGACTGCGATGCCCATAGCGGTTGTAGGACCCGTAGCCAATGTGAACGGGCGCTCGGTAGACCGGGTAAGAAGGGTATCGGCTGTACCCGTCACCGTAATAGCCGCGTGTGCCGTTGGGCAAGTATCCGGGGTAGCTCTTGTAGCCGGCATAACGTCGGCTGTTGATGTAGGGCTGAACCAGGACGACTTGATCTTCAACGCCGTCACGGACGGTGCCGACGACACCCTCATCCGTATATGTTGCTGTTTCTGTTTCTACATACGTCTTTACTGGCGCTGCATAGGCGAGTTTACGGACGACACGGGCACGGGTGCGATCACCATAGGTGCTGTAACCAGATCCACTGATACTGCGTGAGTTGTCCTTGTAGACCACGCGGGACCGAACTGCTTGGGTGCGCGGCGAGACATACCGTGTGCGGTCGGTGACCTGGTGTTTGCGGTAGTGCGCGTATGGATCGACCACAGCGTAACCCTGGTCGCTGCTGGGGGTCCGCTCGGCAGTGGCAACGCTTGGGCCAGTCATCACGGCCACTATCAACGCCAATATCATGCGATGTTGATTGTGCATAATTCGCCTCGTTTCAGAGTATCTATCTATTGTTGCCGGGCCGGGGCCGGATATCAACTGTTTTCCATAACTTCATTCCGTGGCGGGTCGGACGTATACTTCAAGCACCACTACCAACCTCACTGAGGCAAGCCCATGGCCGATTCGAACCTACCCATCTACCCACTCACTTTTAAACCTATTTACAAAGAAAAAGTCTGGGGAGGCCGAACCCTGGAAAAACTGGGACGATCCCTCCCCGGCGGGCAGGACAGCATGATCGGCGAATCCTGGGAATTGGCGGACCTGGCGCAGACGTCGGCCTCAGGGGGAGGCGGCGGGGCCGAGCGTTCGGTGATCGCCAATGGCCCGCTAGCGGGACGGACCTTTGCCGACGTGATTGGTGAAGGTAGGTCTGACATCCTAGGGGGTTTGACGCTTACCCCCGACGGTGGGTTCCCGATTCTTCTAAAATTTCTGGACGCACGCCAGCATCTGTCGGTCCAGGTCCACCCAAGCCCGGCCTATGCCGACGAGCACGACGACGCTTTCTTGAAGAGTGAAGCCTGGTATATCCTTGCGGCCGACCCCGGCGCGGTGATTTATAAGGGCGTCAAACCCGGCGTAACCCCTGAACAATTCCGTGAAGCGATCGAACAGGACCGGGTCGAACCGCTATTAATTACGGTCCCGGTCAAGCCCGGCGATTGCCACTACCTGCCCAGCGGGACTTGTCACGCGCTGGGCGAAGGTGTGTTGGTCGCCGAGGTGCAGACGCCCAGCGACACGACGTTCCGGGTGTACGATTGGGGCCGGACGGGGCGCGAGTTGCACGTCGACCAGGCGATTGAGTGTATTGACTTTGGCCCGCCTGACGTCAGCCAATATGAACCCAACACAAAAGTCCAAGGCGAGTTCGCCGACATCACTCGGCTGGTCACCTGTGAGTATTTCCGCATCGATCGTTTTGCAGTGGACACAGCACAAGAGCAGGCACTGTCTTACTCACAGCCCGTGGTGTGGATGGTGTTGGAAGGCAACGGATCGATCGCGTGTGACGGGGCATCGGGGGTGAGTTTTGGGCGTGGGCAGACGTTGTATATCCCGCCGGGGATGCGCGATGGCAAGCTTGGTGTGGATGCGGGCACGGCCTGGCTGGAAGTCACCTTCCCGCAGGCACAAGACGCGGGGATCGCTTAAATACGGCTATCGTTCACTTGCGGATCTCAACGCATCGGCGAAACGACCGTCCTTCAACACAAGATACGGGCGGTCATGAAATAGCTCGATCTCAGTCGATAACGGCTGTGTGAGCTTTAGTTCGTTGTGGTGTTCTGCGATCACCTGATAGCTTTCCGACAAATACTGTTGGCGTGCTTGCCAGGTGTCAGCCACCAGCGTCCGGTCGAGGCGCGGTCCCAATATTTCGGCGATAGGTAGCTCGGAGAACGCCCTACCAAACCATTTTCCGTATGGTGGGTACTGCCGTCCCATCAAGAGCGCCAGTGTCATCAGGCGCCGTACCTGGCGGGCCGCCAGCACCCGCGAACCCCGATCATCACCTACAAAACCTGCACGGCCCACGAGAGGCTGTTCCTCAACCAGATCTTTCCACTCCCGTGCCATCAATTCGTACCACACCGGCTGTGGGTACCACGCCAACAGTCGGCGAGCAGCGGCCAGTTCACCGCTCCCTTCATGGAAAATCTCGCCACCGGTCAACTCTCGAAGGGTTTGTGGTGGCCAACTAAACCACTGCTTATCGGTTAAGCCTTCGAGTGTAGTTACCTCGAGTTTATCATTAAAGTAGGACTCGACATTGGTGCATTCGATCATGTGTTCCACCGGCCCGGACCCTGTAATCACCGGGAGTCGGGTTCCAAACTCATCGGGCGGAGAGAAACCTACCGGATGCTCAAGAAACCGGTGAGGCAAACGCTCTTTGAAATGTGCAGACAACTTATTGACAATCACCGTGGCCTCATCGGCTACAAACAACTGCAGGCGTGGTCCCCAGTGATGGTCCGTGGACTGCTCATCGTCCCAACCCTGGACCTCCGACCCCGGCCCGATCAGCGCGGCGGTGTAGCACAAACCCGAATGGGTTTGATCGAGGATCGGCCTAACCGCTTCAAAATAAAACCGTCGGCTTAATTCAATACCTCGCAGACGCTGCGACATAAATGGTTTCCCTCAAACGAATCAGGATCACACCCCAACGGTCAGCGACCCGATCAGCGCATCCCGGCTAAATGCGGTGACGCCGACACACTCGTCTGCTGCGCCGTAGTAGATCAATACGTCGTCGTCACGTTCGACGATGCCGGTGGGGAAGACGACACCGCCTAGGAAGCCTTCTTTTTCGAAGGGTTCGGTGGGGGTGATGACCGGCTCGGTGGATCGGCCGAGGATTTTGGCTGGGTTATCCAGGTCCAGCATCATTGCGTAGCCCGAGTAGATGCCTGCGACATCCTGTTTATTTATTTTTTCACTGCGGTGGTAGATCATTAGCCAGCCTTCGCGTGTGCGTATCGGGGGCGTCCCCCCACCGCTGCGGTCCGCGCTGCTGTCCTGATCGGCGCCAAGCAGTTGTGTGTGTGTGCCCCAGTGGATCAGGTCGGGGCTGCGTGCCAGCCAGGTCTCCGGGGGTTGGAACCTGACCGATCCTGATGGCCGATGCAATGCGACATAGTCACCCATAACCTTTTGAGGAAACAGCACGACGTCTTTATTTTCCGGGCAGAAGATCAGCCCGTGGCGACGGAAGGTGGCGAAGTCGGTGGTGGATAATAGACCGGTGGCGATGCCGTGGGGGGAGACGGCGACGTAGGTGATGTAGTAGGTGCTATCGATCTGTGTGATGCGTGGGTCTTCGATGCCGTAGGTTTCGTTGGGCCCTTGTGGCGCGATGACCGGGCCGGTGAAGTTGTCGGGGGTCTTTCCATCGGCGCTGTGGACGACCTTTAAATAGGAGAGGAACCGCAGGCGTGATTCGCCGGTGCGCTTATGAGTGAGTTGCCGGGGGTCTTGGGTGTGGTAGTCGTCTTCGTTGAGCCAGTCGGTCACGACACCCTGGTCAGGATCGATGCGGGGTGAAGAGACGAAGCCCGAACGGGTTTCGACGGGTTGCTCAACAACACGGACCAGCAGAACCACGCCGTCACCGAAGGCGGCGGCGCCGGGGTTGAACGTCCCGACGACGCGCATCGTGTCGCTGGAGGGTGGGATGTCTGCGGGACGAATCATGCAGTGGGTGAAGAGCCTGTCGAGCATAGGTGCGTCCCTGTGTGTTCACATTGATACCGCTGGGCGTGGTGCGGCTGGTCCTTGTGAGTATCGGCTGATCCCCCGAAATTCTGCGGAAAATCGGCTTATGCGGGCAGCACCCGCCGTAGGAAGCGGAGCCAGTTGCGGTGGTAAAACCCTGCGATATCGGCCTCGCTATACCCCCGCGATGTCATGATTGGCCCGATTTTGTGCATGTCTTCACAGCTATCCAGACCCACGGGGCAGCGTTCGGAGCCGAAGCCGCCGTCCAGGTCACTGCCGATCGCGATGTGCTTGGCCGAGCCCGTGAGTTGGCAGATGTGGTCGATGTGGTCGGCCAAGTGGTCCAGAGTCACCTCGCTTGGATCGACCCGGCAGGCCTCCCCGGTGAACCCGCCTTTAATCATGGCGAAGTGCATCGACAGGCCCAGCACACCGTCCCGGCCCGTGATGAACTTGATCTGGTCGTCGGTGAACTGCCTGGGGTCATCCGCGAGTACCCGGCAGTTGGTGTGGCTTGAATAGACCGGCCCTTCGTACAACTTGGCGGCGTCCCAGAAGCTGGTATCCGACAGGTGGGTCATATCCAGGGGCATATCGAGCTTGCTCATTTCTTTAAGCAACTCAAAACCCTTGGCGGTGACGGGGCCGTCTTGTTCGTGGCTCTGGGGCCGATCAATGGCGGGAGTGCCGGCGGCGTAGTGGCTGTGGCCGTAGTGCGAGAGGAAGAGCGTGCGCAGGCCCAGGTCGTACCAGTGCTGCAACCGGGTGGGGTCGGTGATCGGGTCGGCGCCTTCCATGGAGAGGATCAAGCCGATCGGTGCATCGGGTTCGTTCGCCTCCCAACGTGTCCAGTGTGCGTCCAGCCCGGGGCGGTCGGTGATGATCGTCACATCGCCGCGGCGTTCAAGCTCTCGGTAATACGCAAGCTGGCCCATTGCAAAAGCGTAAGCCATGTCTTGCGTCGGCCAGTCGCAATCGGCGCACTGATTGTCTCGGCCGGGCGTGATCCAGGGCTTGGCACGGGCCAATACCGTCGTAATGCACAGCGGGATGCCGCAGCGTTTCATCTCGGCGAAGGTGATGGTGCATGTGCCCAGCTTGTCTTTGGGGATGTGCGATTCACGCTCACGGATCGCGCTGACAGTGAGCATCTGGTCACGCTCGTCGCCCAATGCGTTCAGCGCCGCGTCCAGGTGCCCGTCAATAATCAGGTGTTTCATCGGTTGCCTACAACGTGGCCGCGGGTGAGCCGACGAGCTCGCCGAAGAGTGTCAGGGGTGCGGCGTTGCTGACTTTGATGTCTACGATTTGGCTGATGAGTGACGGGTCGCCGTCGAAGATGACGATGATGTCTCCGCCGGTTCGGCCGACCAGTTGTGTGACCAATTCGCCCCCCGCTTCCCTAGATGCACTCGATTTTTCCCAACCCAGTTCGACACCGCCTGATGTACTCATTGCTTTGCGTTCGCGGGCGCTGACCGATTCGACGAAGACGCTGATGGTTTTGCCGACATAGGCTTGATGGACCTGGGCGCTGACTTCGTTTTGGACTGCGAGCAATTCGTTGTTTCGGCGCTTTTTGTCGGTGTCGCTGACATCATCTTTCAGGCGGTCATAGGCCGAGGTGCCGGGGCGGGGCGAGTACTTGAAGATGAACGAGTTCTTGAAGCCGCCGCGGCGGAGCAGGTCGGCGGTGGCCTGGTGGTCTTCTTCGGTTTCGGTGGGGAAGCCGCAGATGATGTCGGTCGCCAGTTCGGCATCTGGCATGAACTTACGGACACGGTCAACCAGTTCCATGAATTGGGAGACGGTGTAGCCCCGGTTCATCATCTTGAGCATGCGGTCGGAGCCTGATTGGACTGGCAGATGCAGGTAGCGGCAGATGCGCGGCTGATCTGCCATGACCTGCAGGATGTCGTCGCCAAAGTCGCGGGGGAAGCTGGTGACGAAACGTAATCGAAGCAGGTCCGGGACCTCGTCACAGATTCTTTTGAGTAAGTTGGCGAAGCTGGTGACCTCGTTGCCAAAGGTCGGGCTGGGGCCGCCGGTGCCGCGGTTGGGTCCGATGATCGTGCCGATTTGTGGCTGGAGGTGGCCGTGTAATTCAACCGCTGCGGCGCTGTCGTAGTGGTAGTGGTTGACCGTTTGGCCAAGGAGTGTGATCTCCTTGACGCCGGAGTCGACCAGGCGTTTGCACTCGTCGATGAGGTGTGTCGGGGGGCGGTGGACCTCGGCCCCACGGGTGCGGGGGACGACGCAGTAGGTGCAGAACTTGTTGCAGCCACGTGTGATTCTTACGTAGGCGGAGCCGTTGTGATCGTCCGGGGAGAAGCTGCGTGCCAGGTCCAGCATCTCCAACTTGTCCTCGGCGGCGGTGAGGGTTGCGCTACGGCGGTGGGTGTCGCCTTGCAATGCGATTTTCGCGGCATGCAGGCCTCCGCGGTCTTCCAATGAAGTCCTGACAGCGTTGTCGATCAGCATGGGTAGCTTGTCGAGTTCGCCTGGGCCGCAGAGCAGATCGACCTGGGGGTACTTGCGGACGGTGTTGTCGCCGTCGCGTTCGGCCATACAACCGATGACGCCCAGCAACACATGGGGGTGGGTTTTCTTGTGGACACCGACCTCGCCGACCCGGCTCCAGACTTTTTGCTCGGCCCGCTCGCGTACGGAGCAGGTGTTGTAGAGCACCACATCCGCCTGCTTCCAGTCGTCGATGAACCGGTAGCCCAGGCCACGTAGTTGGCCTTGGACGAGTTGGCTGTCCAAGACGTTCATCTGGCAGCCGAAGGTCTCGAGGAAGACGGTCAGGCCGGGGGATTGAGCAGCAGCAGCCGGGACTGATTCCGGGGTTAATTCCGGGGTTGATTCCGGGGCTGCATCTGGGGCCACTGCCGGGGGGGATTGGGTAGGTGTATTGGGACTCATGAGCGGGAAATCTTACGCGATCATGAGGGTGATCGACAGCCGTGGCGTCAGTTCCAGGGAAGAATCCCGCAGAATACCCGGGCTAGGGCGAAGATGGTGTGCCCTTGGGAGCGACGGCGGGTCTTGATGGCAGCTACTGGGTGGGAAGTGGGTTATTTCGTGGTTGGCGCTCCTGTTAGCTTGCGAGGCTGATGTTGGTGCTGTTCTGCTATTCAGTCCTCACGATTTTCCGGCGGTAACGGCAGGCGCGGGGTCAGCGGGACCGGGTCGAGCCCACGTCCTGTGATCCGTCATCTAGCCGGGACGGTCCGCTACCAAGGCCCCGTCCCCGGCCCCCGGAAGTTTTCGAATTTTCATTCGGTGCGCTTCTGGGGTGACGGTTTCCGCCGCGGTCCCACGGCCGGAGGCCATGGGCTTTTGGGGGAAGTTGGGGGCAGCCCTCGAGTCCCGGTCCTTTTAATCTTTGGATACTCAGGGTAGCTGTCGATCGTCGCCGTGAGGTTGTCGGCA
>JAJDCX010000031.1 GCA_029260615.1 Phycisphaeraceae bacterium | reverse complement strand
GATGGCGGTGCCCGCATCATCCACGGCGGGCCCATCAAGCCCGACACCGTCTGCTGTGTCATCATCGAAACCACCACCGGCCAAACCCTCGCCGCCGGCGGAACCATCGCATGGTGCAACCCCGTCAAAAACACCGACCCCTCCGCCTACGAACTTGGCATCCGCTTCTACAAACCCATCGACGCCTCACCCTTCGCCGACCACGACGAAAACGCCGAAGAAGCCGCGTAATCCAGCCTGGTAATGCCTGCAACATCCTACATCTGATCCAGAGCGGCCGAAGTAAAAGCTATACGCTTAATATTCACCGGTCGTGTTGTGGTAATATTCGACTGTGCACCATAATAGAACTATCAGGTTGATGTCGTCCCTACTTTGCATGGCTTTAGTTCTAGCAACACTTCCCTGCTGCGATAGATCTGCAAACGAACCGAAAGTCGAGGACACGAACCAGATATCCACATCTCGTGGAGAATATCAAATGACTACTCAGGAGCGAGAGGCTTACACGCTTCTGCAGCAAGAAATCGGCTCGGCGCTGATATGGTGCCTACCAACTGATTGGGAAGCCGCAACGTTGACATTAGAAGCAACTGAAAACGGACTGGGCAAAGGTGTTGCACATCAAATCACAAACCCAAAGGGGAAAAAGGACGTCGTATTCCCGACCGACGACATATTCATTGCCACGCGCCGCTTTGAGCTTAGCAGCGTGGAGCACCACCTCCACTGGCAGAGTGTTTCAATCAATGTGGCCAAGTCGGGCGAAGCCTGGAGTGTAGTTAGCCACATCGAATACAGCGAGTGAACCGCCGGGTCACTTGTTATCACACCTTGATTTAACGCTCCTGTAATAGCCCGTCTAAATCAATCTCATCTGAAAAGGGTGCTCCCCAAACCCGCCCTGTGCCGTACGCCATATCACTCGGTGCCGGTTGTATCGGTTGCGCCGACTGGGTCAGCCCGGGTACCCACCCAGACCCAAGCTGGCCCCCGCCGGCTTATCCACACCCGTGTTACCGACGATAGATATCTCGACACCCTTCATCCGCCCGGCGGTGAGGCAGGGCCGGTGACGGTCCGCCCGACCGGCTTGGAATAGGGCGCGTTTATCCGTGAGGAACAGATGGAACTGAACACTATCCTGAAGACCGCGATCGATATGGACTGCTCGGACATCCACCTGATCGCCGGCCACCCACCAATGGTTCGCCAGCACACCGTGATGACACCCCTTGACTACCCAGTCATCACCGCAGAAGGCGCTATGCGCATGCTCAAGCAGATGGCGGGCGAAGAGCAGATGAAGGTCTTCGAAAAAATCAAGGACTCGGACTTCTCCTACGAAGTCCCCGGCATGGGACGCTTCCGGGTCAACGCACACCTCCAACGTTCCAAGGTCGGCATCGCCTTGCGTGCGATCAAAACCGAAATCCCCCCTCTCAAAGACCTCACGCTCCCCGAAGTCATCAGCCGGCTGACCTACCTCCCACGCGGCCTGGTCCTGGTCACAGGCGACACCGGCTCGGGCAAGAGTACCACCCTCGCTGCCATGATCGACGCGATGAACAAGCGCTATCACAAGCACATCATCACGCTCGAAGACCCCGTTGAATATTCGCTCGTCAGCGAGAAGTGCGCCATCGAGCAACGCGAGCTCGGGGCCGACACCCCAAGCTTCGCCTCAGGCCTCCGCCACGTCCTGCGTCAGGACCCCGACATCATCCTCGTCGGCGAAATGCGTGACCTGGAAACCACCGCCGCCGCCATCACCGCCGCGGAGACCGGCCACCTGGTGTTCTCCACACTCCACACCGTCAACGCATCACAAACCATCGAGCGGATCATCGACATGTACCCCGCCGACCAGCAGAACCAGATCCGCTCCATGCTGGCGAACACACTCCAGGCCGTGATCTCACAGACACTCTTCAAACGGATCGACAAGAAGGGCATGGTCCCCGCCGTCGAGATCATGCTCTGCACCCCAGCCGTGCGGAACCTCATCCGTGAGAACCGTGCCTTCGAGATCCCAAACGTTATCGAAACCAACCGCGCCCTGGGAATGAACAGCCTGGACAACTCCATCGCCGAGCTCTTCTTCAACGGCATGATCAGCCGCGAAGACGCCATCGCACAGGCCGCCTACCCAGAAAAACTCGAACGCGCACTGGTGGCGTAAAGAAGGCAAGCCGTTAGCTAGTAGCTATCAGACAGACAGGAAACAGTGACGATCAGTAACCAGAAACGCTAGCAGCTAAGAGCTAATAGCTAAGGGCTCACAACACCATGCCAACATACCGCTACCAGATGAAAACCAGCGGCGGGCAAACCTCTGTCGGCATCCTCAGCGCCGACAGCGCGCTGGCGGCGGCGCAACAACTACGGTCGCAGGGCAACACCGTCCTGCAACTCACCCCCATCAACTCAAGCTCCGCCAAGTCACTCGGTGAGCGGCTCAAGGCCATGAACTACACCTCGGGCCCCGGCCCCCGAGATGTACTGAACTTCACCACACAGCTCGCCGTTATGGTCCGCGCAGGTATCTCACTACGCGCAGCCATCGAGGGCATCGCCGACCAGGCAGAAAACCAGAAGTTCAAGCAGATCCTCATGGAGATCAAGCAGGACGTCGAGTCCGGCAAACAGTTCTCCGAGGCCCTGCAAAAACACCCCAGACTCTTCGGCCCCCTCTACGTCAACATGGTCCGGGCCTCGGAAATGTCCGGCAGCTTCAGCCAGATGCTCGAACGCATCGCCGAATCTCTCGCTCAACAGATCGAGACACGCGCCATGGTCATCGGGGCCATGATCTACCCCGCCGTCATCGGTGGCCTCGCGGTCACCGTCACCATCTTCCTGCTTACCTTCGTCCTGCCCAGGTTCGCCGCCGTCTTCGCTGGCAAGGAAGCGGCCATGCCCTGGCCGACCATCTTCCTGATGAACCTCTCCGCGTTCATGGTCAACTGGTGGTGGGCCGTCATACTCACCATCTTCGCGGCAATCGGCGGGGTCTTCTTCTTCGTCAAAACCGAGGCCGGCGGCTGGTGGTTCGACGCCACCAAGCTACGCTTCCCGATCTTCCAGAGGATGTTCCGCGCCCTCTACATCAGCCGGAGCCTGCACACCATGGGAGAGCTGGTCAACGCCGGCGTACCCATGCTCGACACGCTCGCCATCACCGGCGACATCAGCGGCAACCGCCTGTTCCGCAGGCTCTGGCGCAACGTCTACACCTCCGTCAAGCAAGGCAAGAAAATCGCCATGCCTCTTAACAAAAGCAACCTCCTGCCCAAGGCCGTCGTCCAGATGATCGCCGCCGGCGAAGAGTCCGGCAAACTCGGCGAAGTGCTCGACCATGTGTCCACCTTCTACGCCAAACAGCTACGCGAAGTCATTAAAACCGTCACCAGCATGATCGAACCGGTCATGATTATCATCATGGGCGCGGTCGTCGGATTCATCGCCATGGCCATCATCCTCCCGATCTTCAAGCTCTCCACACTGGTGAAGTAAGAACGGGTATCGGGGTTGGGGTGTCGGGAAGACGGGTTGTAACGATTGAAACGGCACACGCCCACGCGTTGTCGGATGACAAGCACCCTGATGTTTGGGGACACGCTTATCGGATCGTAAGTTTGAAGTTGACATGCTCCCTATGGTGTACGACATGAACCGATACCCCAGAACCCAGAACCCGACACCGGCTCGCCGCCACCGTAACGCCGCAGGCTTCACCCTCATCGAAGCCGCGCTCACCACCGTGATCGTCGGCACAGGCGTCTTGTCGATCGTCGCCGCCCAGCAGGCCTACCACCAGAAAAACGACTGGGCTCAACGCACCGGCACCGCCATGCTCCTGGCCAACGAGGTCCGCGAGTTGACTCTCCCACTGCCCGCCTTCGACCCGATCACCGGGCCGCCGGCACCAGGCGCTGCGGGTCCCGAACCCGGGGAAGCCTCCGTCGCCGATTACGACGACCTGGACGACTTCGCCGGCGTCTCTCTAGATGCAGGCGTCACCTACCCCGGCCTGACTTTCGATCCCCCGATCGACGCCCTTAGACGCCCCATCGCCGACATGCCCGGCTGGTCACAAAAAATCACCGTCCATAGCGTGCTCGAAGAAAACATCGCCGTCGTCCCGGCACTAACCCAGCCACTGGGCACCACCCCCATGCTTAGGCTCACCGTCGACGTCCTCTACCAGGGACCAAACGACGCCTCCGCACAAACCATGACACAGCTTTCATGGGTCGTCGGCCAGTAATGCGGATGTTCGATGTTCGACGTGCCCACCCCGGAGGCCTTGGAGTTTGAAGATGACCGGCAGTAAAAAATACACGACCCACCTGACCCATCGCGAACAAGGCGCCGCCGCCCTGCTGGCGATGATGTTCCTGGTGATCTTCTCCTCACTCGCCGCCGCGATGGCCATCGTCTCTCAAGGCAACCTCAACACCGCCGACTCCTCCCTGAAAATCAACCGCTCACTCGCCGCCGCCGAAACCGGCATGCGCTTCATGGTCTACCGCCTCAACCAGGTCACCCAGGGCGACGCCACCGCCGGCACCGCTGGCATCAAGATACGCGAAGGCGAAATCGACGCCGCCCTCGCAGCAAACCTCTGGACCGACGCACGCACACAACTCCTAAACCTCCTCGCCAGCGACTTCCAGTACCAGCAAGGTAACGGACCCTACGTCGATGGGGAAAACCTCATCGTTCAAGAGATACCCGTCGGCCCAGGACAACCCCAGTTCAGCGCCACCTTCTACCCACACCCCCTCTTAAACGAAAACTACGACGACCCCATCTACCAACGCCCGCCCTACAGCGACATGACCCCCCCAGTCTCCAACGCCGCCCCCTTAGGCCCGGACTGGATCCACGTCACCGTCACCGCAGGCGACGGACCCGTCGGATCGCGTATCTTCCGATCCGTCTCCATCGACTTCCAGATCGAAAAGAAAATACGCTTCGCGCTGCTCTCAAAAAGCCGCATCATGATCGGCCGTAACGTCATGATCGATGGCCCCATCGGCTCCGCTTTCCTCGAAACCAACCTCGCCAACGGCCACCCCATTCAGATGGAAAGCGACTTCCGCGGACTCGACGCCGCGCTCGACGCCAACCTTGATCTCTTCCGCAACACACTGGTCACCAACGACGCCGACGGCGACAACCGCATCAACCTCGCGAGCGCCACCGAGATCGACCAGATCGTCGACCCCGGGCAGTTCGATTACAACCAGGACGGCTACATCGACGGCTACGACTTCTTCATGACTCAATTCGACTCCTCCGCCGACCTGAAAATCAGCCTCGCCGAACTCGACCCCGCAGGCACCGACGTCAACCGCCAGCAACTCATGAAACTCATCGACACCTTCGGCAACCCCAACCGCGAGGGATACAACGACGGGTTCATCGACGAGTACGACCGCTACGCAAAAATCCGTGGCGAGGTATACATCACCGCTGACAAGCAGGGCTGGGAAGACGGCGCAGCAGACCCCGACGGCCCAGGCGGCGTGGCAGGCGCATACCAGGATTACTTCCAGGGACCGATCGCCCCCGGCTTCGGTGAAACCGCCCTCACCTTCGACGCAGACACCGACGCCGTCCACGAGTTCCAGCCCTCCGACTTTGATGTCGCGTCCTTCAGGTCCATGGCCTCCAACGACTTCGCCGCACAAGCCGGCGCACCCTCCAGCACCACCACCGAGCAGGTCCCCTTCGGCGCCGCTCACCCCTACGAATACTACGACCGCCCGGTCTACGAAAACATCACATTCGACAACGTCCTGATCCCCCTGGGCACCAACGCCCTGTTCCGCGACTGCACGTTCGTAGGCGTGACCTACGTCGATACCTCCGTGGACAACGTCGATCCCAACTACAACTACGCAGGCATGCAGGAAGCCGACGGCACACTCAAACACCCCGGCCGAACCGCCATGGTCAACGGCGTCGAGATCGCTGACTCCAAAACCGTCTCAAACAACATACGCTTCGACAACTGCACCTTCAACGGCTCGGTCGTCACCCAATCACCCAGCGAATACACCCACGTCCGCAACAAGCTGACGTTCACAGGCACCACACGCTTCATCCTCGAAAGCCCGCTGACCTCCGCGGAGATACAAATCTTCAGACGCAGCACCCTCCTGGCCCCCCACTTCTCCGTAGAAATGGGCACCTTCATCGCCCCCGAAGACGCGCTGGAAACCATCGAGCTCTCCGGCACCATCGTCACCGGCCTGCTGGATATGCGCGGACAGGTGAAAATCATCGGCACACTCATGACCACCTTCAACCCCGTGAGTAACACCGGGCCCGTACTCGGAGAAACCAGCCCACAGTTCAACACCACACTCGGGTACTTCTCCTCCGCCGACGGCGACCTGGAATCTGAACTGCCCGCCAGCGGCCTGGGCGTCATCCAAATACGTTACGACCCCTCATTACCACTGCCCGACGGCATCCTAGGCAACATCGACATCACCCCCTCGCTCGCTACCTACCGCGAAGGCGGACTCTGATAGATTTATGATTTCGCTACGCGGACCTTCGGTTTGGGATTTATGATTGATGATGTAAAAACAGAATCAGGACCACGGCTACATCACACAAAGACCGCCACCATGAACACAAATCATAAATCAAACATCATAAATCATAAATCCCAAGGCCTCTCCCTGGTAGAGCTCTTGGTCTCCCTCGCCATCACCGCCATGCTCCTCACCGCCACCATGGTCGCCATCGACGCCAGCTTCCAGGCCTACGCCGTCGCCGCAGAGTCCGCCAGCACACAGACCGCCACACGCATGGTCGTCAACCGTCTGCTCACACTCATACGCACCTCCAGCGCGCACGGCCCGCTCCTGGAAGACCCCACCGACACACCCCCAGTCATTCTCCTCGCCGACAATGAAACCATCGAAAGCTACTTCATCACCCTCCTGAACCCTCAGGGCGACCTCATCCGTATCGAGTACCGGGACGCCACACACCTGACCACACCCAACGAGCTCTGGCTTATCATCGACCCCGTCGGCGGCGGCGCACAACAGTCCCAACCCATCATGGGCGGCGTCACCGATGCCAAGTTCTACACTCATCGACGATTCGACTCCGACGGCGTCCTGGTCCTAGAACGCGGCTCAGTAGACATGACCATCGAGGCCGACGAAGAAGCCTCACTCGCACTCGAAGGCGCCAACCTCCCCCCCATCCGCGTCATCGCTTCTACCATGCCCCGTAAGCTCGACTAAAGCGTTACCACTTCAAACACAGCACCTCCACCCACAGGTAGCGCCGCGACTTGTCGCGTCTTTTATCTGTCACACCCATCTGACTCGATTCAATACCCTCCTACACACCGCCAAGCCCGCGCTCTTAGAACGTGGGCCCTATCCGTTTCTCACCCCCACCTGCCGCTTCTATCCCCCATCCACCGCTCCCCACCTGCACGGACTGTGCCGTCTGTAACGTGTCGATAACTTCAAAAACCAACTATCGGGCCTTGCCTCAACGCCCGTAAATCATACTTTTAAATCTGGAATGAACCGTGTTAGAGCGGTGGCCCGCCGGTGTAATACAAGGCCAAGCCACCGAGCAAAGGAGTTGATGATGATTAAGACACTACTAACCAGTACCTTCGTAGTCGCTATGACGGCTCAAGTCGCCTTCGCAGGCTCCGACCCCGAGTTCACAACCTACAACCTCGACGTGACCGTCGGCTCGACCATACACATCCTCGACTACGTAAATGCCAATGGCCAATCGCTCGGAGGTGACTTCTACTTCGCCTATGACGATGGCGAGTCCTGGCACCTCAGCGACTTCAACGCGAACACAGCGGTCCCACTCATCAACGCCGACCTCGACGGCGGGAACCACGGACCCGGCGAGTACCGTATCTACATGATGGACGCACACGACCCTGACTCCTCTCTCGATCATATGACCATCCGAGTAACAGGATCTAACGGGGCAGTCCCAGACGCGCCACAGACCATCGAACTCACCGGCATCGTCAGAGACTTCAAAATCAGCCACCCCGATATGCAGTACCCCAACAAGAGCTTCGGGGTAAAAACCAACCTGGTAGATGCCACCCTCGACGCGGGCAGCAAACCAGTCCTACGCACTGACTTGGACCCACACCGCGGCATGATCGACGGCCCGGATTCGTTCAACCAGTGGTTCCGTGATGTCCCCGAAGTCAACATTTCCATCCCCTACCCCATCATCCTCCAACTCGCACAGGATGGCTCCGGCGTCTACTCCTATGCTCGTGAAAAACAACTCACCGGCGACCTGAAATACTTCTTCCCCATTGATGGGATGGGATGGAACGACTCCCAGTCGACCTCCACCGGCACGCACAACTTCTACTTCACCTACGAAATCCACACCGAGTTCTCCTACTCGGACCCCAGTGACAGAGATTACGAGATGATCTTCTCCTTCACCGGCGACGACGACGTCTGGGTCTTCATCAACGGCATCCTCGCCGTAGACATCGGCGGCGTTCACGGCCAAGCCACACGATCGATCAACCTCGACAACGCCGCCGCCCAGCTTGGGCTCCAGCCCGGCGGAACCTACACACTCGACTTCTTCTTCGCCGAACGCCACACCACCGAATCAAACTTCCGCATCGAGACCACTCTCCAACTCATCGAAGTACCCCCCACCACCATCAGCCCACTGTACGACTGATATACACGCAAACAAACCCATTAACACACCTTTGGAAAAGACCCGTGGGCCCCGTGCCCCCGGGTCTTTTCATGCCCACCACAAAACGCGCGCACCGAACCAACCCTCCCCCGACACATCAACCCTATTTTTATTGGCCACACCCACAATCAAATCGTACACTTAATTAACCGGGTGAACCCACAACAAAGACTCCCCCATCGCTTGCCACAAGGCAACCGATACGACTCGCGGCGTCGCGTGCCGCTCCGGGCGCGGCGCCGTTTACGACAACACAACACCCATAAAAAACCGCCCCGCGTTAACGGGTCGATCGGTCTTACTTTAGGCCACCTCTAATAATTCGAATTGCGCCACGAAAAAGCCGCTTGCGGCTTAGCGAAGCCGGGTGAATACCTCGTGAATGGGTATTTTTAGAGGTGCCCTTTATTTTTTGCCCCGCTCTTTAACCGACACGCCGCCGGATCAAGATCAAAGACCCGACCCACATCACCCCCACGCTCGTCGGCTCGGGAACCACGAACACCCCAACGATCTTTGTCGAATCACCACCACCAACGGGAGCCGCCCCAACACTCTGCAGCCGCCCCGCGATCGTCTGACCATCAAACAACGACAGCGCCAACCCATCGGGATGCGACAGCGTAAACATCGTCATCTCTAGCAACCCACCCGAGCTGCCTGGCTGACCAAACGCGATCCCCGCATCCATCAGCCCGGGAGAACCCCCACCGTTAAGGTTGTTGTTCCCACCGCCGACCGACCCCACACCGCCCGAAAAATCGAACGCCGTAATGTCCGCACCGACCACCGACAAACCCGCCAGCAGCGAGTCATCGCTGATGTTGAACCAGAACCCACCCCAGTCACCCGTGTTATCGTGCCCCGGTTCTTGAACCGTCGTAAGCGTGACCTTGATATCACCACCGACCTGCTCGAACGCAGCACGACCAATCATGTCCGCCCCGGTGAACTCAGCCATGTCTGCCGCCACAGGTGCAGCGCTCGCGGTGGACACCTCCCCCAGCATCACCAGCGCCAGCCCAGCTAAACACAACAGCCCCCCACGCAGTAATAATTTACACATCACCTGCACCCTCCTACTGATTGCCAAACCCCACTCAGAACCAATCCCGTACGCTACAACGCGCGCATTGACCGCAACGGGCCTTCAATCAAGCATGCCACACGGCCAGCACCAAGCCAGCACCTTCTAAGGATTAAGACAACTCAAGTAACGTGTGTAAGGACTGGTTAATCTGGGCAAGCACGTCAACCCAGGCCGTGAAGTGAGAAATCACCAAACATGTACCCCCCCCGTGATCTATCCCCCATGGAACCACACCACTCCCATCCCCCGTTTAGCCGGGCCGGCCACGGCCCGCTCCCAGGTCACATATCAAAATCAGCAATCAAATATCCACGAAGCAAAATCAGATATCACCCCGCCCCCTCACTCACACCCGCTTAATAATCAGCGTGTCATTCTGCCCACCAAAACCAAAACTGTTCGACAAACAAACATCGACCTTCCCGTCCCGCGACGCATTAGCAACATAATCCAGGTCACACTCCGGGTCCGGGTTATTAAGATTATGTGTCGGCGGAAGCTTCTGGTCACGGATCGCCAGCACACACACCACCGCCTCCACCGAACCCGCCGCCGCAATCAGATGCCCCAACATGCTCTTGATCGAACTCATCGGGATCGACTTCGCACGCTCCCCAAAAACAACCTTCACCGCCTTGGTCTCGATCGAGTCGTTCTCTTTAGTCCCCGTCCCGTGCGCCGAAATGTAATCAATATCATCAAGCCCAAGCCCCGCATCCTCCAGCGCTAGGTTCATGCTCTTCGCCGCACCCCGACCCTCCGGGTGGATGTCCGTGATCCGATACGCATCCGCCGTCGAACCATACCCCGCGATCTCCGCCAGCACCGTCGCACCGCGCGCCTCCGCATGCTCCAGCGTCTCGATCACCAGCATCCCCGCGCCTTCCCCCATCACAAAACCATCCCGGTCCACACTAAACGGCCGAGACGCGCCCCGCGGATCATCATTACGATTGCTCAACGCAGTGAGCCTGTTAAAACCCGTCACGCCCAGCGGGTGAATCATCGTGTGCGCCCCCCCGGTAATCATCACATCCGCATCACCCCGTCTTAAAATCTCCGTCGCCTCACCGATCGCCTGCGTCGAAGCGGCACACGCCGTCAAACAATTATACGCCGGCCCCTGCGCATCAAACTCCATCGCCAGATGCGTCAACGGCATGTTCGGCTCCTGCTCGATCTCACGAACAGCCGTCATCTTCTGCGTCGCCGTCGCAGCCCACTTCGCACCATCAATAGCCTTCGCGTGGTCATCCCAACCCGCCAGGTTCGACGCAAAGTAATTCTCAAAGTCCAACGACCCCTCACCCGAACCCAGATAAATCCCAAGCCGCGTCCGATCCAACCCCTCAAACTTATCAAGCCCCGCCATCTCCCAAGCCTGCGCCGCAGCACCCAACGCAAAACCCGTGTTCAACCCCACACCCTCGTGCAACTCCGGGAACTTAACAAAATCCCGGTAGTCATAATCCCTCACCTGCGCCGCAAACGTAGTCGGAAAGGTCGAAGCATCAAAATGATCGATCTTCCCGACCCCCGAATCGCAACTAAGAAGCCCCGCCCACACCGTCTCCACATCATGGCCCAACGGCGTAACCAAACCCATACCCGTAATGACGATTCGAGGACTAGACATAATATTCTCTTACCCTTGCATGCCGCTAGCGGTTTAGCGATCAATCGCTTTAAGTACCATCGCCGTATTCTGCCCGCCAAAACCCATATTAAAAACAAGCACGTGGCGCAACGCCGCATCCATCGACGCTGCGCTGCCACCAAGCCCGTCCATCGGCGTATCCCGGTTAATCACCGCCGGAACCTTCTGCTCACGCAACGCCTTCGCCGCCACAGCAATATCAACCCCGCCACCACCCGCCCCGCAATTCCCCACCATCGCACGCAGCGATACCACCGGCACATCCTTAAGCCGATCCCCTAGCACCGCCTTCAACCCATTCACCTCCGCACGATCCCAGCTCGCCACACCGCAACCAAACCCCACAACCAAATCGATCTGATCCGCTTGGATCCCCGCCTCACGCAACGCCGCACTCACCGACGACACCACCGCCTTGCCCTGCGGGTCCGGCTCCATGTTCTTCGCCTCACGGTTCACGCTCTGCGAAGCACCAAAACCCACCACCTGCGCGTAAGCATTCTCGCCGCCACGCCCCTGGTAAGTCTCCAACGCCTCAAGCATCACGATCCCCCCGCCGTCCCCCGCCACCATCCCCGCCGCACCCTCGTCATAAGGCCGAACCGCCTCCCCCGGATCATGATTGCTCCCCGCGTTCAACCGCCCGGTCAACTCCTGGCGGTAATACACCATCGGGTTCATCTTCGATTCCGCACCGCCACAAAAACACAGGTCCGCCTTCCCACGCTGGATCACACGCAGCGACTCGCCGATCGACAGCATCGCCGACGCCTCTCCGCAGGTGATCGTGTTCGAAGGCCCCCGGTTGTCATGAATAATCGTCACGTGACACGCCAACATGTTCGGCAAGTACTTCAACAACCACAACGGCGTGAGATGCTCCATCCCCTCACTGCCCCACTTATGAATATCAAAGTCCCCGTTGTCATCCCGCGCCTCGACCAGCGCCCCCGTCAATTCCGTCAGGTCCGCCGCGATCAACCCCGCACCGATATGACACCCCACCCTCGCCGGGTCATACGTCGTCTTAAAATCCCCGTTCTTCCCCCCATCCGGGTCCGTCCCCTTGGTCATCAACCCCGCATCACGCGCCGCATAGTCCGCCGCGACCACCGCAAGCTGAATATCCCGAGCCATCACCTTCGTCGCCTTGCGATGGCTCTTCGGCACGAACTGATTGATCTTAAAGGCCTCGACCTCACCGCCCACCTGGCACCCAAAACCACTGGGATCGAACGCCTCAATACGACTCACCGCAGAACGCCCAGCACACACCCCCTCCCACGTCGGCTCGATCCCAAGACCAAGCCCACTGACAGGCCCAACACCGCTAATCACCACTTTTCGTGTCATGTTCGTTTCCCGCTTCTCTTCATCGAGCCGACCATTGTATGTCCACCAACCAACTACGGGAAACACACAGCCTCTTCCCGAAAAACGACCCGCCCCCTCCTCTCACACAGGGTTCCACTAAATACATGGGCGACCGTTTTACCCTCAGCCCCCGGCTTTGCCGGGGGATTGGCTTGGCAATGCTCACGAGTTTTTATCGTGAGCCGTATCACACCCCCCGCCAACAAAGCAATCCTTGAACCACATACACCTCACCAAACTAATTGCATATACAACAACTTTTTCCCACAGTCCCCGCTCACCAACATATCCTCCGTCCACAGAAGCCAGCCCAAGGCACTCCAGCACGCATCAACGCATAATAGTTGTATCTACAATCTTATTCCCAGAAGAAAATAACCTTTTTACTTGGCCGACCAGAATCTCTCAGAATCCGTTCTGAGGACGCCAAAACCCCGGATTCTCTGCCTGCCACCCCCCGATCCCTTAGCTCATCCCCAGTAAACGACGCATCCACCGCCTTAAATAGTGGGTCCACCACCGCCTCGCCCAGCAGCTCCCGGGCTTGGGCCTGCGCCCCCCGCCACAACGGCAGCGCCTTCTCAATCAGCCCCCGGCCAACCCCGCTTATCTCCAGCCGATGGCTGCGCCCATCCCCCGTCGCCGCCGTCCGTACCCACCCCCGCCTCTGCATCCGCTGGATATTTCGGCAAAGCGTCGATTTGTCCATCTGCAAAGCCTGGCAAACCTCCACAGGCCTCGCCCCCCCCGCTTGATCCAAAACAACCAGGATACTCACCTGGCTCCCCGTCAACCCGATCTCTCGAAATGCCCGGTCGTAAATACCACTAACAACACGATTTAACCGGCGCATCCGCGTCGCCAGGCACTCCCGAGCGATCACCTCCGCAGCCTCAGATGGAACATGCGCCTTGGCCATAGTTTTAATTGTATATGCAACAAAATAGAGCGTCAAGAGACCCACGCTCTTACAGCAAGCCAAATACCACCACCACTGCACCCCGCCCCCCCGTTTAGCGGCGGATCGCAGATCCGCGAGTTGGCCCAACGACCAAACCCGTCTCTTCGCGTCCACCCCTCATTCTGCTAACTTCTTAATCATCAATCACCCACCCAACCAAGGGGCCTTTCGTGAAACTCCACTTCCTCGGCGCCAATCGCCAAGTCACCGGCTCACGCTACCTCCTGGAAGCCGCCGGCAAACGCATCATGATCGACTGCGGCATGTTCCAGGAACGCAAGTTCCAATCCCGTAACTACGAACCCCCACCGGTCGACCTGAACACCGTCGACTACCTCCTGCTCACACACGCACACCTCGATCACTGCGGCCTGATCCCCCGCATGGTCAAGCGGGGCTACAAAAACCCCATCATCACCGTCGATCCCTCCGCCGACCTCGCCGAGATCATCATGCTCGACTCCGCCAAGATCCAGGTGGAAGATGCCAAGTACAAACTCAAACGACACCTCAAGCAAGGCAAAAAAAGCAAGTTCGGTTACGAGCCCCTCTACACCGTTGAAGATGCACAAGAAGCCGTCAAACTCATCGAACCCGTCGCCTTCCACGAGCCCGTCCAGCTCGGCGATTCAATCACCGCCACCTTCCACGAGTCCGGCCATATCCTCGGCTCCGCCTTCATCGAAATCAACATCAACGAAAACGGCAACAAACAAACCCTCGTCATGTCAGGCGACATCGGACAGTGGAACAAACCTCTCATCAACGATCCCGAACTCTTCAACCGCGCCGACTACATCGTCATGGAATCAACCTACGGCGACCGCCTCCACAAAGACTCCGGCCCCATCGAAGACCAACTAGCAGACATCATCAACGACACCGTACAACGCGGCGGCAACATCATCATCCCCACCTTCGCCGTCGAACGCGCACAGGAACTCGTCTACTTCGTCGGCCAACTCGCCAAGGCCGACCGCATCCCCGACATCGGCGTCTACCTCGACTCACCCATGGCCACCAGAGTCACCAAGGTCTTCCACCGCTGGTGTAAATACCTCGACGAAGAAGCCCGCTGCACACCCGGGGGCCGGAAGGGCGCAGACGTCCTCAAGTTCGACGGCTTCAAACTCGTCAGCGCCACCGAAGACTCCATCGCTCTAAACACACTCAAAGGCCCCAACGTCATCATGTCATCCTCAGGCATGTGCACCGGCGGACGCATCAAACACCATCTTAAAAACAACATCACACGCCACGACTCCACCATCGTCTTCGTCGGCTACCAGGCCGAAGGAACCCTCGGCCGAATCATCTCCAACGGCGCAAACGAAGTCCGTATCCACGGCCAAAACTTCCCCGTCAACGCAAAAATCGCACACCTCCACGGCCTTAGCGCACACGGCGACAGCGAAGACTTATTACGTTGGCTCTCCAACTGCAACACCCCCCCCAAACAACTCTTCCTAACCCACGGCGAAGCCCGCGGCGCAGATGCACTCTCCAAAGTCATCAAATCAGAACTGGGTTGGAACGTCAGTGTGCCGGAGTATCAGGATGTGGTGGAGTTGGGGTGAAGTGTTCTAAGGTCCCCGTCACCTTATCGCCCCACCTTTTCGACTCCCGTTGATCGGATCGCCAATGACCAATATCTTTCACGATGCCAATCAGACACGGTGGAATGCCGCCGCCGCATCCTGGGCCAAAAGCGCTGACGGCCGCGGGCTTTGGAACCGATGCCACAAGGAACCCGAACTGGTATTGAGCCCGTATGAACTACGACACCTCCGAGCCATCTCCGGCAAGCGTGTCTGTGTCCTGGGCAGCGGGGATAACCAGGCCGTATTCGCTCTGGCGGGCCTGGGTGCCGAAGTGACTTCCGTTGATATCTCCCAGAAACAGTTGGATATCGCCGCTGGACGCGCTAAGCAACTTGGGCTTGCGGTCAGGTTCCTTCAGGCGGACGTGACAGACCTGTCTTGCATCGACAGCGAATCCTATGATGTCGTCTACACCGGCGGGCATGTGGCCGTGTGGGTTTCTGACCTCGAACTGTATTACTTGGAAGCCGCCCGCATTCTCAAGCCGCAGGGCCTGTTCGTTATCAACGAATACCACCCCTTCAGACGGATATGGAAGAATTCACAAGATTCCCTGATCATCGGATCGTCGTACTACGACCGGGGCCCATTCGAATACGACGTCTCAGAAGAAGTCTTGAATGCGAAACCGGGGAATCTAAAGTCCTATGAATTCCATTGGACCGTTTCTGATTACATCAGCGCCGTCATGAAAGCGGGCTGTCACATCATCGAGGTCGCAGAGTTCGGAAATGACTTCGCTGATTGGGAAGGGGCACCCATGAAAGGGCTCCCCGAGAATCTCCTTATCGTAGCAAAGAAATATGCCCCTTAGGTGCTAGGAATGCTCCGCTGCAAACCTTTCGATGTTAGGCACATGATCGGCAACTCTTAATCACTCACCATTCTGCCTTCGAATCTGATTCCGATTTTTCAAGCAGCTTCTTATATCCCGCTTCCATTCTTTCGCGGGACTTATCCAGATCCAATCCCAATTGCTCTCGCTTGTCCTCATACGTCGCAAGAGTGCTTTCGAGTTCCTCCATGCGATCCGAAGTGTTCTGGCCAAATTGCAATTTTACTAATTCAATAGTCGTCTTACGCAACTCATCAGACGTTTTACCGATAAGCCAGTCCTGAGCTTCAACCATCTGAACCAAACGGTCAAACTTGGGGTCGGTTGGCGGCTGACTCAGATAGACCAACACAACCACTAGCAACGTGGCCATGTTTATGGCCACGAGAATCTTGAAATGGACCTGTGTCAGATACCCAGAAGTTTTATCATCTATCATGGATTCTCCAATGCTAAGCCAGATACGACACTCAATCATAACATGTATTTCGAGCGTGCCCCTCTACCTAAACGGCACCAACACCCGCTTCACCTTCTCCGCAACCGTCAGGCGCTTAAAGTCTGTGAACTCGCCGGCATCAAGGAACACACCGCCACAGGTGGCGCACTGCTCGTACTTGATGTGGGTCTGATCGATCATCGAGAGCTTGACGAGTTTAACGCTGCAGCGCGGGCAGTGGATATCGCGGACAGCATCCATCTCAGTACCCTTCGTCGGGTCGCCCATATCGATGCGGTCTTCGCTGCCTCGGATGTCTTTAAGATGATCGTGTTCGCACAGGTCGAACCAGACGCCCTCGCAGGCCCCACAGCAATCCACCTCGAATTCTTCGACCGACACCTTCTGCATCACGCCGTCACACTTGGGGCAGTTCATGGCTTATCTCCTGTTTGGGAACAACAAAAGCACACAAAATATTATACCCCAAGCCAAAGATCATACTTGTCCCACAGATGCGAACCCGCGGCTTCACACTTGCATTAACGGGACCACCACCGTGCGGCCCTACTCCCCCAGCCCCATCACCCGCCCCGCATTCACCCGCCCAACCAACTCGTCCTTCACCGCATCCACCACGTCTCCCCCCTCAATCACCCGCGTGTCATCCCCATCGAGTTTAACCAGATACTCTTTATCCTCAGCAAACACACTGATGACATCCCGGTAATCCCCCCGCCGATGCGCGACGTATTTCGCTGGCTTATCGTTGAAGATGTCCCCCGCCCAGTCCGACGTCCGCAGCGTTGAAGACGTCAGGTTCTTTAAGCTGTTGAACACATCGACCTGTGAATGCAACCCCTCCACGACCGCCTGCTTCTTGTTCCCATACGACACAACCATCGGCACCCGCGCCGCCGCCCGATACGCACCGAACCGCTGCGCCTCCCCCGCCTTCAACGGCACCATCGCGTGGTGGTCCCCCAAAATAATCAACACCCCA
>JAJDCX010000030.1 GCA_029260615.1 Phycisphaeraceae bacterium | reverse complement strand
ATCCTTGAGACTGATGTTCAATCCGACGGTATTGTCGGCCGTCTTTACCGGCCATCGGATCAGGTTTGTCGTGGAACCATTCTTGTCTTGGGAGGCTCAGGCGGCGGGGTCGCCTGGTCAGCGGAGATGGCAGCCAAACTGGCCAGCCAAGGGTACGCAGCGCTCGCCCTTGCTTATTTCCGGGCCGAGGGCCTGCCGCACACACTGGCGAACATCCCGCTTGAATACTTTGAGGCCGCCCTCGTGTGGCTGGGTAAGCAGGACGGACTATCTGAGCAACCACTGGCTGTGATGGGTGCCTCAAGAGGTGGTGAGTTGGCTTTACTCGTTGCGGCTAACTTTCCTGCCGTAGGTGCGGTGGTGGCTTACGCGCCCAGTTCCATTTTGTGGGGCGGGGTGGGTGGATTTATTTCGCTTATGAAACCCGCATGGACCTACCGCGGGAAGTCGATCCCATGGATGCGTTCATCAATTACACCCAAGAACTTCTATCAAGCCATAAAAATGGCCCTATATGGAACGTTGCGCCTTCCATGGCATGGAACACCAGCTTTCCTGGGAGCCATGCAGGATATCGACCTCGTGCAACATGCAAGCATACCTGTCGAGCGAATCCAAGGGCCGGTACTACTCATCTCGGGTACTGACGATCAGATGTGGCCGTCAAGTCAGCTCTGTAAGATGGCCACTTCCCGGCTTCAGGCTCACGGTCACCCATTCGACGACCGCCATCTGGATTACCAGGACGCGGGCCACGCCATCGGGCTTCCCGGTCTGCCGATTGAAATGTACCCCACCATAATTCACCATCCGGTTACAAGAATGGTTTATGCGATGGGTGGTGTGCCAGAACAGAACGCACGTGCTTCGGAAAGTGCGTGGGTGGAGGTAGTCGAATTTCTTGACAAGCATTTGGGCACTCAAGAACGATGAGCACCATGTGATACATGCCATCTTGCTATTGACTTGGTTGCACAGTGAACAAACTTTTTCAAGCCGAAGCACTTCTCTGAGGCCGGTGTCAAACAATTCTCTTGGTCATTTAGGGATTGTCGATTACGCTAGGGGGCTACGACCGAGACACCCGATTCCTGATAGACCTATAAAAAGCACCTTATGGTTGACCTCTACTGCACACCGTTTGTTGACCTGATCGACCGCATGCGTCTGGAATACCAGACCCGTTCGAGCATGTTTGACCTCCCCAGTAAGAAGTGGTTCAAGCCCGCGGCTGACGGCCCGGACCTGTCGGTGACATTCCATGGCAGGCCTGCGGGCAACCCGGTTGGGCCGGCGGCGGGGCCTCAGACCCAGATGGCTCAGAACCTAGTGCTGGCCTACCTGGCGGGGTCCAGGATCTTCGAGCTCAAGACCGTCCAGATCAACGACCGCCTTGAGATTCCCCGGCCCTGCATCGACGCGACCAACGTCGGGTACAACGTCGAATGGTCACAAGAACTTCTCCTGAAAGAGTCACTGGACCAGTACGTCCAGGGCTGGATGCTGCTACACATGCTGCGACAGAGCCCGGAGACATTTGGGAACCCCTTCGGTGATACGCCAATGAACGGACCGGCTGGCGAGATACTGTTCGATATGTCCGTCGGGTACGACCTCAAGGGCATCCAGTCCGATCCGATCCAACGGTTCCTAAGCGGGATGCTTGATGCGACGGACGACATCAACACGCTGCGCGGCCAACTCCCCGACCGACTCAAGCACCTGCGTGACCTGGACTACCCCACCCGCCTTAGCAACAGCATTACCCTCTCAACATTCCACGGCTGCCCGGCGGACGAGATCGAGCGCATCTGCGAGTTTCTGCTCACTCAGATCGGCGTGGATGTGATCGTCAAGATGAACCCTCCGATGCTCGGCAAAGAGAAGCTGGAATACCTGCTGCACGACGTGATGGGTTACCACGAAGTCCAAGTCAGCCCCGAGGCGTACACCAGCGGGGTAGCATTTGATGACGCGGTGGGGATATGCCAACGGCTGACGGCGGTGGCGAAATCCAACGGACGGTCGTTTGGGGCGAAGTTCTCCAACACATTGGAGGTAGTGAATCACAAGGACTTCTTTACGCCGGATAACAAGGTGATGTACCTCTCTGGGACGCCGTTGCATGTGGTCACGCTGACGCTGGCGGATGAGTTTCGGCGGGTGATGGGGCACGAAATGCCTGTGACGTTCTCGGCTGGGGTGGATCGTAAAAACTTCCCGAACATGGTCGCGTGTGGTTTCACGCCCATCACGACCTGCACGGACCTCTTAAAGCCTGGCGGGTACGGCAGACTGCCGGGGTACTTAGGCGATCTTGCTGCCACGATGACCAAGGCAGGTGCGAAGACAATAAGCGAATACATCGTCAACGCAAGGGGCCACGGCGAAGAAGCGGGCGGTGACCCGGTACTGGCGGGGTTCCTCAATACGCCGGACATCGTCAAGGAGGTGCAGGCCGACCCTCGCTACACCCAAGCGAAGAATCAGATGGTCCCCAAGCGGATCAACTCGCACCTGGTGGTGTTTGATTGCGTGACCTGCAACAAGTGCATCCCGGTGTGCCCGAATGATGCGAACTTCCTTTATGAGACGCCGAAAGTTGACCTGACTTACCGGGACGTGAGCGTGTCGCCGGATGGGAAGGTCGCGGAAGTTGGGGATGACAAGGCGTTCAAGATCGAGCGGGCCGAGCAGATCGCCAACTTCGCGGACTACTGCAACCAGTGTGGCAACTGCGACACGTTCTGCCCGGAGTATGATGGGCCGTACCTTAAGAAGCCCAGCTTCTTCGGCAGCATGAAAGCGTTTGAAGAAGGTGCGCCGCACGACGGGTTTTATGTGGATGCCGATGGGGAGGCGCTGTCACTGCTGGGGCGGATGGACGCCACCGCGTACAGGCTGGATCGGCTGGACGATGCGGGCAAGTCGTACCGGTACCATGATGGCGAGATCACCCTTTTGATCCGTGATGGACAGGCCACCGGGCTAGACGCTGACTCTTCCAAGCCGGGTGCCGAGCATGTTGTCGACCTTGGGCGATTCCACACACTGACCATCCTGCTCAACAGCATCACCGACCCGGCACGAGTCCATCAGGTGAACGCCCCCTTGGTGGGGAGCGCCGATGGCTAGGTCCTGCCGGCTACGCCCAGTGGGCCTTTAAATGGGGATAGTTCAAATATTTTCTATCGCTGAATTAATCCTCCATACGGCATGTAAACTCACAAATACAGCAAGGTAGACCTTGTTCAGACCCGACCAGGGTAGCTTAATCAAAAGTTTTCTCTTGCCTCCCGAGGTCTGACCACATAAGCTGGTACCCATAATCTGTGACGTATCCATTTAGATACAAGCGGGTTTCGTTGGAGAAAGATCTGGCTTGGCCCCGCCATTAAGGGCCCGGCAAGGTAGTTTCCGTTAACTCGGTAACTTAGGTAAGGAGAGGGAGCGAGAAAGACCCATAATAAACCCTTTTTTTTCGTGTGAAGTCATTGCATTTCACCGCTAATCGGCTATCCTTGTTCTGTCGAAGAGAACATTGGCTGCTGTTGTTTTAGCCGCCGCCACATAGCAATACCAGGAGCGGAGAGAGTGGACGTTTACGTCTGCCCTCTCTTTTTTGTGCGCATGATGGTTTGGTTCTCTACGTCGGTGTTTTCTTATTCAGGAGAGACAGAGGATGTTGTACCGGTATCTGGTGGGAAGTTTGGCCGCTGGGGCTCTGTTTCTTGCAACATCCGTGCTCGAAGCGGGGGTCATCTATAACCTCTCAGGCGGAACAGTCACCGACCTGATGGAGTCGTCCGTGACGGACCCGACACCGCTGTTCGGCGGACCGGTCGTCGTCGCCAATTCAATAACTTTTTCAACCGGGCCTTTCGCCGCCGCACAGGCAGGCGTGGGTTCGGATATCACCGCGGGGCAGCTTTCGTTTGTTATCCAGGCCGACCCGGGCCTGTTCATAGAATCCATTAGCCTAGATGAAATCGGCGACTTCCTTTTGCTAGGAAACACCGCCGAGGTCACCGCGGGAGGGACACTAGTGGCTACGGTTCTTAACCCCCTGATTGGGGGGTTCGTCAGCAGTCCGATCGATATCGATCCGGATATGCCTCAGACGGGAACAGGCTCGGGAATCTGGTCTGGGGCCAGCACGGTTGTGCTGACCCAGCTTGATGCGACCCGGGTACGGGTGGACTTGGATAACGCCCTGATCGCTTCGGCCGATGCCCCCGCAGACGCGGCGTTCATCGACAAGAAGGCGCTGACCGTCAACATCACATTCCGTGAAGTTCCCGAGCCGGCAACCCTGGCGTTGCTTGGGATCGGTTTGATTGCGGCCATGAAGAGGCCATCAATAGCCGTTGCATAGTCAGACCGACCAGATGGCTGTGAATAACCAAGACTTCTAGAGCCCCACCGTGACCCGGCGGGGTTTTTTCTTTCCCGTCCGTCTGAAGTTTCATATCGATTTGCCGGTTGATATTGGATAGGCCAACACATAACTCCTCCAGCGGCAGCACAATATTCATCAGGCCGGTACACTGCGCGGCGACCGGGGCTTAATCTTCCGGGTTATGTTGGGCAGGCAACCAGGTATGGACAACACAGAAACACCAAATACCGATGCCCAAGCCACACCGGATATCCCGGCCCCGTGGTCGACCCAGGACGCAAAGACGCTCTACGGCATCGACCGGTGGGGTCGTGGTTACGTCTCGGTGAATGATGCCGGGCATATCGCGGTACACCCGACCCATGACACGGCTGTGAACATCGACCTCAAAGACCTGGTCGATCAACTCCGTCAACGCGACATCCAGCCGCCGCTTTTGATCCGCTTCACCGACATCCTGCGCCACCGCCTGTCTGAACTGGCTGGGGCGTTTGAAAACGCAATCCAAGAGATGGAGTACAAAGGCGGGTACCGCTGCGTGTATCCGATCAAGGTCAACCAGCAACGCCACGTCGTCGAGGAGATCCTGGCGTTTGGGCGCGAGCACGGCTTTGGGTTGGAAGTGGGGAGCAAGCCGGAGTTGCTGGCGGTGCTGGCGATGGTTGAGGACGAAACCACCCCGATCATCTGCAACGGTTTCAAGGACGAGCAGTTCATCGAGGCGGTCATCCTGGCGACCAAGCTGGGCAAAAACATCATCCCCGTGGTCGAAAAATTCAGCGAGCTTGAATTGATCGTGCGTTACGCCAAGGAGCACGGCGTCCGGCCACAGATCGGGGTGCGGGTAAAGCTGGCGACCAAGGGCTCGGGCCGATGGGAGCAGTCCGGCGGGGTCCACTCTAAGTTCGGCCTGTTCGTCGGCGAAGTCCTCGACGCGGTGGCGTATCTCAAAGACCAGGACATGCTGGACTGCCTGAACCTGTTGCACTTCCACCTGGGGAGCCAGATCACGACGATCGCGCCGATCAAGCGGGCGATCATCGAGATGGTGCGGATCTATTCCGAGTTGCACAAGGCCGGGGCCGGGCTGAAATACATCGACGTCGGCGGGGGCCTGGGTGTCGATTACGACGGCAGCAAGACCGATGTCAGTTCGAGCATCAACTACTCGCTGCAAGAGTATGCCAACGATGTGGTCTATCACATCCAGGAACTCTGCGACGAGGTCGATGTCCCGCACCCGACGATCATCAGCGAGTCCGGGCGGGCGATGGTCGCTTACCACAGCGTGCTGATCTTTAACGTGCTTGGGTCCTCCGGGTTTGACGGGTTTAAGCCCCCCGACCATATGCCACGGGAAGAGGTCGAGGAGTTCCCCCACCCGATCCGTTCGCTTTATGACGCGTACTTCGAGCTTGATGAGAAGACCTACGCCCAGTGTTACCACGACGCCCAAGTCGCGCATGGCGAGGCGATGAACCTTTTTAATCTGGGGTACTGCTCGCTTGAGTTGCGGGCCCTGGCCGAGCGTTTCTACTACGCAATCTGCTTCAAGGCCCTTGGGTTTGCCCGCAAGCTGCCGGACCCGCCACAGGATTTCAGGGCGTTGGAAGCGTTGCTCTGCCGGACGTATTTCTGCAACTTCTCGATCTTCCAATCCATGCCCGATAGCTGGGCGATCGACCAGCTCTTCCCGATCATGCCGATCCATCGGCTCGATGAGGAGCCGACCTGCCAAGGCATTCTCGCTGACATCACCTGCGACTCCGATGGCAAGATCGACCGGTTCATCGGCAAGCAACAGGCCAACTCGGTCCTGCCTCTGCACGCGGTCAACGGCGGGGACTACTACATCGGTGCGTTCATGGTCGGTGCGTATCAGGAAATCCTCGGCGACCTGCACAACCTCCTGGGTGACACCAACGCCGTGCATGTGAGTGTGGACGAACACGGCCGAGCCTCGATTGACGAGGTCATCGAAGGCGACAGCGTGACCGAGGTGCTGCGCTACGTCCAGTACGACACGGACCAGCTTAGGCGCAACTTCCGCCAATCCGTTGAAGCGGCGGTGCGGTCTGACCGGCTGACGGTTAAGGAAGCCACCGTTCTTCGGCGGTTCTACGAGCAGGGGCTGGTCGGCTATACCTACCTGACGTGAGGCCGCACGGTTAAAATCGCGTTGCGATTACCCGGCCTGATCCACGCTAAGATGGTGTGATGCCGATCCACGTTGCGATCCTCAAACGCCCGTACATCCGGCTGATCCTCGAAGGCAAGAAGACCGTCGAGAGTCGGCTGACACGCACCGCCCAACCGCCCTACCGTGCCATCGAGTCCGGCGATCGCATCTTCATTAAAGCGTCGGCTGGGCCTTTCATGGCGACCGCCATCGCGGGCAAGGTCGAGCAGCACGATGGGCTCGAACCCAATGACATCCTTCGCCTACGCATGCGCCACAACTTGGCTGTCTGCGGCGACGACAGCTATTGGGATCTCAAACAGAGCAGCCGGTTCGCGGTCTTTGTCGGCCTCACTCAGGTCGAGCCGATCGAAGTCGGGCCGGCGTACCCCAAATCCATGCGTGCCTGGCATGTGGTGGATGAATCGCTTAGCCCGCTGCTTGATGTCACGCTGACCGATGGGGCGATCCGCAACCGGTACCTGACACTCACCCGGGCTTCCGAGCAGACACGCAGCCGGCCGGTGATGCTGCTGCTACCGGACGGCCGGGAGATCGACACCGGGTTCGCAGACGGCAAGGCGATGCTGCGGTGGCGCGGATGGGGGCCCTACTACCAGCAATACCAGATGATCCCCGGCGACACGGTCCGCTTTGTGGCTCTTGGCCCGGGGCGATATCGTGTCAGCTTCCACAAACTCAGCCATTAACTTTACAACGCACCGAATGCCCCGCAGCAGCCATGCCCCACATCGACCCACCACAACTCGACACATTTATTTCACCTACCCGGTTGGCCGAGTTGATCCGTAGTGCCCGGGAGGAAGACCTGGGGCCTGATGGGCTGGATGTGACCAGTGAGTTATTCGTTCCCACCGACCTTCAAGGCAAAGCGTCTGTGGTGGTTCGTCAATCCGGCAAGCTGGCCGGAGCGGCGATATTGCATCAAGTCACACAGGCGTATAACGAGAATATCCGTGTGGACATCAAAACCCAAGACGGGTCCGGTGTCGCGCCCGGCCAAGTGGTGGCAGTATTGACCGGCCCGATGTCCAGCATCCTTGCAGCCGAGCGCGTGGCGTTGAACCTGATGACCCACCTCAGCGGCGTGGCTACGTTGACATCGCATTATGTCGAGCAGGTAGCCGGGACACGGGCCCGGGTCTACGACACGCGCAAGACACTGCCGGGGCTGCGTGGCCTACAGAAATACGCTGTGGCCTGCGGCGGAGGAGCGACCCACCGGATGGGGCTCTACGACGCGGTGCTTTTGAAAGACAACCACTTGGCACAGGTCAGCTCTACGGGTTTGGCCGATGCGGTCGCCGATGCGGTGAAACGTAGCCGGGCAGCGCACCCACAGATCAAGTTCGTGATGGTCGAGGTCGATACGCTTGAGCAACTTCAAGCGGTGCTACCCACCGGGATTGACCTTGTTCTGCTGGATAACATGACCACGGACCAGCTCAAGCAGGCTGTCAACATGCGTGATGCCGATGCTCCGAGTGTCGAGCTCGAAGCCAGCGGTGGCGTCACACTTGAGACGATTGGTGAGATCGCCAAGACCGGCGTAGATCGCATCTCGGTCGGAGCGCTGACCCACTCCGCCCCAGCGTTGGATCTCGGGCTGGACATCACGTCATGACTGCCGACCTGAAACCCATCGACCTTGACATACTCGGGACACTCCTGAATTCCAACGGCCAACCCGTCCAGTTGGACTTTTTTCTACAGGAGTTCAGGGCGACTCAAAAAAGTGTTGACCACTCGTTGGAAAGACTCATCCGTCACGGCTGCGTGATCGAGCGGGACATGCACACCATCCGCTTGATCCAGGCAGGGCTGGGTGTCTGGAAAGATTATTTGCAACACACCTTGCCAAAACAGTCTCGGCGGAGCGTGGAGGTCTACCAGACGACCGCCAGCACACAAGACCGAGTCAAGGCACAGGCCAACCAATCGGTCGTGATCTTCGCTGATGAACAGACCGCCGGGCGTGGTCGGCTGGGTCGCCAGTGGCTCGCGCCAAAAGGTGTGGGGCTATTGTTCAGCATGACCCACAAGCTGCCACGCGATCGGCCCGATTCGATCGACCGGGTATCGTTCCTCACCGCCGTCGCACTGGCACAGGCTATCGAGCGTATCACCGGTCATGGCCCGGTCCAGATACGCTGGCCCAACGATATCTACGTTAATCAACGCAAGCTCGCGGGCATACTGGTCGAAACCGTCCAACCCAGGGGCGCTGCTAACGCCACGGCCGTGATCGGCATCGGGATCAATGTTGGCCTGACCCGCGACCACCTCGCCGAGATGCCCGCCGAGTTGCGTTCCCGTGTCACAAGTTTCGCGATGCTCGGTTGGCCGATTGACCGTCTGCATATTGCCGAGAAAGTGATCGCCCAGATCGACCGCAACCTTCACAGCCCGGACGTGTCTTCACTCGTCGATGAGTGGCGTAGCCGCAACCTGCACCGGGAACAGACTCTCAAACTCAAGTCCAACGGCCAAACCATCTCCGGCACGGTCATCGACCTGGACCCGGACCACGGCCTGATTGTCCGCAGAGACACCGGCGAGATCGTCCACCTCCCCGCAGCGACGACTTCCGTGTTGGATTCTTAAGGTGTACGGCTACTTCGCCAACTCAACGAGGATATCCAGCCCCTTGTCGAGCCTTGCATCGTCGCAGGCGTAGCTGAGTCGGAAGTGTGTGTCGCGTTCGCTGAAGACTTCGCCGGGGATGACCAGCAGGCTCTTTCCGATTGCGCGCTTGACGAAGTCCGTGCCGGTAAGGCCCAGGTGTTCTGGGACTTTAGGGAAGGCGTAGAACGCCCCACCGGGGGCCGTCAATTCGTAGTGATCGCTAAGGCGTTCGACGACGTGGTCGCGCTTCTTGCCGTAGGTCTCGACCAGCGGTGACACATCCACGCCAAACGCTTTGACCGCGGCGGTCTGGGTGACCGACGGCGCACAGACGAACGTGTACTGCTGGATCTTAGACATCGCCGCGATCACCGCAGGCGGCCCCGCGGCATAGCCCAGCCGCCAGCCGGTCATGGCGTAGCTCTTGGAGTAGCCCTTGAGCAACAGGACATTCGGGCTGTGATCTAATGGCGAAGCGACGACCTGTTCGCTGGGATGCGTGGGGTCGTCGGTCTTCTCATAGCAGAACTCGTCGTAGATCTCATCGCTGACCAGCAGAATCCCGTGGCGGTCCGTCAGGTCGGCGATCTCTTTGCAAACCTGATCGGTCGCAACCACGCCGGTCGGGTTAGACGGGGAGTTGAACAGCAGGATTTTTGTCCGCTCGTTAATCAACGGCTCGATCCGCTCGGGCTTAAGCTGGAAGTCGGGGTAGGTATCGACAAATACCGGCACACCGCCGGCAAGTCGGACCAGGTGTTTGTACATCATGAAGTACGGGTCGGGGATCAACACCTCGTCGCCGGGCTGGACGCATGAGAGCATCAATAGTGCCAGTGCCCCGGACACGCCGGAGGTTACCAACAGGCCGTAGTCGTCACCGAGCATAGGAAAGCGGTGACCAAGTCGGCCTCGGATCTGCTCGACCAGAGGGGCGATCCCCTGGGTCTGTGTGTACTTATTGAACCCCTGATTAATCGCGTCGATCGCGGCCTGCTTGATCGGGTCGGGTACGTCAAAGTCGGGCTGGCCGATGGACAGATCAATCGGGTTTTCAAGTGAGGCGGCGAGGTCAAAGACCTTGCGGATACCCGAGGCATCGATCGCGTGGGTCCGGTCAGCGATGAAGCGATTAGGATCGAACATGGGGGTTTAGTCCAGCGTACAGGCTCGGCCGAGTGATCGGCGGGCCATGAGGCGCGGGGTGCGATGAAACCAGCCAGCGGTAGGCGGTCAGACGTTAAAGATCGACGTAGCCCTAAGGCGGATCGAGAGTCTCGATAAAGACTACTTCTTGTCGTCGTCGTCTTCGTCTTCGCCGGCCTTCTTCTTCTTGGTCTTGCCGCCGGCGACGACCTTACGGTTGCCAACCTTGGGCAGACCGATGGGGTTGTCCTTCTCAGAGTCGAACTCGCCCTTCTCGATGAGCTTGGCGATGCGTTCATCACGGGTCAGGACGTTACGGTGGCGGGAAAGGTTGCCGCCGGTCTTGAGGCTGCGGTCGATACTCATGGCTTTGTCTCGCCTTTGCGTGGTGGTCGGTGTTGGGTCCGGGGTAATCCGGTGTCAGTCTCGGACGTAAACCCGAGGGTGGTTCTGTCTCTCATAAACCCGGGGGAGCGTACTTGTCGTAATACATGGAACTAAGGTCTTCGCCTTTACCCTTGTTAAACGACTTCCAGTCTCGGCCCAGTGCCCGCATCTGGGTCATGAACCGGGTCTTCTCGTCAGTGTCCCGGTACTGCTGGCGGGTGAAGCCCTTCAGGGCGACCACCTGGCAGAGCCCCTTATTATTACGTGGACCGACCATGACATCAACCTGGCGTTCAGCCAGGAAGGCCTTGAGCCTCTTAGCCTCCTGGGGAGGGTACAGGGCCAGGATCAGATAATTCAGCCCCGACGTTCGTGGATCACCTGATCCGCTGGCCGAAGGCACCCCCGCAGAAACCCCCGTATTCGTGCCCTCAGAGGCTACAAACCGGGTTGGAGGTACACGGTCAGCCCCCTCTAACACCGGCTGATAGATCGCGGTGACCCGTTTCTCGGCCGCGGAACCGCCCCGGCTATAGCCCACCCAGTAGGCCAATATCAGCAACCCCAGCAACCCCGCCAGCAGGCTAAGAGCCATCCCACGGGGCACACGCAGCAGCAGCGGCTCGCTCGCCCCGGCCTGCCAGGCATCCAATACCGACTTCCCAAACCCACCCACTCCCGACCGGAACCCACCACCTGGCCGAGGCATGGCCCCGGGAGCCTGCGGCTGCACCGACTGCTTGCCCATGATCTCATAAGGCGGCGTGTTGTCGCGGTGGCGTGGTGTCATGGTTCAATCATCAGGATAACCGCGAACCGGCCAAGAAGACAGGCGAGATAGTAGCCGCAAATGAACGCGAATACACGCGAATGAATGCAAAGAACGAAGAGGTGAGGGGCTAAGGGTTCGACGGGATGGTCGAAGGATCAGATCAGTCATGCCAGGCTTGCCGATACCATCCAGTCAATCCTGTCATCCTGTCAACATGTTTTGCCCTGCTCTATGCCCTTCCTATCCGCGCTCATTCGTGTTCATTTGCGGCTACTATTTCGCCCCCAATCCCCGCTACTCCCCCACCCCGATCGCGCTAGCCGTTGCATACGCCCCGGTATGGCTGATGCTCAGATGCCACTGTGTGATCCCCAATTCCCCCGCCACCTGGGCGCACCGCCCGTGCAACACGACCGTTGGCTTGCCCGAGGCCTCCCGCACCACCTCCGCATCCGTCCACGCGATCCCGTTGGACCAGCCGGTCCCCAGCACCTTGAGAATCGCCTCCTTGGCCGCAAACCGCCCCGCCAGATGCTCCGCCCGCCGCGCGGGGTTGGCTTCGCAATACGCCTGCTCACCCTCGGTGAAACACCGCCGAAGGAACCGCTGCTCGTGGTCCTCAAGCATCTTCGCCACCCGGGCGGTCTCTACGATGTCAATGCCGTGGCCGATGATCTGCATGGAGTGATTGTGGTTAGTTCTACCGGGTTGTAAAGCTGGGCAACTGGAACGCGGGGCATGAGGCCCAGACCGATTGCCCGAGGCATGGCCCCGGTCTATCATCAGGCCTATGGCTATGTCAAAGATCTGTGTGATCTGCGGCGAAGATTGTTCCGGCCGTCCGCGTACCAAGGACCCCCGGGGACACTACTACTGCCTGACCTGCTACGAACAAGCCAAGCACCGGCTCGAACAGAAACACGCCGCCAACACCGCAGCCCCCCCGGTTCCCCAGGCCCCCACCACCGAAGCAGATGACAACTCGGTACTCGGTGACCTGCTGGACGAGGTTGTTAATCAAACACCTCCAACACCGGTCACGCCTGCCCCGTCACAGCCACAGCCAGTCGCTGTACAAACCGCACCGCCCAGCCCTCAACAACCCACAGGGTGGGTCGGAGTCTTCTTGTCACCTCGGGGGATCGGCTTGTGCCTGCTTGCCGCAGTCTTAGCCGTAGTGACCGCCTTGGGCGATTGGGTGACCGTTTTATTCTTCCTGTTCGTCGCATTGGCGGTCGTAAACGGGTACTGGATCGGCGCCGCCAGGATCGGTGCACTGTTGGGCGGGTTGATCGCGGGAGCACTGCTTGGCGTTCCCCTGGGCAAGGCGATGGAAGGCCTATGCGCCACCGTGTTCCACACAACCGGAACAACCAATCGTCTGGTCAGTACCGCACTGTGCGCGCTAACAACTCTCGTCATAGTGACCCTCATCCTGCGTGTAATCATCATCCGATGGCAAAAGCGAAAACCTCAATGGCAGCGTTACGACCGGCTGGTCGGCTCGGGTTTAGGTTTGCTGGAAGGGGTATTACTCGGCTTCCTGCTGCTCTGGGCCGTGCTGAGTCTTGAGCCCATCGCCAGGACCAGCCTCGCCCAGACCCAGTCACCGGGAAACTCCACCACCACCAATCCCATTTCCCAGCACATCGTAAGCATCGCCCAATCGGCACGCGGCAGCACGGTCGGCCAACTGGCGGACACCATCAACCCACTTAACGAGATGCGCCTGGTCACCCTGTTAGCCAAAGGTCTGATCGTGATCAACGACCCCCAGGCCCGGCATGCGTTCATCAACCACCCGGCCATTCAAGACATTCAACAGCGACCTTCGGTCCAGAAATCCTTGCAAATGCTCGCCGATGACGACCAGATCAGCACCGTCCTGGAAACCGGGAGCATGGGCGAGGTCCTACGCACCATCCTCGCCAGCCCCACCCTGCTGGCGATCTTTGACCAGACCGACATCGTCGCGGATTTATCCCCCCTCGCCGACGAGATCGAATTGGCTATCAACGAGGCGATGGAACTTAAAACCAAGTAGTTCTAGCGGTGCTATGATACGCCTATGAGCGACCCCAACCTCAAACCTATTGCAGATAAGGTCTATGCCGGTGAACGCCTCAGCGCCGAAGACGGGCTCACGCTGCTGCGGTCCCGGGATATCTGGACCATCGGCGAGTTGGCCAACCACGTCCGGCACAAGCTCCACGGCAAGACGACCTATTACAACGTCAACCGCCACATCAACTACTCAAACATCTGCGCCCTGTCCTGCAAGTTCTGTGAGTTCTACCGCAAGAAGGGACAGGACGGAGCCTACGAAGACTCGGTCGAGCAGATCGTGGAGCATGCCCAAAAAGCGGCCTCCGGCGGGGCGACTGAACTGCACATCGTTGGCGGCCTGCACCCGTTCCTGCCTTTCTCGTACTACACCGACATGCTCCGGGCGATCCGCGAAGCGGTCCCGGCGATCCATATCAAAGCCTTCACCGCCGTTGAGATTGTTCACCTGGCGCGGATCAGCAAACGCCCCAACGATCTGGCGGGCGTCTTAAGTGAACTCAAAGCCGCGGGGCTGGGGTCGCTGCCGGGCGGCGGCGCGGAAGTCTTTGACGACCGGGTTCACGACGAGGCCTTCAAGGGCAAGATCCGCAGCGACAAATGGCTGGACGTCCACCGCGAAGCACACAAGCTGGGCCTGATGACCAACGCCACCATGCTCTACGGCCACATCGAATCGCTCGAAGACCGCATCCACCACTTCTGCATGCTCCGTGAAGCGCAGGACGAGGCGATCGAAAACGGCTACGAAGGGTGGTTCCAAACCATCATCCCCCTGCCGTTCTTCCCCGACGGTTCGGAGTTGGAACACCTCCCAGGCCCAAGCGGGCTGGACAACCTGAAAATGCTGGCGGTCAGCCGGCTGATGCTGGACAACTTCGCGCACATCAAGTCGTTCTGGATCATGCAGACATTGGAGATCACCCAGGTCTCGCTGGACTTCGGCGTAGATGACATCGACGGCACGGTCGTCTGGTACGACATCACCAAACTTAACGGAACAGCCGACGCATCCGGGGGCGGGGGCACCCATCAGGAAGTCGGCGTCAACGAACTGCGCAAAACTATCATCGAAGCGGGCTACGACCCCGTCGAACGCGACACAATCTACCGCCGAGTCGAACGCGACGGGGCCGATTGGCGGGTAGTGGAAGCGAGAAGTGAGACTGCCACCGTCTAAGTAATCCGGGGCCTCTGTATGTCACATGACTCACAATCAAAAGCGGAGCTTATGGAAGCGGAACTCAGGGAGAAACTGAAGAGCCTGGGCTTACTGTCCGCATGGCATCTTCCGGTCGAGGAAGTTCAGCCCGAAGACCTCTGGAAATGGAAGGTCTACGGGGATTGGCCTTGTTTTAAGTGTCGATATAACCTCAAAGGGCTGCAGGGGCCAGAAGTCACTTGTCCCGAGTGCGGCCAGAACAACGATCTACGCCGATTCCCACTTTGGAAGAAGACCGCCTCCCCTCAAGCAATTGCATGGCTCGTTGATGTCGGGTGGTGCCTTTTAATTTCTATCGTCTTTGTGTGTTTTCTGTTATGTGGCCTCGGTAGTCTTCTTGTTGGGCAATGGGTTGCAACGATCGTATGTTTGAGTATTGCATTCATCCTGCTTGTTTTCTGGTTCCGCAATGCAAGACTATGGCTATCGCTAATTCCAAGTAGGAAATTGGGTTGCTTGTTATTTTTTGTTGTACATGCCACAGGTTATCTTATTTTGTTCGGACTCGGGGCTGTAACGTACCACTTTCTGTTTGACTGGCATTCACTCTGGATTTCAATTTCGCTGCTAGTGACTGGTCTTATCGGTTACGGGTGGACCTATCGTCGATTGAAGCGGATGACTCACAGGCAGCAGCACACCATGACCTGGGCCTCATGGCCGATCGATGCGAGAACACTATAGATACCTATCTCTGCTCAACGGGGCCCCCCACTCACCGCTCATACATCGCCAGCACCTTTGCGATCTTCATTCCGTTCCATGCCTGCATGCCGATGAAAATGGCGATCATGACCATCCACCAGTCACCGGCCATAAGAGCGAGAACACCGACGATCGCCCCAAGGACCACGCCGATGGTCGCGGCAATATGCAGGCTCCTGGCACGGCCCATGAAGAACCACAGGATCGCGTGGAGCATCTGCCCGCCGTCCAGCGGGTAGACCGGCATGATGTTGAAAATAAGCAACCCCAGGTTGATGGTGGTGATGACGCGGATATAAGTGACTAGGCCCGGCCAGATGTCGGGGTCGAGCAGCCCCTCGGCAGCGATCCAGATAACAAAGGTGACAGGCACCAGCACAACGTTCACCAGCGGGCCCGCCGCGATAGACCAGAGCAACGCGCCGGGCCTCGGCGGCGGCTTGACGAAAGCGATCCCGCCCAACGGCCAAAGCACAATGCTCCTCGCCTCACCCCCCACCGATCGGCAGGCCATCGCGTGCCCGAACTCGTGCAGCAGGACGATCCCGAATAAGGAAAGATAACCCGCCAAAAACCAACCCAGGCTGCCAGCCAAACCGGACATCTGGTAGAGAATCACCAGCGCGACGAACCAGGACCAATGGACGTAGACCTGGACCCCGAACAGCTTGAACAGACGTAAAGATCCGGGGCTCTGTGGGTTCATCCGCAGAGTCTATCCCACCGCACCACGATCCGCTTACCCCCGGCTCCCCCCGCCCACTTCACCCCCGGCTTGACCCCCGGCTTGACCCCGGCACGGCAAGCTCAACAATAGGTGCGTCGTTTGGACCGGTGACAAGGAGCACAGCATGGCTGAAGACAAAATCGCGATCGTGACAGGGGCGGGCAGCGGGATCGGACGTGCGGTGGCGGTACAACTGGGTGCGGCAGGATACTGTGTCGTGCTGGTGTCACGCAGGCGGGATAAACTCCAAGAGACGGCCGAGATGGTGGATGGGGAATCGTTCGTCTACCCGGCCGACCTGTCAAACAGCAAGGCGATCACGATGCTTGTGCAAGACGTGTTGGCCAGCTTCGGCCGGATCGATGCGCTGGTGAATGTCGCGGGTCATGCGGAGCTGCTTTCGATCGACCAGATCACCGCAGAGCATTGGCAACGCACGATCGATGTAAACCTAAGCGCCGCGGTGCTGCTGACGGCGGCGGTCTGGCCGACGTTCAAGACGCAGAAGTCCGGCGTGGTGGCCAACGTCTCATCCATGGCGAGCATCGACCCGTTCCCCGGCTTCTCAATCTACGCGGCGGCGAAGATCGGGCTGAACATGTTTACGCAATGCACCGCACAGGAAGGCGAAGCGATCGGCGTGCGTGCGGTGAGCATCGCGCCGGGGGCGGTGGAGACGCCGATGCTGCGGTCGATGTTTGATGAGGATGTGATCGGGAAGGATAAGACGCTAAGCCCGCAAGAGGTCGCGGCCGTGATCTGTGGGTGCGTGACTGGGGAACGGGCGTTTGAGAGCGGCGTAACAATTCCCCTACCGAACCTATGAGCCGATGGAACCAGATCCTAAACAAATCGTTCGAGATGGCTATGACCGTGTGTCATGGGCATACCGAAGTGACGATGCGCCTACAGGGCCGACCTACCAACGGGTAATTGAATTTATCCGAAGCCACTGTCCTCACAACGGCCGTGTGTTGGACCTGGGCTGCGGCTGTGGTGTACCGGTCTCGCGCGAGCTTGCGGAGGGCTATCGTGTCACCGGTGTAGATATCTCCCCAGTCCAGATCGAACGTGCCAAGGCACTGGTGCCCGGCGCGGGCTTTATCTGTGCCGACATGACCGAGCATCAATGGTCGGCTGAGTCGTTCGAGTTGATCGTATCGCAGTACGCCCTGATCCATGTTCCGATCGCCCAGCAGCCCAACCTGCTGAACCGGATAGCGGATTGGCTGACCCCCGGCGGGTGGCTGATCGCAACGGTTGGACACGGCGCATGGACCGGAACGGAACAGGATTGGCGTGGTGTTAGCGGAGCAACCATGTATTGGAGCCATGAAGACACAGAAACGTACCGGCGTTGGTTCATGGCCGCCGGTCTAACATTACAAGAAGAAGTTTTCATCCCCGAGGGAGACGGTGGCCACACGCTCATGTTTGCAAAGAAGCTGCAGCCAGACATCTCATCCGATTGATTGGATCGGCACGCCTAATAACGCCTGCCCAAAAGTTCGGATGTCCGCGTCAGGGCCTGCGAGGATGTGTGTCACGCTGGAGCCGTGGCGGGAGGCTGGGCCATGTCCAACGATCACGGCGGGGTCGTGGTATTCCATTTCACCAAAGCCGGATAGGCCGCCGTCGCTGTGGTTGTAGGCCTGTAGCGCATCGCCGCCCGTGCGTTGTTGGTCGTCGGCAACGATTGGGATATCGGGATACGGCTCGCCGGGCTGCGGAGAGAAAATGCGCAGGATCAATGATGATTGGCCCTGACCCAGTTGCCGGTAGTACCCCATCCGGCCGGTGGTGTGTTCGGCACGAAGACCCATTTTTATTTTGCGTTCGCTGTCGACCAGGAAACGCACAGCCTGTTCGTCACGCTGGACGTGGCGGTCGCCGAAGGGCTCGTAGTAGCTGGTCGGCTCATTGACCGAAGCCGGGTCGGTGGTAGTCGGGCAGATCAGGGTGCCGACCGGCGGGACCTGCAGGATGTCCCACGCACAGGCGATCGCACCGTCATCACCGCCGCGCAGCAGCAGCACATTGGTGATGGCGAAGCTGGCACACTTCAGGCTCGCGGGCAAGCCGGCCGGGGCATCGACTGCCCGGACCTGGCGTGACACCGCCAACTCAATCTTCTTGCCATCGCGCACATCGGTAAGATTCAGGCGTGTGGATAGCTGGACGTGCAGAGGCGAGGCACTATCGGTCTGGTATTCGCCGGGGTCGATCTGCGGTGGTGTGGCGGCGTGCTTGCCAGCATCTTCCCGTGCCAACTCCAAACTGGGCCAGTACCACCCGACCTCGGGGGCGATCCACAGCCGATCTCCGCCAAACGGATTGGCTGCGTGCTTGGGGTCCAGCATGTCTGGGTGGTGAAAGAAGAGATTATCCCGCACCCCGGGGAGTGTGCAGGCCATGATCCGTGCCCCGCGCTCGGTCACCAGCAGCATGCCATCGCCGGCAACGATCCGGTGGGCCGGGTGGTTCTGGGCCTGGGCGGCCAGGTCAAGCTGATCAAACCAGTCGGGCATGGGAGAATCCATCCAAAAAGAAGTAAATGTTTCGAATCACAGGGTATGTAAAAACAGCGGCGAGACAAGTCTCACCGCTGCGTGTTGAAAATAGAGAGTCGTGTTTAATCGACGGTGAAGATGTCGCCGGAGTTCAGGAGTTTTTCGATCGAACCTTCACCGCGCTGCTCGATGGCGTCGGTGACCTGCTGGGTGAGCAGGTCTTCGTAGCAGTCGTCTTTGACATCGTAGTAGACACCCATCGGCTCGGGGTACTCGGGATACTGCATACGGCTGAGCATGAAGGCGAGTTTTTCATCCCCCTCATCGTGGAAGATCAGGTCGTCTTCCTTGTACGCGTTACCCAGTTCAATAGCTTCGAGCTTGTAGTCGCCGGTCAGGCGGATGCCCTTGTCACGGTTTTTCCCATAGACCAAGGGCTTGCCGTGCTCCAAGCGGATGATGTTGTCTTCCTTGACGTCCTTGTCGGTGGCGTGTTTGAAGGCGAAGTGGTTGAAGACGTTGCAGTCCTGGTATATCTCAACAAAGGATGACCCACGATGCGCCGCAGCGCGTGCGAGGACTTCACCGAGATTCTTATCGACATCCACACAACGCGCCACGAAGCTGGCCTCGGCCGCAAGCGCGATAGACAGCGGGGTCAGGGGCAGGTCGATCGAACCCATTGGGGTGGACGGGCTTTTCTTGCCGGTCTCGCTGGTGGGTGAGTACTGGCCCTTGGTGAGGCCGTAGATCCTGTTATTGAACAGGAGGATGTTGACGTTGACGTTTCGGCGGAGGATGTGCATCAGGTGGTTGCCACCGATGCTTAATCCATCGCCGTCACCGGTAACGACCCAGACGTCTAAGTCCGGGTTGGCGATCTTGATCCCGGTGGCAAACGCTGGGGCACGGCCGTGGATCGAATGCAGCCCGTAGGTACCCATGTAATAGGGGAACCGGCTTGAGCAGCCGATGCCAGCGACAAAGACGGTGTTTTCACGCTGAGCCTGAATCTTGGCCAGGATCTTTTTGACCTGGTTGAGGATCGCGTAATCGCCACAGCCCGGGCACCAGCGGATGTCCTGGTCGGAGGCGAAGTCTTTAGCGGTCAGCACGGGTAACTGTGACATATCAATAACGTTCCTTACTCGGGCGGCTGATCCTTGAGGATCGGCCCATCCAACATCGCCTCGCCAAACGCGACGCTGTCGATAAAACCGTTGTGCTCATTCATGATCCAGACCCGGACCACGCCCGGATGGTCCTTGAAGTAATCCAGTTCGATCCGCAAGCGACCGCCGCCAATGTGCTCACCGACCAGACGGACCTGCTCACGACCAAACTTGTTACTCACGGCATCGACGTGCATCGGCCCTGGGACCGGTATATACCAGTACCCCATTTTATCTGGGTCGTCTTCCGCTTTGAGGAACTTGATCGTCTCACTATTGTCTTCAGTGGTGCCCAGCGCTGTAAAATCGAGCGTGCCGGTCGTTTCAACGGAAGGCATGCTGTACGAGCTGAAATTGCCGCCGGACAAGGACTTGATCGTGACCTCAAGCGTCGGCAGCGTTTCAGCCTTGGGCAATTCAACGGCTGGCTCTTCGTTCGCCCGAGTGCCGACAGACAACCACAAACCGGAAACGAGCAGCGCCATCGCGATCGCAGAAGCGGTAGATTTACTCTGCATGTCGGTGTTCCTTAATTAGTGGGACCTGCCATCGATGCTTGTAAAATCATAGTCCTGGTCTTCGAGCCGGACCTCTCCGTGGTGCGGACGGAGGTACTCGCGGTCGCCGTACTTGCCCTGGAGCATCAGGTCGATGGCCTGATCGATTTCTTCGACAAGGAACGGCCTGCCCTGGACCTTGTTCAAGCCGCGTGCGTCGGCGAGGTATCGGCCTCGTATGATCATACGTAGCTGGCCGAGATTGAGTTCGGGGATAAGGACACGCTTGAAGCGTTTGAGTACGTCGCCAAGGTTCTTGGGCATCGGGTTGATGTGCCGCAGGTGTAAGCCTGAGACTTTCTTGCCCGCCTCACAGGCACGGTTGACCGCCGTGTAGATCGAGCCGTACGTCCCACCCCAACCCAGGACCAACAGATCACCTTCCGGATCGCCGTAGGTCTCGATCGGATCGAAGTCGTCGGCGATGCGTTCAATTTTCTGTTTACGAACCTCCATCATCAGCTGATGATTCTCTGGCTCGTAATTGACGTTGCCGGTGAGGTGCTGCTTTTCGAGTCCACCCAGACGGTGTTCCAAACCAGGCGTCCCGGGTATCGCCCATGGCCTGACGAGTTTTTCGTCGCGGCCGTAGGCCTGGAATGTTTCAGGATCGGTTGGATGCTCGACCACGATCTTCTCAAAGCTGTTGTGATCGGGGATACGCCAGGGCTCCGAGCCGTTGCCTAGGTACCCATCGGTCATGAGGATGACCGGGACGCGGTGCTGCATGGCGATTTTTGAGGCCTCGATCGCGCTATCGAAACAATCGCCCGGTGATTGGGCGGCGATGATGACGACCGGACATTCGCCGTTGCGGCCGTACATCGCCTGGAGCAGGTCGGACTGTTCAGTTTTAGTCGGCAAGCCTGTGGCGGGTCCGCCGCGCTGGACGTTGACCACCACCAGAGGCATCTCGATCATCACGGCCAGCCCGATGGCTTCGGACTTCAGCGCCAGACCCGGGCCGGACGTGCCGGTGACGCCCAGTTGCCCGGCATAAGATGCGCCGATGGCGGCACAGACTGCGGCGATCTCGTCCTCGGCCTGGAAGGTCTTGACCCCGAAGTTGCGCATGCCTGCGTGGGCATGTAGCACGTTGCTGGCCGGGGTGATCGGGTAAGAGCAGTAGCAGACGTCTTTGCCGGCGAGCTTGGCGGCGGTGACCAGGCCCATCGCCACGGCTTCGTTGCCGGTAATCTTTCGGTACTTACCCGGGGCGATCTCAGCTTTGGCGACGTGGTAGCGGACGGGGAACAACTCGGCGGTCTCGCCGAAGTAGTAACCGGATTTCAGAGACGCGATGTTGGCCGCGGCGACCTTCGGCAGATTCTTCTTCTTGCCGAAGTAACCGTCGATGTGCCCGACTGTGGTGTCCAGCGGGCGGTCGTAAAGCCAGTAGACGATCCCCAACGCAAACATGTTTTTACAACGGTTGGCGTCCTTGGCACCCAGGCCGGAGTCCTTAAGTGCCTCGGTGTTGAGCCGGGAGATCGGGACTTTGAAGAGTTGGAACTTGCGGTTCAGCTCTTCGTTGTCAAGCGGGTTGAACCCCTCGGGGTAGCCAGCCTTCTTGAGGTTCGTCTTCCCGAATTCGGATTCATTGACGATGACGATCCCGCCGGGCTCGACGTCCTCGATGTGGGCCTTGAATGCCGCAGGGTTCATGGCGATCAGGGCGTGGACCTTGTCGCCTGGGGTGTAGATGCTCTCGCTTGAGAAATTGATCTGGAACCCGGACACACCGGCGACTGTCCCGATAGGGGCACGGATCTCCGCGGGGTAATCCGGGAGCGTGGCGATGTCGTT
>JAJDCX010000029.1 GCA_029260615.1 Phycisphaeraceae bacterium | reverse complement strand
CTTGGTAGCGGATCACCCCGGCTAGATGACGGATCACAGGACACGGGCTCGACCCGGTCCCGCTGACCCCGCGCCTGCCGTTACCGCTGGAACCTCGTGGGGTTTAATAAAAACTGAAAACTGGACGGCCTCAACAGCGGCCCGGCCGCTAAATTTTGAAAGCAGATAATGAAGCATTAACCACAGAGGGCACAGAGGTCGCAGAGAAGAAAAGACCCGGAAGTTATCCGCAGATTACACAGATTGCGCAGATAAGACGCAGCACCGCGATTTGTCGCACCTGTTCTTATTCCGAATCTGTGTCATCTGCGTAATCTGTGGATACCCCCTCTGCTGTATCCTCCGCACGTGGTCGCGTGCTGAGCCAGTCGCAACCGATCAGTGCGGCCAGTGTCAGAAAGCATGCGGGGACCAGGTAGAACGCTACGCGCAGGTCGCCGGTCTGGTTGCCGATGTATCCCATCAGCCAGGTAAAGAATCCGCACCCGGGGATCCCCGCGCACGACAGCAGGATGAACAACATCGTGGTGTCGACCGTCGGCAGACGATCGGCGCAGTAACTCTGAACGCTGGGCCAGAACGGTGCGGTGGCGATGCCCGCCAGGAAAAGCACGCAAAAAAGCATCCACAGGCTGGTCAGGAACGGGATCAGGAACGTAATAGCCGCGGCCGCCAGCGCCGACAAGAGGATCAGTTGTTTTAATTGGTGTTGCTTTATCAGGTAGCCCCACCCGGTCCGGCCCAGGAACATCCCCCCCGCGAAACAGGCGGTGCCCACCCCCCCGGCCCACGCGGCGTCCAAGATGCTCAACTGGATGTAACTCGCGCACCAAAAGGTCAGACAGAATTCTCCGCCCCCGGCAACAAACATCGCCGCAAAAAACAGCCAGAAATGCCGAGTGTGAATGATCTCCTTTGCTTGTCCCCAGACGACCTTGCCCCGGATAGGTTCGCCGTGTTCGGGGTAGGGTTGGCCCTTGCGTACGGGAAGCAGCATCATGGCGGCCGCGATGAATGCCAGCACGGCAGCCGCCGTCACCAGAGCACGCCAGGGCACGCCCAAAGAGATCAAGCCGCCGGTGGCAAGCACGGTGACCATGACCCCGATCGACCAGAACGAGTGTGTGAAATTGATGTAACGCCCAGGCTCTTGCGGGTGCAGCGACTGCACGAAGGGGGTTGCCAGGCCCTCGATCATGCCTTCACCCATCCCCGCGATCATCAGGGCGAGGAATAGCACGCCGTAAACCGGTGCCCATGCGCAGATCAACACGCCTAAGCCCATCACGGCCACCGAAGTACCCATCGTCCTGCGTTTGCCCCATCGCCCCGCGGCAAAACCGCAGAGCAGTATGGTCGCCACCATGGGGAGGGTGCGGCCTAAGTGAAGCGCGCCGCCCGCGGCCATGCCGCCTTCTTCAAGTGAAAAACCCAGGTCTTTGGATAAGGGCACCAACGCCACAGGAAGCACGACCGAGCCGGCGGCGTAGGAGAAAAAAGTTGTAAAAGCCGCGTAGTCATAACGGCCGAAAGTCATCTTGCTCAAGAATGCGCTCTCTTTGACCGGTAACCCCAACGGATACACGCCCTGCTACGCCGCAGGGTTCTTTGCCACAGTGTACCCGGTGATAGGTCTCGCCCCTCGGGCTCGTATGCACCGAAAGCAGGACAGATAGCTCGTTCACACGACAAGGCGGTCGAGTGATTATCGCCCCGCCTTGACGCCTGATCGGACACTTGGGAATATCATCGGGACACATCGGTTTCATGTCGTGGCAAGATCATTTCTCATCGAGCCACGAGGTCGGGCGGCCCAACAGGAGTCATACATTGAAGTACATCGTTTCATTGGACCAGGGCACCACCAGCTCACGCGCCATCGTCTTCGATCAAGGCGGGTCGATCGTCTCGGTCGCACAAAAAGAATTTGAACAGATATTCCCCAAGCCCGGCTGGGTCGAACACAACGCCAACGAGATCTGGTCCAGCCAGGCAGGCGTCATCGCCGAAGCACTCGCCGGCGCTAACCTCCACGCCAAAGACATCGACTGCGTCGGCATCACCAACCAACGCGAAACAACCGTCGTCTGGGACCGCAAGACCGGCGAACCCATCTGCAACGCCATCGTCTGGCAGGACCGACGCACCGCCAGCCACTGCGAAAAACTCAAAGCCGCCGGCCTCGAAGACACGTTCTTAAAAAAAACCGGCCTCGTCCTGGACGCCTACTTCTCCGGCACAAAGATCACCTGGATACTCGATAACATCCCCGACGCTCGACAACGCGCCCAACGCGGCGAACTCGCCTTCGGCACGATCGACGCCTGGCTCGTCTACAAACTCACCGCAGGCAAGCTCCACATCACCGACCACTCCAACGCCTCACGCACACTGCTCTTTAATATCCACACCAACGACTGGGACGACGAGCTACTCAAAGCCCTGAACGTCCCGCGCAGCATCCTCCCCGACGTCCGCCCAAGCTCGCAGGTCTACGCCGACATCGCAGACGGCTCCGCACTCAACGGCGTCCCCATCGGCTCACTCATCGGCGACCAGCAGGCCGCCACCATGGGCCAGGTCTGCACCGAGCCCGGCCTCGCAAAAAACACCTACGGCACAGGCTGCTTCCTGTTAATGAACACCGGCACACAAGCCATCCAATCCAAGAACAAACTACTCACCACCATCGCATGGAACCGTGACGACCAGACCACCTACGCACTGGAAGGCAGTGTCTTCGTCGGCGGCGCAGCCGTGCAATGGCTCCGCGACGGCCTGAAAATCATCCCCTCCGCACCCGACATCGAAAACCTTGCCGCAACCGTCCCCGACACCGGCGGCGTCTACTTCGTCCCCGCACTCACCGGCCTGGGCGCACCGGACTGGGACCCCTACGCTCGCGGCGCGATCCTCGGCATCACCCGTGGCACCACCGCCGCACACATCGCCCGCGCTGCGCTCGAGGGTATCGCCTTCCAGGTCGCCGACCTCGTCAGCGCCATGGAGTCCGACTCCGGCAGCAAACTCAAAGAACTCCGCGTCGATGGCGGCGCCGCGGCGAACAACCTGCTGCTTCAGTTACAAGCCGACATCCTTCAAACCCCCGTCGTCCGCCCGACCGTTCTGGAAACCACCGCGCTCGGTGCCGCCTACCTCGCAGGCCTCGCCACCGGGTATTACAAATCGATCGACGATGTCCGCACCCATTGGCAGGCCGACCGCACCTTCGAGCCGAACATGCCCGCCAACCAGGCTCAAGCGTTAAGGGCTCGCTGGAGGCAGGCCGTCGAACGGGCGAAGGGTTGGGAACCCAAAGACCCGAACTAACGCATACATTTCAGTACATCACATGTTCAAAATCATATGAGTCAATCTTAGGAGATCGCACATGACCCCATTTGTTGCAGAGATCGTTGGCACCGCCCTGCTGCTGCTATTAGGTACCGGTGTGGTTGCCAACGTCGTGTTGACCGGGACCAAAGGCAACAACTCCGGCTGGATCGTCATCAGCGCCGGGTGGGGCATGGCCGTGTTCGTTGCGGTCGCCTGTGTCGGCCAATACAGCGGTGCCCACATCAACCCCGCGGTGACGTTGTGCCTCGCCGCCGTTGGGTCATTCGACTGGGCTGATGTCCCGTGCTACATCCTCGCGCAGATGATCGGCGCATTCATCGGGGCCGCTCTCGCTTTCCTCGCCTATTACAAGCACTACGCCGCAAGCGATGATGCCGGTGCCAAGCTCGCCACGTTCAGTACGGGCCCCGCGATACGTTCGCTGGGTTGGAACACGCTCACCGAGGCCATCGGCACGTTCGTTCTGCTTATCGCTGTCCTGCACTTCGCACATCCAGACGCAACATCACCCAGCGGCGAAGCAATCGCTGTCGGCCTCGGTTCCGTCGGGGCAATCCCCGTCGGCCTACTCGTCTTTGCCATCGGCCTGTCACTGGGTGGCCCCACCGGCTACGCGATCAACCCCGCGCGAGATCTTGGGCCTCGTATCGCACACGCGATCCTGCCTATCCCCGCCAAGGGCTCGAGCGACTGGTCCTACGCCTGGGTTCCCATCGTTGGCCCCATCATCGGTGCCGCCGCCGCCGCCGGGGTCCACCTGCTCGCGGCGGGGTGAATGGTTGACCCAAACGGGCGCGACCGCTACTGTGTCGCTCCTCACATTTGCCCTTTGTAGCCGTATACGCTGCACCAACGGCGTAAATACGCAACCCCCGCCCCCGGAACACTTCCGATGAACTCCACCGCGGCCCGTGTGGCCCAAGCTGTATCCGAACGCAAGCCCTGGGTCGCCATCAAGTCGATGGTGCCCGCTTCCCCCAAGGCCGACATCCTTTCAGGCCTGACCGTAGCGCTGGCGCTGGTCCCCGAAGCGGTGGCGTTCGCTTTCGTGGCCGGGGTCGATCCGATGATCGGGCTGTGGTCTGCGTGCATCATCGGATTGGTCACCGCGATCTTCGGCGGACGCCCCGGGATGATTAGCGGCGCGACCGGCGCGATGGCCGTCGTTATTGTCGGCCTGGTCGCGATGCACGGTGTGACGTACCTATTCCCCGCGGTCATCCTCTGTGGCCTTTTACAAATCACCATCGGGCTGCTGCGCTTAGGCAAACTGATCCGCATGGTGCCCCACTCGGTGATGCTCGGGTTTGTCAACGGTCTGGCGATCGTCATCGGGATGGCGCAGTTGGGCAGCTTCAAGACGATGGGCGACGACGGCTTGATGCACTACCTCGCGGACACACGGATGGGGATCATGATCGGGCTGGTGCTGTTGACGATGGCAATCATTTTTGTGTTGCCGAAGCTGACCCGGGCCGTGCCGGCGACACTGGTGGCGATCGTGGCGGTGACGTTGATCGCGGTTGGGCTCAACAGCTCGATGGCCGATAAAGCGACCGGTGAAAAACCCGTACTCACCGTCAAGGACATGTTGGTGGACGGCAGCCGCTTCGCCGCGGTGCAGCAGACAGCGCGTCAGCAGTCCGCCAAGCGTGTCGCGGAGGCGTCATTACTGCTCACCGAGGCCAACCTCGACGGGCCCGGCGTGTACCTGTCGGCGAAACCTGCACTTGATGCCGGGGAATTGGGGCTGGCGCTTGAGAGGCTGACTGATGAGCAGATTGAGGCGGCGCTTGCCGGGGTCGACCCGAGTAAGGCCGAGCTCAAGGGTACGCTTCCATTGCCGTACTTTATGACTAAGTCATACAACCAGCTTCAGGAAGCGGGCCTCGCGCCGCAACTAAGTTTCAAGACGCTGTGGATCATCCTGCCGTTTAGCCTGGTGCTGTGTGGTGTTGGGCTGATCGAATCGCTGATGACCTTGAGCCTGATCGATGAGATCACCGAGACACGCGGGCGGGGCAACCGCGAGTGTGTCGGGCAGGGTGCCGCCAACATTCTTTGTGGCGTGTTCGGCGGGATGGGTGGCTGCGCGATGATCGGCCAATCGCTTATCAATGTGAAGTCCGGCGGCAAGGGTCGGCTGTCCGGGATCACCGCGGCGGTGTGTCTGTTGTTGTTTATCCTCGTGCTTGGGCCTTGGATCGAGATGATCCCGATGGCGGCACTGGTCGGGGTGATGTTCATGGTTGTCATCGGCACGTTCGAGTGGACGACGCTGAACACCTGGCACAAGGTCCCGATGTCTGACCTGCTAGTGATGATCTTCGTCGCTGGCTACACCGTGCTGATGCACGACCTCGCCAGCGCGGTGATCCTGGGCGTGGTGATCTCGGCACTGGTCTTTGCGTGGACCAAATCGACGCACCTGTTTGCCGACGTCAAGCACAACGACCGCGGAAGCAAGGTCTACCAGATCCACGGCCCGCTGTTCTTCGCCTCGGTCAACTCTTTCAAAGACCTGTTCGATCCGGCCAACGACCCCGATGATGTGGTGATCGACTTCTATTACACAAGGGTTTACGATCAGTCCGGCCTGGAAGCCATCAACTTCATCGCCGACCGATACAGCACGCTGGGCAAACGCGTCCACCTCACGCACCTCAGTGAAGAGTGTCAGAAACTTCTGGGTAAGGCTGGGGATCTGGTCGAAGCGAACATCTCGGACGACCCGCACTACCACGTCGCGACGGACCGGCTGGGGTGATGGGGGCGGCTTGTTATGTTGACCTTATTCTTCCCCTATGATTGCCTTAATCGATGCGTGCTCTTCTTGAGTTAGGTCAGATGTTCTAAGTAGATTAAGCTTAGCGACAGCTTCCTCCCGTCTATCCGCGGCAAGAACAAGCAACATCTCTTTTAGTGCGTCTTCGCAATCAATGATAAGTTTAGAGCGTAGGTCATCATGCTTGAGGCCGGGGTAGACTATTAAGCCGATGGCGGCGTTGGTCACATCGCCCGATAGTTTTCGATAGCTACTAAAACTGCTCTTGGCTTCATCCGGCAATTCTACCCCAGATGCTACGATCTCTTGCATCACATGAGCCATGAGCCCCATCTGTCTGACGATAAACGGGAGCAGGGAAAGCATTTCACGCTCATAAACAATAACGGTGCCGTCCTGCAGGTGGCTGTAGGCACCGAATATCGGCAAGGTTATTTCGTTAGTGGATATTTCAAGGACACCAATATACTTCTGGATATCTTCTGTCATTTCGGGTTCGTCACGTCCTTCTGCTATGGCGGCAGTCATACTGTCCAGTTCAATGACTAGCCGTGAAAACAAACCATCCGGGCTATCAGTTAACCGTGGCAGCGTTAATGGGTCTTTTTCGCTGGCCGCAAGAATCGCATCTCTGGCCGCATTGAAATCTTCACGATTCCAGTATGTCTTCACATCTGGAAACCCCGCGTCGATGAGTCGTTGTTCTTCGGTCGTGAATCGATTGGCGGGCAACTCATCGCCCTGATCCGCATAGATGTCTGATGTGGAAAGTGTGAGCATGGCCGACAGCAAGGCAATTGTTATAAACACCATCCGGGCCCGAGCAATATGTTTGTGGGTGCAGTAGTTCATGTGACGGTTAATCCCTATGCGGAGACAGAGTAAGTGTTCAGGTGAAATAGGCGCGGACCGCACATGTGATGATCGTATTGGTTGTGTCAGCAATCCGGAACATGATCAATATTGTACCATTTGCCTAGTCTAATTGGCTATCGGGTTGATCCATCTGCTCGGAACCGTATCAGTTCTTGCCAGACTTGGTTGCGTAGATTTTTGGCGGGTGTGTTGGAGCCGGTGTAGCCGTTGGTTAGGAAGGAGAATGCGAGCCATTGGTTGTCGAGGGTTTGGATGTAGCCGGAGATGGTGGAGACGCCGGACATGCCGCCTGTTTTGGCGAAGACGCGCTCGGCTTCAAACGTGTTCAGGGGGGTGTTGTTCCAGTTGTCGTCTTTGGGGAGGGTGACTTTGTAGATGGGTAGGCCATCGAAGAAGGGGTCGAAGTGTTGGTGTGTTTTCATGAAGGCGAGGAGTTTGATGGAGGAGTCTGCGGAGATGAGGTTGTAACGGGAGAGGCCCGAGCCGTCGACGAGTTTGAACGAGCCTTCTTCCAGGCCGGCGATGTTGACGAGCCAGTTGGTGATTGTCTTTGCGCCGGCGGGCCAGGTCACGTCGTCCTGTGTTTGTGTCTCGGCGAGTTTCAGGAGGACCATTTCGCCGACGGCGTTTTCACTGACTTTTAGGAAGTGGCGGAGTGCCTGTGTGAGTGTTTGGCCGTGTTGTGATACCAGTGAGTTTGCATCCGAGCCGATGTAGATGTTTTCGTGTTTTTCGGCGGTGGTTTTGCTGAATGTGACGCCGCGGTCGATGAGCATCTGTTTGAAGACGGATGCGATCCATGGCGAGGGGTCGTGCATGGTGATGGTGTCTTGCGCGGGTTTGGCGTCGGCGGGGATGTTGCCGGTGACGTGGATGGTTTCAAAGAACGGTTCGCGGTCGAAGTTGATGTTGGTCTTGTCGCCGCCGATCTGTGCGTCTGCTTGGATGGGTGGCCAGTCGGATGGGGGTTCCACGGTGACGGCGACGGAACTTTTGTTGGGGGATGCGGTGATGGTGAGGGTGTTGAAGTTGAGCATCATGGAGCGGATGGACATGTTGTAGTAGTCGGGGTCGTCGTCCCACATCCAGCCGGGGCCTTTGAGGGGGAGGTTGCGCCATCGGTATTGGGTTGCCACGCGGACGTTGCCTTGCACATGTTTGAGCTTGTGGGTTTTGACGAGTGTGTCTGCGATGCTTTCTAGTTGTTTGGTATCGAGCATCGGATCGCCGAAGCCACGGATCAGTAGGTCGCCTAAGCAAGTGCCACGGGTTACGTCGCCGTCGGCGATTATTTCGGTTGGCCAGGTGAATTCGGGGCCGAGCAGGTCGAGGGCGGCGGAGGCGGTGTAGATCTTGAGGTTGGATGCGGGGATGAGCAGCTTGTTGCCGCCGCGGTTGTAGAGGACTTTGCCGGTGGCGAGGTCGACGACTTTGAGGGTGATGGTGGTGCGGTTATTGGCTGGGTGCTGGTCGATGAGTGTGTCGAGGGTCTGGCGGAGTGCGTCGGTGTTTAGTGGTTCGACGGCGTGGAGGGTGAGGGTAAAGAGTAAGAGAGTTGTGAGGATTGCGAAGCGGGTGAGGGTTTTGAAGTGTTGCATGAGAGAGGATTCCGGGTCGTTGTGTTCGCTTAATAACGGTCTGTTGTTGGCGTTTGAAGTATTGGCGCGGTCTGCGAGATGACGCATGTTACTGCGGATTTAGGTGGATGGTGGTGGGTTGTTGGGGGAGGGGCCGGTCGTTGCCGACCGGGCTAAACGGGGGGGAAGGGATTGTGATCTGTGAGCGCTGAATGCTGAGTGCTGATTTGGGTAGGGGTGAGGGTTGGCCGACGCGCGGATCTTTGATCCGCCGCTAAACGGCAAGCCTGGGCGATACATCCGTGGTAGGTTTGAACTGCGGGGGTAGGATTAGCTAGACAGGCTTAGGCGGCTTTGGCGGCTTGCTTGATGCTTTCTGCGAAGATGGGGAAGCCCACGGTGACGCAGGAGCGTGCGGTGCGTGTGGTGACTTCGATGAGCCAGTCGGTGCGTGGGTAATCAAAGCGGCTGAAGTGCGTGCTAGGGCGGCGTTTTTTGTGGGTGACTTCGAAGGTGAATTCGCCACGGATTATCTGGCCGGCGCGGACGGCTTGGTTTTCGGCGGTGGGTAGTGAGGAGGCGAAGTAGCGCTCGGATCGCAGGCCGTTGCGGCGGTAGCAGGTCAGTGTGACACGGATTTCTTTGATGAGGGTGTCGCGGAGGAATGGCTGTTCGATGCGTACGATGACCGGCTCGCCGAGGTGTACGGTTTTTTGTGTCATCTGTGCGGCGGGTGCGCCTAGCCGAGACGCGATGCCTGAGGTGGAGACGGCGCGGGCGGCCAGCCAGAGGCCGGTGAGCGCGTAGAGTGCTGCGATGATGGGTGCTTTTAACTCGTAGTTGGGGGGCGTGGTCATGTAGAAGTGTGCGATGACGGCAGCGCCCATGAGGTACCACAAGACGGCGGCGGCGGACCAACCCAAGGCGCGGTCGGCGTAGGAGCCGGCGGGGGTCAGGCAGTACCAGTCGAAGGGGCCGCCTGTGATGGCGAGGGGTTGGTGTGCGAATAGCCCGCCGGAGCGGATCGGCAGGAAGCCAAGGCCGAGCAGTGCCAGGCCTGTGAGGATCAACCCGTAGGGGCGGAACCGGCCGACCTGTATGAGGTACGCCTGGGCGGGGTCTTGGGGGTTGTAGTAGGCGGTGTCGGATTCGGTCTGGATGCGGCGGGTGATGGTGTCGGCCCAGTCGCGTGAGCCGTTGATGCGCAGGGGCGCTGCCTGTGAGCTTTCGTAGGTCTTGCCGGCCACGGTGTAGGTGAACAGCAGGTCGGGCTCGTAGCCGCCGAGTTTGCTTTGGCGTGTTTCATTTTGGACGACCGAGGCGGAGACGGGTTGGTGGGTGCGCAACCTCTGTTGCTGTTGCCATGCGGCGTGGATACCCAAGCCGATGAAGAGCCCGGCGATGAGCAGGAGGGTAAAGATGTACGACGCGATCCGCATGTTCTAAGGCCGTCCTTTGGGGTGTTGCGCAAAAAATAATCTCATCCGTGGTCACGCCCGCCGGTCGTCCCCCGGATGTTTCTCAGACGTTTCCCCGGAGTTGCTCCGACGCCCGGTTTTCCCCGGTTACCCCCGGTTTCCCCCCGGCCGAGGACGCGCGGGCCGTAGGTGGGTATTATCGGTTGTATGATCGCAAAGATTGAGGGCATATTGGAATCGATCGACGCCGATAAGGCTTACCTAAGGCTCCCAACCGGGATGACCTACGAGGTGCTGCTCCCGGCGTACACGTCGGCGAGGCTGTCGGGGTCGATTGGGGATGAGATCACGCTGCACACGCTGCATTACCTGGAATCCCAGGCGCAGGGTGCGACGATCTTCCCGCGGCTGGCGGGTTTTTTGAGTGTGACCGATAAGCAGTTTTTTGAGTTGTTCGTGACGTGCAAAGGGATCGGGAACCGTCGGGCGTTGCGTGCGATGACGCTATCGACGGCGCAGATTGCGGGCGCGATTGCGGACCGTGATCTGGCGATGCTGCAGAGCTTGCCGGAGGTTGGGAAGCGGACGGCGGAGACGATCGCGGTGACGCTGAAGGGGAAGGTGGATCGGTTTATTGATGCGCTGCCTGCCGGGGCGATCGGGGCGGATGGTGAGCCGGTGACGGCAACGGGGGGCGGACATGGTCCCGGGAGTTTGGCGCGTGATGCGATGAATGTGCTGTTGCAACTGGGAGAGAACCGTGTGCAGGCGAGCGCGTGGATTGACCGGGCGCTGTCAAGTGACAACGCCCCGGCGGATGCCGAGGCGTTGGTCGCGGAGGTGTATCGGATTAAGGGTGGGGGGTAGTTGTTTCGATGTCGTCAGGCGACCCGTTTACGGAGCAGCGCCAACCCACCAAACGAGAGCAGCGCCGCGCTGGTGGGTTCGGGGATGTCGAAGACATAAACCGCCCCCGCATTAAAAGGTTCGAAAGGGAAGACATTTGGGTCAACATCAAAGAAGGTGGCCTGGGGCGCACCGATCACCACGGTCTGGCCATCGGTTGCCACGCTTCCTACAAAAAAAGTGCCCGGCGCATCCGAACGCGCGAGTCTGATTATTTCAAGGCCCGTAGTCAGGTCAAAAACAGTGTTGCCGATGACGGCCAGATTACCACCGATCGCCCGTCGTCCGATTGGTTGATTGCCATCAGAATCAATAAGTTGAAATATCTCATCCCCATTCGTGAGGTCAAAAATACGATCTCCTACGAGTGCGGTTGTGCCGGTGGCTGCCACGTTCGAACTCAGCGGGTCTCCTTGCTTGGTCAATAGCTCAAACAACAGGCCGCCCGTGTTCAGGTCAAAGACGAACGTAGACCCCCTTCCAGCAGAGCTGATAACGGCCCTGTCGCCTGCGACCGCTACGGAGGAGCCGAATAGATCGCCCGTGGAGGAATCGGGGAGTGAGAGTTCGTGCAGTTGGGTGCCGGCCGTCAGGTCGTAGACAAATACAGACTCGCCCAGGCTCGATGAGGGGGTCGAGAAATTTTGAATGGGTGGAGCAATGAGGGCGAAGTTGCCATCCGCCGCGATACTCGCATCGTTGTAATCTGCGATACCAAAAGGTGCGGCGCCAGTACGAAAAGTACCTGTGGCTAGATCATAAAAGCCCACCCCGCCATTGAACGTTTCAGGTTCAAAGACAGCGGCTACTATTGTGTTGCCGCCCACGACGAAGGATTTCCCAAAGATACCGTCTGAAGAGGGGCCCAGGAACAGAGAATTGCCCGAATCCAGATCAAATTCTGCAATGCCACCGGGGCCTTCTGGGGAGCCTATAAAAGGGAATGGCGTGGAAAAGGGTTTTCCGACAAGTAGGGTATTGCCGGCGATCGCCACATCGGCACCGAAGGAGTCGCCGAGTTGTGGATTCGTACTGAAGATTTTCAGTCGCTCGTGCACGACCGGCGCGGCCTGGGTGATTGTGGATGTGATGGTCACGAGCAGCGTAACGGCGAGGGTTTGTACTAAGTTGATAGGGTGGAGGGGAAGAAGCATGTGAACGTACTCCTGAGAGAAATCCCGTGGCTGATGCGATTCGGTGCGAACACCCACCACCACCTCATGCTGTGATTGTGATGCGATCCCCCCCGGCCCCCTGCTGCGCCCGGGAACCGGGTGCCCGATTAGACCATCGGGGCTGCATCGGAATTATACCCTTATCTTAGCATCTTCCGGGTAGGGATATCAAGCATTTTTATTGAGTATTGCCTGATCCCAGCAGGTGTAAAAACATATAAACCTCGTGGCATCTTCATAGCCAAACCGCCCGTCGGGCAGGTGGGGATCTGGCCGGCGGGCGGGTACTGGGTTTACGGGTTATAGAAGTCTGGCGGTCTTACCCGCCCATGTGGTAGAAGAATTCTTCTTTGGTGACTTTGCCGTTGTCGGTGGTGAAGAGGCCTGCCTCGTGCATCTGCATGCGGTTGCCTGCCATGGGGCCACACTTGGGGGTGACGTCGTATTTGAAGATGAGGATGAAGCGGTCGCCGTGGGGGAACGGGCCTTTGACTTCGCCGGAGTGGACCTCGTGGTTCTCGCTCCAAAATATGTTTTTGTTTCGGATGGCATCGATGCCGGTCATGGTTTGGGGCATGTCGGGCCCGCCCATGTCGACGGCTTCGATGCTGACGATGTTGTCGGCGTAGAGGGCGTTGATGGCGTCGAGGTTTTTGCCTTGGTTGCAGAGATCGGCGAGTTGTTTTCCGATGGCGAGGGCGTCTTGGGTGTCGGTGGGCATGGGGTGGTTCCTTTAAGGGTGGTTAGTGAGAACGGTTAGTCAACGAGAAAAAATGATAGGGTTTTGTTCGGTATGCGTCAAGGGCGGGATCTGGGTGTATTTACATCAACCATTGGCCTGGTCTGCGTAGAACTTGCCGAGGGATTTGAGGCATCCCAGCCAGCCGGTGGTGTGGTCGCTTCGTTCGAGGGGTTGGGTGAGTCTTTCGTGGGTGAGCAGGAGTTCGGTGGCGGGTTCGTCTTTGAAGGTTGCGTCGAAGAGTTCGATGGTGACAAGGGTGTTGCCGCCGAAGTCGGGGTTTGATTCCCATGTCCATGTGAATGAGAGCTTGTTGTGTGGGTCTAGTTCGATGAACTCGCCGACGACGATGTGTTCGTTACCGTCGGGTGCGATCATGCCGACGCGGTACTTGCCGCCGGGGGTGGGGTCGATGGTGCAGACGCCGGGCTTCATTTCGGGTGAAGCGCACCACCACTGGGTGCGGATCTTAGGGTCCAGCCAGGCGTTGTAGACGGTTTGGCGTGGGGCGCGGATGAGGCGGGTGATGCGGACGAAGTTGCCGACGGTATCGGTCATGGTGTTTCTCTGGATGGCGGTTGGGTTGGTTATTTCTTTTTCTTAGGGGGCGAGGCGGGTGTATTCTTCGGGGGGAGGTTGTTTACAAAAGTGATGGCCTTGTCGATCCATCGTTCGAGTTGGCGTTTGGTTGCGCAGCCTTCTGGGGCGACCATGATCCAGCCGCGCATGGGTTTGCCCGTGATGTCCATTGGGCGGGCGTGGGGTTTTTTCAGGGCCTTTTCTGCCTGTGCTTCACCGATGCGTAGAATCAAAAACTCGTGGTAGATGCCGCAGCACATGTTGCTGTTGAGGAAGAACGCTACGCCGCCGAACATGACACGTTCGGTTAGCGGGCTTTTGTCGGCGGCGCGGCGTAGGCGTTCGGTGAGTTTTGGGTCGCTGTGCATGGCGGGTATGTGTGTGGGTTATTCTTCTGTGGGTGTTCGGTGCAGGTCAAGCAGCGCGGTGTGGTCGGGTTGGCCCCCGATAAAGAGGGTCCATCTGGATTGGATGTGGTCGGGGTTGATGAAGGTGTGGACAGCGCGGTGCATGTGCAGCTCCTGGCCGGTGACGATGTTTGCTCCACCGGTAAATTCGAAGGGGATCACGTTGGGGTTGTCGCTTGGCTGGGCGGTCATGGTGGGTTGGTTCGCGGCCATGCAGTAGTGGGTGAGGACGAGGTCTTCGCCATCCATGTGGTACATGGTGACCATTTCCATGGGCGTGCCGACGAAGACGGTTTCCATGACGGTCGAGCCGGCGGCGGTGAGGGCGTAGGTGACGACGATGGGGTTTGCCTCTTCGCCTTCTTTGCCGCCGGTGCCTTGCCATGTGCCGACGAGGGACTTGAGATTTGTGAACTGTGCGGACTCGGCGGGTGCTGAGGGCATGGCGGGTTCTTCGGCAGTGACGAACGAACTGGCACACACGAGGCATAGGATGGCGGCCACGTTAGAGAAAAAACGCGGGGTGGGTTGGGTTGGCATGTGAGGTTCCTTGGTTAGCAAAATTGACGGGTAGGATAGGTTTAAAGGTCTATTTTTAGAAACGTGTCGTGGTGTTAAATCATCTCATTGCTGCTGTGGGTGTCCGGTCTTTGGGTTGCGGGGAAGAGTTCAACTAGCCTGTCCAGTGCGCCGGTCCAGCCCCAGATGTGACGTTGGGTGATCGGGCCGGTTGGGAGTTTTTCGTGGGTCAAGATGATCTGTGTCCCGCCGTCGAGGTTGGTCAGTTCGACAGTGACCGTTGAGTCGAAAGCCAACTCTTGGTCGGAGAACTCATCGTGGGGTGGGAGCCATGCCCAGGTAAAGACCAGTCGGCGTGGCGGGTCTACGACGAGGTACTTGCCGGCGACGGTGTTGACGTGCCCGGTGTCGGGGTTGGCGTAGCCGAAGCGAAACGCCCCTCCGACACGGGCATCGACCTGGGTGAGGACCTGCTTGATTGCCTTGTTGGGTGAGAGCCAGCGTGCGATCTGCTGTTGGTGGGTCCAGGCATCGAAGACGCGTTGGGGCGGGGCTTTGAACCAACGGGTCAGGCGTACGGATGGTGGTTGGGGGTTGGTCATTGGTTTCCCCCTGACTGGTTATCTTTTCCGTTGATGTCGAAGCCGGGCTCGCTGCTACCCATGTTGTCATCTGCGTTCTCAAGGAAGTCGGCGAGGGCGTCGAGTTGATGGTTCCAGAATTGTTGGTGGTGTTCGATCCATTTGGCTGCTTCGTTGATGGGCTTTGGGTTGAGTCGGCAGTGGCGAATTCGGCCGTCGCGTTGCTGGGTGAGCATGCCGGCGTGTTCGAGGACGCGGAGGTGTTTGCTGATGGCGGGGAGGGAGACGTCGAAGGGTTCGGCTAGTTCGCCGACGGATACGCCGCGGGCTGGGTCGGCCTCACCGAGTCGCGCGACGATCGCCCGGCGGGTCGGGTCCGCCAGGGCGGAGAAGGTGGCGTCGAGGGATGGGCCTATATATTTAACCATATGGTTAAGTATATAGCCGGAGGAAAGCATGTCAAGGGTTTATTGTTTGAAAAAGCGTATTGGCTGGGATATCTCAGGCTAGGAAAGTGCTGGCCGACGCCTAAACACTGCTAGGGACGTGAATAAGAAGACAATCGCCGATGCTGGTTCAGGGATGTTCGCTGTGATGGGAGGTGATCCGGAGTTCCAGTTACCAAGGATCTGGTTGAGGTCGGCAATGCCGATAAAGCCATCGCCTGTGGGGTCGGCCTGGGGGTTGGCGGCTGGGGCCGTCTGGTTCCAGTTGGAGAGGACGACATTGAGGTCAGAGATGCCGACGAAGCCGTCGCCGTTGAGGTCGCCTGCGATGTTGTTGATGGTGATGAGGTCGAAGAAGTCGGTGTTGTCCATGTTGGCGGTGATGTGGTTGGCTTGTGCGCCCCAAGCGTAGACGGGGACGTCGACGCCGGTGTGTCCGCTTGTGGACCAAGAGACGGTGGGTATGTTGCCCGGGCCGTTGTCGTTGAGGATAGAGAGTCCGCCGGTTTCGTGGTCTGCGGTGACGATGACGAGTGTGTCGTCGCGGCCGGAAGCCCAGTCGAGTACGGCCTGAACGGTGTTGGAAAACTCGATGGTTTCGCCGATGTTTCGGACGATGTTGTTGGCGTGTCCGGCGTGGTCGATGCGTGCGCCTTCGACCATGAGGAAGAAGCCGTCGGGGTCGTTGTCGAGGATGTCCAATGCGGTGGTGGCCATCTGGTTGAGGTGTGGGAGGGAGCCCAGGCCGTCGGTTTCGTAGGGGAGGTGGCCTGTGCCGAATTGTCCTGAGACAAAGGTTTCGGCGCTGGTGTTGAGTGCGAGCATGGAGGCGGCGTCGGTGACGGTGGTGTATCCGGCGGCCTGAGCGGAACTGATCGACAGGCCGTGTGCGCCGCCGCCGAGCAGTACGTTGGGCTTGGTCTGATTCAGGAAGTCGCCTGCGATCTGGTTGGTGTTATTCCTGGAGGTTTCGTGGGCGCCGAAGGATGCGGGTGTGGCGTGAGTGAGGTAGGAGGTGGCGACCAGTCCGGTGCTGCGGTTCAGGGATTGGTAGTGTTCAAGTAGGGTGGTCAGTTCGCTGCCGTTGCCGGGCAGCGCCAGTGAGATGACGCCGTTGTTGACCTTGACCCCGGTGGCCATGGCGGTGCCGGAAGCGGCGGAGTCGGTGACGGAGCTGTTCGCGGCGAAGGTGGTGACCATGCCCTGGTAAGGGGCTGATTCGAAGGACATCGGTGCGCCAGCGAACATGCCGGCGGCCTCGATTTGTGTCGGTCCCATGCCGTCGCCGATCATGAAGATGACGTTTTTAGGTTGGGCGGACGCGATGGTGGAAGCGGCCGCGAGTGCGAGGGAAGCGGCGAGTAACGAACTGGAACGGCGAATCGACATGGATCCATCTCCATCTATATAGTTATAGTTGGGGTTGTGAGATTGTATTGTGATATTGTATCAGATGGAGGTTGTATTTCGTGTATATATATGGGTAAAACGATAACTTCCATGCTAAGAATGGCTGTTAAATGGTGGGGATTGCGCGGTTTGGGCGAGTGAGGAGAAGGTGGGCTTATTCGATGCCTTGTTCGGCGAGCCAGCGTTCGGCGTCGATGGCGGATTTGCAGCCCATGCCGGCGGCGGTGATGGCCTGGCGGTAGACGTGGTCGGCGACGTCGCCGGCGACGAAGACGCCATCGATTTTGGTGGTGGAGCGGTAAGG
>JAJDCX010000028.1 GCA_029260615.1 Phycisphaeraceae bacterium | reverse complement strand
GACTTGTAAAGGAAGGTGGTTGCGTTGAGTCGTCAGAAAGTGGAATCCAGCCTCTGTGGGCTGATCGTCGTGGACAAACCGGTGGGCATGAGTTCGATGGATGTGGTCCGCCGGGTCCGCCGAGCGGCGGGTAAAGCGAAGACCGGCCACGCCGGCACACTGGACCCCCTGGCGACCGGGGTCGTCATCTGCTGCCTCGGCAAGGCCACCAAGAGCGTCGAAAAACTGATGGGCCAGCCCAAGGTCTACGAGACCGCCGTGGACCTCTCCGCCTTCACCCAGACCGATGATTTGGAAGGTGAACGCCAGGAAGTCGATGTCCCCACACCCCCGACGCTTGCCCAAGTCCAGGCAGCCTGCCAAACGTTCGTCGGTGACGCAATCCAACAGACCCCGCCGATCTACTCCGCCATCCACATCAACGGCCAACGCGCCTACAAACTTGCCCGCAAAGGTGAAGCCATCGACATGCCAACCAAAATCGTGCGCATCGATGCGATCGAGGTGTTGGACTACACCTGGCCGACCCTGGCGCTTTCGATCAGGTGTGGCCGGGGCACCTACATACGAAGCCTCGGCCGAGATATCGGTAAAAAACTGGGCACCGGCGGACATCTCGCTTCGCTACGCCGAACAGCGGTGGGGGAGTACACGATCCAGAAGTCACACCCGATCGACCGCTTCGAGTCGCCGATCACGCAGGATGATTTGTTGCCCGTGCCTGACTAAACGCAACACCTGCCCCAACTATTTTTCTGGGGCCAGTTTCCCGGGCGAGAGCCGGTACCTCAAGATACACCTGATCGCCGACACGCCGTCTTTCCAGTTGATCTTCTTGCCCTCGTCATACGTTCGGCCGTTGTACCCGACGGGTGTTTCATAAATCCGGAGGTCTTTCATCCGCGCCAGCTTGGCGGTGATCTCCGGCTCAACACCGAAGCGCGGCTCCTGGATCGTGAACCGTTCCAGCACCCCCCGCTTGAACACCTTGTAGCAGCACTCCATGTCTGTGAGGTACAGCCCGGTACACATGTTGGATAGCCGGGTGAGGAATTTGTTGCCCAGGAAGTGGTGGTAATTCAATACCCGGTGGGTCTCGCCAGCGAACCGCGAGCCATAAACCACATCCGCCCGGCCTTCAAGGATCGGCGAAAGCAGCTTAGGATAATCACGCGGGTCGTACTCAAGGTCCGCGTCCTGGATCAGCACGATATCCCCGGTCGCGTGCTTAAAACCGGTCCGTAGCGCCGCCCCCTTGCCCTGGTTTTTCTCGTGGAACACCACCGTGTAGTCCGGCCGATCCCCCGCCATCTTCCGCAGGATCTCCGTCGTCCCGTCAGTTGAGCAATCGTCGATCAGGACGATCTGACGCCGCATATCATCCGGCAAGCCCACGCCCTCGACCTGCCCGAGGATCTCCGGCAGCAGCCGATTTTCGTTGTACACCGGGATCACAATGCTTAGTGTCTTGCCCATAGGCGGGGATTGTAACGCCAACCGCCCGCCCTGTCCGTCTGTTCCGATACCTCTTAACACGGCTAGCGGGACAGCCCCGTTAAGCCGGACCAGTTCCCACACGGCAGATCATCCCCGCCGATGCCCAGTTCCAGAACCCGTGCCTGGGTTACTGCGAGAGTTCTTGTGCACGCCGTTCCGCACACCGGCTGCCCGATCGACCCGGGTCGTCCACACGCCTTTGTTTCATCTCTTCACCCACCGCCGTCAACGTCTCGGCATCCAACACCTTCGATGCCAGCACGAAGACCTCTTCATCTTCCAAGCGGATGTGCTGTGCGTAACCCGCCGCCATCTCATTGAGCAACGCCCGGACCTCGGCATGGGTATCGCTGTCCAATTGCCCATCAGCCAACCAGCGCAGGCCTACCTCATCGACCCGAGCGTGCGCCGCTTCCATTTTGCGATGGTCACTCTCCAGCCGATCCATCGCCGCCATCACCCCGCGCACCTGCGCGTCGTCAGCCTTACGCATCCTCGGGAAAAGTGACTGCTCCTCATCTTCGGTGTGCCGAGGTGCCGCCTGACGGAAGTAGTTCAAGGAGGTGGTCAGCGCGTCCCGCGCCTGTTGATCCAACTCCCGGCCGCCGTACTCATCGACAACTCTTTTAAGTACTTCCAGGAAGTTCTCGATGCGGCGGTGACAGTCCATCAATAGATCGATGGGCTGTGTGAAGTCCGCCTGTCCTTTGCTGCCCATAGGTACCGGCATCACGCACGTCCCTTCGTTGCCAGTTCCGCTTCGAGCTTGGCCGCCTTGATAAACAGCACGTTGTTTTCCTTGTGGATGTGCTGATGCATGTCTTTTTCAAGCGTATCCAGGCTATCGAGCATCGCGCGGTAGGTGTTGCACGCCCACTCCGGGGGCTGGTAGCCGTCCGTTGCCTTGTTCATGATCTCCAACGCATCGCCGGCGTTATCGTGTTCCGCTTCCATCTGCCGGATGGGGTTACTGATCGATCCGCAATGTGAATCCGGAACACCCGTCGCTCCCTCAAGCTGGCGGATCATCGGGAAGAGGATCTGTTCCTCCTTCATCATGTGGCTGGTCAGTTCATCTTTAAGCGCCACGAACGCACGGCGGACATCCGCCAGACGCGGCTCATATTCGCCATGCACCCGATACACACGGTCCGTCATGTGATCCAGACGTGGCAGCTCCTCACGAAGATACGCGTGGTGAACCTGCTCGATGTGGTCCGCCAGTTCAGTCAGGCCCATCGCATCGGCATCGATGAGTGTGCTATCGCGCTGCTCGGCCTCCGCGTCGGCTTTCTGCAACTGATCCAGCACAGCCTCCGCATCCAAGCCACGTTTGGCGCAAGCCTCAGCCAACGGCAGCTTCCCGCCGCAGCAGTAATCGATCTTGAGATGTTCGAAGATACGGGCACGGGCCGGACGGATCTTGACCAGTTCGCCAACGGTGGTTTCTGCATTCAGGGTGGTCATCGTTTCTTCCTTGCAAAGGTTTTGGGTTGTCTTCGTATCGCACCCGGGCTTCACGGTGCCCGGATATTGCTGGGTAGGTTTTTCGGACACGTCCAGTCGCTTCATCTGGTCAGCTCACCCATGGCTAGGGGGAGCAAAACCGGCAAATCCGTAATCAACGCTTCAAGGCATTAAAGCCTACTTGACGTGTTCTAGCCGGCCGTTACGCTATTGTCAATGTCCACCCCAAGGATTTACCCATGAAGCTGCTCTCGGACGCCTCAGAATACGCCCTGCGGGCCACCGTCTGGATGGCACAAAGGCCCGGGCAGCCCCAGAAGGTCCGCGAGCTCGCCCAGGGCATCCACGCCGCGCCGGGCTATCTGGTCAAGGTCTTGCAGGCCCTGACCAAGGCGGACATCCTCTCCGCCCAACGCGGAAGCCGGGGCGGTTTCACCCTCGAACGTGACCCCGCCAAGCTCACCGTCCTGGAAGTCATCAACGCCATCGACCCCATCGAACGCATCCTGACCTGCCCCCTTGGGCTGAAGTCCCACGGCACATGCCTGTGCCCCATGCACAAGAAAATCGACGATGCCATGGCCAATATCGAAGCCAGCTTCGGCTCCACTACCATCAAAGACCTGCTGGATCAGAGGTCTCGATCCAAGCCCCTCTGCGACGCCTTGTCGATCAGCCGAAACTGAGCATGTGGAGAAAGTGGCAGGGCGGTTGCCCACACTCGGACTAAAGAGATATAATGATATATTGATCGTTTGTACTGGGCGCGGTAACTACACACGAACCGAACGGATGAGACTCCACTATGGTTTTAAATAAAAAACAACACGACCCCTCCACACGCACGGTAACCCTGCCGGTTTCGCAGCCCGCTGATCGCCTCCCCGGTGACCCGGACTTTCCGACACCCGGCGGGCCCATGATCCACAGCGCCAATACCGATCAACCCGTCGTGCACCCCCTGGGAAGCAAGGCCCGCGTCCTCTTGTGCAGCGTGTTCGGCCCTTACGCACAGAACGACGAGTACGGCAGCCGATCGATCAACCCCATGGAGCTCTACCACAACCAGGTCACACGCACCCACGGCCCGTTCTCGCTGCGCATGTTCCACCGCTCCTGGGGGCTCATGCTCATCCAGGCGAACCTGTCCGCCCCCTGCACGCTCCTTGACTTCCCCGTACTCAAACGTTTCGTCGAAGAGATCAGCACACGCAAGTACGACATCATCGGCATCACCGCGATCATGCCCAACGTCGGCAAGGTCCAGGAAATGTGCCGATTGATCCGCCAACACCAGCCCAACGCGACCATCGTGATCGGCGGACACATCGCCAACATGCCGACCCTGCCTAAGCGAGTTGAGGCCGACCACATCGTCCGCGGCGAAGGTGTCCGTTGGTTCCAGCGGTTCTTAGGTGAGCCCGACAACCGCCCATACCGCCACCCCATGATTATGTCCGGCATCGGTGCCCGCACCATGGGTGTCACCCTCAGCGAAAAACCCGGCGACGTCGCGGCGACCCTCATCCCCTCCGTCGGCTGCCCCATCGGTTGCAACTTCTGCTCCACCAGCGCCATGTTCGGCGGTAAGGGACGGTTCATCAACTTCTACGAGACAGGCGACGAGCTATTCGAAGTCATGCTCGAACTGGAACGCACGCTACAGGTCAATTCGTTCTTCGTCATGGATGAGAACTTCCTCCTGCACCGCAAGCGAGCGCTCCGCCTCCTGGAACTCATGGAGGAACACAACAAGTCCTGGGCGCTCTATGTCTTCAGCTCCGCGAACGTGTTGAAGTCCTACTCGATCGAGCAGCTTGTGGCCCTTGGCATCTCCTGGGTCTGGATGGGCCTGGAGGGCAAGTCCAGCAAGTACGCCAAACTCAGCGGCACCGACACGCTGGAGTTGGTCAAGTCGCTCCAGTCCCACGGCGTCCGCGTCCTGGGCTCGACCATCATCGGCATGGAAGAACACACCCAGGACAATATCGACATTGCCATCGACTACGCCGTCAGCCACGACACCGAGTTCCACCAGTTCATGCTCTATACCCCGATCCCCGGCACCGCGCTCTGGGAAGAGATGCGCAATTCCGGTGCACTGACCGACCCCGAATCCAAGCAAGCCTGCGACACCCACGGCCAACTCCGATTCAACTTCAACCACCCCAACCTCAAAGACGGCGTGGAGACAGAAATGCTGGTCCGAGCTTTCGACCGTGACTTCCAGGTCAACGGCCCCAGCGTCCTGCGCGTCGCACGCACCACCTTGGCTGGCTACAAACGATACCGAAAGCACCCCAATCTCCGCATACGCAAGCGGTTCGAGCAGGAAGCAACGGACCTGGCAAGCGTCTACGCCGGCGGACTCTGGGCCGCACGCCGCTGGTTCGCCGACCAACCCCAGGTCCGTGACCGCGTCGCCGGCGTGCTGCACGACCTCTACAAAGTCTGTGGCCTAAAGTCCCGCATCCTCGCACCCCTGATCGGCCGATACCTCCACAGAAAACTCAAACAAGAGGACGCACGCCTGAAGACCGGATGGACCTACGAGCCACCAACCTTCTACGAACTCAACACCATGGCTCGCAAAGCACACGGCCCAATCCAAGCCAAGTCCCCCGCTGGTCAATGGATCCCACCGCTACCCAGCCTGCCCCAGCCAGCGGCGACGTGAGTGAGATGGTTGGTGGATTGAGTTAGCGTTCAGATATCAAAGTACATACTAAACTCATGCGGGTGCGGCCGATGTCTTAATGCGTCGATCTCGCTCTCCCGCTTGTACTTGATCCAGTAGTGGATGACCTCTTCGGTGAACACCTTGCCCTCCAGCAGGTAGCCGTGGTCTCGTTCCAGTTCCGCCAGCGCGTGTTCAAGGTCAACCGGCGCCGCGTCGATCAATTCCAGCTCGTGCGGCTCCAGCTCGTTTAGGTTCTTATCAACCGGGTTGCCCGGGTCGATCTTGTGCTTGATCCCGTCAGCCGCAGCCATCGTCATCGCCGCAAAGGCAAGGTACGGGTTGCACGACGAGTCCGGGCAGCGGAACTCGATGCGCTTGGCCTTAGGGTCCGATGAATACCCGGGGATTCGGATCGCCGCGGCGCGGTTCCTTGATGAGTACACCATGTTCACCGGCGCTTCGTAGCCCGGGACCAGGCGCTTATAGCTGTTGGTCGTCGGGTTGGTAAACGCAAGCAGACTCTTGGCGTGCTTGAGCAGGCCCCCGATGGCATATAGACCGACCTTCGACAGCCCCGCGTAATGGTTCCCCGCAAACAACGGCTTGCCCGCCTTCCAAAGCGAAAAGTGCGTGTGCATCCCCGACCCGTTATCCATAAACAACGGCTTAGGCATAAACGTCGCAACCTTCCCGTGCTGCGCCGCGACGTTCTTGACAACGTACTTGAACATCATGCAGATGTCCGCCATACGCAACAGGTCCGTGTGTTCCAGGTCGATCTCGCACTGCCCCCCGGTCGCGACCTCGTGGTGATGCCCCTCTACAGAAATACCCATCTCCGACAGCACCCGGCACATCTGCGAACGCAGATCACTCAACGAATCCATCGGCGGGCCTGGGAAATACCCATCGTTCTGCCGGACCTGATACCCAAGATTCGTCGGCCCCGGCTTGACGCTGTTCCAACAACCCTCAACCGAGTCCACACGGTACGACGCGCTATTCACATCCTGCCCGTAACTCACATTGTCAAAAACAAAGAACTCCATCTCCGGCCCAAACACCGCACGGTCCGCGATCCCCGCCTTCTTAATATACTCCGCCGCCTTACGCCCGATCGACCGCGGGTCACGGGAGTACTGTTTCTTGGTTACCGGGTCTTTCACATCACAGATCAAAGCCAGCGTCGGGTGCTGCCGAAACGGATCGACGTGGGCTGTGTCCGCCACCGGCACGATCAGCATGTCCGTCTCATTGATCGCCTGCCAGCCCCGGATGCACGACCCATCAAACCCAAACCCATCCTTAAACGACTTCTCGCTCAACTCACTCACCGGAAACGTGATGTGCTGCCACATCCCCGGGAAGTCCATGAACCGGCAATCAACGAACTCAATCTTCTTGGTCTTAACCAGTTGCAGGACCTGCTTGGGTGTCATCTGTCAATCCTTGTCCGGCGGAAAGTAGGGTTGCGCTTAGGATAGCCTCAGGCGCGGCCGGGAGCCATCCATGTGGTCATCTGATATCTGAAAAATCTCTAGCGGTCCATTTCATCTGCTGGTATGATCTGTTTGACAAAATTGCGTCACACATTTCATAACGAGGTCTTTGTCATGGCAATGCCGGGTCTCTACTACAACCGTTCGGGCCGTTTTAAGTTCTACTCACCCATCGCACTGTTCCTGGGTTGTGGGTTTTGTTCGATCGTGGCGGGGGTGACGTACGGTATCGGTAACTTCTATAGCCCAAGCGCCTATCTGAATCTGTTCCTCCCGCTGGTTATGGGTTTTGGGCTCGGCGGGTTGATCTACCTCGTCGCCAAATGGACCCATAACCGCAACACCGCAATGGTCATCTCGGCCGGTCTTGTGTGCGGGCTGTTGCTGGAGTATTCAGCGTTTGTCGCCTGGATCCTGGTGGTCAGCGGATGGAACATACTGGTGGTCCTGCCTCAGGACATATTGTATGTGCTCGGGGAACTCGCAGAGCTGGGGGTATGGGAGATATCGGGGATCGAATTCAAAGGGTTTATCCTGTACGCCGCCTGGGTTCTCGAAGTGGGGTTTATCCTCGGGACAGCGGTGGTGTTTCCTCTGATGAAATTGAAGCCGATGGCCTACTGCGAGAGCTGCCGCCGATGGGTGACCGGTCACAAGTCGATCCTGGCGTTTGAGTTGATCGACGATCCGGCCGGGTTCAGGGAGCAACTGGAGCGCGGGGAGTTCGCGGTGCTCGGCTCGCTCGCCGCCGTCCTCGACACTGCCCCGGAATATACCAGCTACGACCTGTCCAACTGCACCGGCTGTAATGACCTGCACCTGCTGAGTATCGAGATGATCAAGAACACCGTCGACAACGACGGCAAGACACAAACCAACAAGATCGACGTGATCCGCAACCTCCTGATCGACGCCGAATCAAGGGGATTAATCGAGGAATTGGCACCGGACGAGACTGTGGCAGGAGAGCCCGCGCCAGACGCGGCGCAAGCCACGGAACAGGATCACGCAGACCCCCGGGACCTGTCACCGGCCGACGAGGATGAACCCACGACCGCTTAGTGTCCCGCTGCGACCGTCCCCAGCTTCGGTGTCAGCTCCTTGAGCAGCCCATCCAGCGTCGCCGCATCCTTCGCCTCCGCATTCAGCCGAAGCAATGGCTCGGTATTGCTCGCACGAACATTGAACCAGAAACCTTTGCTGTCAAAGCAATCGATCGTCACCCCGTCTAGATCGTCGATCATCTGGGCGTCGGCTGCGTAGGTTTTTTTCAACCCCGCCATCACCCCCGCCTTATCTTCGACCTCAAAGTTGATCTCGCCTGACTGCGGGTATTGCTTGTACGGGGCGATCAATTCACTCAACGGCTTGTCGCTCTCACTTAACACCGTGAGCACCGCCGCAAACGCGATCGCGCCCGAGTCCGCGAAGCTGTTGTGCTTGAAGTAGAAGTGGCCCGACAATTCCCCGCCAAAGATCCCGTCGGTCTCGCGCAGCAGCGCCTTCATATTCACGTGCCCGACCTTGCTGCGTGCGGGCACACCACCAAGCTCCTTGATTGTTTGCTCAACAACCTTGCTGGCACGCAGGTCGTACACCACCGACGACCCCGGCTGCTGCTTGAGGAAGTGGTCACACAGGAACGCCGTCAGGTGGTCGCAGCCGATGATCTCGCCCTTCTCATCGGTAATCATGCAACGGTCGGCATCCCCATCAAAGCACGCCCCCAGGTCCGCGCCCTCACGCTTCACACCTTCCTGTGTCGGTGCCATGTTCTCCGCCACCAGCGGATTCGGCTCGTGCGCCCACTGATCCGTAAACTCAAAATTCTCTTTGACGATGGTCAGGTTCTCGACACCGTTGAACACCTCGGGCACCAGCTTGGTCGCCATCCCGTTGCACGCATCAATATAAACCTTCAACGGCCGCTTCAACGGCGACATGAATCCCAACACATGCTTGCGATAACCATCCCAGATATCCCGCTCTTCAAGCTTCCCCACCGCCGGCTTGTCGGTCGAGTCGATCGACTCCGCGATCTTCTGGATCTCTTTCAACCCCGAATCCGCACCGATCGGCCTGGCACCAGGGCCCGAAATCTTAAACCCGATGTAGTTGATCGGGTTGTGGCTGGCGGTTGTCTGCACCCCGCCCAGTGCGCCCTTGATATGAGGGATCGCAAAGTACATCAACGACGTGTCCGCCTGCCCCAGATCAACCACATCCATCCCCGCCGCACGCAGCCCGGCTATCAGCGCCTTTGCCATCGACGGCGCACTTGGGCGATGGTCCCGACTCACCAGGACCGTCCCGGGCTTGTTTTCGCCGGGGGCGCCGTTGCCTTGTTTGAAAAACTCCCCAACCGCGTACCCGACCTTCCACCCAGCGTCCTCGTTCAGCGGGTTCGGGTAGATCGCGCGGACATCGTAGGCCTTGAAAATCTTACTGACCATGCTTGTTTCGCTCCTGGTGCCTGACTCTTTGGTGGGAAGATCGCCTTGACCCGCGATCATAACGCGCCTCGCGGACACGGGCGACCACCCAGCCCGTGCCCCAAGTGACCCGTTTCACCCGCTCTCACACATGACGTCTCCCGCATATCCAGTCCCATTCATGGTGTTTCACACATGAAGTCTCACGCATCGCGATCCACCCCGCCAAGTCCCAACCCACACGCCCATTCACCTGCACATAGATCTACCCATCACAAGATAACATTTAGGCTAAAATTATACTTAAGCCGAGTGTCACACCCGGTGAAACTCTCTCCCGGACATACGACGAGGACATACAACCGAGACATACAACCGAGACATACGATCGAGACTTGGGTTTAGACCATTACCCCCGGGCAGATGCGTGCGGAATACAGGATCGGTGCGACGTTAGCGCACGGGCAGGGGGGCATCACTGGGCACGTTGTAAGAACGTGATCGCATCGCCAACCGACCTTAGACATTTGCATGTTTCCCGGCTGGCCTTGAAAATGCCCGGATGCCAAACAAAGTTTTAACGATCGGGGCTGCCGTGGGTGTCGCGGCGCTGGTGTTGCTGCTGGCGGTAATCGCCGGCGGCCCAAGCTCCGGCACGCATGGCCCCACGCCGACGGTCCCAGAGAACCCGGACGTGTTCCTGGGTGATCCCAGCGGCAAAGACCAACTGCCCATAGGTGTATCCGAGGGCTTCTACTACGAAAGCCACGAGGGCGGTCGACTGATGCGCATCACCGGCGACACCCTCATACCCCTGCCCGATGGGGTCGGCAAGCTCACCCCCATGGACGTGAAGATCGAGCTCGCCCCCGGCCGGGAACTGACCATGACCGCCGACCAGGCCGTCGTCGTCGCCCCCGACAACCACCCCCGCGAGGGCGAGATGAGCGGCAACGTCGTCGTCACCTTCTACGAAACCCCCGACGGCTCGCCGGTCGACTTCAATTCCGAGCGCGACATCGTGATGCGCATCTACTTCGATGAGCCCGTCCTATTCGACCTCGAGCTCCAGCAGATAGACAGCGACGGCCCGCTTTTCATGACCGGCCCACAGATTCAGTTCCTCGGCAAAGGCCTGAGCCTGAACTACAACCAACTCCGCCACCGCATCGAACGCCTGGTCATCGAGCAAGGCCAATCCCTTCACTACATCCCCAAGCCCGCCACGAAACCAGACACCGCTACACCACCGGCCACCGACCACAGCACGCAACCCGCCGTCACCGCCGCCGCTACTCAACCAGCAGCTACCGCAGCGGCTACACAACCCGACACCACCACGACTTCCGACACAACGGCCGTAGCTGTGAACGACGATACCGACCCAGAGCCAGACACCTCCCGCCCAGCCCAGTTCTACCTCGCCACCTTCGAGCAGTTGCAGGATGTCCGTGTCGGCCAGGACCAATACGTCATCCAGGGCGACGACCTCTCGGCGGTATTCAGCGCCAACGCGGCAGGGGGGGTGGACAACTCAGAGGCCCCCGATTCTTCCGACGCCCCCCATGCACCCGCCACCCCTGATCCCACCAGTTCCCCCGGCGCCCCCGCTGAATCCACCCACCAACGCCCCACAATCTCCAACCGATCGATCCAACTGGCATCCTCAGACCCGCTCCGCGGCGCTCTGCTGCAAGCAATCGCATCCAGCTTCGCGCAGGTCAACGCCAACGCCCAAGACCCCCGTTCCCTGGCGACCTTCACCGATGAAGATGTCATCATCACCTGGTCCGGCCGACTGGTCATCACACCCCTAAACGACATCCCCGACGAAATCGCCAGCCCCGACGATGTCATGGTCGTCGTCAAAGGCTCGCCCGCCACCATCCTCACCGACCGCGGCGAAACCATCCTCGCCCCCAAGCGGGTCTCGTTCCTAAGCCAAAACGCGCGCCTGCTCGTTGAGGGCACAGACGCCAAGCCCTTCACCGTGGACGCCCCGGGCATGGGCACCCTCATCGGCAGGGAACTCTCCATCGACCAACTCCTCGGCACGGGCTACGTCCTGGGCCCCGGCAAACTCGTCGGCCTCATCAAAGATAAACCCAACGAAGCGAACTCGCCTTCTTCTCCCAACCCCCAACCCCCAACCCCCAATCCCAAACACATCACCGTCGCCTTCCACGACCGCCTCGACCTGGACTTCTATCTCAAAGACAAGGCCCACGACGCCAAGCCCGACACCCGTTCCCCCGCCGGCAGCTCGCGGATCAAAAGCATCAAGACCGCTACGTTCACTGGCAACATCGTGATCGACTACACCCAGCTCGACCTCACCAGCGACCGCTTGACCCTGCAACTCCCCCCCGAACAAGATGCGCCCGCCACCACCGACGTAGAGCAAGGCAAAGACCAACTCGCGATCAACTCACTTGACGCCCAAGGCAACGTCAACGTGTTTGTTAAAGATCAGGACGTCACCCTTCAGGCCGACCACCTCCACGCCGACCCTGCCAAGGACCAGCTCGAACTCTTCGGCACACAAGACAAACCCGCCAAGGTCATCCGCCCCGACGCCACCCTCGTCGGCGATCACATCGTCATGGACCAACTGGCAGGCACCGTCAACGTCGTCGGCCCCGGCTGGTTCGACTACCTCCAAGACCCCAACGACCCCACCAAGACCGTCCGCGTCACCTGGGTCACCAGCATGCAATACGACGACGCCAAAGGCACCGCCCATTTCCTGGGCAAAGTCAAGACCCTCTCCACCGACGGCACCGACACCCACGAACTCATGGGCGACGATCTTGAAATGACTTTCGTCAAGGATGAAGACCCATCCGACGACGCGCAGGCCAACACCGCCGACAACCCCGGAACCCCCGGTACCGCCGGCCGACGGCTCGCCACCGCCACCATGACCGGCCACGTCCGCTTCCGCGCACGGAGCTACCAAACCCCCAGCCGCAAGCAGATGCTCACCGAGCTATTCATGATGGGCCCGCTGATGACCTTCAACGACCCCGGCCCCCCGCCCCCGGAAGCAGGGGCAAAAAACAACGACTCTCCCGGTTCCCCCGACGCCATCCAAGAGATCCAGGTCATCGGCACCGGCCGGATGCTCATCACCGACACACGCCCCGAAGATACCGCCACCCTCAAGCCCGGCAAAAAGAATCCCGGCGCGGACTCCATCGACATGGCCGGCCGGGGCAAGACCGCCTTCGAATGGTCCGACCGCCTCACACTCGACCTGACCCACGGCCTGATGGTCATGAAAGGTGCCGTCGCCATGGTCCACCAGCCCGTCGACGGCGACCGTGTTCAACTGGATTGCCAGGACCTCGCCGCCGAACTCAAAGCACCCACCACCAAGAAAAGCCGATGGGGCAAGGCTCCACGCCCAAGCGGTGGGGGCCTTCTCTCCAAGGACGCGCCCAAGCCCGAACTCCAACGCGTCTGGGCCGACGGCGGCATACGCATCCTCCAAGGCCCCTACACCATCCACTGCGACCACCTGCTCTACCAGGAAGCCAAACGCGACATCCTTCTGTGGTCCGACGACCCACGACAGGTCACCTACGAAGTCCAAGGCGAACCCAACCTCACCAAATCCAGCGCCCTGAAATGGCACCGCGACACCGGACGCATTGAAGTCTTCAAGATCAGGACAGGGACGATACCGTTGCGTAGAGACAAGTAAGAAACAAAAGATCATGGCCGCAAGTAATCAGGACCGATCTGCAGTTAGTATCTATACTTCACTTTTCCTGGAGTCTCACCTTGTCACAGAACCCCACAGAGATAGATTCGTCGAACGCTTTGAATGGTGAGGATCTACGCGCCATCGCGACCCGTCAGAAAGTGATCATTGTCTGCATCCTCATTCAAATTCTGTCAATCGTGTTCCAGTTCGCACTCCCCGCCGAGCTGCGCCCTATATTGGGGATCGCTAGCTTTGGTGTCGGAATCGTGGCTATGGTCTTCGTCTTTCTCTTGGCGACGAAAATTTACAGCACAGGTATGGGGGTGCTGCTGGGCGTTCTGACGCTGATCCCCCTGATCGGTTTGATACCGCTCTTGGTTGTTAATGGCAAAGCTACTACCACTCTCAAGCAAAACGGGATCAACGTAGGCTTATTTGGCGCCAAGATGTGATGTGATTGACCGCCTACAACCCACTGGAGAACCGGCTGTCATCCTCTTCCTTCGTCTCCGGCAGATGCAACCCGCACTCCTGCTTCAGCCCGCCGAAGCGCCCTTCGCGTTCGTGTTGCTCGGCCGTGATGGGCAGCGTCGAGTGCCAGTCCCCGATAGAGGTGTAGCCCTGCTCGCGCAGCGGGTGGTACGGCAGGTCGTGCTTCTTAAGATAGTCATGCACATCCTTGGTCGACCAAAGCAGGATCGGGTGGACCTTGTACCGGTCTCTCTGCAGCACCACCGGCGGCAGGTCTTTTCGGTGTTCGGTCTGACCCCGACGTAGCCCCGCCAGCGTCGCGGTCGCGCCCAGTTCATCCAACGCCCGGCTCATCGGTTCGACCTTATGAATCAGGTCCAGTTGGTTCAGCCCCTGGACATCCTTCTCCCACAGCTTGCCGTGCCGCGCCAGCGTCCACGCGGCGCTCTCCTTGGCCTGATACACCTTGAGGTTCAGCTTCAGCCGATCGGTCAGCTCATCCGCAAACTTGTAGGTGTCCAGGAAGTGAAACCCCGTGTCGATAAAGATCACCGGGACGTCCGGCACGACTTGCGTCACCAGGTGCAGCATCACCGCCGCCTGCATCCCAAAGCTCGTCGACAGCACCAGCCCATCCCCAAACGTCTTGTGTGCCCAGCGGACAATGTCCGTGGCATCCGCCTCAAGCAGCTCGGGGTTAACAAGGTCCAGGTTGGGTTGTTTCGTGGTCGTGGTCATGTCTTATTTCACCGTGTCTTAGGCACCATCATAGGCAACCTTTGTGGCCGCGTTTGTCTAGGGGGCATCCGCGGGATACTCGGGGCGACATCCGGGGGACATCCGGGGGACATCCGGGGAATAGCCGGGGGTTGCCTGGGGCTAGTGAACCGGCAACAATCCACAGATGACGACGCAGGCATACATCGGGCTGGGGTCCAACCAGAGCGACCGTCAGGCCCATTTGTCGGCCGCATTG
>JAJDCX010000027.1 GCA_029260615.1 Phycisphaeraceae bacterium | reverse complement strand
CAACTCGTCCGCATGATGCCCGGCTGCGAAAACGCCGTCATCCTCCGCCACGGCTACGCCGTCGAATACGACATGGTCTGGCCCCACCAGATCGACGCGACCTGCATGACCAAGCAAGTCCCCGGCTTATTCCTCGCCGGTCAGATCAACGGGACCAGTGGCTACGAAGAAGCCGCCGGCCAAGGCTTGATCGCCGCGATCAATGCCGTGCAATTCAGTCGGGGCGAGCAGATGGTCCGTCTCCGCCGTGACCAGGCGTACATCGGGGTGATGCTCGACGACCTGGTGACCAAGACCCCCCGCGAGCCGTACCGGATGTTTACCAGCCGCGCCGAGTTCCGGTTGCTGTTGCGGGCCGACAACGCCGGCGAACGCCTGACCCCATTCGCCCGAGAACTGGGCCTGATCGACGACGCACGCTGGAACCTCTTCCAAGCCAAGCGCGACGCGCACGCCGCATTGCAAAATCACATCGACACCCGCAGCGTCAACGGCCAGCCGATGTCGCGCTGGGTCGCCCGTCAAGAAATCGACACCGATGCCTTACTCGCCCAACTCAACGGCGACCCGCTGCCCGACTTGGCACGTGACCGCTTGGTCGTGGACGCCTTCCTCGCCAACCTGCGCTACGCCGGCTACATCCATCGGCAACAAAAACAGATCGATCAACTTGCCAGCCAGGAAGCCGCACCCCTGCCCCCCGAACTGGATTACGCAGGATTGCCCGGCCTGCGCACCGAAGCCGCCATCACCCTCAACAAGTTCCGCCCCACAACCCTCGGCCAAGCCGCCCGCCTCGCAGGCGTCAACCCCGCCGACCTGATGGTCGTCAGCGTGGCGATGTCTCGGTAAATCAGAATCAGTTATACACACCCGCCCGCCGTTGTTTGCCCTAAGCGGGTGTTTTGTGTTTATATATAGCCATGCCCAACAACCTCCTCGCCTCCGACTGTCTGATTGTCATCTTCGGCGCCTCCGGCGATCTGACCAAGCGTAAGCTGATCCCGGCGTTGTACCACCTCTGGGACACCGGGATGGCACCGAAAAACTTCGCGGTCCTGGGGATCGCCCGGTCTAAGTTCTCGGATGATGAGTTCCGCGACGCGATGTATGAGTTCTCCAAGAAGAGCTATGTGGACGAGAGCAAGTGGCGCGAGTTTGCTAAGAAGGTGCACTACCACGCGGCCGACTCGACCAAGGCCGACGACTGGGCGGGGATCCAGGCACGGGTCGGCTCACTTGCAGAAGACCACGGCACGGGGCGGAACCTGCTCTTCTATCTCTCGATGGCGCCGCAGTTCTTCGAACCGATCATCCAGCAGATCGGGGCCAGCGACCTGGTCACCGAGGGCCGGATGTTCTGCAGCCTCACGGACGACAAGCCCTGGCAGCGGATCGTGATCGAGAAACCATTCGGTGCCGACCCCGAATCGGCGGTGCATCTGAACAACGTCGTCGCCGGTGTGTTCGATGAGGCATCGACCTACCGGATCGACCACTACCTGGGCAAAGAACTGGTGCAGAACCTGATGGTGCTGCGTTTTGCCAATAGTATGTTTGAGCCGTTGTGGAACAGGCAATACATCGACCACGTGCAGGTCACCGCCAGCGAGACGGTCGGCGTGGAAGGCCGGGGCAGCTACTACGACAGCCCCAACGGCGGGGCGATGCGCGACATGGTGCAGAGCCATCTATTGCAGGTGCTTTCGGTCGTGGCGATGGAGCCCCCTGTGTCCATGCAGGCCGAAGACATCCGCACCGAGAAGATCAAGGTGTTCAAGGCTCTGCGTGTACCAAAAGAAGAAGACGTCCCCAACATCGCGGTGCGTGGCCAATACGGGGCCGGCTCGATCGAAGGGGAAACGCTTGAAGGCTTCCGTGAGAACGACGGCGTCGCACCCGAAAGCCAGACCGATACCTACACCGCCATGCAATTCAACATCGACACCTGGCGGTGGGGCGGTGTCCCGTTCTACCTAAGATCGGGCAAGGCTATGGCCAAGAAGCTCACCGAGATCGTCATCTACTTCAAGCCCACCCCGCACTGCCTGTTCCGCGAGGAAGCCAAGAAGTACAAGGCCAACCAGATCGTGATCGGCATCCAACCCGACGCCGGCGTTCGGATCCGGTTCGAGGGCAAGGTGCCCGGCCTTGGGATGAAGATCAAGGACGTGCTGATGGACTTCAACTACGTCGAGCAGTGGAAGGTCGAGCCACCCGACGGCTACGCAACCCTCCTGCACGACACCATGCGCGGCGACCAGACACTATTCAAGCACCGTGACGAGATCGAAAATGCCTGGGAAGCGGTCCAACCCGTGCTGGACTATTGGAAAGAAAACCCTCAGGACGACCTGCCGAACTACAACGCCGGCACATGGGGCCCAAGCGCCGCCGACATCATGATGGCTCGGGATGGGCGGTACTGGCACAACCCATAAACGGGTATCGGGCTTCGGGTGTCGGAAGAGGGGGCTAGTGACGGTGCGTGTATGTGTTTGTCGTGATCGCGTTTTAGGTCGGGAGTATTGCCTGTGACTTATGACTTAAACGAACCCGCCGCGGACCACGGCCTGGGACTCCCCGGCGAGGTCCACGTCGCAGCAGATGCCGATGATCTCTATGACGACCTCGCGCTGGTCTTTACCTCGCTTGCGATCAAGGCCCATGACGAACGCGGCGAATTCCACATCGCACTCTCCGGCGGCACAACGCCCTGGCCCTTCTACCACCGACTGCTGATCGACACGCGCTTCCGGGCGATCCCCTGGGAGCGGACACATATCTGGATCGTCGATGAGCGCCGCGTCCCCGACGACGACGACCTGAACAACTTCAAGAGCCTGCGCGGTTCACTGTTGGAAGATATCCCCACCCCGCCGAGCCAGATCCACCCGATGATGGTGATGAGGGACGACCCCGCCGGGCTTTATGAGGCGGAATTACGCACAGCCTTTGGATTGGAAGGGAATTCGGGGTCCAGCCCTGGACCTGCTCCGGGGGGAACTCCGGGGGCACCGCGGATGGACTTCGTCCTCCTTGGGATGGGTGGTGATTGCCACACCGCCAGCCTTTTCCCCAAATCCGATGCGATTCATGTGGCCGACCGTTGGATCGTCGTCAACGAGGGGCCGAACGTCACCCCGCCCGACCGTGTCACCATGACCTATCCGCTACTCAATGCCGCGAGACAACTGGCGGTGCTTTGTGTCGGCTCAAAGAAGACCGAGGCGCTGGTGCGTGTGGCCGATCAGATGAAAGCCGGCCCCGACCCCGTCAACGTCCCGATCACCGGCATCCAACCCACCGACGGCGAACTGACGTGGTACCTGGATAAAGACGCCGCGGGGTGCAAAGATTTATGATTTGGGATTGATGATGTGTAACCGTTGTTCGGACCACTCTGTTGGATTAACCCCTCAAGTACGTCCGAAAAATCATCAATCATAAATCCCAAATCATAAATCCTCATACATCATCCCCCCGGCGTGCGGGTTCTGCGTGTTCAATTCATCGACACCGTTCTGCACCGACGCCTCGCACGCCGCCGTCAGATCACGGATCGCCTGCCGGCCACGTTTGCCTTTTTCGATAAACCCATCAAGCGGGATCGGGTCGTTGAATCGGACAAGCCCACGCCGCAACGCGATCGGCTCGATCATCGCCCCACGCACATCCTCCGCCAACTTCTCGACCGTCTCGCTCACCCGGTCCAGCGTCGGCCGTTCGGCGACGTAGTCCGGCAGATAACTGCAAATCCGAAACGCCAGCATCGCCTGGTCCGCCCAGGTCCGCGCCGCCCCGTGGTCTGCCTTCCGCTCTTCATCGGTACGCACCTCATGGATCACACGCCTCGCCGCACGGACCCGGTCGATCAATGAGACACCGTCTTTCGTCTCGATGCCGATCTTCACTTCCAGGTCATCAAGCACCGCGCCGGCCGAAAACCCGATCAAATCAGCAAGGTCGTCTGTCTTAGGTGGTGTCAGGCCACGCTTCGCCAAGTTCCGCCGGACCCCCGCAATCCCGACCCGCACGATGGCCTCCCGTGGCGAAGCCGATGCGTCGGGTAACTCGGCAGGTGTTTGCAGTGACGTCCCCAACGCTTCAAGCAGCCCCGATAACGCCGACCGGCAATCCGTGAGGTGCGTCACTTTGATCGAAACCGGCACCGCCATCACGCGCACACCGTGCTTGTTCAATTCTTTCGCCGCACGGATCGCCAGAAACGCCGCGCCGTCGTTGAACGGCGTCACACGGTCGTTGCGCAGATAGACATTCCCCTCGGGGAAGATCGTCAGCGCGTGCTTGCCCCTTGCCAGGACCGCCGCCGCCTGTTTCATCGCTCGCTGGTCGCTGCCCTCACGGTCCACCGAGAACGCCCCCATCTTCTGCATCACCCACGCGTCCAGCTTACTGCGCAAAAAGACGTCGTAGGCCGCCATCATCTGCGTGCTGAACCCCGCCTGACGCAGCGCCTCGATGAAGACCGCCGCGTCCGCGTGGGTCGGGTGGTTCGGGAGAAACACCACGCGGTCACGACTCCCACCTCGCCGATTAAGCTTGGAATGTAACCCCTCCAGACCAGACACCTCGACTCGGTCCACCTTCAAGACATGGGGCAGTCGGTGCCAGCGGTTGTTCTGCCCGATCAGCCACGCGACCAGCGCGTTGCGCTTCGGTGGAAAAAACCGGTAAGGGAGGTCGGAGAAGTCGAGCATGACTGCGAATCAAGATATCATCCCATGACACGTTGAACCAATGCGTCCGGCCCGTCACCAAACGGGATCAGCGCGATTTATTGACAGGAAACTCATTATGACGCCGCGAAGTCTGCCTGTTTGGACCCTGGCCCTGACTCTTATCGTGCTTGCCGGCTGCGGCCCCACCTCGCTGGACAAGGCGATGAGTCGGCTGGACCACCGCCCTGACTGGAAGCACTACAGCCAACTGGACCTGCCCAGGCACCCCGCGGAGAAGTTTCTTGGTGGCTGGGTGATCGTGCTGGACCCGGGCCACGGCGGTGAAGCGCACAAGAAAGGCTATAAACGTGGCCCCACCGGCGTGCGCGAAGCCGAGATGAACTGGCGTGTCGGCAGACTCCTTGAACGTTTGCTGACCGATGCGGGGGCCCACGTCACGCTGACCCGTGACGGTGACGATTTTGTGAGTCTTGCAGACCGAGCCGAGGTTGCGAATAACCTTGCCCGGCCCGACGGCGGTGTCGGCGCAGACCTCTTCATCAGCCTTCACCACAACGCCTCTTCACGCGAGTCGGCCAACTTCTCAAGCGTCTGGTACCACGGGGAAGCGGATTGGTCCGAACCGTCGCTTGATGTGGCGAAATACATCGCACACCATCTGGGTACCCAACTACGGACCAATGTGGCGCACACCTCGCCTTTGATGAGTGACCAGTTGATGTATGCCGGCGGGTTCGGCGTATTGCGCCGGTGCAAAGTCCCCGCCCTGTTGTGCGAGTCGTCCTTCTTCTCCAATCGGGCCGAGGAGCAACGGCTGCGTGACGCGGACTACAACCTGCGAGAAGCCTATGCCATCTACCTGGGGCTGTGTGAGTATGCCTATGGCGGCCGACCGACACAGACCTTGCCCAAAGTCGAAAAAATCGGCGACATGCTACGGATCAGCACGGCACTGGACGACGGGCTGGACAAGGACTGGTGGGGCCACGACCGAGACCGAACCCTTAGCTCGACAATCCGCATCAACCTGGATGGCAAACAACTCGCCACGCATTACGACCCGCAGTGCGAGGTGATGGTGGCCCGGGTCCAGGCCGATCTAGTAAATCTCGGCGGGCCCTCGTCTCACGTTTTGAGCATCCACCACACCAATCTTTTTAAGCACCATAATTACCCCCAGCGGTACCGGCTGGTCTTCGCAGATGATCCAGATAGTGCGGTAGCGATCACCGCCATGGCCCCCAAGCGAGCCACACCCAAATAATGCAAGTGCACCCTACTGGGGCGAGTTCCGCGCGTGATGGGTACATATTCTGCTTATGATGGGTCTATGGGTGGTTTTACATGGGTATTTCTAGCGAATATGTGCCATTCTATTGTTGTAAGTAGTTTATAATGAGGCATTAACGCTCTCAATCGGTCAGACGGAGTATTTGGATTTATCTTGCAATTTGAGGTGCCAGCGGTAATAATAATGCTATTAGTGAGTTGAACGTAATAATTACATGGATTCGTTAACCACCGTTTAAACTAAGATGGCTGGTCGTTCGGTTTGCGGTAGCTGGACGAGAGGCGTCGCGGGGTTGGGTTTTCCGGCTCAAGACAAGGTTGCGAAACATTACCGGGATCGGTCGTACGGACCTGAATTCATCCGAGGCACATCGGGCCTCCTAATTGGTATCTACTCATGATGACAGAGCACAGAGAAATCGGCCCGGTCGTTGCCATCCCTGGTCAGCCCCTCTACGAGTCAGTTAAGCAGGCGCTAACCGAGGCGATCGATAGCGGCTACTACCAGCCCGGCAAGCGCATGCCCAGCACCAAGGAACTCAGCCGGCAGATGTCGGTCTCGCTGGTGACCGCACACCGCGCACTGCAGGAACTGGTCACGGTCGGCCTGCTGGAGCGCACCCGCGGTCGGGGCACCTACGTCGTAGAGAACCACCGGGATATCCGCCCCAAGCTCCGCGTCGGTGTCGTCCTGCACCCAGACGCCTCGCTGGCTGATTACTACCACAACCAGATTCTCGAGGGGATGCGACGTGCCGCGATGGAGTACAACACCGACCTGCTGCTGCTGGGCTACGAGCAAGACAACCGACAGGACATCCACGCCTACGCCGTAATCAACCCCGTTGTAAAAGAGTTGGATGAACTCGCCGATCACGTCGGTGGCAAGACACCGATTTTTGTGATCGGGGCACGTTCTGAACGGGACGATCTGCCCTCGATCGACACCGACAACATCGACTTGGCCGGGCAGGCAGTCAACCACCTGTTCCACCTGGGGCATCGGCGGATTGGCTGTGTCATTGGCGGGGGTAAATTCTCGAACAACCAAGACCGACGAGACGGATTCATCCATGCGTGCAAGGCTTTAGGCATCGCCGATCAGGATAGGCCGATCGTCGAAGTCGATGGCTGGGAACTGGGCGCTACCGACAAACTCAAACTCAACCGGATGCTTGGAGGTGAAGGCCTCACCGCGGTCTTCGCAGCCGGGTATTACCTCGCCCTGGATGTCTATCAGGCCGCAGACACGATCGGACTGAGTATCCCACAAGACCTCACCGTAGTCGGGGTGGACGACCCGCCCAGCGCCGCACGCCTACGCCCGTCACTGACTACGATGCGACAGCCCCTGACCCACCTAGGCCATTCCGCTATCTCCGGGATCGTCAAATATATCGGGGAAGAAGACCACAAGCTCAAGAGTGAAACCCTCAGGGCCGAGCTGGTGATCCGCCGTTCCTCCGCGGCACCTCGCTGCGTCGTTTGACTTGCCGATTGACTTCCAGGCCCCACACCAACAGGGCCAATGGACCGGGCAATTGTCCCCCAGCCACCTGATGCCCCCATGGGTTTCTCAATTATCTTCCCAAGGCAGGGCGATCTGATAAGACTCGCCACAGTCTTGCCCAGGTGTCCGAACGCGGGCCACTCGTCTGGGCCTTTCGCCAAGGCACCGATTATTATATAAATATCTCTTCCAGGTCGGGTCACGTCGCCCGGCAATGCTGAATAACGGACCTTTCAGGGCCCCGGACGCCGGAGACAACCCAGATGACCTGGATGACGACCTTAGCCGCCGCCGCAGACACGACCGGCTCCCTCTCCAGCCACTTCACATGGGTCGATTGGGGCGTGCTCCTAGGCTACCTGGTCCTGGTTAGTATTCTGGGGGTCAAACTCGCAGGCAAGCAGGAAGGCATGGAAGACTTCTTCCGTGGCGGCGGCAAGCTCCCGTGGTACGCCGTCTCCGGCTCCATGATTGCCACGATCATCTCCGCCGTCACCTTCATCGCAGTCCCCGCACGCATCTTCCGGGACGGCGGCAACTTCACCTATCTGCAGTTCGGGATCATCGCCGGGCTCCTGTCCCGCTTCTTCGTCTCGTTCGTCCTCATCCCCGCTTACTTCAAGCACAAGGTCTACAGCCCATACGACTACATGGGGCTGAAACTCGGCGGGACAGCACGCACCGTCACCACACTGCTCTTTTCATTGATGGGCCTACTCGCCCAAGCCGCCCGGGTTTACCTCACCGCGATCATCCTCGAGGTCATCCTCTACGACCAGTTGAACATCCTCTATGAAGCCACCGGGATCGACAGCCTCGTCTGGGCCGTCGGGATCGTCGGCGCCATCGCGATCGCATGGACCATGCTCGGCGGGATCGCCACCGTGATCTGGACCGACGTCATGCTCTTCCTGGTCTTCGTCATCGGCGGACTCGTTGCACTATGGGTCGTGGTCGATCAACTGCCCGGCGGGTTCTCCCAACTGTTCCACGACGCCGGGGAAGCCGGGAAGTTCAAGCTCTGGAGTATCAACCTCTCCCGCCCGGAAAACTCGCAATACGCCTCGATCTGGGGCGAGGTCTTCGCCGAGCCCTTCACCATCTGGGCCGCGATCATCGCTGTCACCTTCGGCAACATCGGGGCCTACGGCACGGACCAACTACTCGCACAACGCATCTTCTGCTGCAAGAGCGAAGGCCACGCCAAACTTGCCGTCATGACCAGTTGGCTCGCTGAGGCCGTCGCTGCGTTGATGCTGCTGGTCGGTGCGGGCCTGTGGGTCTTCTACCAGCAGTTCCCCCAACGCCTGGGCGTCGATGCCGCCCAGATCGTTTCGGATAAACCCGACACGATCCTCCCGGTCTTCTCGTTGCTGGAGGTCCCCCCTGGCCTGACCGGCCTGATTATCGCCGGCGTGTTCGCCGCCGCCATCTCCTCATTGACTTCGGTCCTGGCCGCTCTGTCACAGACCACGATCTCCGCTGCCTATCTACCCCTGAGAAAACTAACCCCCGACTCCCCGGAGTTGGCCAAGCACGGCAAAGAGATTCTCGCCGTGTCACGCGGGTTGGTCGCCTTCTGGGGTATAGCCTTGTGCGTCATGGCGTTGTTGATCGACGTCTACGTCCAGCGGATGCATGACGCCGGCAACGAGGTGCCGTTCCTGGACCTGGCGCTCGGGCTGGCGAGCTACGTCGTCGGGGCGCTTCTTGCGACGTTCCTGCTGGCGTGGTTGCCGGTCAAGAAAAACGCTTACGGCCTCATCTGGGCCGCACCCCTGTCCGTCTTTGCGGTCTTCGCCTCGCGGTTCCATGAGCAGTGGGCGATCACCATCTGCTTATCCGTAGCAGGGGCGCTGCTGGTCACATGGATCATCTCCGCGTCCTTGAACCGCACCACTCGCCGACCCAAACTGTTTGCCAAGACGATCTGGCTGGCGGTCGGCTGCCTGCTGCTCTGGATCATCTGCAAGCACATGTGGTTCGGACAGATCGACCCACAGACAGGCGTGACAGTCTTTGACGATTTGGGTGAGCCGGTCAAGCTGTCCATCTCCTGGCCCTGGTACGCCGTGATCGGCGGCTTCTTCGCCTTCGTCTTCGGCTACCTCCTGGGTGAACCCCATGAGGATGAAACAGCCTGACCCCTTTAGTATGATGCCGACGCAACGAAAGTAACGCCCAGGGAAATCCAACGGACCCATGCAGACGCAAACAGATTCTCTCGCCCACCCGGGCTGGTCGCTTGGCATCGACATCGGCGGTTCGAGTGTGAAGATGGCGCTGGTGCAAGGCGACCAAAAACCTTGGACCGTGCGCGGTGATCCCCACGAGATGCCATCGGTTGAAATACTTTCAGGCAGCATCCGTTCGACTTTCGATGCGCTGTTAAAACAGGCCAAGCTCGATCGTGGCGCGGTGGGTTCGATCGGCGTCTCGATCGCCGGGCCCATGGATGCTAACGGTGTCCTTAAAATGGCGGCCAACGTTCCGGCAATGGCGGGCGTGTCGATCCCTAACTGGACCCAAGAAACCCTCAAACTCGGCGTCCCCGTCACTGCGGCAACCGACGCCAACGCCGCCGCCGCCTGCGAACACCGACGCAACCCCTTGCCCGGCAGGAGCCTTTATCTTTCCCTGGGTACCGGTGTAGGCGGCGCGGTCTTAGACGACGGCCGACCCGTCATCATCACACGCGGCACCAGCGGACACTTCGGGCACATGGACGTCTCCGGCGGTGACCCCAACGCACCCGCCACACCCGGCGCAGGCCGCGGCGCGCTTGAAGCCTACATCGGATTCCGCACGCTTGAAGCCGCCGACGTCCCCTTTGAATCCGACGACCGCTTCGATCACCCCACCATGAAGCGGGCGCTCACCGCACTGGCCAGCGGCATCCGCATCCTCCTTGCCATGTACCGCCCCGATCACATCGTCCTGGTCGGCGGGACCGTCAACATCTTCGCCCCAGCATTAAATCAAGTCCAAGCAATGGCAAACGATGCCCTCACCAAAGCCGCGCCAGCTAAGTGGACACTCACCGTTGGCCAATCCGACAACTTCGCCGCAGCCATCGGCGCCGCAGCCATCTCCGCTTTATCCGATTAGCAGAAATCTACTGTAGATGTAGCGCGTGGGCATAGGTGCTACGCCTGGTCCTACCGTTTAGCGGCGGATCAAAGATCCGCTCGTCAGTTCACCGAACGTGCAATGATTGTCGTGGGTAAGCCCACGAGTACGGACCGGAATTAAAATGGATCAAGCCGAAAAGTGACGAACCACCTACTCACCCGCCGCTACCGCGCTGGGGTGTCAGGTCCCCGTTAGATTCTGATGCGCTGTCGGGGATGCCGATGATGTCCAATTTGCCATGCCGGTCGTTGTGGTACTTCACTGCCTGCTGCTGAAGACGCATCCGCTCGGCAAAGTCGTCCATCAGATACCAGTCACGCCAGTCGGTGATGCCCGCAGCCATCGCGGCCGTGGGATCGAGTGTGCGCCCCTTGGTGACCATCCCGGTTTCTGCATCGACCGAACCACCGCCCAGCGTGATGGGTTTGCCGGTCTTGAAAGCGATCCGGTAAGCCTGCTCTACATCGGTCAACACGTTACTGCTGACCGGGGTTTCCTGATCCACGCGGATCGTGTCCCGCACCTGCGGGGTCGCCATGGCCAACGTGTCCGTTGACCGAGTGGGTATGGATATACCAGCGGACTCTGTTGCGATGGGGGCGTGTGCGATCGAGGGGGTCATTCTCGGGTCACGCATCCCCGCCAGCCGCTGCTCGGTCAGGCCAGCTTGGATCTCCCGGCTGATCGTCGAACGCAGCTCGTCCATACCCGCGATCGACTTGGTACGGATCTCAGCAAGCACTTGACGCAGCGCATCGTTGTCCGCGCCGCTGTTATTAGATGATGCCAGCAGGTCGTAGATCTGGTCCAGCCTCGCGTCAGTCTCACTCTGTGCTTGCAGTGCAAGGCGGACCTGTTCAAGCAACACCTGCCCGGTTTCGTCTTGCTGGGCCGAGCTTTCCAGTGAGCTTGCGATCTGCTCTAACATTGGGCGGGTTGCATCCAGTTGGTCCGTCACCGCAAGCGCGACAGCCTCCGCCAGTTGTTGCGACGTCGGTGCCGACTCCAGTTTCAACGCGAGCTCACGGAGCAGGTCCATCGCCTCGGTATCACCCGCTCCAGCTTCGATCTGCTTGACCGCCGCCAGTACCGCATCAAGATCGCCGTGGTCGTTGATCTGGCCCGCCACGCCACCCAACGCCGTCACGGTTTCGCCCGGCTGGGATTGCACCAGCGTCTTAAGCTCGGCCAACTGTTTAGTAGTCTGATCCCGCTGCTCGAACGCCTGGGCGACAAGCTGCTCGGTCGCCTGCGCCTGTGATGTCAGAGCCTGTCGTAGTGGGGCGATCAACTCCTGCGTGCCCGGCCTCTTGGCGAGGCGATCCTCGATACGGTTCAGCAACGCATCGGTCTTCTGCTGCTCCTGAGCCAAGGCACGACGGACCCCGGTGACCACCTGGTCCAGCGTGGGCCGGGCCTGCAGTTCCGCAACCACCGCCTCCAACTCGTCCAGTACCTTCCCATCCAGATCAGGGCGTGCCTGTGCCTGTTCGATCTGCTGACGCAGCACGTCAAGGGTTTGCTCGTTAGCACGGGTCGCCAGCGCAACCGCCTGCAGTTCCGGGAGCAGCTCCGCGGTGTCGGCCTGCTGACGCTTCATCACGTCACGCACCTCCGCCAGCGTCATCCACTGCGAAGACTGCGACTCGACACGCGCCAGGATCGCATCAAGCGTCGGCTGACTGGTGTCGTGCAACTCGGCAAGCGCCAAACTGATCTCGTCAAGCTGCTCGTTGTTCCCGTTCTGGGACTGCACGGAGGCGAGGATGTCGTTCAACACAGGCGTGCTGCTTGAGCTAAGCGCCTGGACCTCGTTAAAGATCTCGTCGGTCCGGTCCGCCATCGCCAGTTGGCTCTGCGCCGCCCGTGTCTGCGCCTCGGTGGCGGCTAGCTGCGCCCCGGTCGCGTCCGACTGCGACGCAAGCAGATCTTCTCGGAGTTTTAAGTTCGCATCAGTCGTATTCATGTACAGCCAGCCGCTGCACCCCACAGCAAACGCGGCAGCGGCCACCGCCGCAGCGGTAGACGCCCGGGGGATGAACCGTCGATACGTTGGTGTGCCAGCCCACGAATCCCCCACGGCAGGCTGTCCACCCAGCAACGCGACCCGCTCGGCCTGCTCGGCAGGGACACGGGCAACCACCAGATGCGTCCGCCCGATCTGCACACGGTCGCCGTCGTTTAAGGCGGTCTTCCCCTCGGTCTTGATCTTGTTCACCAATGTGCCATGCCGCGACGCCAGATCGCGCACATACCACTTGCCGCCTTCGCACTTGAACCGTGCGTGTTGGCGTGACGCCTTGCCGTCACTGAGCCGAAGGTCCTTGCTCTCACGGCCGACGATAACCGTCTGGCCATCAGCCCACTCGTATATCCGGCCCTTGTCTGGGCCCTCGGCAACAATGAGGATCAACATATTTTAATGCTCCTGGACCCTGAACACCGAAGTCCAATAATTAGCGGTCCAATAATGTATGTTGAATAGGGGGTTTACGCAAGTTTCTCGGGCCTCATTTGTGGTGCTTTAGAAGCCGTTATTTGGCATCTTGCTAGACCTGCGGCCGCCTGCACATCAGTTACTGGAAGAGCCGCATGACGTGTAAATCTATGAAGAGTTGGTGGTTATGAGGAGCCCAATCTTTTTCACCATAATTCGCCTGTTCGCCCGTACCTGTGTGCGCAGGCCAACAGACGTGATCCGGGGGGCTGTGGCCGTATCGTGCAAGACGCAATAGCTAACGTGCACACCTGGTGGTCTGCACGCTGATCGACGATCAGGACGATGCTTGCCTCACACCATTCACGGTGATTATTTACAGAGATGATCTATATGTTCAACACAGCCTGGAAACCGATTGCGAAGCCATTCATGAAAAAAACAAGAAGCGGAGCATTGCCCCACTTCTTGTTGACGAAGCCACCCACTTCTTAGAGTTAATTAATGAATCACGAGTGGGTTTGGGATTTCGTGCGCTGCCAAGGCGGTGCCTATGGCGCAAGTATTATCATGCGGTGTAAAACCGCTCGGATACAACCTTCCCGTCAGCCCAATTGCGGACGAGGATTTCGTTCCACAAGATAGGTCCGTCCGGGCCGGTCATATCGAACGTCCATTCGGTGAGGGTGACGCCGTCCCCGACCCCCTGGCTGTGCAGGGTCGCCCCGTTGAAAGATTTGAGGGTACCGAAGAAGGCACTGAGATGATCGTGCTGCGCCTGCCGCCCCTTACGGATTTCCTTGCTGTTGCCCTCTTGGAAGCTGCAGTTGTCAGCATAAAACTGCTCGAGAGCTTCAAGGATCTTACCGCTGCGGGTCATCTCATTGAGCTGAGAATCTAAATTCTTGAGCTCTGATACCGTCGTTTGAACCTGTGCCGTTGTCATGATGAGTCTCCTGGGTTGTTTGTTAAAAATACCTAAATCTATGCTTAGTGTGCGACGTCGTCAGGTATATGACGCGGTTAACCGTGGGGGTCTTACCCCGCGTAAAAAATTGTGCGATGTGCGATTTGTCGGTTATCCAAAAATCATAAATATGAGGTAAGATAATCCACGGTTATCCCGTCTAAGGGTGTAGGTAAGTATTCACCAACCAGACGGCCCGAATGTAGCTGAACACTGCAAGGCTCAGGACGTCAAAATGTGGGTGAACCGGACAAATGACATTTGGGTTCAAGACCTGCGTACCGGTGGTGCCGCACAGGACAAAGCGTTGACTGACCTGCGAGGGTTGTTGATTTCGGGGTTACACAAACCGTTCCGGGGTACTGCCGGGATCGATCACGCCTTTATGGAGGACGTGGTGCAAGAGGCCCTCGTGAAGGTGCTCAAGAGCTTGGATCAGTATGAAGGCCGCAGTCGGTTTACAACATGGGCGACCAGCATTGCGATCCGATTGGCCTATACCGAGCTACGCAGGCGACGCTGGAAGGACGTTTCGCTGGATGAGATGATCGAGAACGCTGGTAATATTCCGAAATGTGACTTCGGGCAGGCCGTGGGGCCCGAGCAAGAGGTTCAGCAGAAGGCATTGATCGAAAAGATGTATCAGGTCATCAACCAAGGGTTGACGGATAAGCAACGGGACGCGCTGCTCGCCGAACTCAAGGGGATGCCGCAGGAGGAGATCGGCCGACGCATGGGCAGCAGCCGAAACGCGATCTACAAGCTTACACACGATGCCCGCAGACGACTCAAGGATGAATTGGAAGCAAGCGGGTACACGCTCACCGATGTACATGCGGCCTTTGGGGGATAAAGCAATGACACTGTCTAAACAACAACTTGAAACCCTGCACAAAATGCTCTCACTGACTAACAACCAGGAGCTGACCTGCGATGAATGCCTAACGAAGATGGCAGAATTCGCAGAGGTGGCCCTTGCAGATGACTCGATCCCCGATAACCTTCGAGACATCGAGCACCATCTTGCGTTGTGTGAAGAGTGTGAAGAGGAATTTACCGCACTTCTCAAGGCACTGAAAAGCGCCGAGAGCTAGGTCAAGTGGAGGGCAGCCCGGAGCAGGCTACTTCTGACCTACCACATAGGCGACCCAGTCTTCCCGGGCGGGCATCCCGCGGGTCGGTCGGTACTCCCCGTCGCTGGTCCCCGCATCTGCATCAAACCGGTCGCACCACACCTCCGCCCGTTTAAAACCAGCCTCCAGCATCAGTTCCACCAACTCCGGCAAAGTCCAAAGCCGCCACCGGTAAATAAAAGCACTCTCGATCCGTTTGCCGCCTTCCAACTCAAAGTGGATACGACACTCAGTCCGGTGGGAGATCGGGTCGAAGCTGCGTTGCTCCCAGTGGTAGGTGAACCCGGGGATAGCTCCGGGGGGGGCTCCGGGGTTGGAGGTCTTGTCAGCCGGGACCGGCCTGGATTGCGTGCCGACCCGCATCGCTCCCGGCCCGCCGTAGGCATCAACCACCAGCAACCCCTCCCGCCGAAGCCCACGTCGCGCGGCCTTGAAATACTGCTTAAGCGCCGCCCGGTCGTGGTACATGAACGTGCTGAAGTTCAAGGCACAAGTGATATCAACCTTCGGCCCATCCACCTCCAGAACGTCCGCCTCAACCACATGCAGATCATCAACACGATCACCCAACCCACGATTAGCGGTGCGCTGCGCCCAGCGCGTGGTCGGGCCGTGCGACTCGACCGCCATCGCCTGGTGTTCTTCATCCATCACGACCCACGCCGACGCCACCGCGCAGGTGCCCGCAAAGTCTTCACGCAACAGCAGTGGGGCAGCGCCCTTGAAGTAGTGCCCGTACGCACGCTCCATGAACGCCGCCTCCGCCATCGGGTGCTGCACCGCACGCCGATATAGCGCCAGCTTGTGCGGCGGCCGCGTTGAATCTTGTTTGCGTGTCACGACTTCGCCGCCCCAGCGACAGGCTCGTCTGACATCGCGTCTTTATCATCATCGTCATCCGGTTCAGGCTCCGGCGGGTGCGTCTGCACCTGCACCATCTGCCTGTACCGACCGCTGCGCGCGATCAACTCGTCGTGTCGGCCACGCTCAATAATACGGCCCTTGTCCATCACCAATATCTGGTCCGCATGAGTGATCGTGCTTAACCGGTGCGCGATCACAAAACTGGTGCGGTCCGCCATCAGGTTGCGCAGGCTGGACTGGATCAGCCGTTCACTCTCCGTGTCCAGGTTGCTTGTGGCCTCATCCAAAATCAGGATGCGTGGATGCGCCAGTAGCGCTCGCGAGATCGCCAGGCGTTGGCGTTGCCCACCGCTGAGTTTCACGCCGCGCTCGCCGATCCATGTGCCGTACCCCCTAGGGAGGGTCTCGATAAACTCATCTGCATTGGCTAGCTGGGCTGCGTCGGCAATCTGCTCTTGCGTCGCGCCACGTCGGCCGTAGGAAATGTTGTCCGCCACCGTCCCGTCGAAGAGAAAAATATCCTGCTCAACAATGGCCAGCATCGCACGGTAGCTATCGACTTTCACCGTGCGCAGGTCCAGCCCATCCAGGCTCACCGCCCCGGTATCCGGGTCGTAAAACCGCGCGATCAGGTTGCACAACGTCGTCTTGCCCGCGCCGCTGGGCCCGACCAGCGCCACCACCTGCCCGGGCTCGGCCGTGAAACTGATGTCACTCAGCGCCGCGGCCGGGGCCTTGGGATACGTAAACGTCACCCCCGACATCTCGACCCGCCCATGTGTCTGCATCGGGTCCAACGCCTCCGCGCCCGGCTTAGTCGGGCTCTCCAACGGCTCTTCCATCAGGTCCAACACACGGTCAAGACCCGCAAGCGATGTCTGCAAACCCGCCGCGCTCGACGCCAGCAACGCCAACGGCTGCAGCAGGCTCGCCAGGTACCAAAGGAACATAAATAGATCCCCGACCGTCAGCGCCTGATGTGGCGCAAGGGTTCCCGCCAACACCGCCGCGCGGTCGTCGATGATCCTTGCCCCCGCGTAACACAACACGCCCGCCAGCGCCACCGGGATCAGCATCCGCCAGATAATGTCGATCGCCCGGTTCCACCACCACCCAAGCAGTTCCTGTCGGGTCATGAAGTGCGTGTCGGTGGCGAAGTTAGTCCCCTCAGTCCGCTCCCGCCCAAACGTCCTCACCACGCGCACCCCGCCGAACGACTCGGTCACCCGGCTATCAATGTGCGCACGGGTCGCACGGATGTCGCGCCACAACGGCCGGATACGCCCGATCCACATCCGATGCGTCAGAAATACCACCGGCAGCAGAATCAACGCACCCAGCAGCAGCCGCCACTCCGTCACCGCCAGGATCAGGAACACACCCACCAGTTGGATGATCGCCCCCGCCGGGTTGTACATCATCGAAAACACCAACTCGCCCACGCCCCCCGCATCCTCGCGGATGATGCTTGATGCACCGCCTGACTTCAACGAATAAACCCGGTGCAACGGCAGACGGATCGCATGGTTGTAGACACGCCTGCGCATCTCGACCCGCACCCGATGAGAGATCCGTGTCGCCTGCCACCGCCCCCAGACACGCATGAGAATCGACCCCACGTTGATCGCCACCACAGCCAGGAACAAAAACATCAACAGCTTCTTCGGCTCGTCTACCCAAGGCAACCACCCCGCCAAACGCCCAAGCAGCCCATCCCCGAACGGCGATTCATTAATCACGTTGTCAATCGCGATCTTCGAAACCAACGGCGGAACCAGATCCACCAAGGTCGAAATGCTCAACGTCGCCACCGCCAGCCCTAGCGCCCCGCGGTGCCCACGCAGCATCCCAACAAACCTCTGAAAAAGCGTGAGAAACCCCCGCCCCCGCTTCTTACCCAACTGCCTGCCACGCGGCACCCCGTCGGGCCCAAGACCGCCGCCCCCGCCGGATTTGCTGGACTTGTCATCCCCATGCTCACGTCGTTGCGCAAAGTCCGCGCGGTAGGTTCGGTACTTTCGGCTACTGGATCTGGGGGGACTCATAGACCACGATCATAGCACCCCCGAACCGCTCCGGCATGGCGTACACACAATAAATCTGTTTCATCGCTGGGATGGCATGCTAGGACGTGAGCCCGGCCCGCCGTGACCGGGTCGTCAAGAACAAGCAACCCAACGCCGACAAACCAAGCGTCCCCGGCTCCGGCACTGACAAGCCGGCTTCGGACGGCGGCGTGCCCGCGTTCCAGTTACCCAGCACAGCCGTGAGATCCTCGATCCCCACGAAGCCGTCACCCGTCGGGTCGGCCCTTGGGTCGGCAGTGGGCGAACTCAGATTCCACGACGCCAGCACGAGATTAAGATCGCCGATGCCCACGAAACCGTCGCCATCAAGATCCCCTATAGGAAGCGGCACGATGCTAAGAACCTCGGCGATCACCACCGTCGATCCGTAGAGCAGGTCGATGTCGATGCGGTAACCCGGCGAGAAGATTTCTACCGCCTCAAACTCCCCGGTGATCGGCCCACCTTCCGTCGTGATGATCCCAAAAAAAGAGCCTGCGGATGGCGCAAACCCATCGATGAATGACAAACGCAGCGTCCCCCCAAGTAAAGCCGTGTCGGTCAGGTGCAGCACGTCGTACTCGTCGCCAGCGACAAACCCGCCGATCTGAAGATCAATAACCCCGTCGGTAGCTTGCGCAAAATCCCCAGCGATGACCAACTCACCCGCCGACTGACCCGGCGATACGACCCCGTGATTAACGAACACGGTCTCGGTCACATCCAGCGTGCCGTTCCCAGCGATGGTCCCGAAATTATCATACGTCGATCCGACCAGCTTGATGGTCCCGCCCGTGAGGTCAAACCGCCCCGCGTTAACGCCGTTGTCTTCATTGAGAATCAGCGTCGAAGCCGGCTCGGCCCGGAGCGTACCGTGCTGCTCAAGGGTCTTGGCGTAGACGGTGATCGTGTTTCCATTCTCCGCGATGATCGCCCCGTGATTCACCAGCGGGACCGGTTCGGGAGCCAACTGATAGAAATAGTTGCCCCCGATATACCCGCTGCCAAAGGCGCTACGGATCGTGATGCCCGGCCCGATCGTCAGGCCGATGTCTTCGGGCGCACCGCTGGCGGGCGCGACCTCGATCATGTTGATGCGCGGGCGCGTCGGATTGCTTGGGAAACCGTCGATCGCATTGAACAGAATCTCACCCACGCCATCGAGCGTCTGCTCGCCAAGGAATCTCAGCCTGACATCAGCGAACTGATCGTCCGGCAGTGGTGTGCCGATCGTGACGGTGGCTTGGTCCAGTGTCAGGCCATCCACAATGTGCAGGTTCCCGAATCGCGGCAGTAGACGTGTCGGTGCTGCCAGCGTCACGCCGACAAGGTCGCCGTAGTTGTTGCCATAGCCCTGTTCGATCAGCAACTCCACACCCGGGTCGGCCTCGACCCGACCGCCGACGATACCGGCCTCCCTAATCAGCTTTAGCCGCCACTCGACGCCGGAACGCAGACGGATCGTGTTGTCCGTGTTATCGACCTGCCCGGCGATACGGACAATCCCATTAAGCGGCACGATCCGATCGAATATCTCCGGCCCCATCGATCCCCCGTGCCCGGGCTCCAGTTCCAACTCACCCCCGTCAACGATAAACGAACCCGTCCCCGTCACACTCCCATTGACCTGCACCCGTGGCCCCACGCCGACGCGGAGGTTCGCATTGAGTTCCAGGTCTGAGAGTACCGCCCAGGATGACGAGGAAAGGGGGGCGGGCAACACCATCGTCTGTAGCTCAAACCCGTCGGCTGAATTGATCGTGCCGTTCTTGAATCCGCCTCCCGCGATGCTCCACCTCTGCCCGTCGATGTCCGCGAGAGTGATCGTTTGGCCTTCCAGGTCGATCGTGCCCGTGTAAGACGCGTGGTCATTGGTGGTCCCGGGTATGGATTGCAACTGCGTAGCCGTGACATTCTGGCCCGAGAGGATCAGTGAGCGGTCCACCGTCATCGAACCCGTGCTGGCGATGTCAACGCCCCGCACGATCACATACCCCTGGTCTACCGCGATTGAGCCGTCGTTGACAATCGCGCCGTGCAGATCGAGTATCCCGCCGGGGTTGACCTGGAACGTGCCATGGTTGTCTATTGTGGCACCGAAGCGGACCCGGAACCTGCCGCCGGCACCGACCGAGATGTCCCCGTTGTTCTCCACGGTGACGCCTGACTTCATCTCCAATGTGCCGCCGTCTGCCAGGGTTTGACCGTTCAACGCGAAAATTGCGGGGTTGGGGCTTTCGATGTCAGGGATGAAATCAATCAACCCGCCGTTGGTTGACCGGACCCCGATCGTGTCCGCGAACGTAACACGGTCCCCGGCCCGGAGCGTGCCGCCGAACTGGTCCGCCACAAACCCACCGGTCCCCGTGAGTGTCTCCGCCCCGTCGAACATCACCTCGCCCCTCAATTCCCACTGCCCGTTAAGCGTCACCCCGTCGGCCAGCATGGCACGAGACCTGGGCAGCGACGTGAGATCCGTGTTGAGTGTCACGCCGCGCAACGTCGAGAACTGCGTGCCCCGGTAGCCAGCGTATTCGTACTGTTCAATAGCCAGGCTGCCGCCACTGGCGGTGTCGATCACGCCGCCCTGGACTTCGGCATCGCGATAGAGCGCCCAAGCCCCACCGGTAAGCGTGGTGGTTTTAGCGGCGTTATCCAGGTTGAAGTTAAGCCGAATCTTGCCGCCGAGGTTTTCTATTGTGCCCAGCTCGTCAAGGGTATAGGTCAGTATGCGAGGGAACGCTTGGGACAGCTCGATGCGGCCGCCTGAGTTGGCGCGGATGACACCGTTGTTGATAAAGGGAATAAGTGTGCTGGAGGGAAACGCGTTGAGGCTCAGCCGTAGCAGACCGCCATCGCGTGCTTCCAGTAAGCCGTTGTTGGTCAGGCCCCGTGTATGGATGAAGAACTGATCATCAGCGAATCCGCCCGGGATTGCGGCGATCGTGCCATTATTAATTGTAGGCAGGGTCGAGAAGACCGTGTTGTGCTCACCGAGTAGCTCGACGCCCGGCCCAATCTCGAGGGACGGCGGATTAAAATTGGTTGAAACATATCCCCACACACCGTCCGGGTCACGGAGGATCACTTGGCCGGTCCCCTGAAACAGGATAGGGCCGTTCTTGGAAATTACCCGTCCCGACACATCCAGCACGCCGTTGTCCAGCGTGATCGTGCTGTTAATAAGATTGGCGGTCTCGCCGATCGGGATGACCAGGGTGTCACTGATCGTCTGGGTGCCCAGCGTGATATCCGCCCAAGCCTCGCCGGGCGTGAATAAGCAGGCCGACATACATAAGGACACCGCGGCCCAGCGAAGCCTCAAGCCCAAGGCGTCCGCGGACTTGGCGGTTGGATCATCCGATCGTCTGGTTTTCACAGGTTCCATGGAATCCCCTTAAGCCTCACCCATCAGAAAAGACGGGTAGGTCCGCATGGTGCCAGCACATGCTACCGGCTGAACCGGCGAAATATACTTCCCCGTCGCGTGGCTCCATCACCGACCTATACCCCCCCAGTCTACATTTCTCTTTTGGGATTACAAGACATCCACATCGGCTTTTGATTGCGTGGCTTGGCCAGCGTGATGGTTCCTTTTGGAAACCGCTTGGGTTGGTGTCCGCTTTAATTAGCCCGATCAGCACCACCGGCCCCGCGCGCTTTGGCGGTAATCAAGATCTCTTAAGCCGCATCATCGCGGCGAGTCTTCTGTGCTGGTATCCTTTGCGCTCATGCCCTGGACGATCTATCGTTACATCCTGCGCGAGTTGCTCAAACTCATGGCCCTGGCGGCCCTGGTCTTGGTGACGCTGATCAGCTTCGCCGCCGCGATCAAGCCGATGTCAGACGGGCTGTTGGGGGCCGGGGCGATGCTTAAGTTCGTGGGGTACTCGGCCCCGACGATGCTGGGGTTCGTG
>JAJDCX010000026.1 GCA_029260615.1 Phycisphaeraceae bacterium | reverse complement strand
GGTGAGCAACCAGAGCGCCGAGGGTGCAAGCCAGTCGGCGATGGCGGCGTCAGAACTCTCAACCAAGGCCGAAGAGTTGCAGGCGCTGGTCGGCCGGTTCAAGCTCTAGCGGCCAAACAGATAAACAAACAGACAAACCCTGATCGACCGGCGTCAAAACCGGTCGGTTTTTCTGTCGCCGTTTAGTTACCTGCGCCGGGCAACTCGATTGTTATCTGGTTAGATTTCTGGCGAGGCTTACTGGCCGTATCTCCGCCAGACTTCCTATAGCCATCGACCCGTAGGTGGCCTGTATACCGCCATTTTTCAATTGAGGGGTAAGGGGACATAAACAGGACGGTGAGCACATAAAGAATAATAGACGGCGACACGGCCAACGGCATGGGCTTAATCGCAAGCAGAAGATCGGTGAGACACCACCCCACAGCGATGATCAGGATCGGCATGATGAAGATCTTGTCATAGCCGGGGATGATTAATCGCCCGGTGGCAAACCGGCCCAAGAGGCTGATCGGGGGCCGGGTCCCGCTGATATAGATGACCACCTTTTGGAGGGCCACGAAGACTGTCGCGATTAGAGCCAAGATGCGGTAAGCCCGTAAGAGGTTCTCGATCCTCATTTGGTCCTGATTCATGAACTCCAGCAATTGATCGTACGATTCACCCATGCTCCACTGCATGTACAACTCTATGCTGTGTATCGAAGCGAAGAGCCACCATGCGGGGATGGTGCTGGCGAGAAGAATGGCAACAAGCGATGGCGTCTTTTTCTTGAAAGGTACGGGGCCGATCTGGCGGTAGGGCCAGCCGATGATGCCGCTCTTCAGAACTTCTTTCAGTTGGCGTTGTTGTGGGCTTTCGGTCCAGTCGCCACGGTTCCAAGGGAATCCGCCGAGTGTTCGTCGGATGCCGGCCAATATCAGCAGGTAGATCACGCCAACTACCGACAGGCCGATCCAGATGTTGAAGTGTGGGTATACCGTCAACGGTACCAGTGCAAGGATGCCAGCCGTCATTTTCTTGTCGTCACCCATCATAAAAAACAGGCTTACCAGATAGGTGATGAGCCAAAGAAGACCCACCGCCGCCGCCACTTCCCATAGGTGGATCGGTTCGCTCTGGATCGCGTATGTGTCTCCCGATAACCAGAACCCGAACGCCGCGATTCCTGCGAGGATCGCGACACCCGTCAGATCTCCGACTGATATATGAAACGTGCCAAGCGGAAGGGGTTTGCCGTATGTCCAGGGCGTGTATGCGAGCCAGTCCCGGTACTTCTTACTGGCGTATGGATGGTACGCAACCACCCGGGCTATTGCACAGCTGAACGCGATGATAAAGGGCAACCCGATGAGGGTGCGATATCCGTAGATTTTGTATGACGGCAGCCACAGGTAGAGCAGGTAAATTCCAAGGATGATTGTAGCCAGAGCGATCATCCAGGTCAGGATCGTCTTCGAAGACGGGCGGGCTTTGCGCGGCTTGTTCACTTCTGGTCCACCGTCTCGAAGTAGCTTGCCAGATTCTTCGGCCCATCGGGATGCAGCAATTGTTCGAGCACTTCGCCGAGGGTGCCGTCGGTGCCGGTGGTTTGGCGTAGGCCGGTGGTGGAGTCGCAGGCGAGGATCTGGCCGTTCTGGATGATCGCGATGCGGTCGGCGAGGCCCTCGACCAGTTCGGGGACGGGCACGGCCATCACGACCGTCACATCATCCCGCTCGGCGAGGTGTTTGAGCACCTGCTGCAGGGCGAGAAGCCCCGAGGAATCCAGCCCGCCGGAGAAGGGTTCGTCGAGGATCATGATCGGGGCGTCGGTGATCAGCCCGGAGCAGAGCCCGATCTTTTTGCGCTGCCCGGTGGAGTAACTGCTGATCGTGCGGTCGCCCTTGTCCGAGAGGTCGAAGAGGTCCAGGAGTTTCTGGGCATGGTCGAACAGGCGGTCTTCATCGACGCCATAGAGTCGGCCGACGCCGAGGATAAATTCGCGTCCGGTGTTACTGTCGGGCAGCCAGGGGGTGTCTGGGAGGTAGACGACCTGCTCGCGGATCTTCTTTTCTTCTTCGATTGATTGTCGGCGTGTCAGGCCGTTGATCCGGACCGTCCCCTTGATCGGCGCGAGGATGCCGGCGATGACGCCCAGCAGCGTGCTCTTGCCCATGCCGTTGGGGCCCATGACGCAGAGCAGCTCGCCGGGCGAGACGGTGAGGTTAATGTCGCGCAGGGTTGGGCGGATGCCGTAGTGATGCCAGATGTTTTTCAGTTCGATCATGGTTATCCCTCGGGGTGACATGAATCCGGGAATGATTCTACCGTGTTTGGGTGTGTCAGGGCCGGGAAGTGGGAAGGGTTAAAGGCCGAACAAGGGGTGCTTGTGCCTCTAGTATGGCCAGTTTGATTAGCTTTGGTGAAAATGTGGAGCAGTGCTGGTTACCAGTACAAAGGCTTACCCCATGAGGTAACCTCCACCTTGCTTGATTTGACCTTGATAAGAGCCCACTCGCTACGGCCATCATCAAGATCAAGGTGAACCATGTAATAGGGCGGCCCCGGCACGACGGCATGGTCCATAGGATCGAATCGCAGATTACGGATTTTCCAGCCCTGGTCTTTGGCCCAGCGGCGGATAATTTTTCGGCAAATGGCATCTAGCCAAAACTTGGGCGGAAAATAAATGCCACAGATCACAGCCGCTAACGCCACCCCTGCTGCGTACGGCAAAATCCACCATGCAAATGTATCATCTGACATAGTATTGACCTCGCTTCATCAATCATTGTACCAACTTGATCTGATAAACTTCTACCCATGCCCCTACTCATTGATTGCTACAACGTGCTGCACGCGGAGAAGCCGGCGTCTTTGGCGGGGCTGGGGGAGGCGTCGTTGTGTGGGTTGTTGGCGGCGAGTCCGTGGGCGAAGGGTGGTGTGACGGTGGTGTGTGACGGGAGGCCTAAGCCGCATTCACCTGATGCGGGGGCAGTGGGTGCGGTGGTGTTGATTTTTTCGGGGGCGGGTCGGTCGGCGGATGATGTGATTATTGAGTTGGTCGAAAAAGATACGTCGCCGCGTCGGCTGACGGTGGTGTCCAGCGACCGGGCGATCCGCAGGGCGGCGCGTCGGCGAAAGGCTCGGGACTTGTCGAGCGAGGATTTTTTGAGTCGATTGGCCCGGGCGGTGCGTGGCGGTGGTGCCGGGGGTGCGACTTCGCCGGGGAAGCCGGCGGCCGGTCCGTTGGGTGAAGAGCAGGTCGATCGCTGGCTGGAGTGGTTTGGGATCGATGAGGAGGAGGGGTAGGGCAGGCCAAGTGGGGGCAAGTTGTGTAGGATGTCGGGCTGACGGCCCAGCGACCTTCAAGGAAACACGATGACCCAGTCGACCGACCAAAACCAGCAGACTCAGGCGGGCAAGCCGGCGTACAAGCGGGTGCTTTTGAAGATCAGCGGTGAGGCGTTCTGCAAGCCCGGCGGGTTCGGGATCGACGGCCCGGAACTGGATGTGATCGCCAAGGAGATCGCGGCGGCGGCGGGGCTGGGCACGGAGCTGGCGGTGGTAGTCGGGGGCGGCAATATTATCCGTGGAGCGACGCTCGCCAGTGAGGGGAGTATCGCGCAGGCGACGGCGGACCAGATGGGGATGTTGGGGACGGTGATTAACGGTTTGGCGCTCAAAGAGACACTTGAGAAGATCGGTCAGCCGGCGCGTGTGCTTAGCGCGATTAATCTTTCGGCGGTGGCGGAGACATTTATCCGTGGCCGAGCGAGCAGGCACTTGGAGAAGGGGCGTGTGGTTATTTTTGTGGCGGGGACCGGGAACCCGTTTTTTACGACCGACTCGGCGGCGTCGCTGCGTGCGGCGGAGATCAACGCGGATGTGCTGCTGAAGGCGACGAAGGTCGACGGGATCTACGACAAAGACCCGAACAAGTATCCTGACGCGGTTCGGTTTGATACGTTGTTGTTTAAGGACGCGATCGATCGTGATTTGCAGGTGATGGACCTGACGGCGTTTGATATGTGCCGGAAGCGCGGGATCCCGATCATTGTGTTTGATATGAAAGAGCCCGGGCATATTGCCGAGGTCGTGTCGGGTAAGACTCACGGCACTCGGGTGATGGTGGAATAATCCACGATCTACCATCTGCGATCTTGCGGATATTGCACAGGGCTGAATACAGATAGTACGTTGAAGATTGACGATTGGAGATTTGAATCATGGACTTGGATGAGATTCAATTAACGTGTGAAGAATCGATGGACAAGGCGGTGGGCCACCTTAAGCACGAGCTGCGTGGTATACGGACGGGGCGGGCGTCCACTGCGATGGTCGATTTTGTGAAGGTGGACTACTACGGTGCGCCGACGGAGTTGCGGCAACTGGCGCGGATCACCATCCCCGAGCCGACGCAGATATTGATCAAGCCTTTTGATGCGTCGTGTACGAAGGAGATCGGCAAGGCGATCGAGTCGGCGGGGCTTGGTTTGAACCCGGTGGTGGAGGCCAAGCAGGTCAGGCTGAACCTCCCGGCGTTGTCTGGCGAACGCCGCAAGCAGCTGATCGGGTCGGTCAAGCAGATGGGCGAGCAGGCGAAGGTTTCGATCCGCAACGCCCGCCGTGATGCGAATAAACACATCGACCAGGCGTCGAAGGACAAGTCGTTGCATCTGAGCGAAGACAACGTGGATGACGCTAAGGATGAGGTGCAGAAGCTCTTGAAGGCGTATGAGTCACAGGTGGATGTGCTGATCGTGGCGAAGTCTAAAGAGGTCGAGGAGATCTAAGCGGGTATTCGGCTTGGGTGCCGGGGCGTTTGGTATTTTGATCTTGTTGGTGTTGCGGAGGTTGGGCGTATCGTCACTTCGAGTTGGCCGGGAGGCAGGTATGGAAATCCATCCCGTGTGGGTGATGTTGTGTCGTCTGGTCGGCCTGTGTTTGGCGGGTGTGGTTGGTCTAGCGCTATGCGGTGAGGTGTATGGGGCTGAGGCGGATAGCACGCGGGTGGATGCGGCGTTTGAGCGGTTGATCGCCGAGGCTAAAGAACTGGGCACGTTGAAGGTGCCGGAGCATCGAGCGGTTTTTACTCGGCCGCATCGTGTGGTGCGTGAACTTGAACCCGGTGATGGGACCGAGGTGTTGCGTCGGCTTGACGGCAAACTTGTGGGCGATCTGTATGGCGACACCTATATCCGCTGGCACCTGTTGCCGGTGGTGCATGACTGGTTGCACAAGCGGGCGGTCGATTCCACAGATGATCCGTTGCCCGCTGACTCGATTAAGGCGCTGCGTCATTTATTTGAGGACATGCCAGCCGAGGCCAAGACCCGTTTTGAAAGCCCGCTTAGCAAGGAAGGCAAGCGGATCGAATCGCGTCTCGTTGGGCTGCGATCACAAACCACGGTGATAGTGGGTGTCCCGCCGTTCGAGAAGCGATATTCCGGCCGGGCTGCTCTGCCGCACATGACGCCGAGCGCACGTCGTCGGGCCGAGCCGATCGTTAAACAGCTCGAGGCGCTGCAGAACCAGCTCAAGCAGATGCGTAGCCGCGAAGTCGACAAGCTCAACGAGCGTTACCGGGAGATGGCCAAGGCGTTTCGGGAGTACCGTGGCGACCTGGCCTACGCGATGGTTCAGACCGGCGAGGGGAAGGCGTTGGGCGATGTCGGCTCGGCGGTCGTCTTGTTGATTCGTAAACGCCAACGTGCTGGCTTTGATCTGATGCGGTCTACCTACCGGGCGATGCACGACGGGTATCTCGGTCGCTACGACGATCGGGCGTTGGGGTTACTTAGAACCAAGCTGCGCAAGGCGGCGGCGGGGGCGCAGAAGTATGAGCGTTACAACCGTGGCGACGAGGCGTTGCCTACGCATGTCAGGCCGAAGATGCGCAGCTTTGGGGTGTATGCGGCGCACCTGATTGGGTTGTTGGAGTCGCCGGGGCGTGTCCGTGGGTTTACGTTGGCCAACCGTATTGAGGCTGGCGAACCCGTACTCGTACCTGCCGGGCCATTCGATCCAGACAGCCTGTCGATTGAGGATGTCCGGGCCGCGATCGGTGCGGCGGTCCATGAACTCTACACCGCGGAGCATCAGCGCAGCGAGGCGAAGGCCAAAGCGATCCTGCCGCATGAGGGCTTGCGCCACGACAGTTACTACTGGTGGCTGAACCGTTACGAGCAGAGCAAGCCCCGTTACCAGGAGGTTGTGTACGAAACGGGCAACCACGCGCTGGTTTGTTGGGCGATGCTCGCAGCTGGGCAGTCCTACCAGGACCCCAGGTTGTATCGGCGGATCAGTTGGGTGTTGTCCGGTGATACCCCGTTCACCTACGACCGGGGGATGCGGTTGATGATGCTGTCGCGGTTGTCGGGGGAATCGTTTGGGCCTTGGGCGCGGCGTGATGCGGACTGGTTGGCTTCGTCGGTCACGGATAAGGGCAACTTTAATAGTGAATATTTCGGCGGGCCTAGCACCGGGTTCGGCGACCACGGCAGCGGGTTCTATGGCGTGCTGGGGTTGTGGGGTGCAGACAAGCTGGGCATCGAGTTGAATAACAAAAAAGTATGGTCGCCGATCGATACGCAATGGCGTTTGACTCAGCAGAAGACGCCCGGCGACCAAGCGGCGGGCTGGGCGGTGGGGATGCTGGCCTCGGTTGGCGGTGGGGGTGATACCAGGCAGGCGAGCGCGAAGATAACACGTTCAACGGTGAGCTCGCCGATGACCGCCGCGGGGGTCGCGTCACTCACGCTCACGGAGCGGTATCTCAACGGCCCCAAACTCACCGACCCGACGAAAGACAATGTCTCGCCGGAGTTGCGTAAAGGTCTTCGTTGGCTTGATGAAAACTTTGACCCGGCGCAGAGTTTTGGTGCCGACTGGTACTACAGCATGTGGACGATTCAGCGTGTCGGCCGGGCGACAGGTCGGCGGACGTTCAACGGCGTCGATTGGTTTCGCCATGTCACTTCCGAGATGCTTAGCCGGCAGGGCAGTGACGGGTTGTGGGAAGATGCCAGCGGCAGGCAGGGGAAGCTGCTATCGACGGGTTTTGCGTTGTTGTATTTGGCGAATGCTCTGGAGCCGGTGGCGGTGTCGAAGGTTCGTTTCGATGGACGGTGGGACAATCGGCCGAATGATTTGTGGAACTTCGCCGAGTATGCCTCGGATGTTTACGAGGTGGACACCGCCTGGCAGATTGTCGGGCTGGATCAACCGATGCAGGAGTTGGCGGATTCGCCGTTGCTTTACCTGGCGACCAACGAGCCGTTCACGCTAAGCGATGCGGAGATCGGTCGGTTGCGTGAGTATATTGATGCGGGTGGGATGCTGGTATTTAACCCCGAGGCACCTTGGGGGCGGCTATCGGGGAGTGTGGATGCGCTGGTCGAGGCGTTGTATCCCGGGCGTGGGCTTGAAGAGGTTGCCGGGTTTCATCCGTTCTATAGTTTGCACGCACAACTTCGTCCGACGGTTCAGATGCGGATGGTTCACAACGGGGTGCGGCCGTTGGTGGTCGCGTTTACCAAGGATATTGGCCGGGGGTTGCAGGTGAATGATCTGAAACGTCATGGCGATAGTTTTGTTGCGATGTCGAACATCTATCTCTTCGCGGTGGGCACGGAGCCCAGGCGTGTCCGGCTGGAGACGGATTACGTGTCGTCCCCGGGACCCCCGGTGGATTGGCCTGATGACAAAATGAGTGTCGCGCGTGTGCGGTACGACGGGGATTACGATCCCGAACCCGGTGCGTTGGGGCAGTTGCGTGCGGTGATGGCGCGTGACCAGGGGGTTGATCTGGTGGTGGGGACGGTGGGTGTGGATGAGCTTGCGGATGAACGCGTCGCATTTCTGACCACGGCAGGTGGGGGTGCGTTGACGGATGATGAGGCGGAGGCGCTGCGGGCGTGGGTCCAGGCGGGGGGCACGTTGTGGTTGGACGCGGCGGGTGGGACGCCGGCTGCGGTGGAGGCGGCGGGTGCGATGCTGGTCAAGTTGTTTCCCGATCGTGTGCCGACACCTATCGCGGATGATTCGCCGATCATCACCGGGCGGGGGCTTGGGATGGATGCTCACGACGCCCGTCGGGTTGACTACAGCCTGTTCGCCCAGCGTCAGATGGGGAAGATGCACGCCCCTCGGCTGCAGGCGATTATGATTGACGGTCGGCCGGCGGTCATCTATTCGCCGGAAGATTTGACCGCTGCGCTGGCCGGCGTCGGGCACTGGGGGGTGTTTGGTTACTCGACGGATTCCGCCCGGGAGTTGGTCGTTAACGGCATCCTCCACGCGGCGCGGTAGAATGTGGGGTATGGGGTCTAGGGTTTGGGTTCGGGGATCAGGAGATAGCCTGTTCCTTCCCGAGCCTTTTGCCACTAAACCCCGGCACGAACTTAAACCCTGAACCCCAGCCCCAAAACAATGAGCGACTTCTTTAGCCAACCCCGTGAACGCATCGGCACTTTCCCCACGCCCCTGGAGTTCATGCCGCGCCTGACCGAAACGCTCGGCGGGCCACGCATCTACCTTAAGCGCGACGACCTGACCGGGCTGGCCTTTGGTGGGAATAAAACCCGCAAGCTGGAGTACCTGCTCGCCGATGCGAAGCAAAAAGGTGCGACCCACTTCATCACCGAGGGCGGCGTGCAATCCAATCACGTTCGGCAGTCTGCGGCGGCGGCGCTGTTAGGGGGGATGCGGACCGAGCTTGTTTTGAATTCCACGGACCCGGTCGATCAGGTGCCGTTGCAGGGGAACCTGTTGATTGATGATCTGCTGGGTGCGCATTGCCATTACGTTGAGACGGGCCCGGACCGTAAGCCGAAGATGGCGGAGATCGCCGAGCGTGTTAAGGCCGAGGGTGGTGTGCCGTATGTCGTGGTGTCTGGTGGGTCTGATGCCATCGGGGCGTTGGGCTATGTCGGGATGATCCTTGAGATGAACGGGCAACTTGTTGAGCAAGGCGTGAGCCCGAAGTGCATTTACGTCGCCAACGGCAGTGCCGGCACGCAGGCGGGGATGCTTGTGGGTGAAGCGTTATTCGGCGGGGGCTATGCGATCAAAGGCTACTGTGTCGTGCCCGGTGGGGCGGAAGAGATCACACGGGACACGCTCACGTTGGCGAATCAGTGCGCCGCACACATCGGGGTCGACCCGGTCGATGCGTCGTTGGTTTTATGTGACGAAACGCAGTTCGGATCGGAGTACGGCTGCCCCACGCCCGCCGCGCTCGAAGCGATCAAGCTGCTCTCCCGCACCGAGGCGATCCTGCTGGACCCGGTGTATTCTTCCAAAGCGTTTGCGGGGATGATCGCCGACATCCGTGCGGGGTTGTATGCCACCGACGACGCCATCGTGTTTGTCCATACCGGCGGGGCTCCGGCGTTGTTTGCTAAAGTCGATCTCTTAAAGCCGATACTCTCCCGATGAATCATCTCAACCCACCGTCCGTCACGCCTTTCGAACTCAAAGCCATGCTCGATCGCGGCGAAGACATCGAGCTGGTCGACGTGCGCGAGCCCAAGGAACACGAGATCGTCCAGATCGCCGGCTCCAAACTCATCCCCTTAAACACCCTGCCCGACCACCTCGACGGGCTCGATCCCGACAAGACCCAGGTCGTGATCTGCCGCGTCGGCCAACGCAGCGCCATGGCTGTTCAGTTCCTAAGGGAACGAGACTACGAAGCGCTCAACCTCACCGGCGGGATCCTGGCGTGGATCAAGGATGTGGATCCGTCGTTGACCGCGTACTGAACGGGAAAATATTGTGCCTGAGAAACTAAAGAATTTTGCCATAGTCATCGCTTACCTGTGGTTTATTTCTACAGTATCAGGGTGGGTTACATGGAAATACTATGATTTTCAAGTACAGAAAATAGAGGCGGGAAAGGTCGGTTCTTTCGACGAAGTAGAGTTGCGGAGATATGAACACGCTTTACTTACGTCAACAGGGCGCAGGGAAACGGCGTTAACTTGGGGTTCCGTCTCGTCCTTGTCTTTGATTAGTTATCCGATAGTAATCGTCTGCGTTTACGTTGTTGTTAATGGAGCGGTAAAGACACGCCAGTCAGCACCAGGTGGGTGGCACCGGTTGGCGAGTGGCTGGCGGTGGCTTGCTCGAACCCGCGACAAGCTCGGAATACCACAGCGGATCATCTTAGCAGTCGGTGTATCAGCGGTTCTTATTTGTCTGCCGTTTATGGTCAACCTTGGCAGACGCGATCCCGCTAGCGACCACCCCGGGGTCTGGTTTCTCGTCATCTTGTTAATCGCTGGCTTTCAGTGGTTTATTTGGGGAACCAAGAAGCCACCCGAACCCGCTACCACCCCCGATCCGTGACGGATCCGCTCCTTGCGCCTACAATCCCACCCATGAACAGGACACAAGCATCTGATTCCAAGGCTTTGGCTGCGGAGCTGAATATTGACGAGGTGATTGCGGGTGAGGCGAGGCTTTCGCCGTGCGATGCGGTTCGGCTGTATCACGAGGCTTCGATGCACGACCTTGGGCGGTGGGCGTCGGCGGTGTGTGATCGGATCCATGGGGGCGGTGAAACCCCCGGAGGCGCGAAGCGTACTTATGTCATCGATCGGAACGTGAACTACACCAACGTCTGTTCGGCTCGGTGTACGTTCTGCGCGTTTCGGCGGGATGGGGATGAGCAGGATGCTTACACGCTGAGCACCGAGCAGTTGCATCAGAAGATCCGGGAGCTTGTGGGTATTGGGGGGACGCAGGTGTTGTTGCAGGGGGGGATGCACCCGGATCTGCCGATCTCGTTTTATGAAGAGATGTTGGCGGGGATCAAAGATGAGTTCCCGGGTGTGCATATTCATGGGTTCAGCCCGCCGGAGTTTGTGGAGTTTGTGGCGGTGTTTGAGTTGGATGGTTTCCCGACGACGGCTCCCGGGAAGAGTCACGAGTTGCCGGCGGATGTGTGGAACGCGAAGCTCGAAGTTATCTTGAAGCGTTTGATGGCTGCGGGGCTTGACACAATCCCGGGTGGCGGCGGTGAGATATTTCCTGAGCATGTGCGTCGGCGGATCGGGCCGGGCAAGGCGACGGGTCAGGAATGGCTTGATGTGATGTCGGCTGGGCATCGGTTGGGGATGAAGACCAGCGCGACGATGATGTTTGGGCACATCGAGGGGGTCGCCGACCGGGTGATGCACATGGATGTGATTCGGCAGCGCCAGGACTTGGCGGTGAAGAATCATTGGGCGGGGGGTTATGTGAGTTTTATTAGTTGGCCGTTCCAGCGTGAGAACACGCCGTTGGGCCGTGTGCCTGATTGGGCCCCCGGAAATATTCATAACGGGACCACTGGGGAAGGATGCCATGAGCCGTTCCCGGGTGATGTCTTGGCCGACAAGGTTTTCGCGGGTGAATTGGATGCCAGCGACAAGGCGGCGTGCGATAAGGCGGTGCCTGGTCCCGGGGGGGCGGGGAAATTAGTCAGGATGGCGGGTGCGAGTGAGTATTTGCGGATGCAGGCTTTGAGCCGGTTGTTCTTGGACAATATTCATTCGATCGGTGCGTCATGGGTGACGATGGGGCCGAAGGTCGGGCAGCTTGGGTTGTTCTACGGGGCGAATGACATGGGTAGCGTGATGATGGAAGAGAACGTCGTAAGCGCCGCGGGGACGACGTATTGCCTGGACGAGCCGGTGTTGTGTCAGTTAATTCGGGACTCTGGTTTTGTTCCGGCTCAGCGAGACAACGGGTACAAGCTGTTGAAGGTCCAGGACGGGGATGATTCGCCGGACCTGAAAGTCACCGACTGGTCCGAACACCGCATCCAGAAGCTACACATCGAAAACGTCCCCGGAAATTGTTCAGTTGAGCCGGGGGATCAAGGCGCGGCTGTGCCTTTGACAGTAGGCACACCACCCCCGGTATAACGTTTCAGTCCTGTGCGGTCATCCCTTCCAGCAACGCCTTGGCCTGCTCGGCTTCATCGGTGTCGGGGTAGTATTCGATTACCTGATTAAAGAGGTCGCGTGCCAAGTCGGTTCGGCCGGCTTGCAGGTAGTTACGCGCCAGTGCCATGTCTTCTCGTGCCCGGTCGGAGGGGGGTGAGGGTTTGGGTTGATCGGTGTCTTTAGATTTTGGTTTGGCGGTCTGGGCTGCGGCGGGGTTTTCGAGGGCGAGTTTGAGTTGTTCCGCGGCTTGTGTTGCAAAGGTGGTGTCGGGGAAGTCGCGTAGGAGTTCTTCTAGTGCTTCGATGCCGTGGGGCGGGCTTCGTTGCAGGCGGTCCATGGCCCGTGCGAGTTTGCGCTCGGCTTCTTTCTCACGACGTTCGCGGACTTCGGGGAGGGGGGCATCCAGCGCGGTGATGCCTTTTTCAAACCAGTCGGGCGGGGGGACGGTGTGTCCCATGCCGGGGGCTTCGAGGTAGGTGATGTAGCTGAACCGGGCGCGTTTGAAGCCGTACTGGTAGGTGACGAGGGTTTGGAGACGGTTGCCGTCGGTTTCGCCGGTGAGCAGGACGTATCGGCCGTCACGTTTGGCTTTGCGCAGGATTCTTGGTGAGGGCGGGTTGAACTTGGCTCCCCAGAAGACGAGCTTTGTTGCGGTGCTATCGGGGTGGGGGAGTTTCTTGAAATAGTCGACGCCGATGATGGGGAAGGCGCCCGCGAAGAGGTCGGCGTAGGTCAGGCCGATGCGTGACGAGCAGCGTCCCCCGCCGGAGAGCCCGCTGACGTAGGTGCGCATGGGGTCGATGTGGTAGTGCTGGGTGATGTTGTGCAGGGCATCGAGTGCGAGCCCGGCACGGTGCCAGAAGGTGCGCGGGTTGCCGGCGTTGTTTGCGCCGATCCAGATGAGTTTGTGCTTGTCTAGGATGGTGCGGAAGGGTTGTGGTGGTGCGCCGTTGGGGCCGGGGCTGACCCAGACGATCAGCCCGAAGCGTTCGGTGCCGTCGTAATTTGCGGGGATGTAGACCTCAAAGGATTCGTCGGGGAAGGCGTAGTCGGCGGGCGGGTCTTTGAGTTCGGCGCGGAAGCGTGTGGTGATTGTTTCGACGGTGCTAAGCGAGCTTCGCTGGTCAAAGGTAGCGTTGTATCGGCCGAGGCGTGGCGGCGGGTCGGTGTTGGGGGATTGTGAAGCCGCGTCGTCCTGCACTCCTGGGGGCGCACCCCCGGTCTCATCCCCGGATGCCCCCCCTGGCGCAGCGGCGATCAACAACAGTGCGCAGAGCATCGTGGTGCTTAGGCGTGTCATGGTTCAGCTTTGGATATTCTACCGCACGAGCTTGAGTTTGCGGCGTTTATTCTTTTCGCTGAGGTGGACCAGGACCTGCTGGGTGATCATGCAGTGGCCGGCGGTGGTTTGCAGGAGGTGGATCAGGTCGAGGATCTGTTCTGAGTTGGCCATGCCGTCGCGGAAGGCGAGGCGGAGTTTTTTGAGGTTGTCTGCCGAGCTGTGGACCGCGCCGATGGAGGCGTCCAGTGCGTCGGCGGCGTCGATCTTGCCGTCGGCGTTCACGTCAAGCTCAAGGTCCGGGCAGGCGAACTGCCAGGTGGTCCCCATCGTGAACACGCTGAGAAGTGATTCCTGGGCCTTCTTGTTTGGGAGGTGCCTGACCAGCAGCCGGATCGAATCAAAATCGGGTTGGCTTTCGCCAGCGATCCAGCGGTAGACCGTCGAGGTGGAGACGCCCGCCATCTCGGAGATCTCACGGGCGGTGGTCTGTTTTTTTCGGATCATGCGGTTGAGGGTCTTGGTCAGCATGCGGTACTCCTGCTTGCCCCGGTTGTCGGGGCGTTACCGCAATTTTACATGATAGGCTGCCACGGGTTCGGGGACGCATGAAACAGTGTTCCCGTTTTTGGGAATGGGGCCAGGTGGGTCAGTCGTTGCCCGGCCAGCCGTCGAAGACGAACTTTCCGTCTTTGGAGATGACTTCGCCATCGACGGTGATGGTGCCGCCGCAATCGGGTGTTCCGTCGTTGCGTAGGTCGCAGACCATGTCCCAGTGCAGGCCTGACTCGTTGGCGTTGCCGGATTCGGGATAGCCTGCGCCGACGGCGGCGTGGAACGTCCCGCCGATTTTTTCGTCGAAGAGCGTGCTCTTGGTGTACTCGGTGATCTGGTAATTGGTGCCGATGGCGATCTCGCCGACGCTGCGTGCGCCGGGGTCCTGGTCGAGCATGTCGATGAGGAAGGCTTGGTTCTTGGAGGCTTTTGCATCGACGACCCGGCCTTTTTCGAAGGTGAGTTCGATGTCGTGTACCTCTCGGCCGTGATGGACAGCGGGGAAGGAGTATTTGACGATGCCGTTGACCCCGCCGCAGTCGGCGTTGAGGTTGGGCCCGGTGAAGACCTCGCCGTCGGGGAAGTTTTCGTGGCCGCAGCAGTTGATCCAGGTCATGCCCGCAACGTTGACGGTCAGGTCCGTGCCGCGCGGGGTCTTGAAGTGGATGGTCTTCGTGCCGTTGAGGTAGTCCACGACCTTCTGCTGGCGGTCCTTGATCTTCATCCACTGGGCTACTGGATCGTCCATGTCCAAGTGACCAGCGTTGAAGACGAAGTCTTCATATTCGGTGAGGCTCATCTCCGCATCCTGCGCGCTAGCGAGCGTGGGGTACTGTGTCCCGGCCCACTTCAACGGCTTGACCCCCGGCTTTGCTTTGGGATCACTCGCGGCGGCGGCACGTTCCATGAATATGTGCATCAACGGCTTGCGTGCCGAGGAGGCAACCCCCTGGCGTTTGGGATCGACGCGCGACAGACTCTTGGTGTTGGTCTCGGCCCACAAGCCGATCGACACATCGATCTCTTTGATCTCCTGGAGCGCAAGCGGGCTGACGTACTTGAGTTGCTCGTCGTTGCCGTGCTTAAAGAGGGTGTTGCTAAGCGACTCCGGTGCGCACTTGATGTAAGGGTGCGCCCCCGCCTTGATGACCGCCTCGTAGATCGCTTCCAGCAGCGGGATCGAGACCGGCGCCCCGGTGAGGCGGACCAGTTGGCCGGGCTTGACCCCGGTGGAATATTCAACCAGGACGCGGGCGAGTTTGTCGAGTCGTGGGTCGCGCAAGGGGGGGGCTCCAGGGGCCGGTGTGGAATCGTGTCCGTCCCGCCGGGCGTTTGTGGCGGCGGGGAACGCCCATCGTAGGCACGGGGGCGGGCCTTACAAGTCCCATGGGTATTGGGCGGTGAACAGGGGCCTTGCCCCGTGGGCCCGGGGGGTTTAGTTTGTAGGCAGTTCCATGACGAAAAACCACGACAAAGCCGGTGAGACGGGAGCCGATTCGCAAGGGTCGGCGAAAGGTGGGCCGATGTCGTCTCCGGTGGATAACCCGGATTCGCATAAGGTGGCGGAGATAGCCAGTACGTTGGGGGCTGGTTCGTTTGGGACGATGCTTGAGCCGGTGCTGCGGTCGGTGTGCGACGGACGGCTGTCGGAGGTGGGTTGGTTTCGCACGGACTGGCAGCGTGGGGGGGCGGTGACGGGGTACGCGACCTATCGTGATGATGAGGGTGTGGGTCGGCCGGTGGTGGTGAAGATGCCGGTGCCGCCGTGTGAGTTGCAGTGGATGTTGGCGTTGCAGCGTTTTGATGACGTGGTGCCGAAGCTGTTTGCGGGGGGTGAGGTGCTGGGGGGGTATGACATGGCGTGGGTGGTGATGGAGCGGCTGGGGTTTGGGCCGTTGGGTACCGCGTGGGGGGGGAAAGAGTTTGATTTATTGATCGAGGCGTTGGGGCGGTTTTACCTGGCGGCTTCGGAGTTCCCGATTAATAAGGAGCATGACGATCACCGCGATTGGGGTGCTATTTTAAATCACGCCCGGCGATCGGTGCGGGACCACGCGTTGCCTGAGCCTCAGCGTTGGAGCAAGGCGATAAAGAAGGCTCACCGCAAGTACAAGGACTGGGTCACGATCTGGAACGATCGGCCGATGGACCACTGGTGTCATGGCGACCTGCATCTAGGCAACGCGATGACACGGTGCGAGCCTCCCGGCGGGCCGGCGGTGTTATTTGATCTGGCGAAGGTGTGTGTCAGCCACTGGGTGCAGGACGGTGTGTATCTGGAACATCTTTACTGGGGTCGGCCCGGTGATCTTGACGGGCACAAGCTCTGCAAGGAGCTGGCTCACCACCGTAAGAAGATCGGGTTGCCGGTCGATTCGGATTGGGCGGAGTTGGCGCAAGCCAAGCGTGCGCTGTTGGCGATGAGTGTGCCGGCGAAGCTGGACCTTGATGGCAATGCGCACTACGTGCGCGGGGCGCTGGAAGTGCTTGAGCGGGCGGTGGAGTGAGTTGATATTCGTCGTTCGATGTTTCAATCCGCTTGCAGATTGCACCTCGAACATCGAACATTCTTAATCAGTGCGTGTACTTGCGTGGCAGGTCTTTGGGGAGTCGGCAGAGGATTTCGTAGGGGTGGGAATTAGCGAGGCGTGCGAGGTTGGGGATGCTGTTGGGTGCGGCCGGGTCGTCGCTGATGATGTGGACGGTGGCGTTGACGAGGGTGCTGATATCTCCACCGTCGTTTACTGTGGGGGCGTCGGTGAGGTCGATGGAGAGTTGGTCCATGTTGACTTTGCCCAGGACCGGTGCGTCGAAGTAGGTGTCGTTATCGTCGAGTAAGACGCGGACGCTGGCCTGGTTGCCCAACGCCAGGGGGTAGCCGTCGCCGTAGCCGATGGGGATGACACCCAGGACGCTGTTGCGTTTGAGTTTGTGTGTGCTGCCGTAGCCGACGGGTGTCCAGCGTGGGTAGCGTTGGACGTGGTTGATGCGTGTGACCCAGCGGACGGTGTGTTCGAGGACGGGTGCGTTTTGAAGGATGGGGCCGGGTGCGAGTAGTTCTGGGCCGAAGCCGTAGATCGCCAGGCCGGGCCGGACCATGTCCATGTGGAAGCGTCGGTCGCGCAGGGTGGCGAAGCTATTGGCGATGTGGATCAGGCAGTCGTCGGGGAGGTGTTCGGCCTGCTGGGCGACGGCGGCTTCCAGTTGTTCTAATTGTTCGTAGGCGAAGTCGGGGTCGTTATCCGCGGTGGCCAGATGTGTGAAGACCCCGGCGACACGGACGTGAGGTGTTTTTGAAAGGTTCTGGACAACCTGCACGAACTGTTCGCCGTTGAGGCCCGACCGGCTCATGCCTGTGTCCAGGTACAGGTGGATCGGCATCTTGATCCCGAACGTCTGGCCGATCTGGTTGACGGTTTGAAGTTGGTCGGGGTCGTGGATCGACAGGTGCAGTGTCTCGGCGACGGCGGGGCGGTAGAGCGCATCGGTTCGGCCCAACTCGCGCAACGGTGCGAGCAACAGAATCGGGCAGTTGACGCTTTTATTAATCAGGTACTCGGCTTCTTTGGCGCTGTAGACAGCGAGCATGTCGCAGCCTGCTTTGACCAGTCGGTGTGCGACAGCGGACGCGCCCAGGCCATAGGCATCCTTCTTGATGACGCAGCAGACAATCGGGCTTGTAGCTAAAGGTTTGGCTTGCGGCGGTGGGGAGTCGGGTGGGGTATCGGAATGTTCGTCTGGGGCGGCTTCGACCAAGGCGCGCAGGGCCAAGAAGTTCCGCTCCAGGCGGGTCAGATCGACTTCCAGCCAGCTTGAATCGGATGCCATGGGGGCCTCGACGCGAACGGGGGTTGAAACGTTGAAGGGGCCTCGTAGTTGTACCATGGGCGGGGTCTCCGTAAAATCTTGTCAGCAGCCGGTTTGCTTGTCGTCCGCCGATCCGACCGTCCCGTGTGACCGGGGTTGGGTTTGGCCGGTAATTTAACAGGGACGGTGCTGCGTGACGAGCCATCGGCGTCGGGTGAAATCTGTGTAAGACATTGATTACACAGCACATACATCTGACGCCGGCCGTTCATCCCGCAGTGCCCATCCCTGTTTTATCGATCGGTCGTCATCGGTTGGCTGCATGGCGTTGGGCGAGTTTTTCCAGCGTTGGCGCGGGGTTTGCGCGGCCGTGGGCCGTCCCCTGACGCACCGATAGTACACCCGTCCACCGATTCACACCCGGTGACAGCGATGGCGACCCCACATGACTACTCAGGATACGACCCAGGATTTATTTGATACTTCGGTGACTTTTGCAGGCATGGGCCTGGGCGAAAACGTGGTGAAGGGTTTGACCGACGCCGGCTTCGAGCATCCCACCGATATCCAGGCCCAGTTGATCCCCGCGATCCTCGCCGGCAAGGATGTGATCGGTCAGGCACGCACCGGCACGGGCAAGACCGCGGCGTTTGGCCTGCCGGTCTTCCACTTGGCGGACCCCAACACACAGATGCAGGGGCTGGTTCTGACACCCACACGCGAGCTGGCGACGCAGGTCGCCGCCGAGTTGGACGCGCTGGGCAAGCACACCCAGATACGCACGTCCTGCATCATCGGCGGTGAGTCCATGCGGGCCCAACAGAAGTCCGTCGAACGCGGCGGGCACATCATCGTCGGCACGCCCGGCCGCGTCATGGACCTGCACGGCCGAAGGCAGATCCACTTCGATAACATCAAGTTCGTCATCCTCGACGAGGTCGATCGGATGCTGGACATCGGCTTCCGTGAAGACATCAAGAAGATCCTCCGCAACGTCCGCGGCGAGCACCAGACCGTCTTCGTCTCCGCCACGATCGATCGCGCCATCGAGTCGTTGGCCCGGTCGTTTATGAAGGACGATGCACAGAAGATCACCACCGTATCCGGTTCGCTGACGGTGTCGATGGTGGATCAGAAGTACCTGCCGGTCGAGCCCTGGGATAAGCGATCGCTGCTGCTACACATGCTCCGTCACGAGAAGCCCGAGACCACGGTCGTCTTCTGCAAGACCAAGGCCACCGTCCACAAGATCACCAAGTACCTGCAACAGAAAGACATCAGCGCCCGCGAGATCCACGGCGACCTGCAGCAGCGTAAGCGCACCCAGGTCATGGACGCGATGCGTGAGGGGAAACTCGATGTGCTGATCGCGTCGGACCTCGCGGCCCGTGGGCTGGATGTCGAGCATATCACGCATGTGATTAACTATGATTTGCCGGACGACCCGGAGGTTTATGTCCACCGGATCGGACGCACCGCCCGGGTTGGGCGACGGGGGACCGCCTGGAGCTTTGTGACTCCTGACCAGGGCCAGCTACTGACCGAGATCGAGAAGATCTCCGGCGCGATGATCGATAAGCTGGATTATCCCAAGTTCAAGCCCGGCCCGGTGCCCGAAGACATCCGTGACGACCGCGCCGCCGAGCGCCGCCGCGCCGAAGCGCCGGCCCGGACGTTAGAGTCACGGGTCGCAAGCGGGATTGATGTGTCCGGGTACTCTCAGGAAGAGTTGGATGTGATGTTCCCCGACGGCAACATCCCCAAAAACCTGCCCAAGAAGGGCCTGGGCGGGAAGTTCCGCACGCGGCGCTGATAGCGCCTGAGAATAATTGGAAAGCGAGACATGCCGGATCCTCCTTGCGGTGATGCGGTCTGTCCCCCCGCAGCGTTTCGAGCATGGTTCACCTTGCAGTCTTCATTTCCCTTGCGCGATACTGCCCCGGGGAGAGCCCCATGACGCGTTTGAAGGCCTTGCTGAAAGAAAACTCCGCTTCGTAGCCAACTTCCTGAGCGATCATCCGCAAGGGCGACTGTGATTCTCGAAGCGAGCGGGCCGCGATCCCCATCCGCCACCGGGTGAGATAGGAAAGCGGGGGCTCGCCCACCAACTCAGAGAACTTTTTTGCAAACACCGCCCTGGACATGAGTACTTCACCAGCTAGTGTTTCGACGGTCCAGTTCTCTTGGGGTTTCTGGTGCATCAAAGAGAGTGACTTTCCGATCTGTGGGTCTTTCAACGCGGTGAGCCAGCAGGCGGAGCAGGCCGACTCATCGGACATCCAGGCTCGCAGCATATAAACGAATAGAACATCGACCAGCCGGGACACCACGGTCTCGGACCCGGGAGACCTTCCCGTGACCTCGCTCCGTAGCAATCTGAAGATGGTTTGGAGCGAGCCTGCTTCTTGCGTTTTGTCTGCTGGGAAGTGGATGGCCCGAGGCAAGAGTGAAAGAAGTGGGTGCTTCTCTTCGTGCTCGAATTGGTACCCGCCGCATATCAAAGACGTTGAACGGTTGTCTGGCGGGGACGATTCCTTGTGCGGGCGGTTTTGCTCGCTACATGCGAGTGTTTCGGCTAATGGTAGCGCGGGGGTCTTAGGTAAGTCTGAGAGGATATGGCTGCCGCCTACCGGGACGAGCACCGCATCTCCCTGGAACAGTTGAAGTGGCTCTGACCCATCGTCCAGCCGAAGCCAGCAGGTCCCACGGCTGACGATGTGGAAGTAAGTTCGATTCTCCTGATCTAATCGGATGCCCCAAGGCGCCTCGAACTCGGCACCACAGAGAATCGCGTTGCCGATCCGTGTTGCGGATATCACATTTGCAAGAACATCCATTTGTGTGCCTATATTTTTACTTAAAGCAACCGCGAGAGGCTATGCTTAAATAGATTATATTTTTAATAATATACAGATGAAAAGATATAAAATCAAGTGATATGACCATTGTTTGTCTGTATTTTTAATCTAATATGATGTATTGATGCTTCGGGGTGACCCCTGCAACCAAGATCGTGGTTTAGGGGCCGGCCCCAAACCGCCCGCTGGCGCGAAAAGCTCGAAGCTAGCGGGGTAACTGGGGGATTATTTTTGACGCATTAAAGCCACGAGACTCAAGCAAATTACCCCCTAGCAATCACACTCACCACACCTCACAAGAAGGAAAACAATGAGGCTTAAAGAAAAAATCGCGATCATCACCGGCGGAAACAGCGGGATAGGGTTTGCGATAGCCCAGGAGTTCAAGAATGAAGGCGCCCAAGGCGCGATCTTTGGACGCACCCCAGAAACGTTGGAGGGGTCGGTCAAAGAATTGGGTTCGGGTTTCATAGCAGTTCGCGGCGACGTCACCAAGACGGAGGATTTGGATAGGCTGTACGGGCAAACTACCGAACGCTTCGGTAAGGCGGATATTTTGGTTGCCAATGCAGGCGGCGCGATCGGCCCGGGGACGTTGGGTTCGGTCGCTGAGGTCGACGAGGCGTCCTACGATCGCATGGCGGACTTGAACTTAAAAAGTGTCTTCTTCACCGTGCAGAAGGCCTTGCCTTATCTCAATGACGGCGCCTCGATTATTTTGGTTGGGTCCATCGCCTCGAACAAGGGCTTTGCCGGGATGTCTGTATACAGCGCTTGCAAGGCTGGTGTACGCTCTTATGCGAGGACGTTTTCGGCGGATTTGATGGGCCGTGGGATCCGGGTGAACGTGCTGAGTCCGGGCCCTGTTGATACGCCCGTTTTTGATAAGTTCGGTCTTCCCGACGGGCAATCCCAGCAAGCGAAAGAGCAGTTCGAGGAGATGGTCCCGCTGAAACGCCTAGGGAAGCCAGCCGAGATGGGGAGGGTTGCGGTCTTCCTTGCTTCCTCGGATTCATCGTTCATCGTGGGCGAAGAGATCTCAGCGGATGGAGGCGTTGCCAACCTTTAAGTTACTCAATGAAGTTCCACCGATTGATAGATGATCAGGATGTAAGGCGGCGAGGATATTGGAGCCCCATCCTGCTCATCGGTGGATTATTTTTCTGTGTCGCAATGCGGTTGCCATCCGTCTTCACGTCCACAGGATCACGCCGAACATCACAACCCAGGCGACGGCCAGGAAGTGCCAGAACAGGCACATCTGTTTGAGGTGGGCTGCGCCGTGGTCGGTGGCAGTATCGTGGTGAGTGCGTTTGTTCAGCACGGTCATCCGTGCAAGACCCACCAACGTGTGTAGGCCGTGCAATGCGACCAGCACCAGGACGAGCATGTAAGGCGCGGCACTGCCCACGTCCCCGGAAGTAGTGGCCGTGGCCTCTGCGGATTGGCGGTGCATATGGACCAACCCGACCAGGCCCGGCACCTGCAACAACACGAAGACCCAACCCAGCACGGTACTCAACAACAGCGCCCTGCCCGCCACGGTGGCCCGGCCCATCTTGGCCGACAGGTACGCCCAGTGCAGGCACACGCTACTGACCAGCAACGCGAACGTGCTGAACCAGAACCACACAGGCACGACCATGTCGGGTACGGGAGCACGGGAGCGAGTCACCGCGTACCCGATCAACAACCAGGCAAACGCCACTGTGAGTCCGGCGGTGAACAGCCACGTCCCCAAAGTTCCGGCTCCGGGCGGCGCACGGAAATCCTCTAGCGGGTCACGGTCGGGTCTTGGTCGGATGTGTGATGCGGCGGTGGCTTTCATGGTGGCCTCCACAGATGATGTGTTAAGTTAATTATATCTGATTATGGGGCCGGCACCAGTGATATTGGCTCTTTCTCGTAACCTCCAAGGCCTACACCCCTAAAACCCATGGCTGGTGGTCTATTACGGGGGTTGATCCCCCGCGTTGCCGCGCCGGGGGCAGTCGCTATGATGTCCCGACTATGGCAGGAACACGCGATATCAAGGGCCGGATCAAGGCCGTGGGCAACATCGAGCGCATCACCCGGACGATGCAGTTGATTGCCACAGCCCGGTTCCAGACGATGCAGAAACGGGCCACCGAAGCCCAGGCCTACACCAAGCGGATCAGCGAGGTCGTCAGCGAACTGGCGGCCAACCTCGGTGAGACCGGCGAGGTTAGTAACCCGCTGTTAAGTGCTCCAAAGCCTGCGGTTGGCAAACACCTGGTCCTGGTCATCAGTTCCAACCGCGGTCTCTGTGGCGGGTACAACGCCAATCTGTTGCGCACCGCCATGAAGCAGATCAAAGGCGGCGACTCGATCGATCTGGAGGTCGTCGGCAAGAAGGCCAGCGGTTTCTTCAAGTTTGCCGAGGTCCCCGTCGATGCGTTCCATGGCCACATCACCGACAAACCCGAGTACGCCGACGTCGAACGGCTTGCTGAAAACTACATCCAGGCCTTCACCGACGGCAAGTACGACTCGGTCAAGGTGGTCTACACCGCGTTCGTCTCGATGTCTCGGCAGGAGCCCAAGGTCTTGCAACTCCTGCCCCTTGAGCCGCCCGTGGCAGCGGGGGTTGCGGAAGGCGCATCCGAGAAATCCGGGGGCACCGGGGGCGGGCCGATGACGGTTTACGACTTCTCACCCGACCCCGAAGAACTACTCGGCGAATTGTTGCCGATCACCGTCAAGACCAATCTGTTCCAGTGCTTCAACGAGGCGACCGTCAGCGAACAGCTCATGCGGATGGTCGCGATGAAGGCCGCAACCGACGCCGCTGGCAAGATGCAAAAGGCGCTGAAGCGTAAGTTCAACCGCGCCCGCCAGAGTTCGATTACCACCGAGCTCAGCGAAATCATCGCCGGCGCCGCGGCACTGAATTAAGCCCGCGATTCAGTAACCAATCAAAACATCTACAGCCCCGTCTGGAAAGGCGGGGTTTATTTTTGTCTACCCGTCAAAGCGGTTTGAGTACGCATCAGCCAGGCCTTTCCATGCGGGGCTAGAGTCTGTGCGTAAAGGTGGCTTATGTCCGCCCGAACTGTTTTTCTAGGTCTTTGAGGGTCAGTCGGAGTGTGGTGGGGCGGCCGTGGGGGCAGTTGCTGGAGCGGTCGATCTCTTCACGCTTGGCAAGCAGGGCGGATAGCTCGTCTCCGTTCATCTTGTCCCCGGCCTTGACCGCTGCCTTGCAGGACATCATGTCCAGCACCTCGTGCAGGGCGGACTCTTCGACGTTGGGGTTAGACAGGTCCAGTTGCCCGGTGTCGGCTTTGTTTACAAGATCGACGATGAAGGTGTCGGGCTCGACGCCGCGCTCGAAGAGGAACGAGGGGAAGGCCTGCACCGCCACCGCGTCTGGGCCGATGGGTGCGAGTTCCACGCCGATCTTTTCAAGCAACGGCTGCATCTGTTCGAGTGTCGCCTGCCGGGCCGCGTCGGCGTCAACGATCACGGGCATCAGCAGACGCTGGCTCTCCAACGGCTTGCCATCACCCAACACACGCTTACGCAGCATCTCGAACATGACTCGCTCGTGCAAAGCGTGCTGGTCCACGATGATTAGCCCGTCGTCGTCCTGCGTGACCAGGTAGCTCTTGTGGACCTGGAGGACGGATTGAGGCTTGAGTCCTGAGGCTTGAGGGGTGGAGGTGCTGTCTGGTGTGATGAGTGAATCTTCATCGGATTCGATGGCTGAGGGGTCCTCCTCCGCGAGTGCTTTGCGGACCTCTTGGTAGGCGAAGCCTTTTTCCTTGGGGTCCATGCGTTTGAAGAAGTCAACGAAGGCGTCGGTGGAGACGTTGGGGGACGCCCCCGGGGCTGGCGGAGTGAAACCCGAAGGATGGAAACTTGATCCGGCAAAAGCATTGTGCCCGGTGAAGCTGGCGCTGGGGGTGAGGTCGCTGCCCAGCAGGCGTTGGCGCACAGCCGAGAGGACCAGCCCGTGGACGTGCGAGGGGTTGCGGAAACGGACCTCGGCCTTGGCGGGATGGACGTTGACATCCACGGTGTGCGGGTCGATCTCAAGGAACACGACCGCGACCGGGAAGCGGTCCATCGGCATCAGGCCCCGGTAGGCTTCTTTGACCGCGTGGGCGAGGTTGCGGTCCTTGATCGGTCGGCCATTCACGCAGAGGTACTGCGCCTTGCCGGTTGCACGGGCGATAGAGGGTTGGCCTGCCAGCCCCCATATCTTCCCCCCGCCACGCTCCGGCAAATCTTCGTGGGTGAACTCTAAAAGCTCATCGTTGAGGTCTTTGCCCAGTAGCGCAACACAACGCTGGGCCCGTTTCTGATTGGCGGGGATGTCGAACGTCACCCGGTCGTTGTGCTTGAGCTTGAAAGCGACGTTGTGATGCACCATCGCGATGCGGGTGAGCGTGTCGTTGATGTGCCCGAACTCGGTCGGCGCGGTCCGCAGGAATTTTCGACGGGCGGGGGTATTAAAAAACAGGTCGCGGACTTCCAACACCGTCCCCGGCGAGCCGGCCCAAGGGGAAACGTCGCCGCACTGGTCCCCGCTGGCTTCCAGCACCGCGCCCGCCTCATTAGCCTTGCCATCAATCGTCGCCCGGCTGGTGATCTTCAGTCGGCTGATGCTTGCGATCGAAGCCAACGCCTCGCCCCGGAATCCAAGCGTCCCAATCGCGGCGAGTTGCTCGGCAGCGGTGAGCTTGCTGGTAGCGTGGGGTTCGACGGCAAGGGGCAATTCGTCGGGGGGGATGCCGTGGCCGTCGTCGCTGATGCGGATCAGTTGACGCCCGCCGTCCTCGAGGATGACGTCGATCCGCGTCGCCCCGGCGTCTAGGCTGTTCTCGACCAGCTCCTTGACGACGGACGCGGGGCGCTCGATCACCTCGCCGGCGGCGATCTGGTTGACCAACAGCTTGGACAGCTTGCGGATGGGCATCGTCCTATCGTAGCAGGCCAAGGCCCCCGGCGGTATGCTCTTTGAACTATGTTCCGATCCAACGATATTGTGCTATTTCAAGGCGATTCGATCACCGACGCCAACCGCCGCAAGGGCCGAAAGGGCCCCAACGACCCCGCCGCCCTAGGCCACGGCTACGTCTTCCACGTCGCAGCCGATCTGCTTGAGCGTCACGCCGGGTTGGACTTGAATATCTACGGCCGGGGCGTCAGCGGCGACAAGGTCTACCAGCTCGCCGACCGTTGGCAGAAGGACTGTCTTAAGATCAAGCCCGACGTCCTGAGCATCCTCGTCGGCGTCAACGATTTTTGCCACGTCCACCGTCACGGCTTCGGTGGGACGATCGCGGAATACGCCAGCGATTACGACGTCCTGCTGACCCGCACCCGTGCCGAGTTGCCCAACGTGAAGTTCATCATCGGCGAGCCCTTCCTCCTAGAAGCAGGCGACATGACCGAATCGCACGTCGAGGGGATATCCGCCTACCGTGATGCGGCCAGGAAGCTCGCTGATAAGTACCGGGCCGTGTGGGTCCCGTATCAGCAGGTCTTTAATGATGCGCTCAAGGACGCCCCGGCCGAGTACTGGGCCCCCGACGGCGTGCACCCGACCGTTGCCGGGCACATGCTGATGGGGAAGGCGTGGCTGCGGGCCGTGGCATATTAGGGCATGGGTTATAAAAATACTTGCTGAATTCGCTTGTGCCGCGTCTGCTCGCGCGTTATCCTGAAAGGCATGGGATCGGGACCGTCAGGCTACTTCATCCTAGGGGAATCACCATGCACTTCACGAGACTAGCAAGCCTCACGGCTTTGACCGTTGTGGCGATCGCCGGACCGGCCCTCGGGACGATTACCGTGGGGGTCGATGTCACGACCAGCGGTGGTAGTGTGGCCAACGCGCTGAATGTCACCACGACCGACTACGGATGGAGCGGGGCTCAATTGTATATTCGCTTGTTTGATCCGGTATTCGGAGGCTCCGTGATCAATCTCGATCCCGCGTTGGGCGGCGTGGACAGCGCCCCGACACAGGCGCAGATCAACACGAACCCGGCGTTGCTGTTCGACACGTTTTACGGCGTCGTAGGTCAATCGGATATGAGCCTCGGTGGCGCGCCGGAACTGGGTGGCGGTGATCCGCTCGAACTGGGCCCGACGGAGGTCAGCGCCTCCTGGATGCCGCCGGCCGGGCTTAACCCGCCTAGCAACCAACTGGCGATCGGGAACATCGTGCTCAGTGACAACGCGTTTGGCGTCTGGTCCCTCAAGGTATCAGAACCGTTTCAGCCAACGTATACATTTATGCATGGCGTCGTCGATGATGGCGAGCTTTCCTTTTTCCTTGACGGTGATGTGAATCTTGATGGATTTGTGGGTATCGAGGACCTGAACATCATCCTGGGCGAGTGGAACCACGGTTTCCCCGGCTTAGACCCCATTTCCGATCCGCGTTCCGACCCGTCCGGTGACGGGTTCGTCGGCATCGAAGACCT
>JAJDCX010000025.1 GCA_029260615.1 Phycisphaeraceae bacterium | reverse complement strand
GCGATGTTCGCGCTGAACGACCCGATGGCGATGGGCGTGATGGAGGCGATGCACGAACACGGGCTTACGGTCCCGGACGACATGGCGTTGGTCGGGTTCGACGACGTCCAGGCGGCCCGCTATCTAGGTTTAACGACGGTTCATTCGCCGATGCGTGAGATGGGTCGGGTCGCTTCTGAGGCCGCAATCAATCTCGTTACGGGCGGGCGGACACAACTCGAACAGGTACTGCCGACAGAGTTGGTCGTTCGGCGTAGCTGCGGCGTTGAGAAGAGGTCTTAAGGCATTAATCCACACCGGCGATTTAGGGTATCGGTGAGTTGTACGTGGTGCAATAGAAAGGCTGGCCATGTGCGCCGGCGGGCATGTAAGGGGTTTCACGACGGACCGCGGTGTGTGCCGCAACCGTAACCGAAGAAGATGTCAGACAATGTGTCTGCCTGTATCAATCAGTCACTAACTTGGAGGAATGGAGCGATGATTAGTAGTCGAAATCTTGCCGTAGGCAGTCTTGTAGCAACCGGTCTTCTTGCGGCCACCGCAGGCGCGGCCGATGCGTTCACAATCGACGGTGGCGTGCCGTTGCCACGTACCCCGCACAACGCGTTCCCGAATAGCAACCTTACCATCACCAACAACATCGGCACCACCGGTCAAGTCATCATCGATGAGAACACCTACGGGGCTCCCGACCTGGGCGCTGGTTTCTTTGCAAACCGCTCCGATGTCCAGCTTTCATCGGACGGTGGGGCGACGGCACACCAATTCATGAACCAGGAAGACTTTTCGCTGAGCCTCGATTACAAGCTGGATGCGGTCAACAACTTGAACCGCAAGGAAGCCGGTATTGCTTTCTCTCACCCGGCGACCGGGGATGGGCTGTTCATTGCCGTCAGTGATAACGGCGAAATCGCATCGTTCGCCGGGTTCTTGCCGTTCACCTGTAATCTATGTGGCGAAGCCGGCGGTGATTATGGCGGCGGCGCTTACACCACGGGCGACACCATCAGCGTCCAGGCCATCTACCGGCACGGTGTAGGTGTCAATGTTGGCGATGACCCGAATACGCCTCTGGTGGATGAGACGTCTTTAGCACTCAAGCCGGCCAGCATGGAGTTCATCGTCAATGGGATCTCCTCCGGCTTGCGTTACGTGCCCAACAATGAGAACGGCATCCTCGATGGCTCCACGGTCAACTTATTCATGCAATCACAGCCCCTCGCCGTCAACCTCGCCACCGAGGCCAACACCGCCACCTTCAACAACATAGTTTCTGGTAGTTTACTTGCGGGCGACCTCAACGCCGACGGGTTCGTCGGCATTGCCGACCTGAATATCGTCCTGGGCGCCTGGAACGAGACTCAGGTGCCGAACGGCCCTACCCCCACGTTCCTCACGAACCTGCGGGCGGACCCGTCCAACGATAATTTTGTCGGGATCGCTGACCTGAACATCGTGCTGGGCAACTGGAACGCAGGAACGCCTCCGGCCGCGGGCTCGGTAATCCCAGAACCCGCCACCCTCTCGCTATTGAGTCTGGGCGGCCTGGCGATGCTCCGTCGCAATCGCGTGCTTTGATATAGGTGCATAAGCAATCCCTCCACGGAGGGATCCGTTAACGCGGGTCCCTCCGATTTCAGAGTCGGGCAACAGCAAACGCCTGTGACTGCAATGAAGACCAGAACCTTGAAGCCACTTGGCACAGACCCGGGATAGGAGCCCACAACGATGCAAAGCAAGCTTACCCAGAATTCCCATACAGCCAGGCGTGCTGTCGGCTTCACACTGATCGAACTGTTGGTCGTGATCTCGATCATCGCCCTGCTGGTCGGGATCCTGCTGCCGGCGCTGGGTGCGGCCCGCAAGAGCGCACAGAGAGTTCAATGCCTTTCCAATGTGCGACAGATTGCCCTCGCATCTGCGTTTTATGCAGAAGATTTTAAAGGCAGGCTCCCGCTGGTATCGGGCTTCAATCGGCAGGGTGAACAGATCCAGATGCTGGACCCCTACCTCGGCACCAGAGACATCTTCACGTGCCCCACCGCCGAAAGCACTGGTTCGGGTGGCGCGAGTTGGGTGACACCGATCAGACCACCTAACTTTTTTGGAAACCACTTGTACGAGTCCCATATCGGCACGACCGCAGCCACGATCGGGCAGGAACTCTGGGGGCCCGGTGTATCCCTTTTCACAGATTACAAGCTCAATGACAACATTGGCGCTGGCACGGTGAATGACGGGGACGGCATTGTTGATCGTAAAATATCCGAACTCCCCTTGACGACCTGGACCGTCATCGCGCTGGATATCGACTGGGGCTCGGCCGATCCTGTGGATCCGACCGTACGCCGATACGGCGACGGTGAGAACTTCAGCTTCCTTGACGGCCACTCAGAATTCATCCCTCGAACGGAGTACCAGGGCCAGGAGTTCCCAGACACGGCTAGAGAAGACGCTTTCGGCAACAACGTCTGGTTCAATTGGGGCAACCCGTCTAAGGTGGGTGGCACGGTCACGCCCTGAGCCGCTGCGGGAGGTATCATGTTGAGTATCCGCCTGTGTGTGCGGCGTGACGAGCAGTTCTATTATTTCTGGCACCGTCATCATGAAAATCAACAAGACAGCATGTGTTCCACAAAAAAAACGGGGGTCAGCCACAAATCATGGCGTGGGGTTTGCTCTTGAAGCGTTGGAGCCTCGGCTGCTGCTTAGTGGTTCGATCGTTTCGGCGGTCTCCGCTTCTATGCCCGAGCAGCTTGCAGCGCTGACGTTGTCCCAGGACATCTCTCAAGTCCCGCTCCTAGACGGCGAAACCGTCTCCGGAGGCAACAACCTGTTGAACCGCTTCGGGGGTGCGACGAATCTGGCGTTTAACACTACGGTTTCGCGCACGACCGACCCGGCGCTGGTCCGCACCGGCGACGGCGCGATGAAGATGAACGTCGCCGTGCCATTGGGCTCGTTCGGGTTTGTCATTACTGCGCTGGGCGGGGTCGAGCCCAATTCGCTCTATACCGACACACGAGACCTTACCGCGTTTGATGAGGTCCGCTTCTTTGTGCGAAATCAGACGGGCTCGAGCTTTACACTCCGCTTCGAGGTCAAGGACTACCGCGACAGCAACTCTCACCGCGCCAGCCAGAACTACACGATTGGCGCAACCGATCAGTGGACCCAAGTCGTGGTCCCCCTAGATCTGGCGGCACCCGGTTGGGCGATCGCGGGCAGCCCCGATTTCACAAGGGCCCGCCAGTTCGCGCTCTTGACCGAGGCCAATCAGGGTTCGGCGGTCAACGGCTCGGTCATCGTCGATGACATGGTACTCGTCGAGCCCGGCGGCGTACTGAATCCGGCGACAGCCCCTATCAATGACCTCGTTGAACGGTTGGCCGAACGACAGTTCCGCAGCCTCTGGGGAGCGGTTGATCCGGCGACCGGCGCGCTGGAAACCAACGCCCAGAACGGTCGAGTGATGGCGATGAACACAACGTCGTCACTCATCAAGCTGCTGCCTGGCGCGATCGAACGCGGCTGGGTAACTCGGTCTCAAGCCGACGTCATGCTCACTCAAATGGTAGCGACCATGAACACCGGGATGGACAACCAGGCCGCGATGGGCGGAGGATTCCTTCCCGCTAGATATATGGATCGTGTGACCTTCACACCGACGAACCCAGAAGAATCCGTCATCGACGGCGCGTTTATGTTCCTGGCGCTTTACGGATACAAGTCGCAGGCGGGTATCGATGCCGGATTGAAAACCAGTATCGAGACCCTGCTCGACCGGTTTGACTTCGCTTCGTTCCAACTGCCCGGGGGCGGCTGGTCGTTCGCCTACAACCACAACACCGACGCATTCATTAACGCGGGCTACGACGGCTACGGCGGGGAGATATGGTCTATCTCCCTGGCGGCGCATCTGGCGCAGGTGAACCACGTCGATATCACCACGAATTTCCACTCCGGGACGGTCCGGACGGGGAGTTTTCTGGTGGACCCAGTGAACACGCAGTTCAACCATTCATTTACCCAGTTCCGCCCGCCGTTCGTGCAGTGGTTGTTCGATTTGTACGTCGACACGAACGACCGTGGCAAGGACAACTACCCCGGCGGTTTCCAGAGTACCAACCCGTTCGACAACGCGGTGAAGTATCAGAAGGATGTGCACGACCGTTTCGAGCAACTGGGGCGGGGCCTGTTCCTTCAGCCGGACGCGGGGGCAAGCGGCACGCAGTATCAGCAGTTCAGTGCCTACAACAATTTTGGCGAACCCAACGTCTTCATGCCCTGGTCGGTGGCGTTTAGCTTCCTGGGTGAACCGCAGTTCGCTGAGGCGGCGTTGCGCAACAGTCTGCAGCACAATCTCCACGGCCCGTTCGGCCTAAGCGACTCGGCTATCTGGGCGACCGGTGCCGCGGATCCGATCAGCCATCCGGCCAACAACGACCTGTGGAACACGTCTTTATCGACCATGGCATTCATGGACTATCTCTACGACGACAGCCACTTCCTAAACGACCTGCCCGAGGTGGTCGCGGCGTTGGATCTGGTCTTCCCCAACACACTACTCGATGGCGATCTCAACAAAGACGGCTTCGTGGGTATCAGCGATCTTAACATTGTGCTTGGCAACTGGAATCAGAGCGTTGCACCAGGCGACTGGTTCGCCGGAGACCCAACCAACGACGGGTTTGTCGGGATCGAAGACCTCAACACCGTGTTAGGCAACTGGAACGCAGGCTCCCCGCCAGCAGAAACTTCGGTCGTGGCCAGCGCTACGATTTCCACTGATACACAAACCCAGGACCCAGATGCGAACCCGGCCGCTGTCCCGCTGACGCGAGCCGCTAGTGAATTAACAGCCGCCGACACACTCGATGAATCGATGAGCGTTTCGCATCGATCGGCCCTTGCCGCTTGGCAACGCGGGCAAAGGCCGGCCTTCACATCGATGAGTGTGGCAAGTTCGTTGCCCGGAGCGACTCAGACGGGCGCCGCCGGATCTTACGCTCCGCCGTTAAGTTTGTGGGAGGCCGGGGACGAATCTCAATCGTAGGCTGCGTTTTTGAATTAGCAGCTCAAGCGGCGGGTACCTGAAAACATCTACCAACCGTCTGAACAAATGAAATGTGTAAGGAGCAGTGGCCATTAGAACGACAAGTGCTATCTCTGTAGCGTGTGTTCTCTTCTTGGGATTTCAGGCGTGCGCGTCGACTCCCGATCCGGTTCAAAATGCATCCGAGACCGAAGTTGAGGATGAAAATAGCTCGGTGTACGGGCTGGAGTCGATCCCTTCGGAGATGCTCAGTGCCAGTTGGAACAAGGGCAGTCGCACCGCAAGAGTGCGTCCGCTGGTTTTCGGCTGGGAGCAAGCTGACTGGCATGCCGTGACCACCGAAGAAAGTCTGGAGAAGGGCCAACCACGTAAGGACAACCAGGTCTCCGCTCGGTTTGCTTTTGCATGGGACAAACAGGCGCTGCATGTCATGGTCCGTGTCGTTGATGGTGAGGTGGTGAATACCTTGGACGCAGACCGCTTACATGAGCAGGACTGTGTTGAGATGTACATTGATCCACAAGATGACGGCCTGGCTTGGGGAAGCGAAAAGGACTTTCGATTCGGATTCGCCGTGACAGACAAGGCCTGGGAGTGGTTTGGCGGCCGTCACGAAGAGGTTGTGCAAACTGTTGTACAGACCGAAAGTGGGTACGAGGTCCGGGCGACGATCCCCTGGTCGGTATTGGGTGTCACGCCTTCGAGGGGCTTGAAGATGCAGTCATCGGTGGCTGTCCAAAGTGTGAATAAGCGGGGCGATTCTTCGGTGAAGCTTAATTGGCGATTCAAACAACAAGCGGGGCGTATCCAGCTCGGCGAACTGGTGCTGGAGTAGACACGTTGCGAGATCACTGCAGTGAGACATCCAGCCAGGAACATGACGCGCGGTGCCGTGGCGGCCCGGGGCGATGGGTGCGTCTGTGTGAGATTGCGTTGACGCTTGTGATGCTAATGCTGTTGGTGATCGGTCTTCCGGGTTGCGGTAACGATCAGCCGAGCCATACGCCGGACGGGCGAGTGATCGTGCGGTACTGGGAGAAGTGGACCGGCTTCGAGGCAGAAGCGATGCGTGCGGTGGTGGACGACTTCAATGCGTCACAGGACCGAATCTTCGTGAAGATGCTGTCGGTCAGTGGGGTGGACCAGAAACTGTTGCTGTCAACCGCGGGCGGCAATCCGCCGGACGTGGCGGGGGTCTGGACACACACGGTCCCGGTGTTTGCTGAGAAGGGGGCACTCACGCCGTTGGACGGCTATCTGCGTGAGACGGGGATCACGGAGGCGGACTACATCCCATCGATCTGGGAGTGCTGTCGGCACCGGGGATTTTCCTGGGCGCTGCCTTCAACGCCGGCGTCTGTCGCGCTGCACTGGAATAAACGGCTCTTTGAAGAAGCGGGGCTGGATCCTGAGAAGCCCCCGACCACGATCACCGAACTGGAAGCGATGGCCGAGCAACTTACCATCGTCGAGTTGAAACGCGACGGCGAGACGGTCCGTGTACGGTTCCCAGAGTTGACCATCGCAGAGCGTGGGGCCAAGGATTTCAAAATCATACAACTAGGGCATTCGCCGAAGGTGCCCGGTATGTTTGTTGAATTGTGGGGCTACTGGTTCGGCGGCGATTTGTGGGACGGTGATCGTCAGGTCACGGCGACCAACAAGAAAAACATCGAGGCCTTTAACTGGTTTGCGGGTTATTCTCAGAAATACGGTAGGCGTAACCTGGACACGTTCGGCGCTTCGTTCGGCAACGCCGCCTCGGCACAGGACCCGTTCCTTAGCGGACAGGTTGCGATGGTGCTGCAAGGTGTGTGGATGTTCAACTTTATCGACCAGTTTGCACCGGGCATGCGTTGGGGCGCGGCGGCGTTCCCTTCGGCGTTGCCCGCGGGTTCCGCGCCTGTCGCCATTATCGAGTCGGACGTGCTGGTGATCCCCCGAGGCGCGGATCACCCGGACGAGGCGTTTGAGTTCATCCGTTACGTAAACTCGCAAGGTCCGATGGAAAAGCTGTGTCTTGGGCAACGCAAATTCAGCCCGCTTTCGCAGGTCAGCGGCTCATTTGTCAGCAGTCACCCCAACCCTTCGATCCGAGTCTTTATGGACTTGGCGGGCAGTTCCAACGCGGTGGTCGTCCCCCGGCTGTCGATCTGGAACGAGTACAAAGACGAGATGCTGGCAGCCGCCGACCGGGTCTACGCCGGCGCCACGACCGTTGAGGATGCGCTAGGAGATGTACAGGGCCGAGTTCAGCGCCGGCTCGATCGCGTGCTTAGGCGGTGGGATATGGTTAAAGAAGACCGCATGACGGAATGGGGCGGGTCATGACCAAAGGTGAGCGTCAAAACCTAATGAAAGGCCTGGGCTTTATCAGCCCGTGGATCGTCGGCTTCGCTGTGTTCGGGCTCTACCCGCTGGGCACGTCGTTGTACTATTCATTCTGCG
>JAJDCX010000024.1 GCA_029260615.1 Phycisphaeraceae bacterium | reverse complement strand
TGGGTGTTGACCATGATATTCGGCTTGCCAGCGGACTCGCTGATGATGTCCTTGAACGCGGCCCGACGTAGCGAGTTGAGCCGGGAAAGCTGCAGGTCCAGGATTCGGCCCTGACGGACATCGGGGTCCTCGGTGTACATCCGGTCGCCGACGTTATAGAGCTCGATGTCCTCGCCGTTCTGACCGGCTAAATCAACCACCTGCTGGAGGTAGTTCTTCTTGTCCATACCGACCTGACCTGTGACGATCGCTCGCATGCGCTTATTCCTCTTTAAGTGTTATTGCTGGGGTTGGCTCGGATTATAACCGCAAGACGGTTATTCACAGCGATAATTCCTAGGTTAGGCTGTCACGGAAACGGTAATCTCGTTCCGCCGCGCCACGGCTCCGGGATTGTATGAGGTGGGGCGCTTGTCCCGCGGGCCCCGATCGCGCATGATGTAGTGGTTCGACACGTTCGCAACCCATACATGTTCCTGAGGGAGCCGCCATGAATTCACTTACCCCCCTGCTCACGCTAGCCAACCCTGCCCTGATCGCGGTGCTCGCCATCGTGGGCCTGATCGTTTTTGCCTTGATGATTTTCATGTTTCGGTTCCTTGGGCTGTGGATCCAGGCGTTGGTATCCAACGCCCGGGTGAGCCTGGGGGCGCTGGTGGGGATGTGGTTTCGGAAGGTGAACCCGCGTGTGATCGTGCTGTCACGGATCCAGGCGGTCAAGGCCGGGCTGAACATTTCAGCCGATCAGTTGGAAACACACTACCTGGCGCGTGGCAACGTGCCGCGTGTGGTTAATGCTCTGATCGCCGCGGACCGTGCGAAGATCGACCTGCAGTGGGACACCGCGTGCGCGATCGACTTGGCGGGGCGTGACATCCTCGAAGCTGTGCAGACATCCGTGAACCCCAAGGTCATCGACTGCCCGCACGGGGAAGCAGGCCGAGCGACGATCGACGCGGTGGCTCAGGACGGGATCCAACTGCGTGCCCGTGCCCGTGTGACGGTGCGTGCCAACCTGGCACGTCTGATCGGCGGTGCGACCGAGGAAACCATCATCGCCCGTGTCGGCGAGGGCATCGTAACCACGATCGGCTCGGCCGATTCACACAAGGCGGTGCTGGAGAACCCGGACAAGATCTCGAAGGTCGTGTTGGCTAAGGGCCTGGACGCGGGGACAGCGTTTGAGATCCTGTCGATCGACATCGCTGACATTGATGTGGGCGAGAACATCGGCGCGAAGCTGCAGGGCGACCAGGCGGAGGCGGACAAGCACCGCTTCCAGGCCGAGGCCGAGAAGCGGCGTGCCATGGCGGTGGCCCAGGAGCAGGAGCACAACGCGGATGTTGCGAAGAACCGTGCTTTGGTGGTGCTGGCCGAGGCCGAGGTCCCCAAGGCGATGGCCGAGGCTTTCCGCAACGGGAATCTTGGGATCATGGACTACTACAAGATGAAGAACATCCAGGCCGACACCTCGATGCGCGACAATATTGCCGGGCCAGATAGTAAGTAGGGGTCGAAACTCTGCCGGAAAACGTCAACCTAGATAGTCCTGCAGGTCGATAGCGTCATCCATCATCAATCGCCGAAGTGTATCGCTGAACGCCCAGAGTGTGTCCGGTTCGATTCGGCTAAGCCCAAGCGTTTCGATCACGCGCTGCTGTAGGGTGTCGATCCCCTGGCCGGTCGTTGCGATGATCGGGATCGCATCGGGCCAGGTCTTATCTGACTGATCCACCTTATTGACGACTTTGATGTCCGGCTCGCGCGGCAGGTCGGCTAACGCTGGCCAATCCTGCTGGGGGTCTCGCATGACGATCAAGACGTCGGCCGAGGCGATGACACCCGAGGCCAATTGAATCGCCCGCTGCTCGATGTCGTCATCACTAGCACGCAACCCCGGGGTGTCCATCCAACGCACGGCGATAGTTGGGATTGGGGGTTGGGGAGTGGGGAGTGGGGGAGGATTATTTGTCGGGGGTCGGTGTTGTTCAAGTAACCTTGTCGGTGGCAGTTGCTCCCCGGTCTTATTGTTTTTATCCCCGGCACCGTTGCTTTGCGGCCCCCAATCCCCAACCCCCAATCCCCAACCCCCAAGTTCCACCAGCCCCCCCACCCAATCGCGTGTCGTGCCGGGGAGGTCGGCGACCAGGCTGACCGTGCGGCCCATCAGGCGGTTGGTCAACGTGCTTTTGCCGACGTTGGGTCGGCCGACCACGACGACCGTTGGGGGAACGATTAGGCGATCAAGAATATGTGCATCGTGTTTGAGTTTGTCCCGGTCGATCTGGTCGGGGTGCTCCATGGCTCTTCGCCAGAGCGTGGGCTGGGCGAGCAGCGGGTCGATCGCGGCGGGGCTCATGGCATGGGCCACGGCGGCCAAGGCGTCTGCTTCTATCGGCGAATCGGCTTCGGGATACACCGTCACGGGATCGGGTTGGGCTTCGTAGACCGCGCCCAAGTGGGTGATTTTCTCGATCAACGACTGTACAACGCGCGGCCCGCCGTGGGGCATGAGTTGGGCCAGCCCCCCCGCCCCACTGCCATCCACGCCCCCGATATGAACCAACACAGCCAAACCACGGTCGATGCCCGTAAAATCTGCCAAGCGGATTTGATTTGGTTTCCAGCCGCTTAGGCCGGTGATTTTTTCAAGGGTGTCTTGCACGCCGGGGCCGGACAGTTGCAAGACCGCTACGGCGCCTGGGTTCAGTGCCGTGGTGAGGCAGAGGCGAGTCTGGGTCGGGGCGGACGTCACCGTGTGTCCTGAACAAAATCGGGCGGAGTGGATTCCATCGGCAACCCACTTGGGAAGTTGGCGAACTGGACCGCCAGCGACACGGCGGCTGGGAGGATCATCGGGAAGAGTTGGCCCGACATCATCACGAAGGCGAACGTCAGGAGCGACACACCATCAAGCAGTGCGAAAAGCAGGAGGTTCCCCATGAAGAAGCCTTGCGGTGTGACGGCGTGGGTCTGCCAACAGCGTTTGTAGATCTGGTTGCGCAGGAAATAGCCCATCCCCACAGCACCGATCAGCACGCCAAACGCGATGACGAGCATCTGTGAACTTAGTTGGGTCTGGGCAGCCGAGTGCGCTTGTTGGGCGGCCAGGTATGCCACAAAGCCGAAACCCAACTGCCCGGCGATGAGTGCAAACCAGACGATTCTTAGAACCCAAAGGGTCCGGTGGCGGCTTGCGGTGTGTTGGGGCGGTGGGGCCATGGCTGGATCAGTTGTCGGCCTTGCTCTGCTGCTCGGCCTCGACACGGAGGGTCGTGTAGAGGCCCATCATGGTCAGGTTGGGGATGACCCGGTCGACCAACTCAAAGTCACGGAACAGCAGGTTCCCGTCCCCGCCGGTGGCGACGACCATGGGGAACGTGCCAAGTGTCTCGGCGTAGCGTTCGACCAGTTCGCGGACCATGCCGCGCAGGCCGTGGTAGACCCCGGACTTCATGGCGTCGGCGGTGTTGTGGCCGATCGGCTCGTCCGGGCGGATCAGTTCGATCTTGGGGAGCATGTCGGTACGGCTGTGAAGGGCGTCGAGTTGGAGTTGTGCGCCGGCTGCGATGGCTCCGCCGTGGAACGTGCCCGCCCCGTCGACGAGGTCTACGGTGATCGCTGTCCCGGCATCAACGACGACACAGGCCTGCTTTAGGACATCAAAGGCGGCGGCGGCGTTGAGCAGGCGGTCCTCTCCGATGATGGCGTCGGGGTCGGTCTGTCGGCCGATGGGGATCGTGATGTCACGTTCGACCCGCTGGACCTGCTGCCCGAGGCTGGTGGTGATTTGTTGTTCGATGGCCTTGGCGGCGGGGTCGTTGACCGAAGCCATGAGGACGGCCACGTCATCAAGGTCACGCAGTGGCGCGAAGGCGTGTACCACAGCCTCGGCGAGTATTTCTTTACGTTCGTTGCGGAAAGTGGCGCACTCCTGGAGTTCGCCGTTGGTAAATGCACCGATGCGGGTGCGGGAGTTGCCGACACTGACTCCGAGCATGTTCAGCTTCATTCTTCCATCCTCACTCTTCTTTAACAGGCTGCGTCTTCCAACCCGGCTCGGGGTCGCGTGACTCGTTCAACACCGCCCAACACGCCTCGAGTAGTTCGGTCAAACCGACACCGGTCGCCGAGCTGATCGTCAGGACGGGGCGATCCAACGCCTGCCCAAACAACTCGACCGCGGCCTCACGGTCTGCGTCCCCACCGGCGAGGTCTATCTTACTCAATACCACCACCTCGGGCGTGTCCGCCAGAGCCTTTGAGTATTCTTCCAACTCCCAGCGGATGATCCGGTAGTTCTCCGCAGGATCGGAGTGGTCTGCGGGGTCGATGTCGATCAGGTGTACCAGCAGGCGGGTCCGCTCGACGTGGCGGAGGAACCGGGTGCCCAAGCCTTGGCCCTTGTGGGCGTGTTCGATCAGCCCGGGGATATCCGCAAAGACGATCCGGCGGTGGTCGGTAAGCTCGGCGATCCCCAGGTTCGGCTCGAGTGTGGTGAAGGGGTAATCGGCGATCTTCGGGGTGGCCTTGGATATCCGGGACAGCAGCGTGGACTTGCCGGCGTTGGGCATGCCAAGCAATCCGACATCCGCGATCAGTTTGAGGTCCAGGCGAAGGTGCAGGTCGATGCCCGGATCGCCGGGGGTAAACTGCCTTGGGGTCTGGTTCTGGGCACCCTTAAATCGTTCGTTGCCAAGCCCGCCCCTGCCGCCGGGCGCGATGACATCACGCTTGCCAAGCACATCCAGGTCCGCAAGCAACTCGCCGGTGTCGGCGTCGTAGACCAGCGTGCCGGGCGGGAGCCGAAGGACCAGGTCTTCGCCCGCTTTGCCGGAGCACTGCTTGGGCCCGCCGGGCTCGCCGTTGGGTGCGTACCAGTGGTGCCTGCCTGCGAAGTCCAGGAGGGTGTCGATGTTTTCGCTGGCGAGCAGGATGATCGACCCGCCAAAGCCGCCGTCCCCGCCGTCGGGCCCGCCCTTGGGGATGTACTTCTCACGGCGAAAACTAACCGCACCGTCCCCGCCTTTCCCACTGCGGACGAAGATCGTGGCGGAGTCGATGAGCATGGGGAGATTGGGGTATCGGGTACCGGGCTAAGAGCTAATAGCTAATCGCTAACCGCTCATAAAAAAACGGGTGCCCAATGGACACCCGCGTTTGGATCGCAACTGGTCCGCGTCGGCTTAGCTGGCTGCTAAGGCGCGGATGTTGATCTTACGGCCCTGGAACTCGACGATGCCGGGCACCAGAGCGTAAAGGGTGTCATCATTGCCACGTCCGACCTGGTAGCCGGGCTTGAAGTGGGTGCCGCACTGGCGGACGATGATCGAGCCTGCCTTGGCGACTTGGCCGCCGTAGAGCTTGACTCCGCGGAATTGTGCGTTGGAATCGCGACCGTTCTTGGTCGAGCCCTGTCCTTTTTTATGTGCCATCACTCACCTCGTAGGCTGTTGTAGGTCTGTGTTGTAGGTCATCCGGCCACCGCTTTGACCCAACATGTCGGGCTGCAGCGAGTCGGGCATTATAGAGAACCGCTGGGGTTAGGCAAACCGGTGGTGTCAGCCGGCCATTTGAGTCTGCGGGTCAAGGCCTGCCCGTCGTGGCTGATCCGCCGATGGGCTCCTGAGTGGGGTCGGCATCGACTTCACGCCCCCCTGTTTGACGTCCTTGGAGGCCTGCCCAGCTAGCTGGACCAGCCGTGAACCTGTCAAATCCATTTCACGGCCCTACCAGTATTGGTAGGCCCCAATGACCGGGCTTATCGGACAAGTAAAATAGGCCAAGATATGGGGGGGAAGTTACTTGCAGACGGGGGCGACAGCCTTTACACTCCCCGACGGTGGGAACCCCTTAGCTGGTGGTTGGTGTGTCGTACACACCCGGCCAATACTGGTTAATACCGCACGTTCCTGCTTTCCTGGCGCAACGCTATCAAGCGGGCGCAAGATGATTTAACTTGGGAGGCTTCGCTTTGTTCACCCGTCATTATCTTGCTGTTGCCGTGGTGGTCTCCGGCCTGGCTGCGGGCATCCCCGCTCTGATCGCCGATGAAGGCCAGCCGACCGCTTCAGAACTCTACGAACAGGGCATCCGACTCTACGAAAGCGGAGAGATGGAAGCGGCCCGCGATGTGTTCCATCGTGTGGACCCGATGCAACTGGCCAAGGACGACCGGCTTAGCTACTACGACGCGATCAAGTCGATCGACCAGCAGTCCGCCGAGGAAGCTGCGGTTGAAGCGGCCGAAGACACAGCCGAACAGACACTGGAGCAAGCGGCGCAAGAGTTGGACGCTGCCACCACCGAATTAAACGAGCAGGCCGAGCCCGCCGAAGAGGCCGTGGAAGCCACCGAGGTTGTGGCGACCGAACAGGCTGCGGATACCGAAGCCGCCGTCGATACCCAGCCCAAGGCCCACCCGTCGCAGATGCTGTGGCAGGCGGACCAGGCGATGTCGGATAACCCCTCGTTGGCTGTGGCGCTTTATCAGGCCGTGCTGGATGACGAACGGACCGATGAGTTAACCGCCTCCCAGGCCCAGGCCCGTTTGGCACAAGCAAACCGCTTGGCTGAACCCGCGATAAACGCAGCGAAAGAGCATCTTGACCTGGCATCGATGGCCTTGGAGGCTGGGCGTTACAGAGATGCCCAAGCCCATGTGCAGTTGATCCAGGCAAGTGGTGTCGTGCTTGGCTGGCGTAACCAGGCCCGCTTGGACAGCTTGGTCAGTGCCATCGACAAGAACGCTGCCTCGCAACCCGCCCCCGCCACGGAGCCAAAGGCCGAGGTTGAAGCTACTCAACAGCCAATCCAAAGCGTTGAGGCCAGCCAGCCAGCGGTAGAAGTTGAACAGCAGGACGCCTCGTTCCGGGGTGCGGCCCCGGTAGCGACGGTCGTGGCCGCTGATGAAGTGACCGCCCCAGTCGAGTCCGAACATGCCCAAGTAACCCAAGAGCCTTCACAGGACCTACTGCGTCAGGTCCGCCTGGGATACGCCCAGCAGAAGGTCGCCGAAGCCCAGCAGGCCCAGGCCAACGGCCAACTCCGCCTAGCGATCGAACGGTACAAGCAAGCCGCCGAGTTGGACCCGGAAAACAAGCAGATCAAACAACAGCTCTCTGCCGCGATTTCGCTGCAGAACAAGGGCTTGGCACCGCAGGGACTGGTCCCGGAGATCATCCAGCGCGAGAAGGTCAAGGCCCAGGAAGTTCAGGCCGAGTTCAGCCAGTCGATGAACCTCGCCAACCAACGGGTCAGCGAACGCAACTTCGCAGCAGCATTCGACGCCGTCGCCGATGCCAAGGTTGTGCTGGACCGCAATCAGCGGTTCCTGGCCCCCGAGACCTACCGCCAGCTACGCGGCCAAGCCGAGTCTCTCTCTGCGGTCATCGAGCGTCAACGAGCGGTAGCAACGACTCAGGACATGCAGCAGCAAGAAGACGATCGCGCGAACAAAGAAGATATCGCCCGCGCCGTTGCCGAGCAGGAGAAAGACGAAGAGATTCAACGGCTCCTCCGCCGGGCCATGGCTCTGCAGCGCGACATGAAGTACGCACAGGCCCTGGAACTTCTGGACCAGGCGTTGTTCCTGGACGCCAACGACGTGGCGGTCAACGCGATCAAAGAAATGATCGAGGACACCAAGGTCGTGGTTGACGCCCGGGACGCCCGCCGGGAGCGGGACCTGCTTATCGCCCGTCAGAGCGTGATCAACGACGAGACCTCGATCCCCTACGAAGAGTTGCTGCGTTACCCGGCGGACTGGCCCGAGATCTCGTTCACCCGTCTTACCAGCCAAGATGTCTCCGGCGGTGAGTCCGAGGCCGATCGACGGGTCTCCTCACAGCTCAAAGAGCCCGTCCCTATTAGCTTCGAGGCCAACCGACTGGCTAATGTCATCGACTACCTTCGTAACACCACGGGCGTCAACTTCTTCGTCAACTGGCCGGTGCTTGAGGCCGCAGGCGTTGATCAGGACTCCCTGATTACACTCACCCTCAACAACGTCCCAACCGAGCAGGCGCTTCGGCTGGTCCTCCAACAGGTCGGCAGCGAGTTTGACCCGATCAGCTTCTCGATCATCGAAGGCGTCGTCAATATCTCGACCGTTCGTGACCTCAGCAAGACCACGGATACCCGCGTCTACGACATCCGCGACCTGCTTGTGCAGGTGCCTAATTTCACCGATGCACCGAGTTTCGACCTCACCGAAGCCCTGAGCAACACAAGCTCAGGTGGCGGTGGCGGCGGTGGCGGTGGCGGCGGTGGCGGTGGCGGTGGCGGGATCTTCGGGGACTCGGATGATGAAGATGACGAAGAGCTGCCCACACGCGAGGAACTAATCGAGCAGATCACCACACTCATCACCGAGACCGTCGGCGACTTCAACGAATGGTCTGTCAACGGTGGCGATGTCTCCAGCCTCGACGAACTCAACGGCAATCTGGTGGTCAAGAGCACCCCGGATAACCACCGCAACATCATTGGGCTGCTGTCACAACTCCGCGAGATACGCTCCGGGCAGATCTCCGTGGAAGCCCGGTTCCTCCTCGTCGACGAGAACTTCCTGGAAGAGACCGGCTTCGACCTGGATGTCCAGATCAACGAAATCGGCTCGAGTTTCGGGCCCATCAAGTTCGCACAAGACAGCTTCGGTCTTATTGGCAACTCTTCAACAGACACCGCTGTCGGCTCCTCGCCGTTTAACAGACCCACCACTAGCGGCGACGGCCCGGGCATCTTTGTCCCCGGCGTCGGGTTCTCTCCAAATACCGGCAGAGCGATGGACTTCAGCGTCTCATTCCTGGAAGACCTGCAAGTCAACCTCCTGGTCAGAGCTACCCAGGCCAACAAGCGATCGCTCTCACTGACCGCTCCCAGGCTCACCCTCTCTAATGGTCAGCGGGCGTTTGTTATCGTCGCCAAGCAGCAGGCTTTCGTCAGCGATCTCGAACCCATCCCCGACTCCATCGGCTTCGACCCCACGCTCAGCGTGATCCAGTCCGGCGTCGTCCTGGACGTCGAGGGCACGATCAGCGCCGATCGACGCTACGTCACACTGACCCTCCGCCCGAGTCTGGCAACCATCATAGGTACCCCCACCTTCCAAACCAGCGGCGGCGGCCAAGATACCAATACAGACAACGGCACCAACAACGTCATCATCAACCTGCCGACGGCCGCCATCACTGTCCCCGAGCTTCAGATCACCAGCATCGCCACCACCGTCAGCATCCCCGATCAGGGCACCCTCCTGATCGGCGGCCAACGGCTGGTAGGCGAGGTCGAGATCGAGTCCGGCGTACCGGTCCTATCAAAGCTCCCGGTGTTCAACCGGCTGTTCACCAACTCCGCCACGACCAAGGACCAACGGACACTGCTGATCCTGGTCAAGCCCACGATCATCCTGCAGTCCGAGATCGAAGACCAGCAGTTCCCCGGCCTGATGCAGGATCCCGGGAAGTTCAATATCAGCAACAGCCTCCGCTAACGGAAAGCTATTCCTCAGCACAACACCCAAGCCCACGTTCAATGAACGTGGGCTTTTTTTATCTCAACGCCCCACCGCTCCCTCTGCAGAGATCGTCACAATACCGGGGAATACCGGGATTGATCGTATGGGTAACAGCAGTTTAAAAGACCACCTCGAAACAGGCGTATGCCCGTCCAGGCCCCATCACGTTACGGCAGTCAAAACGACTTACTCCGCCGGGGCAAGGTTCTGGGGTAGAAGTGAAAAACTGCCCCGCCTCACAACTCCCTCACCTCACTCCATCACCGGCTGCTCCCTTTCCCCGCTCATTGTCGCCGGCGGCCCCGGCTGTCCATCGCCGCCAGCATGATGATGATCGCCACAGACTGGCAGGCCACTAGCACGGCTTGCCATTGTTCCAGTGACCCCAGCACCACCCCACCCAGGCCGCACGCCAGGGTACACGCCCAGACCACCAGCACGGCCCTGCGTTGGCTCAACCCCCGACGGACCAGCCGATGCGAGAAGTGGTTGTGGTCCCCCTTGAACGGGCTGAGCCCCTGCCTAATGCGGATCAGTGTCACACTGGTCAGATCGTACAGGGGGATCGCCATGACCATCAGCGGCATCAGCACGCCGTACCAGTGCCCCAGCGTGGGGGCTGGGGAGGTCGGGTCGAAGTAGGTTGTGCGGACCGAAATCACCGCCAGCACCGCGCCGATCACCAGCGAGCCGGCGTCGCCCATGAAGAGCCTGGCCGGGGGAAAGTTAAACGCCAGGAAACCAAGCAGTGATCCCAGCAGCAGCGCCGCCAGAGCCGCGACGAACCATTGCCCGCCGATCAAAGTAGCAGCAAGGTAAAGCCCTGCGATGACCGCACCGACGCCCCCGCTTAGGCCGTCCATATTGTCAAGAAAATTCATGGCGTTGATGATCGCTGTGATCCACGCCACGCTGACCGCCGAACTGGCCCACAACCCCCACCAGCCGTAGTTATCCAGGAACTGTAGCGCCCGCACGTCGCAGAGCGTGGTCAGCCCGACGGCGACGATCAACTGCACCCCAAGCTTGATCCAAGGCCCAAGCGCCCGGCGGTCGTCGATCAGTCCCATCACATGCAGCACACAGACCGCGGTGAGAACCCCACCGCCCATCGACGTGGTTCGCCTCAGCCCCGTAAGGTGCTCGGCCACGGCGGGCATGTTCTTCGCCCACCAGTTCTCCGGGACCAGCCAGACCCCAAGCAGCGCGGCCGCCATCGGGATCGCTAGGCCGGCGAAGATCGCGACCCCACCGGTGTTTGGCACCTCGCGGGCGTGACGTTTATGGCTCTCAAACCCCGACGGGTCCACCAAGCCTAGACGCCGACTGGCCGTCAGCATCAACCCCGCCAGCGGGAAACTCACCACGAACGCCACACACGCCATTAATAGACATACCCAGATCATGCCCTATTGGATACGCACCCTTGCCGCTTGGCAAACCGGGCCCGACGGAACCCGGTAAACTCCCCGCATGACCGGACACAAAAACAAGCACGGCCGCCGCCCCGGACGCGGCATCAGGCCCTGGCTACTGATCCCCAAGATCCTTTCGGTTGGCGCCCTGTTCGGCGGGTTCCTCGGCGCAGCCGTCCTGCTTCACGCCAGTGATCCACAGACTCACGAGCAATGGTCGCACATCATCGCAACCACCAGCACACTGTTCCTGCGGCTGATCGTGCCTGCGGTCATGTGCGTGATCCTGTTTGGCGTGCTCTTGTTTTGGCAGCACCCCAAGGTTTTCTTGAAGATGCGTTGGTTCCAGGTCAAGGTTGTGCTGTTGATTCTGACGCTCCCGGCCTTGCATCTCACGGGGCGTTGGCTGATCCATCACGCCCGCGAGGCTCTTGCGGCCGGAAAACTGGAACAGGTGGCCGAGTTGATGCGGCACTTCACACTCACCGTCGATCTGGCTGTACTGGCCTTGGTCGTGGTCATCGTGATCGGCCGACACAAGCCCCGGCTGGGCCAACGCCCCAAGACCCTGGCTGACCAACGAAGCGAAGCGGCTCCAGATCGCTAGACAACCGCCACATATCAGATAAATACATCTTTTATCACTTGTCCCCCTTGTTTTCGCTGGAATGGGAGGCCATGGCCGGTTATTATGTAATATGATGACCCCTGCCTGCTTGGTTTCTAGACCTCCTAAAAGCACAAGGTTACCACGATGCCTCGAACTTCGATCCTGTGTATGACTTGCCTGATCGCTGGGTTGTTGGCGTGCCTGCCCCAGAGTGCCAACGCGGCGACTACGGGCGACTTCGCCGACTTCCGAGGCCTGTGGGTCAGCCGGTTCGAGTACAGAAACCTCGGCCCGGTCGGCGTCCAACAAATCGTCGCCGATGCCGCGAGTATGGGCATCACCGACCTGGTCTTCCAAGTCAGAGGCCAGGGTGACGCCTACTACAACTCCAACTTCGAGCCCCAATACGCTGGCACCGCGAGTTGGGACCCCTTACAAACCGCAATCGATGCAGCACACGCCAACGACATGAAACTCCACGCATGGATCAACACCATGCCCCTGTGGAACGGCACCACAGCACCGAGCACCTCCAGCGCGATCCCCCACCCCTGGTACCACACCAACCCCAGCTACCGCGTCGAAGACCTCAACGGCAACCTTCAGCCGCTGAAGTCCGGCTACGTCATAGCCAACCCGATCAACCCACAATGGCAGCAACACGTCAACAACGTCGCCGACGACATCGTTAGCAATTACGATGTCGATGGTCTGCACCTTGACTACATCCGCTACATCGGAAGCATCGCACACAGTGACCTGCCGCACGACGCCCAGTCTCACGCGATGTTCCAAACCGCTACCGGCCTTGACGCCGCCAACCCGTCAAATGTGGGGGCCTACCAGCAATACATCCGCGACCGTATCACCGACCTGGTCGGCGATCTGCAAACCACCGTGAAAGCCGCCGACCCCAACGCCCAGCTCTCTGCCGCCGTCTGGCGCGACCCGGACATCGGGACCAACAATTACTTGCAGGAGTACCGTACCTGGCTCGAAAACGACCTGTTAGATATCGCCATGCCGATGATCTACCTCAGCAGCACGAACAACCAGTTGCTGCAACCAAACATCCAGAACACGATGAACATCCAGACTAACACGCTCATCGCGCCGGGGCTTGGGCCCTACCTCCACAATGACGCGGACCTTATCGTCCAGCAGCTACAGACGATCCACGGCGCAGGGGCCAACGGGTCCACCATGTTCTCCTACAACACGCTGTTTAAGGACGGCCAACTCGGCATAGACAAACGTAACAACATCCAAGCTTTCATCGACTCGACCGTCAACACCGAGCCACCACCGCCCGGAGGCACGATCGTTCCGCTGGTCGATTTCGAGGCGGACGAGGGCACGCTCTACGCCAGCCCGACTTTCTCCGGCAGCAACCGCGGCATCAACAGCGCAACCGCCGACCGTGATACCGCGGAGGCACACGAAGGCATCGCCTCGCAACGGATCTTTGTCGATGGGGACGCAGGGGGATGGATGCTTCGGCACGTCTCAGGCGTTGGCGACCCAGGGAACAACGTCGCCATTGACGCCCAGGGCTGGATCGGCTTCTGGCTGATGACGAACAGCCCCGGGATGACCGTGCAGATCGGTTTAGATGATCCGCTTTCCGCGGACCGTGGCCTGCTTAAGCCCGTCACCGCGGATGGGCAGTGGCACCTCTACCAATGGGATCTGGATAACGACTTGCAGTGGGAAGACTGGGCCAACGGCGACGGCCTTATCACCGGGCCAACACTCAGCCTAGACTCGATCTTCTTCCACGGGGCCGGCAACGCGACATTCTTCCTGGACGATGTCGCGTACAACTCCAACGGCTCACTCACCCCGCCGGCCCTGCTGGACGGCGACCTCGACGGCGACGGGTTCGTCGGCATCACCGACCTGAACCTGGTGCTAAGCAACTGGAACCAGACCGTCACGGAAGGCGACCTCACCTCGGGCGACCCCTCCGGCGACGGGTTCGTCGGCATCACCGACTTGAACATCGTGTTGGGTAACTGGAACGCCAGTACACCACCACAGAATCTGGTCAACATCCCTGAACCCGGCACGCTCACGCTGCTGAGCTTGGGCCTGATTGGCTTGAGGCGGCGCCGTTAGAGTGACATCGCTTCAGTAGCGTGTCCAAATCGACAGCCAATGTGTACAACCTTTGGAGCACAGCCGAACCTTACACGGTGGCTATCGGTTTAACGTGAAACACCCTTGTAATACGCTGAATGATTGAAGCCTGGCTTACACACGACGCCGAACAAACACGGCCATAGCTAACAGTGATATCGCCAGTGTCCCCGGCTCCGGGATCGTCGACAAATCTATGGCGGGTGGTGGCGTGCCGGCATTCCAGTTACCCAGGACAACGTTGAGGTCTTCGATGCCAACAAACCCATCACCCGACGGGTCCGCAAGGGGATTGCCCGGCGGGACGTTCTGATTCCACGCACCCAGCACGATATTCAGGTCGGTGATCCCGACGAACCCGTCGCCGTCGAGATCGCCGATGAGGATGGCGGTGAGTGAAACACCATCGATATGAATCGCGCCGTTGTTGTTATTGAGTTGCCTGAACGAGAAGCTCAACCGCGCCTCCACCGCGCCGGTGGGCGCGGTGTCGAGGATCTGATGGGCAAGCCAGACGTCCTCGGCCGTGGTGCCGTCCGCGATCAGTATGGATGTCTCACCTAAGAACTCTGGCGACCCGAAGACCCCACCAACGATGCTGTAGTACTCCAGTTTCATGAAGACCTCGTTATCTTTGCCGAACAGTGTGTCCTGGCTTCGGATAAACGCGCCGGCGTCGGCGGTGATATCCATGCCCTCGACGACAGCGATCCCTTGAAAAGCACCCGTGAAGTTTTCCTGCCCGTTAAATTCACCAAAGATTTTTAGAGAGTGTGTTCCGTTGAGCACCGCCTCGGTCCGGGCGCTGGCGTTCGATCCGAAAGTGTCCCATTCAGCCAGCGACCCGCCGAAGTCATCGAAGCCAGGGTTCAGCAATACAGGAGAAAGCGGGTCAACCGGACCGTCCGGGTTGTTGATGGACAGGATCTGCCCGTCGATCAAGACGACGTAGAGCTCACCGTTGACGTCCTCACCGAAGCTCACCGGTGAATTCAGGCCCGCACTACCGGGGGCGACAAGCAGTTGCTCAAAACTGCCGGTAGCCAGGTCACCGGCGAACAGGCGTTGGCTGGTGGCCACGTCACCGCCCTGGAAGTCGGCAAAGATGTATTTGCCTTGGAGTGCCGGAAACTGACTGCCACGGTAGACGAACCCGCCGGTAACAGATTTCCCGTCCTCATGGTCATACTCGAACACGGGAGGCGTGATGCCGTTGGCCGTCGCAAACACGTCGCCAACGTCCGGCGTGAGATCGAACCCGTCTGCCGGATTGATCAGGAAAGAGCCTTCCATCGTGGGCCAGCCGAAGTTACCGCCATTGGTCGAGACGTTGACCTCTTCGATATTGAAGTGCCCGACCTCGCCGACGATGACGTCTCCGGACACTTGGTCAACGCTGATGCGCCAGGGGTTACGGTGCCCGTAGGAATAAATCTCACCCAAGGTGTTGGCATCGCCGTCGGCGGCAAAGACATTGCTTGCGACGATGCCGTAGTTCCCGTTAGTGCTGCTGTTGCCCAGCGGGTCGATCCGCAGGACCTTGCCCAGCACGGAGCCGAGTTCTTGAGCGTTTTGCGCTTCTGGGTTGACCCCGCCGTTGAAGTCGAAAAGCCCGTCTCCGGTGGTGATGTACAGCAGCCCGTTGGCGTCGAACGCCAGGTCGCCGAAGTTGTGCTCATTGTCTAGTTCCTCGGCGACGAACAGCTCGCGCCGAGTGACGTTCTGGCCGCCACCGCTGGTTACCAAGACATCCGATCCGATCGATCCCGGATCAACGGTGTATTCCACCAGCACCGCGGCGTGGGCGTCGCCCGGATCGACTACGGCGGGGGCAAGCACGGGGGTGAAGTCGTAGCCGGCGGGGGCCTTGGGAGCCTCGGTCACCAGTGTGTAGAATTTGCCAAACCCAGCAGCCGCGTTGTTGGAGAAATCAGGGTGGAACGCAAGACTGGTTACGCCGTAGGCAAATGGCGCGATACTGGTCTCGGCCGTATTGGTATTCAGATAGACCCCACTATTGGCCGCCGAGATGTTGCCGTCGGCATCCATGATCCGAAACAGCCCGCCCATCGTGCTGACCACCATCCGGCCACTGCCGTCAGGGATGGGGGCTAACTTTGTCGGGATGATCTGATCGACGCCCAGAACGTTGGTATTAAACCCAGCTGAGTGCAGGTCGAGTTTGACCTCGGTGGTACCCACGGGAATGGTCGGTAGCCAATTGGTCGCCCCCAAAACCGATGACGCCGACATGATAAACACCGCTACAGAAACAACTAGCTGCTTCATGGATTTTTCTCCACCCAATAAAAAATGCACGAAGTAACTTGTTACATCTAAACTTCTGTTACATCATGCGTTATGCGCATGCTACAGCATACCTCAAAATAGCGGTTTTCCCAGTCTTTTCTGCGATTTTCCTAGCAGTTAAAGCACATCTACGATGGCTTCGCAGAGCTTGTCCATGTTCGACTCGGTCATCCCGGCGACGTTGATCCGCCCGGAGCCGACGATGTAGACCGCGTGTTTGTCACGGAGTTGACCGACCTGGTCTTTGTTCAAACCCGAGTAGCTAAACATCCCGCGTTGCCGAGTGATGAATGAGAAGTCACGGTTCGCGCCCTTGTCTGCAAGGGTGTTAACGAACAAGCTACGCATCCCGTTGATCCGGTCACGCATCTCAGCCAGTTCGCCACGCCACTGGGCGCTAAGTGCGGCGTCGTTGAGGATGGTCGTCACCACAGCCCCGCCGTGGGCTGGGGGGTTGGAGTAGTTGCGCCGGACACAGGTCTTGACCTGGCTCTGCACAGCCTTGGCGGTGTCAGCCGAGCCGGCAACGAAGGTCAGCGAGCCGACACGTTCGTTGTACAGCCCAAAGTTCTTCGAGAAACTCCCACAGACGATCAGTTCAGACACCTTGGCTGCCAAAGCACGCAACCCGACCGCGTCTTCTTCGATCCCCTCGGCAAAACCCTGATAGGCAAAGTCCAACAACGGCAGCAGCCCCTTGCTGGCACACAGGTCAGCGACCTTCACCCACTGGTCAGCACCAAGGTCCACACCGGTGGGGTTGTGGCAGCAGCCGTGCAGCAACACGACGTCGCCCGCCGAGGCTTTGGACAGGCCATCAAGCATCGCGTCGAAGTTAAGCGTGTTGGTCTTGGCATCGAAGTACGGGTACCGCTTCATCGGCAGACCCGCTGCCGCAAAGATCGACGGGTGGTTAGGCCAGGTCTCATCGCTGAGCCAGAGCGTCGCGCCGGGGTGGTTGCTGTTCAGGTAATCCCCCGCCACACGCAGCGCCCCGGTACCGCCGGGGCAGTGACTGGTCGCCGCACGTTTGTCCGCGACGATCGGGCTATCCGCCCCAAAGAGCATCTTCTGCACACAGGCCCCGTAGGCCGGGTCGCCGTCGATGGGCTTGTAGCTCTTACTCGCCTCGGTGTCGATCAGCCGACGCTCTGCTTCCTTAACGGTCGCCAGCACCGGCGTCTTGCCGGAGGCGTCTTTGTAGACCCCCACACCCAGGTTGATCTTCCCGGGCCGATCATCGGCGTTATAAGCTTCGGTCAAACCAAGAATCGCGTCGGGGGCCGCAGGTTGGATAGCATCAAACATCGTCGTAGCCTCAATCGGTAAGAACGGGGGGAAACCGGGGGAACCGGGTGACAATCACCGGGCGGATAGAGTACCGCAGGGCGCTTTCCCCGGCAAAACGGTATGGAACAGGGAACCCGGAAGGGTCGAATACGATCCGCATGGGTCATTGAATCTGGGCGGCCCTTAGCGTTCGATACGGAAGACGATGTCGCCCTCTTGAGGGTCGTCTACCCCGCTGTCATCTTCCAGATCGGTCCCGAGGCTGTAGACGATCGCCACCCCGTCTTCGACGCGGTACACGGGCAACTCACCTGTAGCAAAATCGGTCGGCAGGCTGTCGAGGTAATCGGGCACGAGGGCGTTGAGGTCGGGGGGATACTCACCATGCTCGACGTGGTAGCCGCCAATGGCAAATGCGACCGGCTGGAGTTGTAGACGCATCTGTGTCATTACCAATCCACGAACCGTGGATACTGGCCTGGCAAACGTCTGCCCCAGGAAAAGGTGAGTTCCACCAACCGTATAGACATTACTTCCCTCTATCTGTGCACGCAATGAAGCAATCGCTTCGGCATCCCCTTTAAGCATATCAAGCGTCTGAAAGTATAATTCACCAAACTCATTGTCTACTTCATACATCGCCTTAATGCGTTGCTGGGGATCAGGCATCCCTGCTGCCTCAACGAAAAGATTTATCCGGCGGTTAATCTCTCGCAACGTAACATTCGGATCAAACTCGCCCATAGCCATGAATGAATAGGTTTGCTCAGACAACTCAAGCACTTCGCCGTGTCCCTTCCAACAAAGCTGCAGCATATCCAATGATTGCAGTCGAGCCCCCACATCCAACGGGACCGCGAAGTCTGGCAGCATTAACAGAGAGTGCGAGTTGGCGATAGCCTGCCTAGCAAACCGGGCCGTAAGACGATCGCTCGATACAACATCATCCACAACGCCAAGTGCCATATTATGAATCGACAGACTTACCAACCAGGATAGTACGTAAGGCTCCTGCATTAGCGCATCCGCCATTCGGTGCATCGCCCTGACATCAGACCAAGCAGCGTCCAATTCACCGGCTGCGATATTCCACTGAGCCCGGGCTTGAAACCCTCTAGCAATACGACGCAACTGGCCTAACCCTGGCAGCAAAGCCGCGCTTATGACTTCGGGGTCGTCTCCCGCAACAATCCACGGAAAGTAATACCGATCCTTTTGGTTAACACGCCTGACAATCCGATCAAGTGACTCACCTTGCTCATCAAGCCAGCGTTTGACTTCTGGGTATTGCTCGGTCGTCCACGGACTTTTGCTCGCGTCATATTCCCGCTCCCATCGCCGATCATCCTCTTCGTCCTCATCGCCTATCCCTAGGAATGTTTGAAAGTTCACGAAGAACGGTCCCTCGGCCGGTATCTCGACACCCAATCTCAGAAAGACCTTCTCCCGGAACGACTCTTTGTACCAAGCGTCCTCGCCCATCGACATCGCCACATCCACTGCGAAGTTGTTTTCGGGGGTGACACCTTCGCTGAGTTTTTGGTTGAGGTAGGCGAGGTAGTTGATGGTGCCGTCGGGGTTGATTGGGCCGTCGATGACGGTGGTGTCCGGGCCGATCTCCAGTTGGTATTCGCCGAAGGTGGGCGCGGCGGACAATAGGAAAATGAGGGCAAACAGGATAGGTCTGGGCATGGTGGCCTCTAGGTGTTTGAAAATGAAAACGTCAGCCGGAACATGATATCACACGGGCTTCGGCAACGAGCTTCTGGACCGGCTGGTCGTGTGGTTCGTTAGGCAGGTGGTCAATGACTTGCCAGTCGTAGGACAGGCCGATGGTCAATGAGTCGGGGTGCTGAGTGAGGTAGCGGTCGTAGTAGCCGCCGCCCATGCCCAAGCGGTCGCCGGCTTGGGTGAAGGCGAGGCCGGGGACGAGAATTATGTCGGGGTTCGATTCGACGGGTGCTATGAGCGGGGGAGATGGGATGCCGAATTGGCCGGGGCTACCGGGGGCGGATGATTGCAGGTCGTCGAGGGAGGTGATGCCGTGGGCTTGCATGAGGCCATCGGAGTCGATGCGTGGGACGCTGACACGTTTGCCCAGTGCGAGCAGGTCGCGGATCAGGTTTCGGGTGTCAGGCTCATGGTTGATCGAGACATAGGTGAAGACGGAGTGCGCATCGCGGAGTTGGTCAAGATCAAGCACGCGCTGGCGGATCATGTCCGAATAACGAGCGACTTCGTCGGCCGACATCGCGGCACGGCGGGCTTTCATGTCGCGGCGGAGTTGGGGTTTGGTTTGCGTCATGGAGAATACAGCCGGAGGATTCACCGCAGAGAACGAGGAGGGCGCAGAGAAGGAGCGGGGAGAAGGAACAGTGATGAACGCAGATGAACGCTGATGGGTCGGCGAGCGGAGCACAGGATTCGGCGTCGTATCCGCTCTTTCATATCTTCTCTATTATCCGCGTTCATCTGCGTTCATCACTGTTTCATCAGCTATGTCATCTGCGGTTTCCGCGTGTTCAACCGTCGGGTCGATCTGCAGGTAGTCCTTGAGCAGGTAGACCGCGAGATAAATCAGGGGCGTATCCAGCAGTGCCGCGATCAGCTTGAAGACGTAGCCTGCCAGGATGTAGGTGACCAGCAGTTGAAACCATATGGGTTGCGAATCGACCATCCGCAGGCTGTTCTCGGTGAAGTAGTAGGTGATCAGGATGACGGCCACAGTGTCAATCATCTGGCTAACCAGTGTCGAGGCGTTGTTGCGCAGCCAGAGGTGCTTGCCTTTTGTCAGGCGTTTCCAGAAGTGGAAGACCTGCACGTCGCAGAACTGGGCGGCGAAGTAGGCGATCATGGATGCGCCGACTGCACCAAACGTCAGGGCCCGGACCTCGAAGAACACCGGCAGCCGGCCGGCGGCGTCGCGGACCATCTGGCCATCGGCGTCGAATGTTTCCCAGCCCGGGAGCATCCCCCCCAGCCAGAGGATCGCCACGACCCAGATATTCAGGATCAACCCGACGATCACCACGGCGTTGGCGCGTCTTCGGCCGAAGAACTCGCTGATCAAATCGGTACACAGAAACGTCACCGGGTACGGCAAGACCCCCACGGCGACCGCAAACACCAGCTCCCACTGATCCGGCGTCCCCTCGGCCACGGTGAAGGATGCCAGCTTGATGAACCGGCTGATCCCCAGGATATTCAGCATCGCCAGCGTGCCTAAAAACAGCCCCGCCAGGATCAGGAACACGTTCCCACGCCGGCGATGCAGCACGGCTGGTTTGATCGGTGTGAATCCAGGGGCGTTAGGGTGTTTGGATATCATTGATGGACCCGCCCTGACTTATTCGATAGGGGTCAGGGTTCGCATCCTAATGGCCCAAGACAACGTAAACAACAACCGGCGTAGCCAGCGGGAACCTGTATAATCTCAGAGGTACCCCCGGATTAACCCCGGACTTGCCCCGAATTGACCCGGTACCCGCATGGCCTGTTAGAGAGGGTTTCGTTCATGACGACCAAGACCAAAACAACACACATCTATGACGGCGACGGCGACCAGTTGATGGTCGATCACGCGATTCAGGAGCGTCTGATCGTTCTGCCGGACGGTCGGCCGACCAAGCAGGCGGACACGACTTCGCGGGTGCGGATCATGTGGGGCCAGCACCTGCTGGACGACGTGGTGGCTGGGCGATACCGTTCGATCGTGTGTGCGGTGAATGCCCAAGACAACAGCCACGGGATCATCAGCAAGCTCGCCGAGCTTGTGACGACCAGCCAGTGGACACCCGATTCGATCACCAACCACACGCAGATGTTCGCCCACCGCGAGTCGGTGACGGTGATTAAGTTTGATATGGATACGATCGAGGTGCTGGGGCTGCTTAGGCCAACCAACCGCGACCACCTGACGCTGAACGACCTGAGCCACGGGTTCTCGGTGGCATCGGAGATGGTGAGACGTAAGCCCGGGCAGCGGCTGCCGGTGGCATCGGTGTCGTTCCTGGGTGCCCACGCCAATGCCCTGGTCGATGAGCACGGGCAGGAACCCAGTTTTGAGACCGTGCTACGGACGATGCACGAGTCGGGGTTTGCTGGCGATGTGTACCCCGCACCTTGGATGTGGGAGTCGGCCCCAACTGGGGTCTATGCCCGCTACCCGTTCCCGCCATCACTGGAAAATATGCGGATGGGCGGCTTCTAGGCGTGGTTTACGCCGTTTATCTTGGCGGGGCACTGGTCCCGCTTAGTTAGCGGGAATAAGCTTGATTAGTCCGGGTGTTCAATAGTATATTTAGTGTAGATAAACCCTCCTGAAAGTGTGGAAAGTGTCGCTTAAGAGCCTCAACCAGATCGCGGAAGACAACGGGTATCCGGTGGATGCTTTCCTGTTCGTCCAGCGCGGGCTGGACTTCACGGTCAGGCGTATCCACGGCGAGGACCCCACGCACTCCGTGAGCCCCGCACAGTCCCCGCTTGACGACGACGATGATGAAGTCCCACAGAGCCGACACATCAGCGGGCAGCAGCTATGCCTTGGTCTGCGTGACTTCGCCAAGCGTGAGTACGGCCTGCTGGCACGCAGTGTCCTTGCGCGTTGGAATATCCAACACAGCGAAGACTTCGGCCGGATCGTCTTCGCCATGGTCAATGGCGGGCTGATGCACAAGACCCAGGAAGACACAATCTCGGACTTCATCGACGTATTCCGCTTCGACCAGGCGTTCTCCGCGCCCCTGCTGCTGAGCGAAAACGTCTAAAAACCAACCTTATCACGCTCCCATAGCCGAAAAAGCCTATGGCCGACCGCTGCGCGCGCCGGCATAGCGATCTCTCTATCTAACCGGAAGGGTCATGGATGGCCGACCGCCCGACACCGCTTTGGCTGCAACGCTGGTTTCAACTGCTGCTGGGTTCGCTGGTCCTGCTGACGGTCGCGTCCATAGCTGTGCCCTGGCTGTTGGGGATCGTCTACGCCCTGCGCTCGGTGCTGCTGCCGCTGGTGATCGCGGTCGGGCTGGCGTACATCTTCAACCCGGTGGTGACCTGGGCGAACAAAAAACTACGGCTGCCGCGTTGGGCGGGGACGGCGGGGGTGATGTTATTGGGGCTGATGGTCGCCCTGCTGCTGGCGCTGGTGGTCCTGCCGCCGCTGGTCGGGCAAGGCGTGGACCTGATTCAAAAGGCCAAGTCCTACCCCGAGCAGATCAGACAGTTCGTGCAGGAACAAGCCGACCTGCACACCGCAGAACCGGCGACACCGGCGGCTCTCACCGCCCCACCGTCACCCGGCCGGACCCTGGACAGCCCGGACTCGCCAGACACCACGGCCGTATCTAACACACCCGCACAGGCCGAAGCCGACATCGGTACAGCAAACGGAGACAACGGCACCACCGATGCCGAAAGCGGATTCATAAGTAACCTGCGCGTGGTGATCGACGAAGCACTGGGGCCCGAGCGGGCGACCGAGGTGCTCGCCAAGACCGCGGACCTGCTCAACGAACTGGACTGGGGGCAGGTCGGGGCGTTCATTCTCGCTTCACTGGACGTCGGCTCGGGCGTAGTCGGCTCGGCGATCAGCATCACCAGCTACCTCGCGCTGTCGGCGATCATCATCGGGTTCTGCTTCTTCTTCTTTAGTTGGAAGCTCGACAAGCTGATCGCGTGGTTCGTGCCGTTCATCCCGGCCCAGCACAAGACCGAGATGCTGGGCGTCATTGTGATGATGGACAAATCGGTGGCGGCTTTCATCCGTGGCCGGCTTATCCAGGCGGCGGTGATGTCGGTGGTCTTGAGCATTGGCTGGTGGATAGCGGGCGTGCCCAGTTGGCTGCTGCTTGGGGTGTTGTCGGGCACATTAAACCTCGTTCCGTTCGCGGCGGTGGTCGGGTTCCTGGCGGCGCTGGTACTGGTGCTGGTCGATTCGGTGGCGGGCGGTGGGTTCACGATCTGGGTACTGATCTGGCCCACTGCGGTGTACATCCTGGCACAGGGGTTTGACGGCTGGGTCGTCGAGCCGATCGTGCAGGGCAAGGCCACGGACCTGGACCCGGTCTCGGTGCTTCTGGCGGTGATGATCGGCGGGGCACTGGCGGGACTGCTTGGGATGCTCATCGCGATCCCCTCGGCAGCCTGCATCAAGATCCTCTCACGCCAGGTCATCCTCCCAAGATTGCGAGCCATGGCGGCGGGTGAAACGGGCGGCACCTAGGCGAGCAAGGGGAGGGGATTCGGCGTGGAATATCCCCCGTTTTTTACTTCCCATCCGCCCCCAACAGGCCTATCATGAAGCAAGCCCCCGCACGGCGTTTGACCGTGCAACCCACGGGGCGAAGTTCGGATTGAACACTGCAAAATAAGGGGCCGACGATGAAGCATGTACTGGCTGTGATGTGCCTGACCCTCGCGGTGTGGGCGACCGATACGCGGGCCCAGAGTTTGCAGGACCGGATCGATGCGGTGCGTGAACAACGGCAGCAAGACGCACAACGACCCCAGGCCCCGCCGCAAGACTCGCCTCAGATCCCATTGAAGATGCGCAAGATCATCGACGAGGTCTTCATCGATCAGACCCCCGCGCGTGATGTTTTTAGCTGGTGGTCAACGACCACCGACATCCCGCTGGTGATTAACTGGGACGCGATGGAGTTAGAGGGGATCGACCCCGAGCAGCCAATCACACTCGATCTTAAGACCGTCCCCGCCCGGCTGCTGCTGGACGTGCTGATGAGTAGCGCATCCCCCGACATCGAACTGATCTACGAAGCCACCCCCTGGTACGTCCAGGTGATGACCAAGCACCAAGCCAACCGCCACCCGGTGATGCGGGTCTACGACGTCGCCGACATGGTGATGTCTGTCCCCAACTTCAACAACGCCCCCCGATTCGACATCTCCTCGGCACTGAGTAATACCAACAGTGGCGGTGGCGGTGGCGGTGGCTCGTCGGAATTATTCACCACTGACGACAGCGAAGATGAAGACACCCAGCCGACCAAGGTCGAGAGTGGTCAGAACCTGGCGGACACGATCCGCCAAACCATCGAGCCGGACATCTGGCAGGCCAACGGCGGGCAGTTCTCCTCCGTCCGCTACTACGAGGGCCGACTGATCGTCAACGCCCCGTTGTACGTCCACAAGCAGATCGGCATCCCCGTCGTCTCTGCTAACACGTCCCGTCTGGGCCATGTGCTGCCGGCCTCACCCAACTCCACCGTCGGAGGGACCGCGACCTCAAGCAGCGGCAAGCCTTTCGGCAAGCAAAAGCGATAACACCCTCAATCGCATTGGGTGCAATCGAAGGTTCGCCGTTTAGAAAAACCCTGGTTTAATGGCGTTTGCCCGAGCCTCTGCGGCACACCGATTATTCGGCGGTGTCGCCGTCGGACTCACCTGTGTCATCACTGCCGCCCTCACCGCCGCCGGGCATACGCTCCTCGATGGCCTCAAGGATGCGCTTGGTCGACTCACGATCGAACTTCCAGTCGTCCAGCAGGACCCGCCCGCTTTGACCGCCGCTGTCGTAGTGGACCACGGCAATGCCTTTACGCTGCCAACGCGACTTATCAATCGATATGACCGATGCGTAATCCGTCTGCAGCCCCGAACTGGTGCGAAGCCCCTGCTCGTCGGCCTCGACCCACCTGCTACGGGTCAGGAAAAACGTCGCCAGGAAATATATCCCCACCGGAGCGGTGATCCCTGCGATGACTTTCTGCGTGAATGGATCGTTCTCTTCGATCTTGCTCTTGGGCACACCGGTCGGCCAACCCTGGGTCTTGGCGTGATCGGCCCATATCCTGGCCTGCTCGAGAGGATCACCGGGGTTATCGCTCACGACCTGGTTGTAGGCCTCTTGTATTTCCAACGCAAGCGGGTACGCAACCATCCCGTCGTAACCGAACCAGCCGCTGAATAGCAGCGCCATCGCCCCGATTACGCCGGGCCGCCAGATATATCCCTTGCTGATGTTTGCTCGTACCGACATGTGCTCTCCACCCGGCCTATCCCGGAGGTTAAATGGCCGACTCGATTTTCGATTCAATCCTGTCCCAATACCCGGCGCCACCAGTGAGTAACCGCGACCCTGGCCAACGGCCGACGCAGCAACTCGGCAAACCCCCCTTGATCGACCCGCCTGCGTGGGATCCTTGGCAACCCGTGACCTTCACGCAACGCCCAGGAGAGAAACTCGCTGGTTTCCTCAATCATCAACCGGCAATCATACCGGTCGTTACTCCGTAATCGGTCTGATTCATGCTTGAACAAAGAACTTTCCTTTGACTAATCAAGACGGCACGCATCATACACGCTGGACTGGCCAGACCACGCCTATCGGCGTTATTTATCGGCGTTCCTCGATTTTCCCCGGCCACCCCACAAACCCACCCCTTGGCCCCTCGCATCTCGCTCTAGAGCCTCAAACCGCTTGATATGTCGGTGGCTCCACCGATCGTCCGCCCGTGCCAGGCCCGCTGACAGCAGAGCCTCGTTCAAAAGCGTCCCGTCCGGCAGCTCCACAAACACCAATAATCGCCCGTAGTTACCCCTCAAGCGGTGCGGCTCGAGGATCAGGCGGACCCGCTGGCCCTGGGCTAATCGCTGGGTCAGGTCCGTGGCCTCCTGGGCAAACGGCTGGGCTGGGCGGGCCGGGTCACGGCGGGCCATCTCCGGCGTATCAATCCCCCAAAAACGCAGCCGAGTGGTTCGCTCATCGCCATCAGGCACATCAATATCCAAGGTGTCTCCATCGATCACACGGGTCACAGCAAACGTCTTCCCGTCGTACCGTGCAAAGTCGTCCCCGGCATCAACCAGCAACCCGCCACGATCCGCAAGAACCAGCAGCAGAGCGACCACCAATGTCACGGCCACATACCAACCCCGCCGCTTGCCGCGCATCGACAGAAATCGCTCGATCGGCATCCCCTTAAATGAATGTGCAGAACCAGCCCCCCCCGATTTCCTGAACCTGTCACGATGTGGTCTACCCATCAATCACCTGTGCTCAACCCGTCACGGCATCCCGATCGCACCCAGCCGCATGTACCGCAGCACGCCAGCCAGCATCACTACGAGTATCGCTAGTGACAGGTTCATCAACCGCCAGGCGCGGGCCGAGGGATGCAGCATCGACTCGACCTGGAACGCCCAGAGCAACGCGAACAACGCCGTCGCAAACAGAACCTTCACCCCCAGCAGCCCATTGCCCAGCATACCCAGTTCCTGATACACCTGACCGAAGATCACCCACTGATAGACCCCGCTGACAACCAGCCCCAACACCGCGACGGCCAACACAAACCGAAACCGCAACTCGATCTTGCGGATCACCGCAGTCGCGTCGTTGTTGTCCATCAGGGAACGGACCGGCCCAGCACTTAAGACGATCAACGCCAAGCCCCCAACGATCAGCGCAGCCGAACCGATGTGTATCCAACGTAAGATGACGAAGATTATGCCGTATGCCATACCGTTAGAGTAACGGCCAAGCGTGGGGGATCAATTCGGACAGGTACGCCACGCCGGGCTCAGGCAAAAGTATCAAGCAGGCTCCCGGCTGCGGGGACCGACTGGCCGTGGGTAAAGCCTTGAGAAAGGCCCGTCTTGTCGAAGTAGACAAGCAGCATCGTGGGCGGGTCCGATTGCGGTGCTTGGGCCTCCCACAACCCCGGCAGATAGGGCACATACTCACCGGATTCAGACACCGAACCGAGGTCACAGCGATGACAGTCCGCCGGCCGGGCAGGGTCGCCCTTGGCAACGACATCAATACGATCAGCAAGACGGGTGGATTTGGGCTCCGCCGAGCCGTGGATGGGTTGATGGACGTGCTCATGGATACGCCTATGGGCATGGGCCCCATGTACTCGCCCAGCGACCAGTGGCGTGTGCTGATCGTGCCCAAACAGGTCCTGCCTGATCGACCAGACCATCAGGTTTTCATGGGGCCGAATCCACATGCCCCACCACCGGCGAATGGTGGACCCCGGGCACAGAAGATTCAACCAGACCATATCTACATAGAAAATAAGTGCTTACGTTGATTCAAAAATATCGTCACCCCTCCGATCTACGCCAGATGATGCCCCAGCCCAACGGCCCTGTTGCCCGGATGTCCCCACGCCCTACCATGCCGTCGATGCGTGCTGATGAACTGGATTACGACCTGCCCGGCGGACTGATCGCCACCGCCGCCGCCGCCCCCCGGGACAGCGCCAAGCTGATGGTCATCGATCGCGCGACCGGCAAGATCGACCACCGTCTTGTACGAGACCTACCAAGCCTGGGCGTCTTCCAGCAAGGCGACTTGTTACTCGTCAACCGAAGCAAGGTCCTCCCCGCCTACTATCACGGCACCCGCGCCGCCACCGGCGGAAAAATCACCGGCCTATACCTGGGCTCACCCGCCAACAACCAATGGCTCACCCTCATCGAATCCCGTGGCAAACTCCAACCCGGCGAACGCATCGACCTGGATAGTAACACCCACCTGACACTCATCGAACACGTCGGGCGCGGCGAATGGTTAGCGAATTACACCGGGGATGACGACACGCTCACCCTCCTCTCGCGGATCGGTCTAGCCCCCCTGCCGCCTTATATCCGTAAGGCCCGCAAGGCCCACGACCAGCCGGAGGTGACAGCTCAAGACATGGCCCGTTACAACACCGTGTACGCCGACCGGGTTGGCTCCGTTGCCGCGCCCACCGCCGGGCTCCACTTCACAACCGAGTTACTTGACACCCTGCAAGCCGCCGGCGTTACCCGGGCCCAGGTCACCCTGCATGTCGGCATGGGCACGTTCGCACCGATCCGCTGCCAAGAGGTCAACGACCACCCGATCCACAGCGAGTTTATCTCTGTGCCACCGGAAACGATCCGTGCGATCCAGCGGACCCGTAATGCAGGTAAATCCATCACCCCCGTCGGCACGACGACCGTCCGCGCGATCGAGAGTTTGCCGACCGACCTCTACTCGGCTGCCGATCAGGGCTACACCACCGACACCCAACTGTTCATCACCCCTGACAACCACTTCACCTACCGCTATACCGACCACCTGCTGACCAATTTTCACCTCCCCCGCTCGACCCTCCTCGCCCTGGTCGCCGCACTGCCCGGCGTCGGGATCGACCGGCTTATGGACTGGTACCAGCAAGCGATCCAGCAACGCTACCGCTTCTACTCCTTCGGCGACGCGATGCTGATTATCTAACCCCCGGCCTTCCCCCAGTCTCCCCCGCCACCACCGCAACCCGATCCCCCTTAGAATCTGCCCATGCCTCTTGACCAGATCGACCAGGAAAGAAAACCCAAGGACTCCCGCCTCGACGAGATGCGGATGAGCTTCGGCGATCACATCGAAGACCTAAGGCGCAGGCTGGTCCTCGCGCTGCTGGGGCCGTTGCTCACCAGCATCCTTGGGCTTGTCTACGGCCGAGAGATCGTCGGCTGGCTGGTCCGACCTTTGGCACAAGTCCTGCAATACTTCGGTCTCCCCCCACAGACCTACAACCTCGCGGTCACCACCGGATTCAGCGTCTACATGAAGGTCGGCCTGATCGTCGGGCTGGTTACCGCGTCGCCTTGGATCTGCTATCAGCTGTGGAAGTTCATCGAAAGCGGGCTCTACGCACACGAACGCAAGGCGGCGGCACTTGTCGCCCCATTTAGCGCGTTGATGTCGGTGCTGGGTGTGCTGTTCATGTATCACATCCTGCTGCCGATGACCCTGGCGTTTTTGATCTTCTTCACCACCGGCTTCCCCGCGCCGGACACACAGGGCCCCGTGCAAGGGGGGATTGTCGGCTGGGTGCTTAGCGCCTATGGCTCGCCCTACGCACCGACTGATGCTCCCACCAATGGACCCGCCACCGAAGACCCAACGACGGATTTAACCCCCGGCCCAGCCACGTTGTTTCAAACCCTCGCCACCGACCCGCCAAACCCGATTGAAGGCCAGGCCTGGATCAAACAACCCGAGGGCCAACTCCGCATCCACATCTCCGGGCGGACCATCACCTACGTCCCGCTGGTCGGCCAATCCCTGCTGGCACCGATGATCGAGATCGGCCAGTACATCAGCTTCGTCACCATGCTCATGCTGGGCGTGGTCATCTCGTTTCAACTCCCCGTCATCATGATGATTATGGGCTGGTCCAGGCTGATCGCACCGGACACCATCAGCAAGTACCGCCGATACTGCATCTTCGTCTGTTTCGTCTTGGGCGCGCTACTGACACCCGCCGACCCGATCAGCATGTTCGCCCTGGCGATGCCTCTTTGGACGCTGTTCGAATTTGGCCTGATTGTGATGCGTATCAGCTACCGTAAGCCGGACAAGCCGACCGACTCGGCCGACGCCTGATATTAACCGCCAACACCGCACCGCCCGGCCGCCAACGGGCAATGTCGGGACAACCGCGATAGAATCCCAGCCTATGTTGCCACAGCTAAAACACCGTCTTCTCATCGGGTTGTCCCTGGTCACCGCGGGGATGTGCTGGCTACTCGCGCTTGGGGCACTGACACCGGCAGACGGGTCCACCGGGTTGAGTCTGATGGACGCCCACGTCGGCACCCCCACCGCGGTCCTGATCCTTTTCGCTGCCGGCATCCCCGCGATCATCGCAGGGCTGGTCGTGGCATCCACAGGCAACCCCCTGACCGGGGTGTTCACCGTCACCGGCTCACTGCTGCTGCTGGGCTCAATGGGCGGGTCCATCGATGGCTACCTCCTACGGGCCAACCTCCCCACCGATTTCCAATCGCTCGCCATCGAGTCAGGGATCTGGCTTGTCATGCTAACCGTGGTGTTCGTCGGGATCGATAGGCTACGGATCATGGTCCGCCCGAAGCTGCAATGGTTCGCACCGAAACATCACCTCGGCACGCGCACCCACCTGACATTCCCCGGAGCCAAACCCCTGCTCGCCGGGCTCATCACCGCAGCCGGGGGCGCGTTCATCTGCAACCTGCTGATCCAATCCCCCGACGGCGGACAAGTCAACGGCTCGCTGATCCTGGGCTTCGGTGTCGCCGCACTCATAGGCAACATGGCCGTCCCCCAACGCAACCCGCTGGTCATCCTCCTAAGCCCGATGCTCGTCGCCGCCCTGGCCTACCTCTGGGTCGCCCGCTCCTACCCGACACCCGACGTGATGCTCTTCGACATCTACACCCACAACCTCCTGAACCTCACGCTCGCCCTGCCCATCCAGTACGCCTCCGCCGGCATCACCGGCTGCGCCCTGGGCGTCGGCCTGGCACAAACACTCGAACACGTCCGTCACACCACCGCCATCACGGCGTAAACCCTTGCAAGATTCATCCACACCGTTCCCCGTAGGGGATAACGAGAATAAGGACGTATCGCCAAGGGTCTGGTTGATGTCGAATCAGATCTGGCCAGCAAGGACTTTGACGAACTGATCGGCATCCACATTTCCCCCGGTCAGCACCACCCCGACGCGCTTCCCGGCCATCGCGTCTTTCTCTTTCAGCAGTGCCGCCAGCGGAGCCGCCCCCGCGCCCTCGGCGACGTTGTGTGTGGCCGTGAAGTAGCAACGCATCGCTTCGGCGACCTCATCATCAGTGACACGGATAATGCGCTCGGCATGTTGGGTGACAATACTTAACGCAAAGTCATCCACCTGTCGGCAGGCCAACCCATCGGCGAGCTTCGTGCTGACCGGGTGCGGGACGGGTTTATTTTGCTCAAAGGACAGCGCATAGGTCGGGGCGTGGTCGGAAACGACGCCGACGATTTTTGTAGTTAGGTTCAGCGCCTGCCGTGCGGCGGCCATGGCGCAGAAGCCCGAGCCCATCCCGATCGGGACGTAGACCGTGTCCAGCGGCGGCGTGCCGCTTAGAAACTCCAAGCTATAAGTAGCCACACCGCGTATTAGGGCGTCGTGGATCGGTGGGATCGGGACCAGGCCCCGCTGTTGCGAAAGCACCCCGGCGTGTTCGAGTGCCGCCTGGAAGTCCTCGCCGTGTTCGATCAACTCGACGCCCAGCGCACGCATGGCGTTGCTCTTCTCGACGCTGTTGCCATGAGGCACGACGATGACAGCCTTGAGACCCAGGCGTTTGGCGGCGAACCCGATGGACTGGCCGTGGTTGCCTTTGGTCGCGGAGATCACGCCGGGCAGATCGGGTTGCTCATGTTTGAGTTGGTCCAGCAGCACCAGCCCGCCACGGACCTTGAATGCACCGGTCGGCGTGTGGTTTTCGTGCTTGACCCAGACCTCAGTCCCGACACGCTCGCACAGCAGAGGCCAGGCATATTGCGGGGTCGGCGGGACGGCCTGATGCACCAGCCCGGCGGCGTCACGCATGGCATCCAGTGTGGGCAGGCCAGAGGCGAGGTCGGTTGAGGTATGGGGCACATCTTGATGCTTCATCGTCTATAAATCTCCGTCCCCACGGCCACCCGCCCCTATTCGTAGACTGTAAATACTAACAAAACCCGGCATTTTATGACTCGACGAGGCAGGCACATCAGGTGTGGGACGAATCTTTGTATGATGCGTGGCTTGCCATGACCGAACTGATCCAGAAACTCAGAGCCTTGGTCCCCCGCACAAACCGCAGCATCATGCTGGCGCCGATTGTCGGCGTGGTGGCCGGGCTGGGGGCCATCGCATTTAACCTGCTATGCCTGCTGATCACGCACGTGAGCCTGGAGTGGTTCACCGGCTATCATCAGGGCGGCCCGGCCAATGAAACGGAATACGGCGACGTGTTTAGCGCGGGGCTACCGCACACAGACCTGACGCCCTGGCTTCTCCTGGTCGTGCCGATCGCTGGCGGACTCATCAGCGGGGCCCTGGTTTATTGGTTCGCACCCGAGGCGGAGGGCCACGGCACCGACGCCGCGATCGATGCGTATCACAACAAGGGCGGCGTCGTCCGTGGCCGTGTCCCGATCGTCAAGATGGTGTCCTCGGCAATCACGCTGGGGACCGGCGGCTCCGGCGGGCGTGAAGGCCCCATCGCGCAGATCGGCGCGGGGTTCGGATCATTCTTAGCAACCAAACTAAAACTCCCCGATTCAGACAGACGTGTGCTGATGACCGCCGGACTGGGCGCCGGGATCGGGGCGATCTTCCACGCGCCGCTGGCTGGCGCGATCTTCGCCGCCGAGGTGCTTTACCGAGACCCCGACTTCGAGGCCGAAGCGTTAATCCCCGCATTCATCTCCACCACGATCGCGTACTGCGTGTTCTGTGTGGTGTTCGGATTTGAGCCGTTGTTCGTGGTCAAAGCGATCGGGTTCAATCAACCACTGCTGCTGCTGCCGTTGACCGTACTGGCGGTGGTGATGGTTCTCATGTCCTGGGTGTATATCCGGTGTTTCTACGGGATCACGGAATTGTTCAAACGGTTCCCCGTGCCCAAGATTATTAAGCCAGCCATCGGCGCGGGCGCGACGGGGCTCTTCGCGGTGGGGCTTTATTACGCGATCCGCTCGTCGGTCCCCCCGGACCTTGCCGAAGAAAGCCTCAGCGTGTTGTCGTTCGGGTACGGCTTCCTCCAACACATCCTTGAAGACCCCACGAAGATGACGATCCTGCTGCTGCTGGCGGTAGGGCTTGGAAAATTATTAACCACATCACTGACGATCGGCTCCGGTGGCTCCGGCGGCGTGTTCGGCCCGAGCATGGTCATCGGCGGATCACTTGGCGCGGTCGTCGGGATGCTTTTTCACCAGTGGATGCCCGGCCTGGTCTCACAAGAGCAGGTGCCGATCTTCGTGATCCTGGGGATGGCCAGCTTCTTTGCCGCCACAGCCTGCACACCCGTCAGCACACTCATCATGGTCTCGGAGATGACCGCAAGCTACACCCTCTTACTCCCATCGATGTGGGTCTGCGCATTGGCATACCTCTTAAACCGCCGCAAGACGATCTACCGCGAACAGGTCGCCAACCGTTTGGAATCCGCAGCACACCGCGGAGACTTCATCGTCGATGTCCTGCAGGGTTTATCTGTCAGCGACGCCCTTCACGACGCGGCAAGAGATTTTGTCAACGTCCCATTAGGGATGCCGTTGAGTGACATGGCACACCTGATCCCGATGACTCGGCAAGCGTCGTTCCCTGTGATTGATAGCGAGGGCAAGTATTACGGGCTCTTCGGGCTCAACGACATCAGACAATTCCTTTACGAGTCAGACGCCGGGAGTCTGGCGGTGGCGCAGGACCTGGCGATGCCGGGCGTCAAGCCGTTGACCATGCAGATGGGCCTGTCCAGCGCGATCAGTCGATTCGTATTCGAGTCCTACGAAGAGCTGCCGGTCGTCGATGCGGATAACCCCGACGAGGTCCTGGGCCTGCTCCGCCGTCAAGACTTGTTAGCCACCTACAACGCCCGGCTGTTAGAAGAAAAACAATAGCCCCAACGTGACACACACGTCATCTGATGGCCGAACACACCCTCCGATTCTTGTTTAGACACCGCCAAAGACTGCACGGCAACCGCGCCTTCGCAGCCGTCTTCGATGCCAAGCTGCGCAAGACCGCCGGCCCGATCACCGTCTGCGGCAAACCCAACGGCCTGGACTACTGCCGGCTTGGCCTAAGCGTTCCCCGACGCGTGGGATCGGCAGTCGCCCGGGGCCGGGTCAAACGCCGTCTGCGTGAAGCGTTCCGATTGAGTCAACACGACTGGCCCACCGGCTACGACCTGGTCGTCGTTGTTAGGCCGCACAAACTCCAACCCGTCGCAGAGTATCAACGCCTGTTGGGTGGAGCGTTACAGCGTGTCCATAAACTGGTAACCGAGAGCCGAGGCGGTGGGGATACCCAATCGGAGCCCAAGCCGTGACCCGCTGGTTCACACACATCCTCAGCCGATCTCTGATCTTCCTGGTCTTGCTGTACCGCGTAACGCTCGGCCAAGTGATGGGCGGTCACTGCCGGTTCCAGCCCTCCTGCAGCCAGTACATGATCGACGCCGTCCAGAAGCACGGCCCGATCAAGGGCGTGTGGCGAGGCATCAAACGCATCGCCCGCTGCAACCCCTTCGGCGGCTCCGGCCACGACCCCGCCTAACCGCATCCAACCCACAACCCTTTGACAACCGGGCGTGACTACCGGACCATTGCCCCATGCGATTCCTCCAACCCATACGCGATCGTGTCCACGGCCTGCTGACCGAGCCATTAGAAGAACTCTCCCGGGCCCAGCGATCACTTCGCTACATCCTGGACTTCGGCCGCTACTGCGCCCAGGAACTCCGCGCCGACCGTGCCGGCGAGATGGCCGCCGCCCTGACATATCACACCCTGTTCAGCCTGCTCCCGACGATCGTGTTGATGCTGGTGGTCCTCCAAACGTTTGTCGGCGAGGTCGAGCGAGAGAACTTAAAGCAGACCGTGGTCGATTTTGCGCTTCAGTGGATCAGCCCAGAGGAGCAACCCTATCAGACCCACGATCTCCATGTAAACCCCGACGCGACGACCGAGCTGACTCAAACGGATGGGGCCACGGTACTAACCGATCAAACGCAGGGTCTAACGTCACCAACGGACCACTCTGATAACGCCGTAGCAGCAAGCAATCCCAATCAGGAGATCGCACGAATCCGCGCCCAGATGACACAGAACGTTCAGGGCTGGATCGCGAAACTCGAACAAATCAACTTCGCCAGTATCGGTATCGTTGGCGTGCTGCTTTTTCTCTACGCGGCTACAAAACTTCTAACCACCATCGAACACAGCTTCAACCGGATCTTCGACGCCCCGTTTGGCCGACCGTTGTATGTCAGGCTGCCGCTGTACTACACCTCCATCACATTTGCCCCCCTGCTACTTCTGGCCGGGCAGTTTGTCCAAACCAAGATCATCGGTATTGTCGAACAAGCGGCACAGGCGACCGGGCAATCCGTCGGCTGGCTCGGTGAGTTGACCGCGTTACTCACACCGTTGGCCACGACCTGGCTTCTATTACTTCTGCTCTATCGGTTCCTGCCGAACACCAAGGTCAGTTCCCGGGCGGCGGCGGGCGGCGCGTTCGTCGCGGCCTTAGGATGGATAATCAGCATCGAATTCTTCAAAATCTATGTCAACCAACAAGGCACAGCCAACATCTACGGTGCCTTGGCGCTCGTCCCATTGTTCCTCCTATGGCTGTGGGTAACCTGGTTGATCGTACTCTTCGGCGTCGAAGTCACCTACACGATCCAGGCGATGGACGGCCGACGCTTCAAGAGCCTGCGCACCGCGGTGGACCGGGACGTGCTGTTCGACCCGCGGTGGATGATCCCCCTGGTTGCGATGATCGGCAGACAGTTTGAACAAGGCAACCCCGTCCGCCTCAATGAATTGCAATCCGAAACCGGCCTGCCCAACCGCGCGGTTGCCTCGCTGATCGACATGCTCACCCAAGCCAACATCATCCACCACGTCGAGCACGGCGAACCCGGCGTCCCTGCCTACACCCTCGCCCGACCACCCGAACGCATCGGCGTCGATGAGCTCCTGGACCTCAGCGAAAAAGCCGCCATGCGAGAGGGCAGCCGGTCCAAGCTCGCCGGAACCGATGTGGTCGCACGCCTGCACACCGCTCAGATCAACGCCGCCAAAGGCACAACCCTCGCAGATGTGATGGGACAGAAAGAGTAAAAACCACAGTGGCACAGAAAAAAAGAGTAGAAAACAGAGTGGAACAGGGATAAACGCTGATGCAGATTCAAGCACCGTGCTTTATCCCGTCCTCTTTATCCGCGTTCATCGACGTTCATCCCTGTTCCATGCTCTCCCGTTTTCTCTGTGTCTCTGTGGTTCATCCCTCTGAACTTTATTTATCTGCCTCGACCGCCCGCCGGTTGTCATAGCGTTGTGCCATCGGCATACGTCGACCAAACCCAAACGCCCGGCCGGTGATCTTCAACCCCGGCGCGGCCTGCTTGCGTTTGTATTCGTTCAGGTCGATCAGGCGGATCATCTTCAGAACTGTCTCGGCATCGCAGCCGGTCTCGTCGATGATCTGTTTTGCTGATTGTTCTTGCTCAACGAAGCGTTCGATGATCTCATCCAACACCTCGTACTCAGGCAACGAATCCTGGTCGGTCTGATCCTCACGCAACTCGGCGCTGGGAGGCTTAGTAATGGTGTCTTTGGGGATGACCGCCTTACCGAACTCTTTGCGCAAGGGCGAGTCGGGGTCGTCGTTGATCCAGTTGGCGATCTTGTAGACAAGCATTTTGGGGACATCCGAGAGGACCGCGAGCCCGCCGGCCATGTCACCGTAGAGCGTGCAGTAGCCGACCGCCAGCTCGCTCTTGTTCCCGGTGGTGACGAGCATCGAGCCAAACTTGTTGCTGATAGCCATGAGCAACACACCGCGTGCCCGCGCCTGGATATTTTCTTCTGCTACACCTGGATCCGTCCCCTGGAAGATAGGCCCAAGCATCTGCTCAAACGCCGAATGCGCCGGCCCGATCGCGATGGTGTGAAAATCAACGCCCATGTTCTGCGCCAATAACTCGGCGTCGGTCACCGAGCCGTCCGACGAGTACCGGCTGGGCATCGTGACGCCGCAGACGTTCTCCCTACCCAGCGCCGCCACCGCCACCGCACAACACACCGCCGAGTCGATCCCGCCACTAAGCCCAAGCACGACCGACTTGAACCCGCATTTTCTACAGTAGTCACGCAACCCAAGCACCAGTGCATGGTACGCCGAGGCGATCCCATCGCTGGGTGTCTCAATCCGCGCCGCCTGCGCCCCCGGCCCCGGCAACTTCGCGCTTCCCGTTGCCGACCTCCTACTATGACCCGCCTCCCCTTGCCCACCGGGAGACCCCATCGGGACATCCACGACCAACAGGTCCGGCTCAAAATCCTTGGCGTGTCCGATCAGTTCCCCATCCGGGCCGACCGCACACGAGCAGCCGTCAAAAACCAACTCATCGTTCCCGCCGACCTGGTTGCAGTAAAGCACAGGCAGGCCGTGACGTTTCGCAGCCTCACGCATCAACCGCATCCGTAGCGCGTGTTTACCCATGGTGAATGGAGAAGCCGAGCAGTTGATGAACAGGTCCGCACCACGACGCGCAAGCTCGTCGATCGGGTTGTCGTGGTAGAGCAGACGATCGATCACCTCGCGGTCGTTCCAGAGGTCTTCGCAGATGCTGATGCCCAGGCTTAATCCCTTCAACGGCGTGATCTGCACATCCGGCCCGGGCTCGAAGTAACGGTGCTCATCAAAGACGTCGTACGTCGGCAGCAAGCTCTTGACCCGGCGGTGCTGAGCCCGTCCGTCGTGACAAAGGGTTGCGGCGTTGTAGAGCATCCGACCGGCATCGTTATCGGACGGGCAAGGGTGGCCGATGATCGCGGCGATGCCCCGGCAGTCTTTGGCCATGTCCGCCACCGCCTGCTGACAGGCACGGATCACCGCGGGCTTAAGCAGCAGGTCCTTAGGCGGGTACCCGATCACGGATAACTCGGGGAAAACCACCAGCCCAGCCCCCGCATCCCCTGCCCGCTGGATGGATTCACGCATCAACCGGCTGTTGCCTTCGATGTCACCGACGGTCGGGTTGATCTGCGCCAGAGCCACTCGCATAGCCAATAATCCGGTCAAGAGGGTTCGTGTGAGACAGGGGATTGTAAGCCCATGCGGGGCCTACGTCCTATAGCCCGGGCATTGTGGCTCCACAGATACCTGACAACCGATATCATGGTCCATCATGCGATCTATTTCCCTGACCGTCGTAGCGTTGGCCGCCGCCGCAATTCTTGCCGGCTGTACGCTGAACCCCGCCACCTCCTCCCGCCAGCGGGCCAACGCCCACATGGATAGTGCGGCGTCTTACGAAATCACCGGCCTGCTCGACGCCGCTCTGGCGGAGTTCGGCCTGGCGCTGGAGGTCAACCCCAACATCGCCAACGCACACATGGGGATGGGTAGCATCTACCAGCAGCGCGGCGACTACGAGATGGCCAGCCGGGCCTACGAACGCGCCACTATCGTCGAGCCCAACAAGTTCGACGCCCACTACAGCCTGGGCCTGATGAAGCAACTGCTCGGCCGGCTCCAGGAAGCGCTACGAGCCTACAAAACCGCCTGGCGCTTGAACCCCGACGACTTCAAGGTCAACCGCGAGTTGGGCTCGGCGTATCTTCAACTCGGCCGACCCGGCGAAGCCCTGACTTTTACCCAGATATCCACCAAGCTGGACCCCGAGAGCCAGGCCGCATGGTGCAACCTCGCCGCGACGTACAACCTTCTGGGACGCTACGAGGAGGCGGTGGACACCTACCGTCAGGCCGCCGAGTTAGGTGACCTGGCCGACCCGGTCCTGCTGGGACTGGCAGATGCGCACATCCACCTGAATAATTTCCAACAGGCGGTCAACGTCCTGGAAGTCTTGATCCGACGCAGCCCGTCGGTGACCGCCTACGAACGCCTGGGGTACGTCAAGTTCAAGATGCGTAATTTCAAGCCCGCGCTGTTCCAGTACCGCAAGGCTATCGCCCTGGCACCCGACGACACCGCGACACTCAACGGCCTGGGGGCCTGCCTGCTGACTCTCTATATCCAGGACGGCCGAAGCGACACCAACAAGCGCGACGAGGCACTGAATTCCTGGCGTAAAAGTATCCGCATCAACAACCAACAACCCCGGATCGTCGACCTGCTCGCGCGGTTCAGCAGGATCTGATACAGGCTTCACCTGTTACCCCTCAGTCCCGGCTTAGCCGGAGGGATTACTTCCCCCATACATCACAGTTTGCAATGAAAAACCCTCGGCCAAAAACCGAGGGTTTTTCTTCTTTCATATGGGACTGCCACCGTGTGTCGATCCACTGGCAAAGCCAGGAGCTTAGGGCTAATAGTTCCCTACGCCAGATACCCTTCTTCAAGCGTGGTACGGATCTTTTCGAGCGCCTTGTTCTGAATCTGCCGGACACGCTCCTTGGTCACGCCGATGAGCTTGCCGACCTGTTCGAGAGTCATCGGGCGGGGCTCACGTTTGATGCCTTTGGCCGGGCCCTTCTTGATGTTGAAACGGTGCTCGATCACCTCCTGCTCGATGTCGGTCAGGTCGGCATCGTTGCGGGTCACGATGACCTTGACCTCATCAGCGCAGTCCAACTCGTGCCCGGCACGCTGGGTCTCCGAGAAATTCGAGCGTTCCAACGCCGGGTCGAAGTCCGTCGGGAACAGCCCGCGGTACCGGGTCAGTTTCATGCCCGCCCGGCTGAAAGCCTTGAGGATGGCACGGCAACCATACGTCGAGAACTTGAACCCACGCGCCGCATCGAACTTGTCAATCGCACGCAAAAGCGCCATGTTCCCCTCACTGACCATGTCACCAAAATCCATCTCGTTCATCCGGGTCCGCTTCGCCATCGCCAGCACCAGCGCAAGGTTAATCTGTGCGATCTGCTCCCGATAGTCCGTGGCCTTGCGGTGCCAAACCAGCATCTCACGGGCCACATCGGGATCGATCTCCGGGCTATCCAGCAGTTCATCACGCAGCCGACACACACGGCACCGGGTGTAGTTGTATTGAAGGAAGATGACCCGTTCCTGCGCTGCGGTCAGCAAAACCGAGCCGAGCTTGTTGCTCTGACGTAGGCCAGCGAAATTGGCCATCACCGGCTGATACCAACTCGTGTCAGCGTGGGGCGTCGCGTCAGGCACATTGAATAACTGCTCGACAGCCTCCGCGTCTGCCAAAGCAAACAAGTCGTTGTCGATGTATTCGTACTTGCCCGTCAGGATCTGATGAACGTCTGACTGGTCCTGCTGACTCAGCGCACGCGCCGACGTCTTCTGACTGATCCGGCGGCGTCCACGGGATCGCGCTAGTGGTGAATTGGGACGGGTTAGTTCCGCCATGGTGTACCTCTTTTCTCTGACCCCTGGACCGCCCTGGTGCTTTGCCTCTCGGCGGTGCATCTCGTTCACAAGACCGGTCCGGTGTGGATATCAACCGACTTGGCCTTGTCTCTCACCATTATGTACTACCAGACCCCCGATTTGGTTCCCCTATATTAGAAATTTTCCAATATTTCTCATATTTTTCTCCCGAATTGCAGTGAAATACAATCAGAATCACCCCCATATATTGACGTAACTGTTTTACATACAATTAACTATGATAATCGCAAAATCATGACCGCCAGCTAGACAGATCTGTCAAGATTGACCCCGATACATGACGGGCCTACACTCGCCAAGCTATCTGCACGCAAATGCCTATTAATTAAGAGGTAACGTGCTCTTGTGTAAGAAAATCACTCAAAATGGAGGCCATCATGCCCTATTCACTCCCCGAATTGCCCTACGCCCACAACGCTCTTGAGCCGACCATCGATACCCGAACGATGGAGATCCACCACGGCAAGCACCACAATGCCTACATCACCAACGTGAACAAGGCCCTGGAAGGCAGCGACTCACCCGCGGATGTGAATGACCTCATTAAAAACCTCGACGCCATCACCGCTGACAAGCGTGGTGCCGTGCGGAACAACGGCGGTGGGCACGCCAACCACAGCCTGTTCTGGCAGATCCTCGCACCCGCTGGCAAAGGCGGCGCCCCCTCATCTGACCTCCAGGCAGCGATCGACAAAGACCTAGGCGGGATGGACAGCTTCAAAGAAAAATTCGCCGCGGCCGGTGCAACACGCTTCGGCTCCGGCTGGGCCTGGCTTTGCGTCAACGCCGACGGCTCACTGTGTGTCTGCTCCACACCCAACCAGGACAACCCGCTGATGGGTAAGGGCTACGTCGATTGCCCCGGCACCCCGATCCTGGGACTGGACGTCTGGGAGCACGCCTACTACCTCAACTACCAGAACCGCCGACCCGACTACATCAAAGCCTTCTTCGACGTCGTCAACTGGGACCAGGTCTCCAAGAACTACGCCGCCGCGAAGTAAACCAACCACACCTACTCCATCCAACCCCACAGGCGCGCCTCGGCGTGCCTGTTTTTTTGCGCCCGCCCCACTCGTTTGGATAAATATTTACAAAATCCATCAACACAGCCCAAAAAGTGTTGACTCTGACCGATCCGGGTTTATGCTGTTCGACTCAACCTTTATGGAGACCGATGTGCGAGCGCTTACGCCCCTACATCCCGAACACCGGCTCAACCACGATATCCCCGTGGCTGGCGTTGTCTCTGTGGCCCGTCTCTTCCCGATGGGGTCGCGCTAACGCCCAGAACGCCCGGCTCCACCGATCGAACTTTACATACGAACCGAACGACTAAGCGATCCCACGGATCCTGCTCGCCACTGCCTTTGTTGTGGTACCGATTAACCATAGACATCATCATGGACACGAAAACAAAACCATCCCGAGTCATCGGCCCCGAGGACGTCCGCCGTGGCGACTACGTCACCGTGACCCATACCCTGTACGAGTACATCTCGGACCTGTGTGCCGCGACCCCTGGTCAGGAGGTCCCGATCACGCGGGTGACGGTGATGTCCGACGACGCAGGCAAGGCAAACAAAATCGTCGAGGTCTGCCTGCCGTTCGTTCTGGTCAAGGATGCCAACGGCAAACTCGACTCGCTTGACCTGCGCCGCCACCGTGTCGCAAGGCTGACCAAGGCCTATGGCCGTAGGGCTTTTAGTGCGAAGAAAGGCCAAAAGTAACGGTAACGCCGACGGGCCGGGCTCGGTTATCGAGCCCGGCCACCCCCGGCCCCCCCAACTGACGACCCACTTTATCGGTCAAACCCCGCGCTAACCCGCCCGACCCGCACAGCCGATACAGCCTACGGGTCTTGTGCGTCATGCTTGTGGCGCGCAAACCCTGATGGGACCGGTGAAAACGCAAGCCAGAGGACGACATGAAACATTACGACTGTGTAGTCATCGGAACCGGACCGGCGGGACAAAAAGCGGCAATCCAGGCCGCCAAGCTCGGCAAGCGTGTCGCCATCATCGAACGCAGTAAAGTCCTCGGCGGTGCCCAGATCAATACAGGCACCATCCCATCCAAAGCCCTGCGCGAAGCCGCCCTGCACCTCACCGGTGCCAACCAACGCGGCCTCTTCGGGCAGAGCTACCGGGTCAAGAAAAACATCACCATCGCCGACCTGGTTTCGGTCAGCCAGCAGGTCATCCGTCACGAATGGGAGATGATCCACGACCAGCTAGGCCGAAACGACATCGACCTGATCTGGGGCGCCGCCCACTTCGAGGGGCCCAACCTGGTGCAGGTTGTCCGCGAAGACGAGGCCGAGATGATCACCGGGGACATCTTCATGCTCGGCGTAGGCACCCGACCCGCCAAGCCCGACAACATCCCCTTCAACGAGACCAGCGTCTTCTGCTCGGACCAGATCCTCAAGCTACAAAAACTCCCCAAGTCGATGATCGTCGTCGGCGGCGGCGTGATCGGATGCGAGTATGCCTGCATCATGGCCACCCTGGGCGTGCGCGTGACCCTGGTTGAGGGACGTGATTTCGTTCTCGGTTTTCTGGATCGAGAACTCATCGAAGCGTTCCAGTACCACATGCGCAACAGCGGTGTCACCCTGCGTATGGGCGAAAAAGTCGAGTCGATCAAGCTAGAGGATGCCGAAGAAGGGTGCGAGCCACTGGTCCAGGCCAAACTTGAATCGGGCAAGGCCCTCAAAGCCCAGACCCTCCTCTACGCCGTCGGTCGGCAGGGCGTGTGCGGCGAGCTTGGGCTTGACAATGTCGGGATCGAATACGACGACCGGGGCAGGCTAAATGTCAACGAAAACTACCAGACCAACGTCAGCCACGTCTACGCCGCAGGCGACGTGATCGGGTTCCCCGCGCTCGCCAGCACCAGCATGGAACAGGGACGCCGGGCGATGTGCCACGCTTTCGGCGTCGAGATCGATGGGTTCAACAGCGTCTTCCCCTTCGGCATCTACACCGTCCCGGAGATATCCATGGTCGGCAAGACCGAGGAAGAACTCACCAAAGAAGCGATCCCCTACGAGGCGGGCGTGGCTTCCTACAAGGAACTCGCCCGTGGCCGACTCCTTGGCGACGACAAGGGGATGCTCAAGCTGCTGATCCATCAGGACACCCACCAGATCCTGGGCATCCACGCGATCGGCACCGGCGCAACCGAGCTGGTTCACATCGGCCAGGCGGTGATGGCGCTGGGCGGCAAGGTTGACTTCTTTATCGACAACGTCTTTAACTTCCCCACCCTCGCCGAGGCCTACAAGATCGCCGCCTACAACGGGCTTAACAAACTCTCTCACATCTGTAGCGGCGGAACCAATAAAAAAGCGGCGTGAGGCAGGTGTTCAATGTGCGAACTGAGATGTGCAATCTCAGATTGCCGATCGCCGTTTCCTACACGCCCAATTGCTGGACAACCGGGAGGCTGACCAAAGATTGATCGTCATCTAACGGACTGGCCTTGGCGGGTTCATAGCTTTCCGGGTCCATCGCCAGGAGTTTTTCCGCCCGGCGCATCGCCGCGTCCTGCTTGGGGTAGCGGACTTCTCGGTAGCCGGTCACATCCTTAGGCGTCGACAGGATCGCAACCCACCGCTGGTAGTCGCGTGTCCCATCCCATTCGATCCGATCAACCAACTGCATATACCAGTCACGGAACTGCCGCTCGCGGACGTGCCAGCCGGGCAGGAGCTTGCGTAGGAATGCGCCTGACGACATGATCCGAAGCTGCCAGTCACGGGCCTTCCACTCGAAACGTATACGCCGTCCGAAGATTTCAAACTCGGGGCGGTTGTGGTGGCGGTAGGTGATCTTGTCGCCACGTTCCGGGTTGACGTTGAATCGCTTACGGTCCCGGCGGTACTTCTCCGGGCTGGTCAACAGCGAAGAGACATAAACCTCGTCCTTGATGAGCATGACCTTGGCGAGGTTCCAGACCACCGCCCGGGTGACCCGATAGCCCTGCGCAGGGTCGTCCTTCTGGAAAACCTCGACCAGCCGTTCACAATACTGCCTGGCGTAGTCGATCCCGCCCCAGAGCACGCAGTCGTAGGCCCGGATGATGACGTCGCGCATCAACTGATCCTCAACGTGCATCCCACGCGTGGACCGGAATGTCTGACGCATCAGGACACGGAACCGCTTGGCGATGCGTTGGCCCTTGTTGTGATCGATGACCCGGCCGATCCATTCGCTGCCGTACCAAGCCGCCAGCGTGTTGATCTTTCGGCGAAGCGCCTGCCTCGCCGACTCATATTCGTGCTGGGGTTCAACAACAAAAAGCTCGGGACGCACCGCGATCTTCCGTCCGATCGTAAAGGCACGCAGGTTGCGGTCCTTCTCACCACGGGTCACATCCACGATCGCGTTCTCGATCGCCTGACGAGTCAACGGCAGGTAGCCCTTCTGGAACGCGATCCCCAGCATCATGATGTTGGCGTACAGCTTGGTGTCCAGGATCCGCTCGCAAAGATCACCGACGTTGAACCCGACATACCGGTCGGCCGAGGTGTATCGGCGCAGCGTGTCTTGAAGCTCGTCGATATCAAAATCATCCCGCCCCATCAGCGAAAGAATCGTGGGCGTCTTAGCGGTGTTAACCACCGCGGCGGTGCGATTCGGTGACGCGACACGGTACGGGAGCTTGGGATCAATCGACCGTGCCGCTTCCAACAGGTCGATCCCAATCAGCAGGTCAGCCGTGCCATAAGGGATCTGCGCGGTGGTCGGGACCGGCTCGCCGTTGGGCTTGGCCCTTGAGTAAACCAGTTGCGAGAACACCCCGCCGTTGCGGATCGCAAGCCCCTTCTTATCCAGGAACCGGACCTGATACCCCATCTCGTGACCGGCCTTAACCATGATCGAAGTCGCCACACCGATGCCCATCCCACCGACACCGCAGAAGTGAGCACGCCAGGTCGCCTGCTCCGCGTGGATCGGCCGCTCGGGGTCAGGCAGGTCGCCCAACTCCACATGCTCATCGCCCATCCGCTTGGGTTGCTTTCGGCTAACGGTGACTTCCTCAAACGAAGGACACGCATGGATGCGTTCACAAGCACCATCATTAACGCACCAGGACATATCCGTCTGGACCTTAGGCCCAAAGTCGCTGCCGGTCATCTTCAAACCCGGGCAACCGGTCTGGTTCGTGCATTCCAGACAGAACTCACACACCTCGGTCGCGACGTTCATGAACGTCTTCTTAGGCAAGTACCCGTGCTGCTTGAGTAACCCGCGTTCCAAAGCCCGCGCCCGCCGATGGAACGTGATCCCACATTCCTTGTCAGCAATAACAATCTTCACCCCGTCCGCCAAGACCGTCTGCTCCAGCAACTTGCGGTAGCGGTCGCGGTCGGCGGGGTTCAGCCGAACCACCTGCACATCCTTCTTAAGATTCTTAGGCACAAGCCCCGCCACAATCCGCTCAATATCCAGGGGGTTCATCGGCTTGCCGGTGAGATCAAACTCGATCCCCGGATTCCCCTGATGCCCGGTCATCGCCGTGGTCTTGTTGTCCAGGATGATGTACGTCAGGTCCTGCCCGTTGTAGATCGACTGGCTGATCGCAAGCTGCCCGGAGTGATAGAACGTCCCATCCCCCATGAACACGATCTGCTTGTTATCAATAAACGGATCGACGCCCGCACCGGTCCCGCCACCTAAGCCCATCCCCGAGTAGTTGTGCATCAGCGGCTTGGTCGGCTCGAACATCAACATCGTGTAGCAGCCCGTGTCGCCGTGGCAGATCATGTCTACGGGCTTGCGCTTGTGCTCCTGGAGCATGTACTTCGCATCCAGCAAGTCACGGCGAAGCTCAAGCAGCACACTCGAAGAGTCACGGTGCGGACAACCCGGGCAGAACGTCGGGGTGCGCAGCGGGATATTAACTTCGTACCGGCCGGTGTCTTCGAGCAGTTCCAGGTGATCGGCTAAGTGCCCGTTGGTCAACTCGATCGGCAGCGTGGCATGATCCTTGATAAGCGGGATCAACAACTCGATCAGCACCGATGGGTTCAGCCCGCGTATCTCGGGGATGCCCGGACGCCCGCCTGGGAACGCTTTGCCGAAGATGTCGGTTTTGATCTCGCCGGTCTGCTTCAACGGGCTGAGTATCTCGACCACCTGACGCTCAACAAACGCCCGGCGTTCCTCGATCACAACGATCTGCTGACACTGCTGCGCAAACTCGGTAACAATCTTCCCATCCACCGGGTAGGTCATACCCAGCTTGAGGATCGGGAACCGCCCGGTGAGGCCCAACTCGTCCAGTGCATGATCCAGGTAGGACGCCGCCGTCCCCGCAGCGACAAACCCCATCGGCACGACCAGCCCCTTCTGTGGCCGATGCTCGATCTGGTTGATCCCAAGCTTCCGCGCTTCAACCTTGAGCCGATCAAACTGCCCAGCCAACCCGGCCTCACGCCAGTGAGTCCTCGGCGGCAGCAACACCGTCTGGTCCAGGTTCGGCTCCACATCCTTCTCGTAACTCAACTCGATCTTCTGGTGTTCGTTCAGTTCGGGATAATGATGCGGGTAACACTCAACCGTCCCGCCGCCGTCGGCGTTGGCGACCGTCATCATGTAACCGATGTAGATCCCCCCAGCCCGCCCCAGCTTGAAACTAAGGTTGATCCAATCCTTCACCTGCTGCGGCGTGCAAGGCTCAACCACCGGCAACCTAAGATGCTCCGCCAGGTAACGCGAGTCAGCAGGCACCTGCGTCGAATCCGACCACGGGTCGTCACCCATCACAATCAAACCACCCGCATCACCGCGTGTCCCCGCTAACACCCCAAGCGCCAGCGCATCGGCAGCCACATGCAGCCCCACACTCTTGAATGCCGTGATCGCCCGGCAGCCCACCATCTGCGAGCCGTTGACCATCGCCACCGACAGGGCTTCATTGGTCGCCTGCTTGGCAACGATGCCGTGGGAATCCAGCATGGGAGCCAACGACTGAAGCGTATCGAAGAACGCCGCAATCGGAGAGCCGGGATATCCGGTCAGGAGGTGGACACCGCCCTCGGTTTCCAAAGCGCCCTTGACCAGCAATTCGCTCCCGCTGAAGACAGCCGGGCCGGTCTCCTGGGTAAAGCGTGGGTCTATCTGTGTCATGGAGCCGTAAGCTTCCAGCTTGGTTTAGGGTCTGGCGGAGCGATGCGTTGGTTCATCATCTAGCCTCCTTGCATGCTTTGGCCCATCCTGGGCTGACCGGTCGTGACATCGGGCCCAGCCCGTTTCATCATCACATCCCAGATGCCGACGCCGCCCGCGCGGGCCCTCTGGTCCTGCCTCGCATCAGCGAACATTATACGCCGCCCAATAGGCCCCCCGCAAAGATTTTTCAACCCCCCCAGCCCGATCACCAGCCACCACACACCCGCCCCCGATGGGCTATAACTGCCACCGTGAACGCTGTGAACCCTCCCCAACCCACCGAAAATCCGCGATACCGCATCCTGATAGCTGGTTTTGGGTTGATTACACCCTTGGGAGGCTCGGCCTGGCAGACTTTTTCCAACCTCCTGACGGGCAAAACCCTGGCCGGGCGGACGGAAAATCTACCCGACGACATCGTCCCCGAAGACCTGGTCAAGGTAGTCGGGGCCGTCACCCGGGCCCAGCACACCGCCAGCGACCCCGTGGTCGAGTTGGCCGAGCGGGCCGCCCGAGAAGCCGCGATGGCGGCCGGCATCGAGCCCACTAACCTCCCCACGTTCGTCGGCACAAGCAAAGGGGCCGTCCACGCATTGACCGCCGCCCACCGGATTCACTTCCCAGACGCACATCCCCCCACACTGAATGCCCCACCGCCCCCCGACGCCGACCTCGTCGTCGCGCTGGGCCCCCACGGCTACCTCAACCACCACCTCCAACAACGCCTGCACCTGGGCCCCACCCATCACCACATCGCCGCCTGCGCCTCCAGCCTCACCGCACTCCATCACGCCAGACTCTCACTCCTCAGTGACGCCCCCTCCCCATCTTCCGATACCCGATACCCGACACCCGATACCCAACTCCCCTCCCACGCCCTGGTCCTCTCCGCCGAAGCCTCGCTCCTACCGCTATTCATCCACAGCTACCGCAGGCTCGGCGTCCTAGCCGAACAAACCCTAGAAAACTACCGCGAACGCCCACTTGATAACGCACGCCAAGGCTTCGTCCTAGGTGAAGCGGGTGCAGCCGTCCTGTTACGCCGTGCCCCCATCGAAGATGAACCCATGCCCGGCGAAACCGAACTACTCGACACCGCCACCGCCGCCGAGGCCTACGACATCATCCGACCAAGCCCAACCATGCCCGCCCTGCGTCACATCAGTGAAAAACTATTCGCCGACCGAACCATCGACGTCATCCACCCCCACGCCCCCGGCACATCCGACCACGACCCCGCCGAACTCGCCGCCTACGCCGACACCCTGGAACACACCCGCCAAACATCGACCCCCCAGATCTACGCATGCAAGGGCGCACTGGGCCACAGCCTCGGCGCCGCCGGCCTAACCGCACTGGTCATCGCATGTCTCAGTGCCAAAGCCCGCCAACGCCCCCCCATGCCCTGGCTGACTTCGCCGATCGACTCCCCCTTCAACCTCACCCCTCAAGCCTCACCCCTCAAGCCCACATCAACCCACGCCATCTTCGCCGCCGGCTTCTCCGGCCACACCGCCGGGGCTGTGATTAAGCATCACTGAATGAAGACGTCATAACACTGGATGCAACGTACCAAAGCCCGCCTCTCGCTTCGAATAGCTGCCCGCGGGCCACCCCACTTCCCTGACCGTCAGCTAACCAGACTTAAGGGCACCTCTAATAATTCGAATTGCGCCACGAAAAAGCCGCTTGCGGCTTAGCGAAGCCGGGTGAATACCTCGTGAATGGGTACTTTCAGAGGTTCCCTTAACACCGACCACTACTCGCACTCTGGAATTGGATTTGCGGCACTCAGAGAGGACAGCAATAACTATTAGAAGTATTCTGGTGACATGAAGAACCAAGACGACACAAACCAGCCAGAAGAGTTTCCACGACCCAACGAGCTTCCAGAGGGGTTGCCGTGGCCACCGGATACTGATGCATACAAGAGGGATACTGATGGAAAGGCACGGTTAGACGAAACCAGTGAGCAGCCGTTCAACGATGCAGTAGCCCGGGAGGCATTTGGGGACGAGTACGTTGATCAACTTAAAGACCTTCAGGAAGAATATCATGGTGACTGGTGGTGTTTAGCCTTCCTAAGGCTAGCCGAACAGGTTGCGGTCCAGACGGAAGACAAGGGGGAGGGCCGTTTGGGCGTGTGGAGACGTTTCTGCGGTCCGTCAAGGACTGTGTTTATTCACCTCGAAAACGCGAACCTCATGGAAGCCCACCTCGAAAACGCGGACCTCAGGTCTGCCCACCTCGAAAACGCGAACCTCATGTCTGCCCACCTCGAAAACGCGAAACTCAGGCATGTCCACCTCGAAAACGCGAACCTCATGTCTGCCCACCTCGAAAACGCGGTCCTTTTTTATGCCCACCTCGAAGAAGCGAAACTCGGGTCTGCCCACCTCGAAGAAGCGGATTTAAGGGGCTCGCATATAACAGGCTGCCGCTTCTTAAGTACCAATCTTGATAACGCAAAAGCTCGCCATATTAACGGGAAGATATTGTTTGACGGCACATTGGTTAAGCGGCTCGATATTGAAGGCAATTCTCGTAACCCGTGGTCTGTGTTGCGGAATAAATACACGGGGCCGATGTATTTGGTGAACCTGGGCTTACTTTTGATCTTTCTGTTGCCCCATCTAGGTGAGGCCGCTTACCTGACAGCGGTTTCGACTGGCTACGATTCGGTCCAGATCGAATATGCAAAGAGTGATCCAGACAACAGCCCTATAGGAGTTGAGGACCCAAAGGCAGTGGTCGTGGAAGAAGAGGCCGGGTACTCGGCCTACGCAGAGGCCATTAAACAGGACGTGAATGCTGCCATTACAAACACGATCGATGAGCATCGCCTTGAGTTCGATGCGACTCATGATGATGTAAAAGTGTGGAAAGTGATGATTGGTTATACACAGCGTGCTTGGATGTGGTACATCACCGCGACTTTTCTGATGGCATTCTACAACATATTGCGCGCGTACCTGACGATGCAGGTGAGCATACTTCGAGACCAAGAGGAACGGGTGTGGCGAACGCCAACATTAGCTGAATATTACGGATTGTGTCACCCACTATCGGATCGACCTGGATGGAAAGCAATCCCCGGAGTGATGTTCAACGAGGCCTCGATCTGTTTTAGAGAAAACAGAGTATCCGGATTATGGCGGTTGAATCCGCTACGGGTCATTGGGCTGTGGCGTATTCACCAGATAGTGAAGGTTATCCTCTGGTTTGCAGCCGCATCCTTCGTGGTCCGCATGGGGGCTTGGTTGCTCTGGACCCAAGTCCCGGTACCGAAAATAATTCCGTAGACGGTCAGCTTCCCAAGATGAAGGACACACATGAAACCAGAGATTATCAGAAAATCAGCGACCATTAGCGATTGCGGTAAGTATCGTTACGATCTTAGACGGGTATGGGATGATAATAATCGCCAGGTCTTGTGGATCATGCTCAATCCGTCCACAGCAGACGCCGACCAGGACGACAATACGATTACTCGCTGCATAAGGTTTTCACAAGAGTGGGGATACGGAGGACTTGTGGTCGTAAACCTATTTGCTCTACGCGCCACTTATCCAAGTGAATTAAAACGCCACCAAGATCCGATTGGTCCAAACAACGATGAATATCTGGCCAAATGGGCTGGTAAAGCCCGTTTTGTGGTTGCCGCATGGGGTGCTAATGGCGTGTACAAGGAACGTGGCCGTGAAGTCATGAAAAGGCTTATCAAGTACGACTTCAAAATCCATTGTTTGAAGGTAACCAAGAATGGGCAACCCGGGCACCCCGTACGGCTGAAGGCGGATACCGAGGCGATCCCGTACACCACTTAGTGACGGTCAGCTTACCGAACTGCCACTCGCACCCCTCACCGCCCCAATAGAAAAATCACACCTTGCTCATCTTAATCCTCGCATCATGCCCGCGTTTGAAATAGTCTTGCCGCAGGGGCAGAAAAGGTGTCAGGAACCTTTAGTCTACCTCATCTGCGCAACCGAAGGTCCACGAAGTGAAATCTGCGAACACCCCCTCCCCCATCTCCTCCGCGCTCTCTGCGACCTCTGCGGTGATCCTCCCCCGCCTTTCTTAGCGTCTTTCTTAACACCCTTCGCCCCATCGCGTGCCCCCCTTCAACCGCTTTTGTGCGCACACTTTGACCCATTCCCCAACCAAAAATCGCGCCAAACCAAACTTTTTTTTACACTAAGCCCATCCACCGGTTACAACCCATTCCCCGGCCACACAAACCACTTTTGTGCGCACAAACCTGACGCACCATCCAAGAGTGGAGACGCAACTTATTCCTGGATTTACACCCGGGGGCCCGAGGGCCTAGTGCGTCTGCCGACAACCTCACGCTGGCGATGGACAGCTACCCTGAGTATCCGCTGATTAGCAGGACCGGGACTCACGGGCTGCCCCCCCCGGAAGTATGCCAGGTTTCATCTGGTGAACATCCGGGAACCCCGGAACCGTGGCGAATGAAAATTCACACAGTTTCCGGGGGGGGCCTTGGTAGCGCATCGCCCCGGCTAGATGACGGATCACAGGACGCGGGCTCGACCCGGTCCCGCTGACCCCGCGCCTGCCGTTACCGCCGGCAAACCGTGAGGCCTTTTAGATCGTTGATCTGCAATGTGTGATGTGTGATTGATGATCTGAAAAACTAAACGAAAGACAAAAACTCACAGCCAGTCATTCAAGATCATCAACACTCAGCCGCTGGTTAAGCATCCTGGGCCCATCAATCTCTCGGACACCGATCCGCATGGCATGATTTCTCAGCGCCTGCCCCGCGTCGGGGAACCGAAATCGTCGCACGGCCGACTGGCCCGGAGTCAGTTGGGAGATGATCCGTTCCTGGATCGGTTGCCCGGGGAGGTTACCGAAGACATACAAGGAAAGCACTTCCGTGCCCGTATTCGTCACCACCGCCGCAGCTGTCGCGTCCTCCAATCCGTCGGCACCGGGGACCAGGGCGACGGTCGCGTTGAATGTCACATCCTTAAGCCCGACCTCAATCGGCAACGACAGATCGATCACCATCGGCTCATCTGCGGTGAACTCCAAATGGGCCTTCAAGTGCTTGGGCTCCGCGACCTCGGACACCGGGAAAGACAACGCCACAGGCAGCGTCACCGAACGCCCGCCCGGGATCGAGAAAAAGTGCCGAGTAGGCTTGGAAGACCAGCCCTTAGGCCCGGTGATCCGCATGTGTCCGCTGATCGTCATCGGCCAAGGATTCGTCAGCGTCAACGCCCGCTCGTGGTCGCCCTGGGTCGATTCGATGAACGGCTCGTCGATCTTGAACCCCGCACGGAACATCGCGAGCTTGGGATCAATACCCGTGATAAAGACCGGCGTTTGCGGCACATCAAAACGGTGCTTGCCATCGATCAACGGGATCAAACTTTGGTTGCCCCACACATCCGCAGCCACAGGTGCCTCTCCCAAGTACAGGTTCAACACACTGACATCCGCACCCGGCCTCTGCCCCCAAGCCGCCAGCGCCGGGCCCGCCGGGCCGTCCAGGATCAACACCTGCACCCCACCGCCTAGCGTCAACCGACCAATGACGCGCCGCCCGGCGAGCTGGTGCGCCGTATTGGCAAACACACCCAGCAACGGGTCAGGTACCAGGGCTCTCTCACGCTGCGCCGCCGTGGTCCACAACCCAGAGACCGCGATCGCCCCGGGCTGCTGCTCCCAAGCGGTGAGCATACGGATCGCAAGATCAGTGACACGCCTGGGATGACTCATCCGGTCAGCCGGAGGCTCACGCAGATGCAGCGTCAGATTGTCTTTGATGTCGTCCCACTCTTGAAGGTACGTCGGCATCTGATACGCCGGCACGCCCGGCGGAACATCCAGGAGATAATGAAGCGAATCGGACACATCAAAACGGCGAGACTGATCGATCCGCCAGGGGATCACCAGCTCCGGTGTCGGCGCAAGCGTCTCAAACTGCCGCTGCACCTTCTCGGTCACCGCAGGCAAGTTCGGGTCATAGAATGCATAGGCCTGATCCGGTGCCCCAAGAAACCACCGGCTAACACGCTGCCCGTGGCTCAACAACGTCGGGGTCAGGTAAGCAATCCACTGGGCACGATCACTACCCAAAACCGTCACCGGGTCCGCCGCCGGGATGTTCATCCCCACAGCCAACGCCTTGGGCACCGGGTCCAGCGACAACGACGCGCTTCGGCCGGAAAGGTAAAGCCATTGCATCATCTCATCGATCTGATCTCGACGATCATCGATGCTACCAAGCGTCGTCTCACGATCCCAAACACTCAAAACCGTGGACCGGATACCCGTGCCCTCCAGGATTTCTGGCAGGAGCGCGAACTCATCCGCCGCCAAACCTTGTGCGAGAATCTGAAACCGCGACGCATCCATCGCATGAATCTGCGCGGCCGGGGGCAACCAAAGAAATGCACCAAACGTCCGCGCAACCGGCACCTGCCCGGGCGTGTCACCCTGGCTCTGGTCCCGGACCTGCATATCCACGAGGTACCAACCGTACCCCGGGAGATCCGGCTCCCAGGCCCAATGCCGGGGCGCACCGGGCCCCAACTCATGCCGGGAGTATGCCGCCGGCCGAAGCGCGTAGTCGTAAGCAGTCAACTCCACCGTCAGTGTCTGCCCGGTCAGGTCCCGGACCGTAACCGCCAAACGCGGCTGGTCAGGCCCACGCACCAGGTTGACCTTGCTCTGACTGGCAACCTGCACACGGGGGAGCTGCCAGACCGTAATATCATCAAACCACGCCCCGCCTCGCACATCTTTAAGCAGCACCCGGTGCTTCCCCAACGGGTCGCTAAGCTGCCGCTTGGGCTGACGGATATCCACTTCCAAACCGATCCACACCGCCCCGTCAGCATCACCACGGAGCTTGACCGCGACCTGGGTCCACTCCCCCACCGTGTTGATCGGGCGTGTCTGAACGATGCTGGCGTCGATGCGGTTGCCCTTGTTGTCCACGAAGTAGGCCGACAGATGCGCCGACGATCGCAGCAGCGATTCCGTGCGGACCACCGCCGTAATCAGGTAGTCACTGTGCGGCACCGCCGGGATGGCTCCAACCTCAAGAAACGCCCCGGCACTGCCACCGTTGAGCCCCAGGTACAGGCTTCGCTCCCCGGAGACGGTGTGTTGGGTATCAAAACGGACCTGCGTAAACGACGGGTACCCCGGCCGTTCCATCAGGTCGTGGTGCAACGGCTCACGGAAGAAGTGGCTGTCCGATGTCTCCGCGGGTCGGCCAATGATGAACCAGTTCTTGGGCAACGATTCGAAGTTGTCCGGCTCCTCAAAGTCGAACATGCGGACCTGCCGACGCGGCCGGATCAACCCGTGCTGCGCCAACACAGGCTCGGCCAAGCAGGTCCACACCACAGCCAACGCAAGCCACACCAGACAAGCAGATTGAAGCGTTCGGGCCCTGGTCACACCATGGTTATCGGGTGTTTGGGGGTGAATCGGTGAGCATTTATAGCTTCCTCAGCCCAAGCTATAGCGCTATGTCCCGTGCCGCCCTTAGAGGTCTATCCGCAGCCACCGTCTAGTCCTGCGGTGCTTTGGGCTAGCCACCTGCTACACTTGACCCGAGAACGCTTTAGCTCACGCTTGCCTCAAGGATCGATCATCATCACCCCGTCCACGATCGTGCCGGCGTAATCGTAGCGGTACTCGTCGTCGGCCTGCATGACGGCGAGGCGCCAGCGGCCTGTGGCGTCGTCGGAGAGGGTGATGCGGGCGATGCGTGTCAGGCCGACTTCGTCGGCGCTGTTGCTCTTCCAGGACACG
>JAJDCX010000023.1 GCA_029260615.1 Phycisphaeraceae bacterium | reverse complement strand
GATCCAGGTGGTGGTGGGGGCCGCGGGTCAGCTCATCAGCAGCCTGACCTCGTCCGGCAACGACATCGCGGGCATCCTCAAAACAATGGAAGAGAAGCTGGAGAAGGGCGAGACCCTCTCCAAAGCTTCCTGATCGTCTGGCGGATGACGCCGGCGAGACACGAAACATCAACCCGCCGCTCGACTGGCCCCTTGTGGGTTAAATGACCGAAGGTCGGTCACCTCTTGAGCGGGGACCTGTCAAAGAACGGAAAGAAATCATGAGCGAAGAAGCAACCACAACGGAATTCGCGGCTGAGATCAAGGACCTGGGCGACAAGATCGCCGAGCTGACCCTGAAGCAGGCCGTCGATCTGAAGGACTACCTCAAAGACGCCTACGGGCTGGAGCCCGCCGCGGGTGGTGCGGTCATGGTGGCCGGCGGCGGTGGTGGTGATGGCGATGACGCCGCCGAAGAGCAGACCGAGTTCACGGTGATCCTCAAGGCCGTGGGCGACAAGAAGATCCAGGTGATCAAGGCCGTCCGCGAGGCGACCGGTCTGGGTCTGAAGGAGGCCAAGGAATTGGTCGACGGCGCCCCCAGTGCGATCAAGGAAAACATTCCCAAGGACGAAGCCGACGCTTTGGCCGAGAAGATCAAGGAAGCCGGCGCCGAGGTCGAAGTCAAGTAAGTCGATTGGTTTTAAAGAAATACCACGACCCGGGGGCTTGGATCGCCAAGCCTTCGGATCGTTTTCAAAGCCCGCGTGTTCGGTTTGTCATCGTTCACGCAACGGATTCCCCGACGGGATGCAAGCGGGGCTTGTGCGATCGCTTTAGGGTTGTTACCCTAAAGGGCTTGTGCAGGCTGGTCGTTTGTTTCCAGATTGACGGTCGGTGGAGCCCGGTTAACAGGCAATCAAAAGATTGATTAGCTTACGTCAACCCCGTAAATCGAGGTGGTCGATGCGTGTGATGACGAAGGTTCGCGATTATTCCAAGCGCGGCGATGCGTTGCCGATCTCGGACCTGGTAAAGGTCCAGCAGGCGGCTTACGAAAGACTCATTCAACTCTCTCACGGTCAAGACCAGCGCGATCCCCATATCGGGATCGAGTCGTTGTTGCGTGAGATCTTCCCGATCGAGTCGTACGACGGCACGATGCGGCTGGAGTACCTGTACTACAAGCTCGATGAGCCGCGGTACACGCCCGACGAATGCCGGGAGTTGAGGCTGACCTTCGGGATGCCCTTCCGCATCGCCGTGCGCCTGGTGCGCCAGGACGTGGCGGAGATGCCCGAGGAGGAGATCTACCTCGGGGAGATCCCGGAAATGATGGGCGGCGGCGAGTTCATCGTCAACGGCGCCGAGCGTGTGATCGTGAACCAGCTGCACCGTTCGCCGGGCGTCGATTTCGCGGTGGCGTCGCTGGAGTCCGACCGCCCGCTGCACTCGGCGCGGATCATCCCCGAGCGCGGCTCGTGGATCGAGATCGAGGTCACCAAGAAAGACGTGCTGTCGATGCGGATCGACCAGTCGACGAAGATCGCCGGCACGACCTTCCTGCGCGCCATCGACGAGAAGTACTCGACGACCGAGGCGATCATCGACAAGTTTTACGACGTGGAAAAAATCCCCGCCGGGAAGCTGATGGCCGAGCACTACGCCGCGGCGCCGATCATCGACACGGAGACCGGCGAGGAGCTGGTCGGCGTGGCGCACCAGATCGGTGAAGCGCTGGAGCAGATCCAGGCCTCCAAGCTCAAGAAGGTGGCGGTGATCTCCAACGCCGCGGACCCGCTGATCCTCAACACCATCGCCGCCGAGAACGTCGGCGAAGGGAACGACGATCACACCGAATACGAGAAGTCCCTGCTGAGGCTCTACAACCGCCTGCGACCGGGCAACCCGCCGCAGGTCGATAAAGCCAAGCAGTTGTTTGACGAGAAGTTCTTCGACGTCAACCGCTACCGCCTGGGCAAGGTCGGTCGTTTCCGCATCAACCGCAAGTTCGGTCTGAGCGTCGACGAGTCGGAGATGCAGCTCCGGGCCGAAGACTTCATGGCGACGCTCCAGTACATCCTGGACCTGCGCTCCAACCGCAACAAGGCCCACACCGACGACATCGATCACCTGGGCAACCGGCGTCTGCGGACGCTGGACGAGCTGGCGGTCGAGGAGATGCGTAAGGGCTTCCTCAAGCTCAAGCGGACCGTTCAGGAACGGATGAGCGTCAAGGACCTCGACGAGCTTTCCAAGGTCGCCGACCTGGTGAACTCAAAGAGCATCAGTAGCGCGATCGACCACTTCTTCGGCCGCGGCGAGTTGTCGCAGGTCGTCGACCAGACCAACCCGTTGAGCATGCTCACCCACGAGCGCCGTTTGTCGGCCCTGGGCCCCGGCGGTCTGAACCGTAAGCGTGCGGGCTTTGAGGTCCGCGACGTACATATTTCTCACTACGGTCGTATCTGCCCGATCGAGACGCCCGAAGGCACGAACATCGGGCTGATCGCCTCGCTTGGGCTTTACTCGCGTGTTGATGAGTACGGCTTCCTCCAGACGCCTTACCGCGAAGTGAAGGACCACAAGCTCACCGGCGAGATCACGTTCCTGCGTGCCGATGAGGAGATGAAACTCACCCTAGGCCCGACCGATGTGCTTGATCGGAATGGCTCAATCCAGAAGGGCGCGGTACTGGCACGGGTCGATGGTGATCTGTCCCAGGTGAACTCCAACCAGATCGACTACGTCGATATCAGCCCCAAGCAGATCGTGGGCGTGTCCGCGGCGTTGATCCCGTTCCTTGAACACGACGACGCCAACCGGGCCCTGATGGGCTCGAACATGCAGCGGCAGGCCGTGCCGCTGATTAAGGTCGATCCGCCTTGTGTTGCCACGGGAATGGAACAGCACATCCCGACCTACTCGGGGATGTTGGTCCGAGCCCGCAATGCCGGCACGGTCACCTACGTCGATGCCAAGCAGATCGTGATCGACAACGCCGACGAATACGTCTTGCGTAAATTTGTTGGGCTCAACGAGCGGACCTGCCAGAACCAGAAGCCGATCGTTCGGCTTGGCCAGAAGGTCGAACAGGGCCAGACCCTAGCCGACGGTGCCGCCACCCAAAACGGCGAGTTGGCGTTGGGCAAGAACGTGCTTGTCGCGTTCAACACGTTCGATGGCTACAACTTCGAAGACGCGATCGTTATCAACGAACGCCTTGTTAAGAATGACACCTTCACGTCGATCCACATCGAGGACTTCGACGTGGAAATCCGTGAGACCAAGCTCGGCCGTGAAGAGTTCACCTGCGACATCCCCAACGTCAGCGAGAAGATGCTGTCGATGTTGGATGAGCACGGGATTATCCGCACCGGTGCCTACGTCAAGCCCCGGGACATCCTCGTGGGTAAGGTTTCGCCTAAGAGTAAGAGCGAGCTGACCCCCGAAGAGAAGCTTCTGCACGCGATCTTCGGCCGGGCCGGTGAAGACGTGAAGAACGACTCGCTGGAAGTCCCCGCCGGGACCGAGGGCATCGTGATCGGTGCCAAACGGTTCAGCCGGCGTATGCACCTCAGTGACGATCAGAAGAAGCGGCTCCGCACCGAGATGCGTGAGTACGAAGCGTCGATGGACGACCGTGCCGCCGAATTGTTCCGGCAGATGGTCGAGCAAGTCAACGAGTCGACCGGGACCGCGATGGTTGACCCATCCACCCGCCAGAAGGTCGGCGCCAGTGACATCACCGAGGTCATCCTCGAACAGATCGAGTCGTTTGATCTGAAGTGGGTCAAGGGCAACAAGGAAATCAAGGAAGCCGGGACCGCGGTGTACAACCAGTTCTGGCCCCGCATCCAGGCGATCGGCAAAGAAAAGAGCCGTAAGCTCGCTCACATGAAGCGTGGCGACGAGCTGCCCTCCGGCGTGCTGGAAATGGTCAAGGTTTACATCGCGACCAAGCGGCCTTTAAGTGTCGGCGACAAGATGGCTGGGCGTCACGGGAACAAGGGCGTCATCGCACGTATCGTTCCCGAGCAGGACATGCCGTTCCTCGAGGACGGCACGAGTGTTGACGTGTTGCTGAATCCGCTGGGCGTGCCTTCGCGGATGAACGTCGGGCAGATCCTTGAGACCCACCTGGGTTGGGCCTGCGGCGTCCTGGGTTTCCAGGCGGTCACGCCTGTCTTTGACGGTGCGACCGAGGCCGAGATCCACGCAGTCGTCGAGGAAGCCAATGCGTACTGCGACAAACGGCTTGCAGAAACCAACGGCAACCACGGCCCGGAAGAAGTGCTGGCTAAGATGCCTTATGGCGGGAAGATCCAGCTCTACGACGGGCGGACCGGTGAGCCGTTCGATCAGCTCACAACCGTTGGGCGTATGTACATCATCAAGCTGCACCACCTGGTGGATGACAAGATCCACGCCCGTGCGACCGGGCCTTACAGCCTGATTACCCAGCAACCGCTGGGCGGCAAGGCGAGGACCGGTGGACAGCGGTTCGGTGAGATGGAAGTCTGGGCGTTGGAAGCCTACGGCGCCGCGTACATCCTTCAAGAACTGCTGACCGTCAAGAGCGACGACGTTGAGGGCCGGACCAAGATTTACGAATCGATGGTCAAGGGCACGAATACCTTGGAGGCCGGGATGCCGGTCGCGTTTGATGTGCTCTGCAACGAGGTGAAGGGCCTGGGCCTGAACATCACGTTGGAGAAGGTCGAGCTTGAGGGTGGCAGCATCCTGTAGCTCGGCGATGGGGCAGTGACGTGTGCCCGGCAGACGCCGGCCCGAACAAAACTTTTCACGCTCAAACCTTTGGGAGCGTTTTGAACTATGACAGAACTGATGTACGACCGTGTGAATGACTACGCCTCGGTGAAGATCACCTTGGCGAGTCCTAACGACATCCGCTCCTGGTCCTTCGGCGAAGTGAAGAAGCCGGAGACGATCAACTACCGGACATACCGCCCTGAAAAGGACGGCCTGTTCTGCGAACGGATCTTCGGGCCCGAACGCGACTACGAGTGCGCCTGCGGCAAGTACAAGGGCACCAAGTTCAAAGGTATCATCTGCGACCGTTGCGGGGTTAAGGTCACCCACTCCCGCGTTCGGCGTAAGCGCATGGGCCACATCAACCTGGCCGCGCCCATCGTCCACATCTGGTTCTTCAAGGCGATCCCCTCGCACTTGGGCAACCTCTTGGGGATGAAGACCAGCGACATCGAGAAGGTCGTTTACTTCCAGGACTACGCCGTGATCGAGCCCGGCGACACCCCCCTGAAAGAACGCCAGCTCCTGACCGAAGACGAGTACCGCACCGCGCGTGAGCAGTACGGCCACGGGTTTGTTGCGTCGATGGGTGCCGAAGCCGTTAAGGACCTCCTTGGCAAGCTGGACCTGCACGAGACACAGGCACAGATCCGCGAAGACCTGGGCAACACACGCAGCAAGCAGAAGATCAAGGACCTGTCCAAGCGTCTGAAGATCGTCGAGCAGATCCGTCACTCCGAGAACACGCCCGAGTGGATGGTCATGGACGTGGTCCCGGTGATCCCGCCGGACCTGCGCCCTCTGGTGCTGCTGGAGTCGGGTAACTTCGCGACCAGCGACCTCAACGACCTGTACCGCCGGATCATCAACCGCAACAACCGCCTCAAGAAGCTGATGGACCTCAACGCCCCCGAGGTCATTATCCGCAACGAGAAGCGGATGCTCCAGCAGTCGGTCGATGCCTTATTCGACAACGGCCGATGCCGTCGCCCGGTGCTTGGTTCATCGAACCGTCCGCTTAAATCCCTGACCGACATGATCAAGGGCAAGCAGGGCCGGTTCCGTGAAAACCTCTTGGGCAAGCGCGTCGATTACTCCGCCCGGTCCGTGATCGTGGTTGGCCCCGAGCTGAAGCTCAACCAGTGCGGCCTGCCCAAGAAGATCGCGTTGGAGTTGTTCCAGCCGTTCATCATCCGCAAACTCAAAGAGCACGGCCTGGTCGATACGATCAAGAGCGCCAAGAAGATGCTCGAACGCCGTGACCCAGAGGTCTGGGACATCCTCGAAGAGGTGATCTACCAGCACCCGGTCCTCTTAAACCGTGCCCCGACCCTTCACCGCATGGGTATCCAGGCTTTCGAGCCCGTACTTGTTGAAGGCAACGCGATCAAGATCCACCCACTGGTTTGCGCCGGATTCAACGCCGACTTCGACGGCGACCAGATGGCGGTCCACCTGCCCCTGTCCGTCGAGGCACAGGCCGAGGCCCAGATATTGGTCCTTGCGACACACAACATTTTCAGCCCCGCAAACGGCAACCCGATCATCAGCCCGTCCCAGGACATCCTCCTGGGCGCCTACTACCTCACGATGATCGATGCCGAGTCTTCTAAAGAGCCTGCGGACTGCCCATCGTTCCGCGATCCGTTCGAGGCCTTCCTCGCATACGACCTTAAGAAGATCCAACTGCACACACCGATCGAGATCCGTCTGCCTAAGGGCCGCTACGGCGACATCATCACGGACATGGGCAACCAGCCCGAAGACCTGCCCAAGAACAACCGGATCATCACTGCGGTCGGTCGGCTTCTCTTTAACGAGATCCTGCCCGAGGGGATGCACTACTACAACTTCCCCCTGGGTGCCAAGGCCTGCAGCCGCGTGATCGACGACACCTACGCCCGCTGCGGTCGTCCTGCGACGATCGACCTGCTGGATAACCTCAAGGCCATCGGGTTCAAACACTCGACGATCTCCGGGCTGTCGTTTGGCCTGACCGACCTGCGTATCCCCGCCAAGAAACAGGAACTGATCGACGCGACCCAGAAGAAGGTCGACCGCGTTGAGAAGGCTTACCACGCCGGTGCCATCACCGAACGTGAACGTTACAACCAGCTGCTCGACCTCTGGACACACTGCCGGGAGGGTGTCACCAAGGAACTGCTCAAGGAACTGCGCAACGACCGCCGCGATGAGAACGGCAAGCCCCTGCCCTGCGACGGCACCGAGGGCCGGTTGGCGATCAACCCCGTTTACGTCATGAGTAAAGACGCATCCGGTGCCCGTGGTAACGTCAGTCAGGTCCAGCAGCTCGCGGGTATGCGCGGTCTGATGAGTAAGCCATCCGGCGAAATCATCGAGACGCCTATTAAAGCCAACGCCCGTGAGGGTCTAAGTGTCTTGGAATACTTCTCCTCGACACACGGTGCGCGTAAGGGCCTGGCCGATACCGCACTGAAGACCGCCGACTCGGGCTACCTCACCCGTAAGCTCGCCGACGTCGCCCAGAACGTCTTCATCAGCCGGCACGACTGCGGCACCAAGCAGGGCATCACCAAGCGCGCCATCTACAAGGGCGAAGAAATCGACGTGCCGTTGCGTGAATGCATCGTCGGGCGAACTGCCCGTGAGACGATCCGCAACCCGATCACCGATGAGTTAATCGTTGCCGAGAACGAATTGGTCACCGACGCCGCCGCACTGAAGATCGAGGCCCTGGGCATCGACGCGGTGATGGTCCGTTCGGGTCTGACCTGCGAGTCCCGGCATGGCCTCTGTGCCCTGTGCTACGGGCAGGACCTGTCCACAGGCCGACTGGTCGAAGAGGGGCTGGCTGTAGGCATCATCGCCGCCCAGTCCATCGGCGAACCCGGCACGCAGCTCACCATGCGTACCTTCCACACCGGTGGCGTCGCGACAACCAGCCTGATCGAAAGTTCTTACCAAGCGGCTCAGGCCGGCACCATCGAGATCCGTGACGCCAACGAAGTCCCAACCATCGACGAAGATGGCAACGAGACACTCGTCACGCTCAAACGTAACGGCGAGGTCGCTGTCCTCGACGAAAAGGGCCGGGAGCTTGAGAAATTCAAGGTCCAGTACGGCTCCTACATCCGCGTCAAGCCCGGCGAAACGGTCAAGCGTGGCCAGATCCTGGTCCAGTGGGACTTGCACCGTACCGCGATCCTCGCCGAGAAGCCCGGCGTGATCCGCTTCGAAGACATCGTCATCGGCGAGACCGTCCGCCCCGAGGCCGAGACCGGTTCCGCCAAGGGCAAGAAGAAGAAGGCCCAGGACGAGGATAATCGGGAGAGCCTGGTTGTCATCGAGCACAAGGGCGAGATGCACCCGCGGATCGTTATCGAAGATGCCGATGGCAAGATCCTCGACTTCCACTACCTGCCGGCTAAGGCGCGTATCGACGTGGTGCAAGGCCAGAAGATTGAGGCCGGCCAGATGCTCGCACGCCAGCCCCGTGAGGCGACCGGGTCCAGTGACATCGTCGGAGGCCTGCCACGGGTCACCGAGATCTTTGAAGCCCGTCGTCCTAAGGAGGCCGCCGTCATGGCGGAGATCTCCGGCGACGTCGAGCTGCGCAGTGACCGACGCCGCGGCAAGATGACCATCATCGTTAAGTCTGATGCAGGGCTCGAAGCCGAGCACCACGTCCCCCAGGACAGGCACCTGCTGGTCCACACCAACGACTTCGTCGAAGCCGGCGACCCGTTGATCGACGGCCCGCTAGTCCCCCAGGACATCCTGCGTGTCAAGGGTGAAGAGGCGCTCTACAACTACCTCCTCGAAGAGGTTCAGAACGTCTACCGCGCCCAGGGCGTGCCGATCGATGACAAACACATCGAGATCATCGTCTCACAGATGATCCGCAAGGTCCGGGTCGAGAACCCCGGCGAAGCGGACCTGCTGCCCAACGAGGTCATCGACAAGTTCCGTTTCCGTGCAGCCAACGATGCGATCGCCAAGAGCGCCAAGGTCAAAGAGCCCGGCGACAGCGGCCTGCCCGACGGGACGATCATCACCAAGGCCGAGCTTAAGGACATCAACGCCCGCCTCGAAGCCGACGGCAAGGAAACCGCCAAGACCACCAAGTGCAGGCCCGCCAACGCCAAGACCCTGCTGCTTGGCATCACCAAGGCCAGCCTCCAGAGCGAGTCGTTCCTGTCCGGTGCCTCTTTCCAGGAGACCACCAAGGTCCTCACCGAGGCCGCGCTGGCAGGCAAGAGCGACCCACTGGAAGGCCTTAAGGAAAACGTCCTGCTAGGCCACCTGATCCCCGTCGGTACCGGGTTCTATAAGTACACGGGTATGAAGGTACTCAAGCTCGCAGAGCCCCCGGCCCTGGAACTGCCCAGCCGTGAGGAAGAATTGGAAGATGCCGCCGCCGTCGCCGAGGCCGCCGGTGCCGAGGCACCAGGTGAAATCGAAACCACCGTGGGTGAATCACGACTGGTCGCTCAACTGCTGGGTGAAGAGATGCCCGGCGGCAAGAAGAGCTGACAGGCAGTTGGCTTAATCTCATAAACTAAAAACCCACGTCTAACGGCGTGGGTTTTTTAATGCGCATCAGGATGAATCTTCAAGTGGTTACATCAAATATGGATTCTGTTAAATCTATAACCAACCGTTTTACCCCCAGCCCCGGCTTTGCCCGGGGATTGGCCTGAGGGTGGGCACGACTCTCGATCGTAATCCCGATCAGAAGTCAAACACCAGAGCCCCGTAGTACTTCACATCGTTGTGCTTGGCGGTCCCGCCGGTCTTGGATTCGTACTCGTTGTCGATCCCCAATTTCAGGCTGATGCCGTCGGCCTCATCGATCGCCAGCGTCCACGCCGTGCCTGCGATGGTGCGAGATTCACCGAATTCATCGAGGTCGGGAAAGACGGTGACGTAGCTTTCCAGTGTCTGTCGATCGTTGATGTGGTAGATCCACTCCAGGCCGAACAGCGCCTCGGGGACCAACTCGCTTACCGAGCCGCCCTCGTAGCTGGCGCCTAGGCCGGCCCGGCCGATGAGGTTGTGCTTGTCGGTGTCGATCAGTTGCTTGCCCACGCCGACGAATCCGCCGGTCCGGGTTTCCCAGTCCTGGAACTCGTCGTACTCGAACTTGCCGCTGGCGAACTTGAACCAGGGGCTGTCGGGCATCAGCCAGTCGTGGACCGCCTCGGCGGTGAACTCGTTGCGGGTCCGGTTGCCATCATCTTCGTTGCGGAAGTAAGTAGCGTTTAAGTTCCAGCGGCGGTCGTCATCTTCCCGCGTGGCACCGAATGCCGAGGTGAGGTTAAAGGTCTGGCTGTTGCCGTCGCTGCCGCTAAACCCTAACTCAAAGTGCTTGTCCCAGCCCGGCAGCAGCGCCGCGGAGAGCGGGTCGGCATCATCCGCGGGGGGCACATCGACTGTGGCGGGGGCCAAAACCTCTTCACCGCCTTGGGATGTAATCAAGACACCTTTCACTTGGTCGATAGGCAGTTGGACCTGCCCCATCACCGGGTGGTCCAGGATGACAGCCTGGTCGGTCTGCTCGATGACCGTGCCGTGCAGCAGGTCGCCCTCGATGAGTTCGACGGTATCGGCGATGAGGGCCGAGGCGGTCATTGAAACGGTAACAACAGCTAGATGAAGTCTTAGCACGGTGGCTCCCTGATCGTTGTAATAGGTCAAATCTGTCCCCGGGGTTTGCACCCGAAGTCTCCCCCGAAGGAAACACAATATACCGCAGGCCGCCGTCGCATGTCCAGACGTCGCGAGTTTCACCCAGTCATAGGCCTGTGGACTTCTCGGGTGTCCGCAGATATTCATCTCGTCTGACACCAACGGTGGCGCAATAATTAATTTGAGGGCGCTCTAATTGGATCGAAAGGCGCATAAAAATCCGGGCGCCGTGGGAGCGACGCCCGGTTTCAGTGTCTGACAACACAAACGGTTGTCCAAGCATATCTAAGACCGTTACAACTCAGATACACCCAACAGTTCAAGACAGTCGATTCAGCGACGACGACGCAGCATGGCTACGCCACCAAGACCAAGCAGAGCCAACGTGGTCGGCTCGGGAACTACAGCTGGGCCGGGCGGAACGCCGGCGTTCCAGTTGCCCAGGACGACGTTCAGGTCGGTGATGCCGACGAACCCGTCACCGGAAGGGTCGGCCAGCGGGTTAACGATGGGGTCGTTTGGCGGATCGCCGTTGTTCCAGTCAGCCAGGACAATGTTCAGGTCGGCGATGCCGACGAACCCGTCGCCGTTGAGGTCGCCGGCGAGGGTGGCGACGAGCAGGTCGTTCTCGGTGGTGATGACGAGGTTGTCATAAATGACAAACTGGTCGAAGGGGTTGGCCGATGTCCCGCCGGAGGCATCGAAAAGCCCCAGTGAAACCGCGCCGCTGGTCACGCCGCTGGTGTTGGGGATGTCTGTATCCAGGAATAAAAAGGTCGAGTCGTCAAAGAAGGGGAGCAGCACATCATCGACCCACCAGTTAAAGGTGTCTGTGCCGGCGTTGTACTGCACGGTGTAGGTAGTCCAACCATTGATAACCGCCCCGTTGCCGATGGTGGCGGGATCGACACCCAATGTGTAGGGAGCCAAGGAGACAGGGTCTTTGACGATGGTCAGGCCGTCGGTGGGGCTCACCGAATCCCGAACGATGTAGTCGCTACCCACGTCACCATCCAATGAGGTGAAGACGTAGGTGCCGGAGTTGACCTGCCCCGAGAAGTTTGAGGTGGCGATGCCGGGTGTGGTGTTCAGCCCGATGTAGCCGAATTCACTGGTCCCAGCGCCTGGGCCCGCGGCGGAGTAGTTCTGCCAGATATCGACCTCAAGCTGGTACGACCCGGTGATCTCGGTGATGGCGCCGGAGGTCAGTGCGGATAGGTCCAGTGTGGTCTGTATCGAAGATGAGCCAGCCGACGCGGCGGTGTTGGCGACGACCTTCAGGCCCGTGCCCGTGCGTCCATCAAGGCCTGCGAAGGCGAACCCGGTGTCCGAGGAATGTGTGCCGGCACCGGGTCCGGGGTTGGTGTCCTCTGCCCAGACCCCGGACTGGTCGGTCTCGAAGTCGGTGGTGTAGAGGGTGTTGGCAAAAGGCACGGGCGGCGCGGCCCACGCCGACGCGGCCGGGGCGGCAGCCACAGCCAAACCAAGTAGCAACGAACGGGAAATACGCATCTGTCAATCCTCCTAATAAGTGAAAACGAAACGGGTCAGTGTTGCCTACGAGTAGACATTATTAATTAATTCATCCGCCCCCGAGAACACCACCGCGTCTAACGCCATCGATAGTCCAGCGGTTCCTGTCGTGGGCTCTGGCGTCGCTGAGCTCGTTGTCGGTATAGCCGTCAGGATCGTACAAACCCGAGGCTGTCGATCCGTACATCTCGAACCTGTCGGTGTAGGGGTCTTTGTCCCCGGCGGTGAGCTTGATGCTCTCGACGTGCCCGTCGGCAAAGGTGGCACCTGCCGAGAGCTTATGCCTTGGGTGGACCCTCCCGTATCGCTGCGACGCAGTATTGTGGGGGTAATCGAAGACGAACCCAGAGCCTCGGACGACATCGACCAGGGCTCCGCCGGAGAAAGTCTTGGTGATCTCTACCGAGTCGATGAAATAGATCAGATCGGATGACGTCGTGATGTCACCGATCCTTGCCGAGATAGCGAGTTGGGCAGTGTCCCCTTTGCTGGGCCCGGTCGGGACGATCCCGGTATACGAGTACAGGTTTGGGTTGAACCCGCTTTGACGTTGGATAATGCCGATGTTGCTGGAGTTCATGCCGAACTCGCTAAACGCCCAGGCCGCCTGGTGTGGTTGAAGCGGGTCGGCCTCCAGGATTTCCTTGTTCGAATCAAGCGTCGGGCAAGTGAAGGCATTACGGTCGGGCATGTACCCTTGGTTAAAGAGAGACGCCTGCCACCAGGACCCCTTGGATGTGCCTGGGTAGTTGCCCGGGGACCAGACCTCACGGTAGCGCACGAAGAAGTCTTTGTTATCTACAGTGTAGGTTGTTGAAGCGGTGCCGATCTGTCGGCTGTTACTCATGCAGACGATCGTCTGGGCGGTTGCCCGCGCCGCGCCCAACGCCGGCAGTAAGATCCCGACCAGCAGCGCGATGATGGAGATGACAACCAGTAACTCAATCAACGTAAAGGCCCTGCCCGATGCGATTGCTGCCTTAGTGTGGGTCATGGTTGGCCGTTCCTGTGCGATGGGTTGTTCGATATCAGTGAGGCTCCACGGAGAGGGCAATAAGCAAACTTCTAAATAGTTTAATTATTTATTTTGCTTGTTCGACGATGCCTGCTAGCTTCAGATGGAGGTGAACCCGAACGAAATATGACAGGGTAATTATATAACTATGGGAATCGAATTACAAGTCTTTTTATGGACGATGGAGTTTTAACCGTGCTGAGAGGAGATCGGCTGATAATAAGATTTAATAACCCTATTATTGCGTGCTGATTAGGCCCTGTAAGGGGAGCGGGGGCATAACCTGTCAAAGGATAGGGCGGGTGAGATGGGAAGCGAGATCAAAAGGCTTGTAATATTATTTTGCTTAATCTTCACACGCGCGGCGTGGGCTGACCTCTTGGGCGTCAGGGTGACCGTGCCGGATCGCGGCGGCGACCAGACCCATGAACATCGGTTGAGGATGAAGGGGGCTTCCAGTCAGCGCTTGTGGCAGACGATCCGGTTGTGACGGGGGTCGTAGGTAATCGTCAGCGGGCCCTTCGTCTCGCGTTGGATGTATTTCATTGAACCTACATGGAAGATGACCCCCGGGCCGAGCTTCTGAAAGACCTTGACGTCGCCATGGGCGCAGGCCACGGACTTTTGGAGGGTCTCGTTACGGCGGGCTTCTAACGCATCCAGTTCATGGTCGGTGACCACGCGTAGTTTCTGAAGGTAGGTATAGGTGGTCAGTTCCTGTGCCGAGAGTTTGTTTAAGTCTTTCACCGCCCGCTTGAACTGGGTGATCAACTCGATGACTTCATCCAGACGCAGTTGATGGTTCGCGGCTGCACTGCTGATCTCGCTGAGCAGGGGTAATTCCTCGGGCCCGACGCCGTTGATGATGACGGTAGATGTGCCACAACTCCCGATCCGCTTGGCATGGATGCTACTGCCGGCTATGAGAACACCTCCCGAGATGCCGCCCTTGCCGGTCTCGGCGAGGATGTCCCGGGTGGCTGTCAACTGGCTGTTAAGTGATCCGACCTGCAGCTTGATATCCCGCCCGGCGACGACCGAGGCGTTTTCGGCGAACCCGCTGATGAAATCGTTGCCGGCACGGACCACCCCCTGGTTGCGGCCAGCGATCCCCGCACGGAGCACGACATCGCCGTGTTGCGAGATGAGGGTGGCACCCTCGACGACACGGTCGATGAAGATGTCGTCGGTGGCCTCGATATGAACCCCGCTATGCACGCCGCCGTGTATGTAGATCGAGCCGTCGAACTTGATCGGACTGTCGGACCGGCTCACGTCCTGGTTGAAGATCAGAGCCTTCTGAACCTCGATGCAGTTGTCTTTGAGTATCACCACCCCGCTGGCCTGTGCGTTGTAGTGGCAGCCCGAAACATCGACGTTGGGCCCGGCTTTCAGCCCCTCTGACTTCGCCGGCGGGGCGGGCAGGACCTCTCCGGTAGCGGTGTACCCGGCCAAACCCTCGTCACCCTGACGGATGTATGCGATGGTGTCACCCACAAGGCAGAGCGCCGGATCGCTCGGGCTCTGGAGCGCCTGTTCGTTGAGTTCCACGATCTCGCCACCGCGTTTACGGCCGAAAAATACCAGCCAGGGATCGGTTGCCTCTTGGGGCGGCATGCCCCGGACGATGACACGGTCGCAGGCTTCCTTGCCGTGTTCGGCATCGTCAACGGCCTTCTTGATCGCAGCGATCATCACACCCTGTTGTATGCCCCGGCTGCGCAACTCATCGACGATGTCCTTGGTGGTCACCGGGTCCGCCCGGCCAAGCGCCGGGGTGATCGATACGGACAGGAACATCCGGTCTTCACTGTCACTCAACTCGAACGTGCCGTTCAGCCCGATCTCCTTGCCGCCGGATTGGCTGATCAGCGACGCCAGTTGGGCCAGGTCCCTTTGTTGCTCCTGGCCTGCGCCCAACGCGGTGATGGCGTCTTCACCCAACGCGGTAAACCGCTCGTCAATCTGCTGGTTATCCAGATCCCCTTGGTCCATTAGGGATTCGGCCTGCTTGACAAGTCGGCGGGTCAGCTTGCTTGAAAAACTGCTGGCTGTGTTGGGGGGCACCGAGTCAGTCATACTCTGCTCCGGAGGCAGTCGCTACAGATAAATCTACCGTTTTATCGGCCAGACTATCAATTGGATGAAGTGGATTAAATCCATACTTAACAGCAGATACAGGCGAAGTACCGCCGGAGTACAGTATGCGGCAGAGGTTATACGCGAACGGCGATGTTTAATTTAATACCAGACTCGTTGCCGAGAAATGTGTTATTGGACCTTGGCAGAAGAAGGCTTGGCCGGGGCGAGCCACCGATTGTTGATCGAGGCAAGTTCGGTGTCCCGGTGGTGCTGACGGATCGCGGCGGCGACCAGACCCATGAACATCGGTTGGGGATGAAGCGGGCGGCCGGTCAGCTCGGGATGGAACTGGGCACCGATGAAGTAGGGGTGGGCGGGCAGCTCCAGGACCTGCATGATCGGTTGCTTGGGGTGTCGGCCGGAGAAGACCAGGCCCGCTTTTTCCAGCTCGTCGATGTACTTGGGATCGACTTCAAAGCGGTGACGGAAGCGTTCGCGGATGGTGAAGGGTTTGTCGGCGTCAGGCTTATACAAAAACGACGCCAGCGTGTTGGGCTGGATCAGGACGTCCTTGCCGCCAAGGCGCATGTTCCCGCCGAGGCCTTCGATTTTTTTCTGTTCGGGGAGGATGTCGATCACCGGGGCTTCGGAGAGCTTCTCGAACTCGGTACTCGCGGCCTCGGGCAACTCGACCACGTTGCGGGCGTACTCAACCACCGCCATCTGAAACCCAAGGCAGATGCCCAGGTAGGGGATGTTGTTCTCCCTGCAATATTTCACGCACGCGATTTTGCTTTCGGTCCCCCGGTGTCCGAATCCGCCGGGGACGATCACCGCGTCGAGGTCTTTGAGTTTTTCGCCAGCCTGGTCGGGCTCGAAACGGGTGGTGTCAAGCCAGACGGTCTCGACGTCACAGCTAAGGTGTGCCCCGCAGTGTTCGATGGCCTTGTCGATCGAGGCGTAGGCGTCGCGGAGGGAGGCGTACTTGCCGGTGATCCCGATGCGGGCCTTGTATTTGCGTTCGCCCCCGAGCTTGCCAACGAAAGATTGCCAGTTGGTGCGGGCGCGGTCTTCGTGTCCCTGATCGACCCGGCTATGCAGGTCGAGCATGGTCAGGACTTCCCGGTCAAGCCCGGCCTGTCGCATGGCATCGGGGATGGTGTAGATCGAATCCCGGTCGTGCATCGAGAAGACCCGGTGCAGCGGGACATTACTGAACATCGCGATCTTTTGTGCCGCAGAAGATTCAACCGGGTTCTTCGCCCGCGCTGCGATGATGTGTGGTTGGACCCCTGCTTCTAGCAGTTTTTTGAGCCCTAGCTGCGCCGCCTTGGATTTTTGTTCGCCCAGGGCTGGGGGTTCGATGACGTAGGTCAGTGCCACGAAACAGACCGTGCCCTCGCCTTCTTCGAAAGCCAGTTGCCGGACGGCTTCGATATAAAAAGCGTTTTCGTGGTCGCCGACGGTTCCGCCGACCTCAACGAAAACCACATCGGCGTTTTGTTTGACCGCCAGGTCGCGCAGGAGGTACTTCACCTCGCCGGTGACGTGGGGGATCATCTGGACATCTCGTCCCAGGTACCCGCCGTGGCGTTCCTTATCCAGGACGTGTTTGTAGACCTGCCCGCTGGTGGTGTAGTTCTGCCGTGTGAGGTTCTGGTCGAGCATCCTTTCGTAGGTGCCCAGGTCCATGTCGGTTTCCAGCCCGTCGTCCAGCACGAAGACCTCGCCGTGGCGGTAGGGGTTCAGCGTGCCCGAGTCGATGTTCAGGTACCCCTCCATCTTGATCGGCGCGACGGTCATGCCCTTGTCTTTGAGCATCTTTGCCAGGCTCGAGGCGAAGATCCCCTTGCCCAGCCCGCTCATCACGGTGCCCAGGACGACGACATACTTATGTCGGCCCTTCTGGTAGCCCGGGGGGATGGGGTTAAAGAACTCGGACTCCTGCGTCGCGTGCCCGGCGTCGGCGAGCAGGTCGGCAGTGGCCTGGGAGGAGCCGGCGTCTTCCGGGGCGTCTTTTGTGTCTTTTTGGGGGGGCATCCCCGTTTGTACCATGCGCGGGGGTGGGATTCAAGAGGGGGGTTGTGGCTTGAGCGATGGCAGCGTCATTACCGTGCTTTTACGCCTTGTTCCAAGGCCCGTTCGATCACTTTGTAGTCTAAGTAGTGTTGAAAGATATGTCGGACACGTCCTTGGCGATCGATCAGGATGCCGGTCGGCCATGCGGTGACGTGGTAAGCGGTATAGGCGTCTCCAAGTCCTTCGCCGCCGGCGACCGCGATCGGCACTTTGCCCGAAGTGTAATCAGGGAAAACGCCGCCAGCGTTCTCTGCCGCCTCTTCATCGATCAATGGCTGAGCTAAACGATCGAAGTCTACGCGATCTGATATTTCGGGGTCGGCTTCATGGATGGCAAGAACCTCCAGCCCCCGGTCTTTTAGATGTTCGTGGATGCCGCCCAGCCACGCCACATCGGCAGATGTTCCACTGCAACCGCGCGACCAGAACAGCAGCACGACAACCTTACCCCGATGATCTTCTAGCGTGAACGGCTCGGTGTTCTTCCACAGAGCGATCTTCCCAAGCGGCGGTGCGGGTTCGCCGACCATGAGGCCTTGTTTGGAAAGCTCGAAGTCAATCGTGCCCAGATCAAGGTGGCGTTGCCCGGGTTCTATGGTGATCGTTTTTCGGATGACCTTGGTTGGAATCCCTTTGTGTGAGCTTTCCCCGCCAGCGTTAGGCAGTGGGATGCCTTGGCCGAATCCCTGTAAACGCAGGGTATATTCGCCGGGCGGGACGATAAACGCACATCGCTTTTGATTGGAATTGTGGCCCAGCACGATCTGGATATCCTTCCAATCCAGATAAGAATGGGTTTCGATCATCGGGATGCCTCTGTCATCTAAGGCCATGCATCTGAAGTCCGCTGAGATCAAGCACGCCGGTTCGAGTCGGAGGGGCAACTCGTTACCGAGGTCTTTGGGGGTCACTCGCATCAGCGCCGCCCGCCCACCGGCCGGGTCTTGTGCGTAGATAGCTCGGCTCTGATGCCAGGGCTTAAACACGTCGTCACCACGAAAACTGACTCGCCCCTGCGCATCGGTGGCCAGAGGCACGGCCCGCATGGCGTTGCCTCCCCATCTGACTAGGGGTGAGGGCATGTCGTGCCAAAGAACTTCGTTGCTGGGATCTGATTCACGGCGTTTGGTCCCCACCAAGACGCCGCGGACCGGCTTGCCCGCTTGGTCTACCACGGTGATGGTCAGGTCGCCCGCTGGCTGGGTCTGTGCGTCCTGGGCCCAGGCCGTTGGGATTATCAGGCAGGCAGTGATTAAGACGGCCGCGATCTTCACGAAGGTTTTGGTGTTTTGCATAAAAGGCTCCATAGGTTAGGACGGAGCCTTTGTGCCAGTGTTTCATCGTCGATGGGGGTTAGGCAGATATTGTCAAAGTGTGTGCAAAGCTTTTCAACTCAACGCAGCATTGACGGGCATCAAGCCTGTGGTTCTGGCTGCGGATGTGCGACCGGTTGCGTATGTGCCAGGCGGGCAAGTGGGACTGCGATGAGCAAGAGCAACAACACAATCACCGCTTGCCACCACAGCCCAGCCGACAGCAGCCAACTCGCGTCAAACACAACCAACCAGGCGGTAGCCAGCCGGGCGAAACGCAGCGCGGTGCAGCGTCTGGCGCGGGGTGCCAGTGCCGAAGGGCCGAGCATCAACCAGGTGATCAGCCCCAATGCTATCGCTGCAAGGGTCGGTCCGATCCAGACGGTGTCCAGGTCGTGGTGAGTCACGCCGTCGGCCCGGACCCGGATCAGCACCAATACGACCAATATCCAAAAGACCCAGCCCACGCAGATGCCCCAGCCGTTGATCGGCGTGAGTCTGGGGCGTTTGCCCGCCAGCAGGTAGCGGAGCGTCGAAGCGGCGATAACGTGGGTCATCGTCAGCAGGACAGGCCAGGCGAAGGCGAGCCTTGGGTTTGGGATCACCATCATCAACCCCAGGACCAGCCCCAGGGTGACCACGCCGATAGCCGGGACAAACCGGCCGGCGACGTTGTAGAAAGCAATCGCCCCGGCGGTAGCCAGCGCCAGCACGACGCTGATCGGCCCAAACGCGACCGCCGCGCCCAGTGCCGCCAGCAGCCCCGTCATCGCCAGGCCAAGTGCCGCGCGTTGGGTGACGTCTCCCGAGGGGATCGGCCGGCCAGGCTCAAAGGCGCGGTCGTGGCGGGCGTCCAAGGCGTCGTTCAATGCCATCATGAACACCCCCAGCCCCCCAGCGACCACAGCCGAACATAGCAGCGCCAGGAGCAGCCCCATCGTGTCCAGTGCCGGGTTTCGTCGGGTGGCGGGCTCGATCCCAAACGCCAGAAACACCATCAACCACTGCCCGCTGACCAGCGACGCCAGTACGTCCGGTCGGGCCAGTTCCAGCAGTCGGGTCAGCTTGTTGGGTTTATTCTTCATGCCCCCGCCCCGTGATGGGACCAGTCGTTCAGCCTCTTTAGTTCGCTCCTGGGACGGCCCGGGGTCAAGAAACATGACCTCGGCGGTCGATAACGATGCAGGAGGCGACGGCTCACGATACACTTTTCTACCATGCGGACCAAACCACGCCACAATCTGGGCCCTGTCAGCCTGCTCACCGCTGCGGCGGTGTGTTGCCTGGCCGGCCTTATGACCGGATGCTCATCCAGCAGCAGCGGAGATTTCTTCGCCGATCTGATCGGGCCACTGATCCCACCCAAGCCGTCGCAGGTCGCCCGCCAGGCGTTCAACGTCTACGACGCAGACGTCCGCCGACGCGCTGTCGCGCAGCTCTCTTCCTCATACTTCGGTCACGAGGAGCCTTACGTCAGGATGTATCGGCTGCTGATCGACGACCAGGACCCCACCGTCCGCGCCGCATGCGCCCACGCCCTTGGGCTTCACGGCACAACCCAGGACGCCGCGACGCTGGTCAGGTTACTCAAAGACGAGACCGGCTTTGTCCGGTGGGAGGCCGCCAAGGGGCTTCAGAAGATCCACCACGCCGATGCGGTCGGTCCCTTGATGCAGGTGATGGCCGACGACGAGGACGCCGACGTGCGGCTGGCGGCGGCGGCGGCGTTGGGGCAGTACCCCACCAGGCCGGTGTTCAACGCGCTGGTTGGCGCACTATCCGATCACAACTTCGGGGTCGTCCAGACCGCGGTCGTGTCGTTGTCGCTTTTGACCGGCCAGGACCTTGGCACCGACGGCGGGCCTTGGCTGGACTTCGCATCCAGGCACCGAAGCAATCTCTTCGACGCCAGCAGGCAGTACACCTACATGCCTTACCAAAAGCCCCCGGGCAAGCTCAGCAAGATGAAGTTCTGGGACAAGCCCGAGGTGGTCCGACCACAGACCCCGGTCGGGCTGTGACCTACGGCCCAAACAGGTCAGGCGTCTGAATCTGTTTGCAACACAGCGGTCACCCGCCATCACCCCTCATCTGCGCGGCGGGTCCACTCCGCTTCAAGCGGGGTCAGTTCCGCCTGCACCTTCTCCCGTTCGTCGTGCAACTCACTGAATTTTTTATGGTCCTGGTAGACCTCCGGGTCGGCCAGTTGGGTATCCAGTTCCGCGAGCTTCGCCTCGGTCTTCTCGATCATCGCATCGATCTTGGACTGACTCATGTGCGAGAAGCGAGACTTCTTACGCGGCGGCTTCTTGGCCTTACCGCTTTTTTTCGTCTCCGCTTTGACGGGTGTCTTGAGCTTGACGATCTTGGTTTGCACAGGCTTGGGTGCCGTTTGCTCGGTATCGTCTTTGACCACCGCGTCGGCGCTGTGCAGCTTGATGTATTCGCTGTACGTCCCTAGAAAATGCTTCACACCGCCCTCGCCATCAAACACCAGCAACTGCTTGGCCATGTTATCCAGCAGCATCCGATCGTGGCTGATGATTAGCAGCGTGCCCTCGGGGCTTTTATTGATCCCGTACCCCGCGGCCGGCTCGCAGAATCGGCGGAGCGCCTCTTCCAGGCGTTCGGTGCTGGGGATGTCCAGGTGGTTGGTCGGCTCATCCAGCACCAGCAGGTTGTGACCCCCAGCGACCAGCCCCGCCAAGACAGCCCGGCTGCGCTCGCCACCAGACAGCACCTCCATAGGCTTGTCTTGTGAATCACCCGAGAAAAGAAACGCACCGGCGAGGTCGCGTGCTTCCTGCTCGAGTTGATTGGCGGTGATCGGCCTAAGGTATTCCATCACCGTAAGCGACAGATTCAGGTGATCGTGGGTCTGCTTGTAGTGCCCGACATCTACCTGCGACCCCAGCTTGGTGTCGCCAGCGGTCGGCTCCTGTTCGCCGAGCATGCAGCGGATCACCGTGCTTTTGCCCGCGCCGTTAGGCCCGATGATCCCGATCGTGTCGCCACGTTTGACCGTGATGCTCAGTTCGCTAAACAGCTTGCGCGTTTCGTAATTCACCCCCAGCTCGTTGGTGATGATGACGTTGTCGCTGGAGCGGGGCCCGACCTTGAACCGAAGCTTCATCGTCTCGAACTCGACCGGGCGATCCATCGCATCGTCACGCTTGAACCGATCCAGCCGCTTCTCTCGGCCCCGGGCCTGCTTGGCGCGTTGGCCGGTCTTGTACCGCGCGATGAACGCCTGCTCCTGCTTGATCGAGGTCTGCTGTTTGTCAAACGCACGCTGCATGGCTAGCGCCCGCTCTGCCCGCAATTCGCGGTACTTCTGGTAATTCCCCGGATACTCGACCAGTCGGCCTTCTTCCATCTCGTAGATCTTGGTCACCACCCGGTCCAGCATCCAGCGGTCGTGGCTCACCATCAATACCGCGCCGGAATAGCTTGCCAGGAAAGTCTCTAGCCACTGCCGCCCCGCAATATCCAGGTGGTTCGTCGGCTCGTCCAGCAGCAACACGTCCGGGTGTCTTAGCAGCAGTTTCGCAAGCGCCAGGCGACCCTTCTGCCCGCCGGACAGGTCGCGGACCTTCACGTTGAACACGTCGTCTTGCAGGCCAAGCCCGTGGAGTATCTGGTCGATCAGGTGATCGGTCGCGTAGCCGCCCAGGGCGTGCATCCTCACTTCCAACTGTTCGTAACGCTTGAGCAATCGGTCCAGCTCATCACCGGTGGCCTCGGCCATGTCGTGGCTGACCAGGTCGATCTCTTGGTGCAGCTCGTCCAACTCCGCCAACGCCGTCCCCGCCTCTTGCCGCAGGGTATTTTCCAGATTCAGATCCGGGTCCTGGGTCAGGTAGCCCGCTTTAGCGCCGCGAGCCAGTTGGACGTGCCCACTGTCGGGCTTGAGCCCGCCACGCTGAGCGATCAGCTTCAACAGCGTGGATTTTCCGCAGCCATTGCGCCCGACCATCCCGACGTGCTGGCCCGCCTCCAGGGTCAGATTGACCCCATCGAGGATACGCCGATCCCCGAAGCTCAAGATCAGATTTGCCACGCTGACTAATGCCATGAGCCGCGTAAGGTAGCAGGTCCGGGCTCCTGTCGCGCTGTTAAACCCAACGCCGCACACGCTTCTGGTAGGCGATATAAGGCTCGCCGAAGCGTTCCGTGAGCATCGCTTCTTCGACCCGGATGAACCGGGTGGCGATCTGCCAGGCGAACAGGGGGAGGACTAGCAGGCAGGTGACGCTGCCGAGTACGACCGCCGCGCCGGTCAGCGAGATGAGCATGCTCAGGTACATCGGGTTGCGTGTGAAGCGGTAGGGGCCTTGGGTCACCAGGGCAGATGATTCCTTGAACGGCTTGATCGCGGTGCGGTTTTTTCGGAACAGGCCCGCGGCGTAAAGCACCACGGCCAACCCGGCGGCGGGGGGTCGTGGTGTCCAGAGTCTTTTTTCAATTTCGCTAGGCCATCGCCCCCGTCGCCTGCCGTTTGCTTACATAACGGTGTGGTCGGCGTGATACCCGGCCAAACCCGCCGTAGAGCCGCTGCAGGGCGGTCACCGGGCTGGATGCCCGGTTTGCGTTCCCACTATTAAGAAGATATAATACTCTTTTATTATGTATAAATTAATTTCTCTCGTATGTGTCTGTTTCTGGCTGATTTCCGGGCTTTCTGGCGTGTCCGGGGCGTATGCAGCGTCTCCTGATCCCCGCTTGGAAACCATGCAGCGAGAGCTGGATGACCTGCGGCAGAAGGTCCAGGAGGTTCAGGCACAGCAAGGCGGCTCCTGGCTGACCGAGCGGCGGACCCAGGAGGTCAAAGCCCTGATCCAAGAGGTTCTCTCGGATGCGGACACACGGGCGGCACTGCTCTCTGATGAGTTGACCTGCTACTACGACGGGGGCTTTATCATCCGGGACAACGACACGTTTCTGTTGAAGATCGGCAGCTACATGCAGTTCCGGCACATCAGCAACAGCGTGCCGGAGGCGGCGGACGATGAGGAAGGGGGCTTCCAGACTCGCAGGTTGGCGCTGATGCTTTCGGGGCACATCGGCTCGCCGCGTGTGTCGTTCATGATTATGCCAACCATCAGCCGATCGACGGGGCTTGCGCGGCTCGAGTTGGTCTTTATTAAGTATAAGATCGACGACCACTGGAACGTCATGGCTGGCCAGTTCAAGGCACCGTTCGGCCGCGAATGGCTGACCAGCGCCAGGCTCCAGCCGATGGTCGAGCGGTCTTACGTCAACGGGCAGTTCACCTCGCTGTATGTGCAGGGCGTCCAAGCCTCACGCCAGGGTGAAAACACCCGGCTACGTCTGTCTCTGCACAACGGGACCTGGGGTTGGAACACCGATTTCGAAGCCGACCGCACCAACTATGCCCTGGGCGCACGTGGCGAATGGAAAGTCTGGGGCAACTGGAAACAGTTTGCGGACACCGTCGGTTGGGCGGGGGATGACGGCTTACTTTTGGGTTCGGCGATTCAGTTCGACCGCGGCGAGACCGGCGGCGGGACCGCCACGGCAGATATCTTTAAATACACCGGTGATGTCAGTTGGGAGGGCGACGGCTGGAACCTCTTCGCCGCGTTCACCGGCCGACACATCGAGTCCAACGGTTCACCCAGCATCCTCGATGCCGAGCAGTGGGGGGCGGTGCTTCAGGGCGGTGTCTTCATCGTCCCCGACAAGGTCGATCTCTACGCACGCTATGAATGGATCGACGTCGATGGTGTTGCCTACAAGCAGTCCACCGGCGTCACCACCGCGACCGCCAATGATGTCGCCCAGTTGGTCACCCTCGGCACCAACGTCTTCCTGCGTGGCCACCAGACCAAGCTGTCGTTCGACGTGGTTCACGCCTTCAACGGCCTGCCACGCACCGACACCAGTACCGGCCTACGCGCCTCCGCCGGCTCCTCTACCACGGTCCGCAGCCAGGTGATGATCTCGTTCTGACTGTTGATGTTTTACTCTGCGGCACGCCAGAATTGTGTTACCGATTCCTCGATTCCATCTCTTTGTGAGTCGTAATGGGGGTCGTCACTAAGTATCTCTAAGAAGGCGGCAACTGCTGCTCGTTGCGTATCGGTAAAAAGATTGAAGTGGTCACGCGTAAAATCGTCAAGGCCTATGAGATAAAAAGATATCTCTTGGTCTAGAGTGCCCTTTAAGTCGGAGACGAGGAAAGCCGGGAGAATAAATCGCATGCCTTCCGGATCCAAGTACGACAGACATGAGGAGCACTGATTCAGGTCATCAATTGGGATAGCTTCCCAATTGATTTTCTCATCACGTTCACGGCATTCAGCCTGTTCCTTCTCATACATGTAATCGTCGATCGCCTGGCCTTGCCATAGGCCCACACCGTTACCTAGCCTTACACCCTTGAACGCTACGCGTATGAGTTCTACGACATGTCTACGTTTAGCGTCCATGGCTAATATCCCGGCATCGAATTGGCGTTAAGCGAAATCAACTATTCGGCCAGCACCTCATCCAGAAACATCTGCATGTGCGACCACGAACGTTTGTCGGCCTGCTCATCATAACCCACCGGCGCAAGCCCGTAACTGTCGGCCTTGGGGTTACTGAATGCGTGCTTCGCGCCGGCGTAACGGATCAATTGCCAGTCCACATCCTTGGCATCCAGCCCGTCGGTCGCCGCTTTGATCGACTCGTCTGGTACCAGTGGGTCAGCTCCGCCGTGGCAAAACAGGATGGCGGCGTGGATCGTGTCGTCTTCCAATGGCGGCTTAGGGTTGCCATGAAAACTTACAACGCCCACGAGGTCCGCCCCGGAGTATGCCAGCTCTGTCACCGTGGTCCCCCCGAAGCAGTACCCGATCGCCGCGACCTTCATCCCGTCGGCGATCTGGCCCGTCCCTTTGAAGGCCTCTAAGCCCGCGAGTGCCCGTGCGCGGTAGGCCGTTCGATAACCCGCCGCCTCGCTGGACCACGCCCCCGCCTGCTCGACGCTGTCGGTCGTCTTGTCTTTGCCGTACATATCCACCGCAAACGCGACGTACCCCAACTCCGCCAGCATGTCCGCCCGCATCTTGGCGTAGTCATTCATCCCCCACCATTCATGCACCACCAGCACCGCACCGACCGCTTCCCCGTCGGGGATTGCGAGGTAGCCTTGCAGTTCGATGTCGTTGTACTCGTATGAAACCGCTTCGGTCGCGACCTCGGCGGTACTAAGGTTTGCAGCCGTTAACAAGAACAGTACGCTCAGCCATCTTCGGTGATTCATCGTCTACCCTTCTATATTCATTGTTTGAGACCGCCTGTCCCGACCAAATAGGAGCGGTGTTCTATTCGACGATTGCTTTGAGTTGCTCGATCAGCGGTGGCAGGTCGTCCCGGATCGTATCCCAAAGCACATCAACGTCGAGAAAATCGTAGCCATGGATCAATCGGTGGCGAGTACCGATAATCTGCGGCCAAGGGATAGCGGGGTGAAGTTGTTGAGTGTCAGGCGGAACACGGTTGGCGGCTTCGCCGACAACTTCAACCGCACGTACCAACGCCAACATGAGAACTTCGTCGTTTTCTAAGTCGGATCGGGATGTGCCTTCGACGAACCGCACTGCTTTCTCGGCGTAATCCAGCATGTCGCGCATCGACTGGATCGGGTCATGCTGCGTCATACTGGACCTCCGCTTCCCGTATGACCTCGTCCCGGAAATGACGGCTCAGGAGTCCGATCGTGTTGAGGTCAATTTTCCGCCCGAGTAGCGCTGAAAGCTCGATCTCCATACCCGACAACCGAAACAGGCCCCTCCGAGCCCCCGGCTGAAACTCCACCAGCACATCAATATCACTGCCCGGCCCAAAATCGTCGCGCAGGATTGACCCGAACAGCGACAACCGACGGATCCCGTGCTTGCGACAGAAATCCGCGATCAGGTCTTTCGGGATATCGATGTTGTGGTAGGTCATGGCTAGGCTGCTATTCCAATCGTATCATTGCGAGCCGGTGATGAAAGATAACATCTTCTCCCGACCCTCGTCTGGATCATAGAATCGCATCCCGAGCAAGGGTTCCAGTTCGGCTCGTTTCTTCGTGATACCCTTGTCGCGAGTCACGAAACATTTGCATCCGCTCTTGTACGCTGAATCAATGTGCAGCGCGTCTCGCCGATTGTCTTTACCACCACCGAGTATGCATTTGATCTCGTCAAGATGTGGCGATGCTGTGAAATCTTGCCAAGAACCATTGCCCACGCTATCCCACGTCAAATTCGCCATGTCCGTGTGGCGAGCCTCGGAGGGCACGGCTTGCTCTAGTCTCTTGCTCTTTCCATCCCGATCGTAGGGGAAATGCACCAGTTTCACCAAGCCCTGTTCTCGGAGTTTCCTCAACTCCTTAGTCAACGCGCCGTGTTCGCAGTACACCTTCAATCCAAGGACTCCGGTGGAATGTGGTCCTCTGGTTCCATCCATTTTTCAGTCTCATGCTCTTGGAGACGCTCCCATATGCTGCGTGACAATTCTTGCGATTCGGCGATCTGTTCGGCGGTCATGCGGGCGGTCAGCTTATCAAGGGTTTCTGTGATACCGGCATTAAGAATTTGGTTGATATCTTCACTGTCAGCCCTGGCGACATTGGCCCACGCATAGGCATGGATATAGTCGATGGGTACGCCCCAACCTACAAGGTAATGCTGTGCCAAAACGGCTTGCCCTTGTGTATCACCAAGTTCTGCGGCCTTGCGAAGCCACTCTAAGGCTGCAGCGTAATCCTGCGGGACACCCGCACCTTGACTGTATCTGGTGCCCACTTGAGTTTGCGCAGGAGCGTACCCCTGCTTGGCGGCAAGCAAAAACCACTGAAACGCCTCGGCGTCGTTATGTGGAACACCCTTGCCTTTGGCGTAGGATACACCCAGATTGTGCTGGGCGGCAGCAAGACCTTGTTCGGCGGACTTCCGATACCATTTCACCGCTTCGGCATGATCTTGGGGCACGCCTCTGCCTGCATCGTACATGGCACCCAATCTCAACTCAGCCACCGAATCCCCTGAAGCAGCAGCTTGCTTGTACCACTTCATTGCTTCGGCAAAATCGCCAAGATTCTCGTGTATTACACCCATCGTATACTGAGCATCTGCGGAATCGCTTTTAACAGCTCTAGTTGCCAGCTTTAATGCTTTCTGCATGTTTCTTTCAACGCCCTCACCATGAATGTACATATTCGCTAACACAATGTGGGCTTGTTCGTGATCCTGCTTTGCTGCTGTGTGAAACCATCGGGCTGCTTCAGTGTAATTCTGATCGACAACCTCACCGAGGTAATAGAGTTTGCCTAACTCATATTGGACCTGGGCGTCCGCAGTATCGGCCTTTTCCTGGATCGCAGTGATGTCTATCGGGATCGATTCCGATTCATCGGACAGAGACGGCGATGCTGTCAGGATTACGACCAATAAGGCAGTAAAGGCTTGAAGATGTCGCATAACGACCTCCCGGGGATTGAATGTGTAGGTGTATTGTACCACTGCTGGGTGCAATAAAAAACCCACAGAAGAATCCGTGGGTTTTCTTGGGTTATTTTGATGTTGCCGGGTGGCCTGCTGGTTTACTTGTTTACGCCCTCAAGGATTTCCTTGGCGAGGTTGCCGGGGACGGGGCGGTAGGTCAGCGGCTCCATGGCGTAGCTGGCTCGGCCCTGGCTCATACCGCGGAGGGTGTTGGAGTAGCCGAACATCTCCGAGAGCGGGGCCTCGGCGGTAACGATGCGGGTGTTGGCCCGTTGCTCGGTCTCGCTGATGATCGCACGGCGACGGTTCAGGTCGCCGGTGACATTACCGAGGAACTCGTCGGGGGTCGTGATGACGACCTTCATGATCGGCTCAAGTAGTTCCAGGCCGGCCTTGCGGGTGGCTTCCTTGAAGGCCAGCGTGCCGGCCTGCTCGAAAGCGATCTGCGAGGAGTCGACGTCGTGGAACTTGCCGTCGAGGAGGGTGACCTTCACGCCCAGCAGGGGGTAGCCCGCGAGGACGCCGCTCTTGGCGGTTTCGCGGCAGCCGACGGCGACCGAGGGGATGTATTCCTTGGGGATCGCACCGCCGGCGATCTTGTTCTCGTACGCGACACCGTCGAAGTACTTGAGTTCCTGGGCCTCCGCCTCTTCCTGCGTGATGGGCTCGACGGCGATCGTACAGTCGGCGAACTGGCCGCGGCCACCGGTCTGCTTCTTGTGGATCCCGCGTGCCTCGGCGTGCTTGCTGATGGACTCTTTGTAAGCAACACGAGGTGTGCCGACGTTGACGCCGACCTTCATGTCGCGGATCAGCTTGGTCTTGATGATGTCCAGGTGAAGCTCGCCCATGCCGGCGATGATGGTCTGCCCGGTCTCGTCGTCGTAGTGGCTCTGGAAAGAGGGGTCTTCACGACGGATGGTCACCAGCGCGTTGCCGAGTTTTTCTTTGTCGGCACTGGTGGCGGGCTCGATGCTCATGGAGATCACGGGGTCCGGGAAGTCCATGCGTTCCAGGACGATCGGGTCGTTCTGATCGCAGAGGGTTTCGCCGGTGATCGAGTTCTTCAGGCCTACGATGGCAACGATCTCGCCTGCCTTGGCGTTGTCACGGGCGAGGCGGTCCTTGGCGTGCATCTCGAAAATCCGGCTGACGATTTCGCGTCGGCCGTTGTTGGAGTTGAGCACGCGGGTGCCTTTTTCCAGGATGCCGGAGTAGACGCGGATGTACGTCAGGTCGCCGTGGGCGTCGTTGACGATCTTGAAGACCAGCCCGGAGAACGGTGCTTCTTCGTTGTGTGGGCGGGAGATTTTCTTTTCCGAGTCCTTGACGTCGGTGCCCTGGACGTCTGGGACCTCCGTGGGGTTCGGCAGGTACTCAATCACGCCGTCGATCAACCGTTGCACGCCGATGTTCTGCAGCGCCGAGCCGCAGTAGGTCGGGTGGATGAGGCGTGCGATGGTGCCCTTACGCAACGCGGCGCGGATCTCATCGGGCGAGAGGTCGTCGTCGTTGAGGAATTTTTCGGTCAGGTCGTCGTCCAGTTCGGCTGCCCGCTCGACCAGCTCGTGGTGCCAGAGTTCGGCCATCTCTTTGTAGTCATCGGGGATGTCTCTCTCTTCGACCTTCGAGCCCATGTCTTCCTTGGAGAAGTAGTAGGCCCTGAGTGTGAGCAGGTCGATAACGCCCGCGAAGTCGTCACCCGCGCCGATAGGCAGTTGTACGGCGACGGCCGGGGCGCCCAGGCGTTCTTTGACGGTGTTGAAGCTGTACTCGAAGTCGGCTCCGAGCTTGTCCATCTTGTTAATGAAGCAGACGCGGGGGACTTCGTATCGGTCGGCCTGACGCCAGACGGTTTCGGACTGCGCTTCCACGCCTTCCTTGCCGTCGAACACGACCACGGCCCCGTCAAGCACACGCATGGATCGTTCGACCTCCATCGTGAAGTCAACGTGTCCCGGGGTGTCGATCAGGTTCAGGGTGTAGTCCTGGCCGTTATAGGTCCAGGGGCAGGTGGTCGCGGCGGACTGGATGGTGATGCCGCGGTCCTGTTCGTCCTGGAGGAAGTCCATCGTGGCGGTGCCTTCGTGGACTTCACCGATCTTGTAGCTCTTGCCGGTGTAGTAGAGGATGCGCTCGGTGACGGTGGTCTTGCCCGCGTCGATGTGGGCGCAGATCCCGAAGTTGCGGGTGAAGATGAGCCTGTCGGTTTTGCCGTCTTTAGTCGCGGTTGCGGTCGTCATGATGCTTGCCTTTGTGTCGGTACGGTCTGTTGGGTCTTCACCCCGCCGGGTCATGCCGGGTGGGGCCAGACTTAGCCATCGTTAAGAAACAGTTCTAAGCCGCAGCGGTCGGCCGGTCTTCCGGTCACAGATGACCTGATCCGGCCCCCGTTGAGTATCCCCTCCGGGACGATTCGCAGGGCGTCATAACCCCTTGTCCGGGTTTATAAACGCGGAGTCAGGAAAGGATAACGGATCAGGGCCTGCCGTCAAGTTTTCTTTCGGTTGCTATGAGGCCCGGGTTCAGTGTTTGCAGGCCGGGGAGATCGATTTTGGCTCTGGATAGACCCCCGATCACCGCAGCGGTGGGGGAGATGGGTGTTTTAGGTAGTCGGGGAAATAAAACCTCACGTTCCCGGGTTCCCATCCTTGTTAGCAGATAGTCCGGCTGGGTTCCCGGCTGGGCAGTGTTTCTGGGCCTGCAAGAGCTTGTCTGGCTTCATTTCTAGAAGTCCATGTGAAAAGGTGTTTTTGGATGGAACCTCAACGTGACGAGAAAAACTGCCCCTGTTGTGCCGGTTTGACGGATCCGGGCCGACGGTCGGCGTTGGCGGTGATCCTGGCGGGGGCGGGCACGCTGGTGCTGGCACCGTTGGGGCTGGCTGGTGGGTTCTTGTCGAACTCCTTGGGCCGAAAGGCAGACCGCCCGTGGATCAAGCTCGGCCGGGTCGATGACTTTGACGTCTTGAATGTCGAGACCTTCCAACGCCACATCTTGCAGGTCGAGCACGAGCACGGCTGGATACGCAAGCGGGCTCCGCTGGATATCTATATTAAGGACCTATACCCCAAGCCGCCGTTGGCGTTTCAGTCTACCTGCAGCCACTTGGGCTGTTCAGTGAAGTGGGAAGCCGGGGATAAGCAGTTCAAGTGTCCCTGCCACGGCGGGTTGTACAACGAGCAGGGCGAGGTGGTCTCCGGGCCGCCGCCACGGCCGCTGACTCAACTGGAAGTCAAGATCGAGGACGAGCAGTGCTTCGTCCGCCTTCCCGGGCCCGACAGCGAGGCTGGGGGATCCCAGGAAGCCGGGGGAGCCGGGGCTGCTGCTGGGGACGGGGGCGTGACCGCATGAGTAGACTCAGCGACAAGGTATGTAAACTTGCCGGGGCCGGGTGGGACTGGCTGACGCCTCGCTGGGCAGGTCCTAAGCAGGCAGCCGACTTTCTAAATAAACCCCTCCCCCGAAATGTTGGTTGGCTGCACACACTGGGCAGCCTGCTTCTGGTTTACATCCTCTTTCAGGTACTCACCGGCGTGCTGCTTGGGTTTTATTACAGCCCCTCGGTCGAGTCGGCTTACGAGAGTGTGAGCTACATCCGCGAAGAACTTTTCCTGGGGCGGTTCACAGCAAACCTGCACCGATACGGGGCGGCGTTCATTATCGTCACCGTTTTCCTGCACCTGCTGCGATCTTTTTTCCTGGGGTCATACAAGAAACCACGTGAGCTTCTATGGATCAGTGGGCTGATGCTTGGGGTTCTGCTGACACTGTTCGCGTTCACGGGGCAGCTGCTGCCCTACGACCAGCGGGGTTACTGGGCGACCGTCGTGGGTATCCGTATCGCCTCGAGCGCTCCGGGCGCGGGTGACACGGTTAATCAACTGCTCACCGGTGGCTACGGCGACATCGGTGCGGTGACGTTGTCACGTTTTTATATTCTTCACGTCAGTGTGCTGCCGTTGGTGTTGTTTGGCTTGATCGGGTTGCACCTTTCGATCCTCCAGAAGACCGGGTCGTCGGGGCCGAGTGACGGCTCGACACCGGAGCCGATTAAGACTTTCTTTCCTAGTCAGGCGGTTAAGGATGTGTTGGTCGCCGCCGGGGGCGCGATGCTGTTGTGCGTGGTTGCGGCGTTGGTGACAAGCCAAGACACCGGGCCGGCCAACCCCGCGGCGGGTAATTTTGTTCCCCGGCCCGAGTGGTACTTCCTCTCGCATTACGAAATACTCAAGATGCTCCCGGGGCACATGCAGGTGATCGGGACGTTTGTTTTGCCGAATATTCTGCTGGCGGTTTTGATGTCTGTGCCGTTTCTGGATCGCGGCCCCGATCGGCACTGGAAGAAACGCAAATTCTGGGTCATCGCTGGTGCGTTGGTCACATTCACAGTTGCGGGGCTGACCGTGCAGGGCATACTCACCGCGCCCGATGCCGGCGCACATGTTTCGGCGGACGCGGCGGCGTTGAGCCCGGTCGAGCACGGCAGGCTGTTGTTTTCTGAGAAGAAGTGCATCCAGTGCCACACGATCGGCGGCGAGGGCAAAGACAAGGGCCCTGACCTGACACACGTTGCCAGCCGTTTGCGTGATGATTTCCTACCGGCCTGGGTCCGCAACCCCCGTAATTTTAAACCCGATACCGACATGCCCGCGTTTGAGGGCACGGAAGACGAACTGGATGCGCTTGTGGCGTACCTACTAACCCTGGAATAGGAGGCTTAAAGATGATGACAAGATGGACACCCGTAGTTGTGTTGGCCGCGGCGCTGGTCGCGGCGATTTCGTTGCCGATGCAGGCACAGGACGGCGAGATGGTGCCGCCATTCGGTGGCGCAGAGGATGTGGCGTACGCGGAGGCGGTGTGGGCAGCGATGGACGGCTACCGGGACTGGAAGCTGCACACCGACGTCTACAAGGGGCAGAGTCCTCACGGCTCGTACCTGCGTCTGTTCTCGACCTTCATCACCGTTGATGGCGGGACGCACCCGATCATCGTGAAGGAAAACTATGGCGGGCAGGGCGTTTCTGCGGAGGCCGCGACGGCAGATCCCGACCAATGGCTCAAGGCTGTCACCATCATGCTCCAGCGTGAGGACGGTTACGACTCGGACAACGACAACTGGTTCTGGGTCAAGTTCAGCCCGTCCGGTGAGATCTTGAAGAACCCCAAGGACATGCTGCTGGCTGGCCGTGTCGCCAAGGGCATGCCCAAGGGCTGCATCGCCTGCCACACCCAGGCCGGCGGCGGTGACTACCTGTTCTCCAACGACGAGTAGTCGACCGATCGTATCGGATTCCACAGCGGCGATCGCTGTGTGATATTAGGCCCACGTCAGGGATGGCGTGGGTTTTTTTGTGCATGTGCCAGGGCTATGCTGATGACATAGATACATAAAAGTGGGGGAGAATAACCACGGAGGCGCGGAGGGCGCAGAGGGATACGGGGAGAGGGAGGTATCCACAGATTGCGCAGATGACGCAGATTAAGAAGGGGACGCTACAAGTCGCGGCGCTTCGTTGGGTGGATTGTTTCTTCGTTTTGACCTTCGGGGTGGGTGTGGCTCTGTCTTTAAATCTTCTTGTTCTTCAAATCATCAATCATCAATCTAAAGCCTCACGGTGTTCCGGCGGTAACGGCAGGCGCGGGGTCAGCGGGACCGGGTCGAGCCCACGTCCTGTGATCCGTCATCTAGCCGGGACGGTCCGCTACCAAGGCCCCCGCCCCCGGCCCCCGGAAGTTTTCGAATTTTCAT
>JAJDCX010000022.1 GCA_029260615.1 Phycisphaeraceae bacterium | reverse complement strand
CGTGGCTGGGCCGGTACCGTCGGCTGAGCAAGGACTACGAGAGCGACCCACGCAGCAGTGAAGCGATGATCCGATTAGCGATGATCAACCTGATGCCCCACCGCTTGCAGCCGGGATGATGAGGCTTCCCACACATGTTCTTAGCCATGGGGCAGTCGTACCGCTTCATGCAGCCCTCCTCGAATGAGAAGTGTGCTTGCACATCTGCTGTCACAGCATTCATCAGGTCCTTCACTTCTTGGCCGGAGATGGCGCCCCGGTTGATCAACCACTCCATGTCGTTGAGTGAGACGAATAGTTTTTTATGCTGTTCATCTACCCGCTTTACACCGGTTAGATAACCGTCCTTCCATTTCAAGGTCATGGGCTTCTCACACAGTTTCTGAGAAAAACAAGGATGAACATGACCAGCTACTCGAACTCATTCACAACTATCAACACAGATGCAATAATAGGAAACCGACCAAACAATCACTTGCTGCATTCCACAAGAGCGTCGAGGGCTGGATTATGGAGCATGTATGTTTCGTAGACATTCATCTTAGGTCTTGTATAAGCAAGAAAGGAGATTAAGGTGCCTGGTCAGCCTCGCGTCTCCTCCTCCACGGACGATGACAAGCTTTTAAACCCGCTCGTTGAGTTAAAACAAAGAGTGTCGGCCGAGTTCGACCGTTTGCACGAGGTGTTAGGCGGCGGGACGGTCGAAGAGAAGCGTGAGCTTATCGCTCACTTCGCCCTCGCGCGTGAGGTATTGACGTTTCACGGTTTCGTCGGCGAGTCTGGATAGTTATCCATACGCTGAGAGGAACAAGCCTTGTCCGCATAAACCCCGAGTTACCTAACGCCTCGTGTATCGGACCGGGGATCAGCTTCAGGTGAGGCAGTCTGCTGAGTGTCATTGACTGCGGTCTTCATTGACATGTCGATCGATGTTGTCAGGTGAGGTGCTGCGTCAAGCGATTGCGCTTCCATCAGGTGGGCGACGCGCTGAAGCGTGGCGAGGATCTGCGAGCGCTCCCAAGATTCAAGACGCTCCAAGCGGTTAAGGAAGTTTTCTTGCAACAGTGATGGGGCCTGCAACAGCACCGATTGTCCGGTTGGCGTAATGCGAACTATCGTCGTCCGTCGGTCGAGTTCGCCGCGTTCTCGTGTAATGAGACCGCGCGCCTCCAAACGCCTCAGGATGCCGGTGACGGTGCCCTGGCTGAGATGGATCGCCTTGGCGACGTTGCCCGCCGAGACAGGCCCCCGGCGGTTGATTTCCTGCAAGGCGGCAAGTTGCGGGCCGGTCAGGCCCGACTGTTCCATGAGCTTGCGCGAGTGCAGATCGACCGCACGGATGATGCGGCGCAGCGAAGCAACGATCTGCTCTTCCGGCGTGAGCGCCGTTGCGGGCGGGTTGGGTGAAGCATTATCCACGTCGCAGCTTCCGCTCGATCAGGAGGATGATCAGACTCAAGGCCACCGCCATGATCGCTGCTGGCACGGCCCCGAGCAAGGTTAATCTAGGGTCGTTGCGGGCCAGGCCGCGAGCGATGAAGTCGCCCAGGCCGCCGGCTCCGATGAACGTGCACAGCGTGGCGATCCCGACGGTCAGGACGGTGGCCGTGCGGATACCGGCAATGGCGACCGGGAGGGCCAGCGGCAGCTCAACAATGCGCAGGCGTTGACGGCTGGACATGCCCACGCCGTTAGCGGCCTCGATCAGTTGGGCGGGGACTTCATTCAGGCCGGTGTATGTGTTAAGTACGATCGGCAACAGTGCGTAGAGCACGAGGGCTGTGATGGCCGGGACGGCACCCAGCAGCCCATAGACCGCGAAGAGGAACGCCAGCATGGCTAGGCTGGGCACGGTCTGGATCATCTCGACACACGCCAATACAGGGCCGCGCACACGGGCCACGCGGTGGACCCAAACGCCGACCGGAACCCCGATGAACACGGCCAGGCCGACGCCGCAGATGGTCAAGACTAGGTGCTCAATGATCTTTTGGATCAGTTCGCTACGACGTTCGGCCACGAGGGCCAGGAACCCGGTCGGACGATCCACTGCGGCTTGATCCAGCGCCTCATCCAGCACCCCCTCGGTATCGGGCCAGGCATCCAGCCACGCCCGCGCAACATCGGCTGGTCGCACCCCCTCGACATCCACCGCGTAGTTCATCCGCCGCATCTGCGCGTCGCTGATCTGGCCGGCCAATGCCGCCAAGGCGGTGCGCAGCTCGGGGTGTTCTTCGAGGAGTTGCCCCCGTACGACCGGGGCCGCGTCGTAGGGCGGAAAGAACCGGCGGTCGTCCTGGAGCGTGGTCAGGCCGAACGCCTCGATCCGGCCGTCCGTGGCGAAGGCGCTGATGACATCGACCTGCCCGTCGTTTACCGCTTGGTACATCAGGCCGGGGTCGAGGTCGATCGTACTGGCAAACGCGAGCCCCTCATATCGTTCTAGGAGACCGGGCAAGCCGTCCGGGCGTTCCATGAACTCGGCGGTGAAGCCCGTCCGCAGCCGATCGGTGCTCGTCAGGTCCGACACAGTGGACCAGCCGTTTGCCTCGGCTTCGTCGGTGCGAACCGTTAAAGCATAGGTGTTGTTGAAGCCGATCGGTGGCAGCCACACCAGGGCGAACTGTTGACGGTATTGACTGGCCACAGCCTGGTACGCCGCGTCAGGGTCGTGGATAACCGGCTGTTTGAGAACGTTTAGCAGACCGGTACCGGTGTACTCGACATAGATATCCAACTCACCCGCCAGGATGGCCGCGTGGCAGACATCGGTGCCGCCAAGGCCGAAGCGTCGTTTCACGTCAAGATCGGTATGGCGTTCGATGAGTTGGGCAACCAGTTCGCCGAGGATCTCCTGCTCGGTGAAGTTCTTACTGCCCACGCGGACCGTTTGTGCATGGGCCGGGGATACGGCGAGCGCCATGCAATACGCGATTATGATGCCGACCATCCAACGCCACGTCACGCCGCACCTCCGGCCAAGAGCCGTTGGGCCTGCTGGGTTGCGTGCCCGAACAGGTCGGCAACGAACTCCGTGGCGGGTGATTCGATCAATTCTTGGGCACGGCCGATCTGCTCAATCCGTCCACCATTCATCACCGCGACGCGATCGCCCAGGCGGACGGCCTCGAACAGATCGTGGGTGACGAACACGATGGTCTTCTTTAGCTCGCGTTTGATCCGTAACAGTTCGGTCTGCAATTGCTCGCGGGTGACCGCGTCGAGCGCGCCGAACGGCTCGTCCATCAGCAGGTAGCCCGGGTCGGCCGCAAGCGCTCGGGCGATCCCGACCCGCTGCTGCTGACCACCTGAAAGCTGCCAGGGGAAGCGGCGGGCATATTCGGATGGCGGCAAGTCGACCAACGCCAATAACTCGTCGACCCGCTGTGACCGTCGGACGGGAGGCCACCCCGCCAGCCGAAGCACCATGCCAGCGTTTTCACGGATTGTCAGGTGCGGGAACAGGCCGATGTCCTGGAAAACGTACCCGATCGACCGCCGCAGGGTCAGCAGATCCTGTTGGGTGATGTCCCGGCCGTCCACGCGGAGTGTGCCGGAACTCGGCTCGATCAGGCGGTTGATCAGCTTGAGTGTGGTGGTCTTGCCGCAACCCGAGGCTCCCAGAAGAACCAGGGTCTCGCCCTCCTCGACCCGGAACGAGACCTCCCGGACCGCGTGGCTGTGGCCACCATCAAAGGATTTCGAGACGCATTCGAGCTCGATCACGGAATGCTCCGGGGCATAATCGGCAGACAAAATTGATTTTAGCACAAAGCAAACAATGGGGCCAACCGGCTAAAAAACTCATTTATTTGTCTTTTGCAATCGTAACGGGCCCTGATTATACTTGCACTTCAAACTAATTATACCCCGTCTCGGAAATGAGAACATCAATGCCATTAGCCCTGACAGACGCCTGCTCAGACGACCTAAAAACCGCGATCCAAGGACTTCAGGTGGCTTTCCCTCGTGCCGGGACCGGTTTGGATCAGGACGAAGAATGGGTTGTTGTCTATCACGACGGCGAGTGGCAGAAAATCCGCCTGCACGACTACAACGACCTGTTCGCCGTCCCGGGCCTCTACGAGAAGTGGGTCTACGACGTGCTGGGGTGTCGGTCCCCGCAGCAGGTCCGCAGCCTGCTCCTGCCCTGCCTTCAAGAAGCGGGCGAGACACCCGCATCGCTCTCCGTGCTCGACCTCGGCGCGGGCAATGGCTACGTCGTCGGCGTGCTGGCCGAGGCGGGGGTCAATCGCTTTGTCGGTGTCGATATCAATCCCAACGCGGCCACCGCTGCCGAACGCGACCGTCCGGGGCTCTACGAGGATTTCATCATCGACGATCTGACGGATCTCTCCAATGAGCACGCCTCGATTCTCGACCGCCACAGCTTCAACTGCTTGACCTGTGTGGCTGCGCTCGGTTTCGGCGACATCCCCCCCGAGGTCTTTGTCGAAGCCTACAACCGCATCGATAATGGCGGCTGGATCGTCTTCACGATCAAGAGTGATTTCCTCGATGACGACGACGACCGCTCGGGTTTTTCCGGGCTCATTCGGCACATGCTTCAAAGCAACCTCCTCGAGTTGGTAACTCGGCAGAGTTTTGAACACCGCAAATCAAGCGACGGAAACGCCCTCATCTACGACGCCTTCATCGGCCGCAAGCGATGCGGTTTCCCGGTGGTCATATCGAGGTGAACCGAGTCTGAGCGACTTGGTATTTGCGTCTAAGGACTTTAGGGGTTAATAGCGGGGGCATCATATGGGGAGTTGGAGATGCTGGTTTTGGCCTAAAACCGGCTAAGTGTTGGCAATTGTGTCATGATTTAAAGAGGCCATATTTTCGTATCTATTGTGTGCCACAATGGTTACGCTTGTCATAGACGATTGACCCTGACACGCCCTTCTGGCGGGCACATGCCTGTCGTGAGACGACCCTTTTGAACTAATGCCCGCATCCCGATCACTTGGCCGGATTCCTCTCAGATCCTCTAGAATCAGGGGTCCCTGGGGCGGTCCCAAATTGTCGGGCTCTTGCCAATACTGCACTTACCATCATCTACGAATCCTTGGTTTTTTCATGCCTATCTGGTTGTATCCGCTGCTGTACCTCCTACTGGAAAGCTATTCATCACGCCGCGATGCTCAGGTCCGGTTCCTCAAGGTCCAGAACCAGATGCTCCGCGCTCGACTGTCGGGCAACCGCATCATACTGACTCCTGAGGAGCGTTTCCGGTTGCTGCGACTGGGTGAGCGGCTTGGGCACCGGGTGGAACACGTCATCTGCATTGTTACCTTCCCCAAGCATATCCGAACCACACCCGGGGAGCGGGCCAAAGTGGCGGCCTACTACTTTTCATACATCTTAAAATATCGCAAGTCAGTTAATTTCAATGGCTTATGTCCATTCGACGTGAGTACGAATGGTTTGATAAATCGTCCCAAGTAGTCCTGAATCGACCCGAAATGTCGTATGGGTTCAAAAATCAGCCACGGAGTTACCGGCATGCGGCTCTATGGATCCAGGATCGGCTCGGTGCCCAAATCGCTGACGATTTCAACGATCTCTACCTCGAACCATTGAAGAAAGAGTGATTGGGTCAAGTGCTCCGGCCAGTCGTTCGGATCGCGCATCCAAGCAGAGAGTTCCTCCTCGAATATCTCACGCCACCACCTACGCAGAGCTTGCGGTACGTTCCCGGGATCGCGAACCTCATTGACCAGATACACGTTGGGGCTATGCTCGGCGGGATCGAAACGCGGGCCACCATCGTCGAAGGAGTTGGCCCAGTCTATATATGGTCTACGGCGACTAAGGATGATTCCCGTCCGATTCAGAATCTCCATTTCTACGCCGCCTTTCGATCCGTGTGATAGAACTTGAGCATGCCTCCCAGCCTTTCGCGACATCTCACGCCACTTGGGCTGACTACGTCGGAGGGATAGCGCAGTTGGATCAGCCGATTCCCCAAGCCTTGGTGGTTGCGTTCCTCGTGGTAGTGCGCCACGTAATGGTCGATCGCGTGGCGTAGATGTTTCTCACCGATCGGGATCAATCGGTCGAGGCACTCCTCCTTGATCGACCGTACAAACCGCTCGACGAAGGCATTCAGATTCGGGCTGCGTGGGGGTAGTTTCAGCGTCTTCACGCCCGCGGCACCGAGAATCTCCGCGAACTCACGCGTGAAGAGCGGGTCTCGATCGTGGATCAGAAAGGCCTTGTCTCGAAGAACACTGGTGCTGACGAACGGGTCACTCAGGTTGCGAGCCACCTGCTGCATCCACGCGCCATTGGGATCAGGGCAGATGCCTGCAATCTCGACCCGGCGGGTGGACAAGTCCATCACCACCAGCACGTGATACCGGATCAGCCCCCGGAGCGTCCAGACCTCCACCGTCAGGAAATCCGTGGCGATGAGGTGTTTCCAATGGGCTTTTAAGAACGTGGCCCAATCGCCTCGACATTGACGTCCTGGCACAGGCTCAATCCCGTGCTCCTTGAGAACACGACCGATCGTGGTGTCGCTGACGCGATGGCCGAGATTACTCAACGCGCCTTCGATCCGGTCGTAACCCCAACTGGGGTTTTCGGTGGCCATCCGCACAATCAACTCGCGAATTGTTTGCATCACCCGGGGCCGCCCGGGTCCACGCTTTGCACTGCCGTCGTACTTGCGTGCGATGAGCAGGCGGTGCCAACGCAAGATGGTGTCCGGCGTGACGAGGGTGCAGATCTGAGATAGTAACTTGCGTCCCAGCACCTTGCCCTTGGCCGCCAATCGGCGGCGTTGACTGTCGGTAAAACGGATCCGCTTACCGCCCAGGTGCTCGCGCAGAACCCGGTTCTCTTCTTTGAGGTATTCGATGACCTGCTGCTGCTCGCGGTTAAGCCAGCCGGCTAGGGCTGCAAGCATAAATTGAAAGGGATGGGGCATCATCCGGACCATCCTAACCGCTCTTCGCCCACGAATCTCGGCTTAGAATCCCGTCCTACGCCACACCCTATGACCTGTCCTGATCTCAGTTTACGGTTCGGCTGAGTTTTGAACCCATACGACATTCGGTTGCTGGGAGTTTGGGCGACTGTATCAACGGTAAATGTGGTCTGCTGGGCCTGGGTGCGGATGCCGGAGGGGTTGTAGGTGTAGTCAGTAGTCAGTGCGACGGCCTGACCGCTCTCGTTGCGATTGATGGTCGAGGTATCCATCCTGCCGTCGAGGCTGTAGCCATACGTTGATGTCTCGGCATCGGTGCCTGTGCGGGTCAGGGTGGTCTGGGCACCGTTGTTATCGTAGTCGTAGGCCGTGGAGTAACTCGCCGTGGACGACGACTCGGTTTCCAGCTGGTTGCGGTTGTTGTAGCCGTAGGTGATTGTCTCACCGCCGGTGATGGCTTTGCTTAGGCGGTTGCCGAGGGTGTCGTAGACATAGTCATGAGTAAACGCACGGTCCGTGTCGATGACGGAGCCGGGGTTGTTATCGATGACCGACTGCTCCTGGATGAGGCGGTTCAGGTCGTCGTATTGGTAGTTAATAGTCAGTTGTGGATCGAGCGTTTGGCTTGGGCCGTACGACTCGACGACGCCCAGGCGTTTGCCGTCGGTATCGAGCGTGTAGGCGTACTTGCGTAACAAGCTGGCCCCGCTATCGCGGTGTTCCAGGGTTTCGAGTCGGCCCAGGGGGTCGTAGGTGTACGAGGTCTTGACGTTGTTGGCGTAGGTGATGCTCTTGCGAGAGCCGTTGTCGTCGTATCCGTATTGCGTTACTTCTTCTGTAGGTAAGGTGATGCCGTTGCGTACGGTTTGCTTGACAAATTCGAGTCGGCCAAGGTCGTCGTAGAGGTACTCGGTGCGTGATTTGGCGGTCTCGGTTGTGGTCTTCTGGTTGGTCGTGGGGTCGTATTCGTAGTCGATCCAGCCTTCGGGCGTGGCGACAGTCTCAACTCGCCCCTGATTGTCGTAGACCCACTGGGTGATGCCGTGGCGGGGGTCGTCGATGATTTCCTGACGACCATCGTTGTCGTAGGTCATCGTGATCTCGACATCAGCTGCGGTGCTGCCGTCGGCGTAGAGCTTCTTCTCCTTGGTCCGGCCCAAGGTATCGTAGACGAACTCTGTCTTCTGGTTCTCGAAGTCGGTGACGGATTCGACTTGGCCGAAGAGATTGTAGGCGGTGGTTTCAATCTGTGGATTGGGCAATAAATCAATGACGAAGTCGCCGGAGTTGGGGAAGGTGCGTGCTACCTGGCGGTGTAGCTCGTCGTACCTAAAGTGCGACTCGGTGGCGTTGATGTCGTCGATGGTATGGCCGACTCATGCGCTATTAACTTGTCAAAGAGCTTGGCACGGAGGCTAAATCAGTCAAATCGACTCCCGACCCTTTTTCCGGTTTTTTCCGGTCCTTTTTCCGGTCCAAGACCCCGCCATCAATACCTCACCGAAATGCTTGCAATAGAATCACTTGTCGCTTAAGTTCGTGGCGTTCGTTCCTGACACCTTTTCCGGTCTTTCCGGTCTGTCATACCGCTAAATCATCCTGCGTTATATTGGAAGCCATTGCGTAGGCTTCTTCAAGCATCGATTGGATAGTTATTGCATCGGATGGCAATTCGGAAAAACGAGAGATATTAGATGCATATTCACGCATTGCAGGGGCATCCGGATTATCGCAATTCTGGTCAAGACACTTAGATTCATAAACCAATATTTCCAAAACACCTGTGTCCATGAATAGGCCTCGCACAGTGCTTGGATCACCAGAAACCATGGACAACCATATCTCACGACAAAGGCCGTCCTCCGCCTTCCACTCAAAAATACGATTAGGAAGCATGTAGCGGTTTTTGCTGATATTCGCCATAATCGTGTGCGCAAATCCAGTAAAAAGCTCCTCGTGATATAAAAGCGGCTTCTCTAGTTGGTCAAATTCATCTTTGGTTAGTAATACAAAATTCATCTTGAATCCTAGGGAGTAATACGTATCGGGCCGAATACTGTTCTAGGACCACCCGAACCTAATGGTCCAAATCGATATTCTCTACCTCCACCGGGCTGTCCAAATCTAGGCAATACTGGAAATGGTCCTTTAGGTTGGAACGCACGGCCTTTACGCGGGATCACAATATATATCGCATCGGGCGGGGTCAGATGTGGCAAGGCTAGTTTTCGTCGCGCCCAACTTCCTGTTAAGTATATGCGCCGAGTTGCAAAAGGGCCAATGCTGGTAGGCGTCCTCCTAACTAGCCCAAGAAGGTGCATGCCTTTACTATGTACTCTGTAGCCATAGTGGAAGTAAATATTCTTAAATATCTTTTTCAGCCGACGCAAGATACGGCGAACTTGGCTCCCCAGATTACGCAATGCTTCGGTGATTTTATCTATATGTTCTGACAGCTCTCTGACGCCGGCCGCCAAAAGCACCAATAAGGTGTATATAGCTACGCTTGCAACAATTAGCCCAGTTACAAAAGCAAAGGCTTGGCCTACGGCAGGCAAAAGAATAGCGGCAATCGCTCCCCAACCAGCTGTAACAGAAAGCTGTTGAACAAGAGACCTTCCACTCGGATCAATGTTGTTCACAGGATCACTATGCACATACGCATACTTATGCAGGCTCTGCGGGTCGCTGTTGTTCCCTGCGAAGGGGTCGAGCCGATTGAACCTTCCGTTTGCAGTGTCGTAGTGGCGGGCTCGTAGGTAATACTGATTCGCCGTTGATGCGAGGTACTCACCCGCATACAACAGCGGTGTCAGCGCTGCAGAGATGTCACCTAGCGCATTCCCATACGCATCAAAGTCGTAATTCTGTGCTAACGATGTGGGCGCGGTATCTAAGCTGATCGCTCGCGTTGATCCGTGGCCATCGTAGAGCAGGTGGTGGGCGGTGCCCCCGGAAGTTACTTGACTTAGCACGTCGTCGCCGATCGTGTAGCTGCGCGTCAGTGATCCCGCGACTGATTCCTCGAAGACCTGCGCATAACCCGTCGGGTTGTTCGGGTCGATTAGGAGGTTGGTCGTGCCCGACTTGACCTTGATGCCGTTGAGGTCGTAGGCGTAGGCGGTGGCAAGATGACCGGCCAGACCTGCACCAGTGGGAAGGGGATCAAGACCCGCTACTACGTCTGCGGGCGTCACTCGGCTGGACACAAGCACGAGTGCCCCAAGCGATACTCCGTCCCGGCCAAGCTGGTGGAAGAGCATATCGTCGGATTGATCCGGCTCGATCTGGAAAAACTCAGGGACGATGACCTATTGCACGAATATGTCGCCGAAGAAATGGGGCGTCTGTTCGGCCACAAGACCGATGCCCGTGACGAGCTTCAGCGGCGACTGGCCGACCTGGACCAGCAGATGGCTATGGTGCGGGATCACATGCTGGCACTGGACCCAGACACAGCCAAATCGCTTGGCATGTACGACCAGGCCAAGGCCTTGGGTGAGGATCGTAGGCTGGTTGAATTGGAGTTGGCTGGGCTTGCCGAAGAGGCTCCCAGCCTGCCGGGAGTCGTTGAGTTAAAACGAAAAGTCTCGGCCGAGTTCGACCGTTTGGACGAGGTGATAGGCGGTGGGACGGTCGAAGAGAAGCGAGAGCTTATCTCTTGTTATATCCAAAAGATAAAGGCTGATCCAGACCGGCAAACGGTCCATATCAGCCTGTTTCCTACTCTCTTGAGTCAAAAAATAGCGGGGGCTGGATTCGAACCAGCGACCTCCGGGTTATGAGCCCGACGAGCTACCAGGCTGCTCTACCCCGCATCCTGTGGGGCATGTTTTAGCAGGATGAGGAGGGGGGGTCAAGGCGTGGATTTGGTTGAGGGGCTTAAGGTGCTGGGTAGTGGGGGGTTAAACAAAGGCTGGAGCTGGATTCGCTTGCCTGGGTGTTCCAAAGCCTTAGATACCGGGCTAACGGTGCGGCTCGGTGGGTGGCAGGGCTTTTGGGGGTATTGGTATGCAATACAAGGCCTGGGTTTCACGTTATCTTAAGACGGATCGACGGAATCCCAACGGTATCGCTGCGTCCTTATAATAAGGATCGGCAACCTCCGGCTGGCCCCCTGATGTAATTCCTGTATCTAATGAGTAACACAAGCACTTACCGTCGGGCATGGCTGGTCACTGCGTTGAGCGGCGGGATCCTGGGATCGCTGCTGTTGTATGGGTGCAAGCCCGGGGATTACCGCCGGGAGGCGGACGATGCGGCGGGGGGGATTATTAAGCAGAAGCAGTTAGAGGCGTTTGGCCGTGAGGAGCTTTTTACTATTGAGAAGCCCGCGGACACGCTGCGACGCAGATTGATGGAGGCGCAGAAGCTCGCCCGCTCACACGCCGCGTCGCTTGGGATGACAGACCTTAAGCCGATTGATCATTGGCCGGACGACGACTACCTTAAGAAGGGCGTGGGCGAGTCCGACGGGCTGCTGGTCATCGAGCCGGGCGTTGCATTGAAGTTGACGTTGATCGATGCGCTGCGTGTGGCCGCGGGCAATAGCCGGGACTACCAGGGGCAGAAGGAGACCGTATACCGCGCAGCATTGGCGCTCGACCTGGAACGTGACGCATTTCGCTCGACATTTACCGCCGTCACCAGCACAGATATCTCGCACGACGCCGGCGTCAGCCCCGAGGTCTCCGGCATCGACTCCAGCACGAGTCTCGGTCTCACCCAACGATTCAAGAACGGCATCACACTCACCGGTGCGATCACACTCGATGTCGCCAAGCTGCTGTCTCAGGACCGCTCATCAAGCAACGCTCTGTCCGCCGACACCTCGGTGGAAATCCCACTGCTGCGAGGCTCCGGTTCCCACATCGTTGCCGAGCCGCTGACCCAGGCCGAGCGAGATGCGCTTTACGCAATCTACACCTTCGAGCGATTTAAACGGACCTTCGCTGTGGACATCGCCAGTGATTACCTCGAGGTGTTGCAGCAGATCGACCGTGTGAAGAATGAAGAAGACAACTACACCGGGCTGGTTCTGACCGTTCGTCAGGTCAAGCGGTTTTCCGAGGCCGGGAAGCAGTCTCAGATCGAAGTCGACCGCGCATCCCAGGACGAACTCCGCGCCCGCCAGCGTTGGATCTCAGCCCAACAGTCCTACGAACGCAGGCTCGATTCGTTCAAGGTCACCATGGGCCTGCCCACCGATGCCGACATCAAATTGGACCGCGACGAATTGCCTCGGCTGGCCCAAGACGTGCGTGCATCACTGTTGCCACGTCGTGATACGCTCTCTTCATCAGATGAATCGTTGCCCGCCGATGCGCCTGTGACGTTGACCGTGCCCAGCCGCGAGGGCGCCGGCCCGATGGAGTTGGCGGTACCCATTGCCACCGACCTCGCATTGAAAAACAGACTCGACCTGCGCATCGCACAAGGCCGTGTCTACGACGCCCAACGCCGCGTGGTAGTCGCCGCTGATGCGCTGCGTGCGGAGCTGACCCTCCTCGGCCGAGCCTCTGCCGGTGAGAGCCGATCCCTGTCGTCAACCGGCTCCCGAGACGAATTCGATCCGCGCGTCGACGAAGGGTTCTACGATGCGCTATTAACAATCGACCTCCCCCTCGAGCGAACCCGTGAACGCAACGCCTACCGCATCAGCCTGATAAATCTCAAGCGGGCGGTCCGGGATCTACAATCATCCGAAGACCAGGTGAAGCTAAGCGTGCGTAATATCCTGCGCGACCTGTTAGAATTCCGAGAGTCGTTGCACATCCAGGCAGGTGCCGTGGACTTGGCGAAGGACCGGGTCCGCAGCACCGACATGCTCCTCCAAGCAGGCCGAGGCAGCATCCGCAACGCCCTGGACGCCAAGAGCGACCTGGTCCAGTCCCAAAACGCCCTCACCGCCGCCCTGGTGAGCTACCGGATCGCAGAGCTTCAGATCCAGCGCGACATGGGAAAATTGCAAGTCAACGAACAGGGGCTGTGGCAGACGTATAATCCCCAGGAGGTTCCCGATGACAGCGACGATCACAACAACGGGTAATGCGGACGCCGGGCACACTGCCGCGCCTTGGTGGCGCACCTGGCCGGCGATCGGCGGCGGCGCAGCCGTGGTCTTGGTGGTCGGCGTATGGCTGCTCGGCGGGATGTTCGGCGGCGACGGCCCGGCCCAGGACGGCCCGATCTATCCCGTACGCAGCGGCCCCCTCACCATCCACATTACCGAGTCCGGCACCGTCCAGGCACGCGAACAGGTCGTCATCAAGAGCGAAGTCGAAGGCCAGACCACCATCATCTGGCTCGTCGACGAAGGCCAACACGTCAAGCAAGGCGACCTCCTCGTCGAACTGGACGCCAGTAAACTCGAAGACAACATGGTCGACCAGCAGATCCGCGTGCAGAACGCCGACGCCTCGTTCATCCGTGCCCGTGAGAATCTGGAAATTACACGCAGCAAGGGCGAGAGCGACGTAGCCAGGGCCGAGCTTGATTACGAGTTTGCGATAGAAGACCTCAAGAAATACGTCGAAGGTGAATACCCCAAGCAGCACAACGAGATGCAGGCGAAGATCACCCTCGCTCAGGCCGACCTCGAAGACGCCGAAAACACCTACGGCTGGTCGAAAAAACTCTACGATGAAAAATATATTTCCGAAACAGACCTGACCCGAGACGAGTTACGCCGTGACCGCGCCAAACTCGACCTGGACATCACCCAGGCAGACCTCGCTCTGCTTGAAGACTTCACCTACAAACGCCGTGTCCGTGAGTTGGAAAGCGATGTCGATCAGGATCTGATGGCACTTGACCGCGTCAAACGACAGGCACTCGCCAACGGCGTGCAGGATGAGGCCGACCTCAAAGCCAAAGATTCCGAACTGAACCGTCAAAAAGAAAAACTAGCCAAACTCAAGGACCAAGCCAGCAAGACCAAGATCGTCGCCCCCGCCGCCGGCATGGTCATCTACGCCACCACCGGCCAAAACAACCACCGAGGCAACGACGAGCCCCTCGAGGCCGGACGCATGGTCCGTGAGCGCGAGGAACTCATCCACCTGCCCACCGCCAACGCCATGCTCGTGAACATCAAAGTACACGAGTCCAGCCTCAAAAAAGTCCAGGTCGGCCAGCCCGTCCGCATCACCATCAACGCACTCCCAGGCAAGGAGTTCTTCGGCAAAGTCGCCAAGATCGCTCCCCTCCCCGACGCACAGAGTTTCTGGCGCGGCAACCCCGACCTCAAAGTCTACAACACCGAGATACACCTCGACGGCGAACTCCTGGGCGTACGCACCGGCATGACCTGTAAAGCTCAGATCATCGTCCAGCAACTTGAAAACGCCTTGTCTGTCCCCGTCCAATCCGTCATCCGAATCGCCGGCAAGCCGGTCGTGTATGTGCAACGACGCAGCAAGGCCGTCCCCGTTGAGGTTGAGTTGGGACTCGACAATAAAGATTCCATCCACATCCTCTCCGGCCTCGCCGAAGGCGACCGCGTGCTCACCAACCCGCCGCTGGATAAAGTCTCCACCGCGCAAGACACCAAGATGGACACCGGTAACGGCGAAGCTCAAACCACATCAGAAAAGAGTGCCACGCCTAAAACCAAACCCCCCTCCGCCGACCAGGCGCCGACCCCCAACGCCCAGGCGCAGCAGGACCCGCAGCGCCCCCGTGATGGCCGCGGCGAACACGCCGGCGGCACCGGCAAACCCACACCGGAACAAATCGCCCAGCGACGCGAGCAGATGAAAAACATGACCCCCGAGCAGCGCAAAGCGATGCGCCAACAGATGCAGCAGCGCAACCAAGGCAACCAATCCTCCGCCGGCGACGAACATAAATAGCATGACCGACCGGCCCCCCCACAACACCACGCCACACACCGATACCACAACAGCCGTCGGCACCACCACCCGCGCGGATACCGCCGGCCCACTCATCGAACTGGCCGACCTCCGCAAAACCTATCACATGGGCACCCAACAGGTCCACGCACTCGCCGGCGTCAACCTCCAACTCGGCCGCGGCGAGTTCTGGGCCATCCTCGGCGCCTCCGGCTCCGGCAAAAGCACCATGCTCAACGTCCTGGGCTGCCTGGACCGGCCAACCTCCGGCATATACCGACTGGAAGGCCAGGACGTCGCCGAACTCGACGATGACGCACTCAGCGAATTCCGCCTCCGACACCTCGGCTTCATCTTCCAGAGCTTCAACCTCATCCCCCAACTCACCGTCCGCGAAAACATCGAGCTCCCGCTCTACTACCTGGGCTGGGAAGCCGACCGAAGCGCCGACCACGCCGCCGTACTCGCCGAACAGGTCGGACTCGCCGATCGACTCGACCACCGCCCAAACGAACTCTCCGGCGGACAACAACAACGTGTCGCCGTCGCCCGCGCCCTCGCAAACGACCCACCCGTCCTCCTCGCCGATGAACCCACCGGCAACCTCGACTCCTCAACCAGCTCGCAGATCATGTCCCTACTCGACGAGCTCAACCAAAACGGCAAGACCATCATCATGGTCACACACGAAAACGACATCGCCGCCCACGCACAACACCGCCTGCACATGCGCGACGGCATCATCGACCGCATCGAGAGGGACGCCTGATGCAATCCTCCAAGCTCTACCGCATGCTACGCCTCGGCATCAAGAGCCTCCTGCTGCACAAGCTACGCTCCGGCCTCACCATGCTCGGCGTCGTCTTCGGTGTCGGTGCCGTCGTCGCCATGCTCGCCGTCGGCGAAGGCGCAAGCCGCAAAGCACTCGCCGAAATCAAGGCGCTGGGCTCCAACAACATCATGCTCACCAGCAAGCAGAACGCCGGCGACGAGGCCGCCTCCGGCAGCCGATCCATGGTCAAGGCCTACGGCCTCTTCTACGACGACGAACGACGCATCCGTGATACCTTCGACGCCGTCGAACGCACCGTCCCCACCAAAGACCTACGCAAAAACGCCTTCTTCGGCGAACGCTCCATCGAACTACGCATCGTCGGCACCACCGCCGACTGGTTTAAACTCGTCCCCCGTGACATCGTCGCCGGCCGGGTCATGCTCGACCGTGACCTCCACTCCTCCGCAAACGTCTGTGTCCTCACCGAGTCCGGCGCACGCAAGCTACTCGCCGCCAGCAACGTCATCGGCGAATCACTCCAGGTCGGCTCCGACCTCTACGAAGTTATCGGCATCGTACGCAACGAATCCGCCTCAGGCGGCGGACGCACACCCGACTCCGACGTCGACGCCTACATCCCCATCAACGTCGCCAAGGAACGCTACTCCGACCTCATGATCCGCCGCGCCTCCGGCTCATTCCAAGCCGAACAAGTCGAGCTGCACCGCATCATCATCGCCGTCAAAAATATCGACAACGTCGAATCCGTCGCCGCAGGCATCGACCGCATGATGCAACACTTCCACCCCGACGGCGACTACGACCTCTTCGTCCCCCTCGCCGTCCTCCGCGCCGCACGCGCCCAGGCCAACATCTGGAAGTGGACCCTCTTCTCCATCGCCGCCATCAGCCTCCTGGTCGGCGGCATCGGCATCATGAACATCATGCTCGCCTCCGTCACCGAACGCACCCGAGAGATCGGCATCCGCCGAGCCATCGGCGCAAAGAAAGGCCAGATCGTCGCACAGTTCCTCGTCGAAACCGTCGTCCTCTCCGCCACCGGCGGCTTCATCGGCACAATCGTCGGCCCAGCCATCGCACAAATCATCACCTTCATGTCAGGTATCGACACCATCGTTCCCCTCTACAGCATCCTACTCGCCGTCGGCATCTCCATGTCCATCGGCATCGTCTTCGGCCTATACCCCGCCGTAAGAGCCGCCAACCTCAACCCCATCGACGCGCTCAGGCACGATTGAACCCGACCTTACCTACATCAATTTAAGCCAACACACTACGCGCTCACATCGCGATTGCGGTTTAGCGCAGCTCAATCAGTGTCATGCTATTTCAATTCTTCGCGTGTCACAGCCATTGCTTGTTCATAGGCATCTTGAAGTATCGCAATCATTTCGCTGTCCTCCGACGGAAGCTCCTGGAATTCCCCGATTTCCCGACCGTAACTTGGAAACGGTGGGGGATTGAAACGAAAACCATTGCTCAATGGATACTTGATCTCAGTTACAACAATACCGATGGCACAGGCTCGCGAACTTAAGCCCGTCTTTGTATTCGGATCATTTGTCACACCTGATAGTTGAATCATCCGAGTTAGTCCATCGTCTGTAATCCATTCAAAGAATCGGTTCGGGATGTTGTGGCAGTTATGAATGATCTTTCCACTGATCCGACTCGCAAATTCAACAAACAACGCATCCTTACGCCTGAGGGGCGATTCGATTTGACTGAACTCTTCTGGTGTGAATAGGGAAAAATTCATGGCATTGCATATAAGAAAATAAGCGGCGGAAACCAATGTTCAGCAATCATATGCATGATTATCTCGACGCACAATGTGTTACCAATTGCTAATGTACACTATCTCCTGGCATACAGTTCGACTTATATTACATTCGACACGGAGCCCCCCTTGGCCGGATCAAACAAAAAAGTCATCTACGCCGCCCTGATCGGCAACGCCCTGATCGCTATCACCAAGTTCACCGCGGCGCTGGTCACGCACAGCTCCGCGATGCTGTCCGAGGCGATCCACTCACTGGTCGATACCGGCAATCAGGTCTTGCTGCTCTACGGCCTCAAGCGTGCCAAGATACCCGCCGACGAACGCTACCCCTTCGGCCACGGCAAGGAGGTCTACTTCTGGTCCTTCATAGTTGCCATGCTCATCTTCGCCGTGGGTGCGGGTGTTTCCATCTACCAGGGTATTCAGCACGTCATCCACCCCAAGCCGATCGAAGACGCCTACGTCAACTACATCGTCCTGGCTTTGGCGTTTCTCTTTGAAGGCGCGGCCTGGCTCTTTGCATTCCGTGCGTTCACCAAGGCCAAGGGCAAGTGGGGCTACTTCGAGGCCGTCCACCGCGGCAAGGACCCATCGTTGTTCGTCGTCCTCTTCGAAGACTCCGCCGCCATGATCGGCCTGCTCATCGCATTCCTCGGCATCCTCCTAAGCCAACTCACCAACAACTACATCTTCGACGGCATCGCCTCCATCCTCATCGGCCTGGTCCTCGGTGCCACCGCCGCCTGGCTCGCCTACGAAACCAAGAGCCTGCTCATCGGCGAAAGTGCCAACAAAACCGTCATCGAAAGCATCCGCCAACTCGTCAGCGCCCAGCCGGATGTCGAACGGGTCAACGAAGTCCTCACCATGCACATGGGCCCGGAGTTCATCCTCCTGAACCTCAGCGTCCAGTTCCGCGACGAAGCCACCACCGACAAACTCGAATACCGCATCACCCGCATCACCGAACAGATCAAAAAAGCCCACCCCGAAGTCAAGCGTGTCTTCATTGAAGCGGAGACGTCCAGCGGCGGGTAAAATCCGTACATGCTCGACCCCAAACCCATCACCAGCGCCGCCAACCCACGCATCAAATCAGCGGTAAAACTCCGCAAATCCCGTGACCGCCGCCGCATCGGCCTGTTCATCGCGGAAGGCCCCCGTGAAGTATCCCGCGCCATCGCCGCCGGCCTTGAACTGATCGAAGTCTTCTACTGCCCGGACATCATGGCCGACTACGACACACGCGCCGCCCTCAACGGGATGGATGACCAGACGCCGACCTTCACCGTAACCAAAACCCTAATCAAGATGCTGGCCTACCGGGACGACCCCGAAGGGCTGATCGCCGTGGTCCGCCAGCCGACCTGGGCCCTCGACGAGCTACCCGTGCCGGAAGTGCAAGCCAACGGTGGGGGGGCTCCGCTCTACCTCATCGCCGTCGGCACCCAGAAGCCCGGCAACCTCGGCGCCATGACACGCACCGCAGAAGCCGCAGGCTGCAAAGCCGTACTCGCATGTGGAGACTCGGTCGATGCGTTCAACCCCAACGCCATCCGCGCCTCTACCTGTGCCGTCTTCACCCTCCCCGTCATCCACATGACCGACGACCAGGCTGTCACCCACCTGCGCGATCAGGGCATCCGCATCGCCGCCACCACCCCCGACCCCGACGGGAAATCACTTTACACCGACGCCGACCTCACCGGCCCCCTCGCGATCGTCATCGGCCCGGAAGACACCGGCCTAACCGACGCCTGGCTCAACGCCGCCGACCAACGCCTCTCGATCCCAACCCTCGGCAACACCGTCGATTCACTCAACGCCGCCAACGCCGCCGCCGTCATCCTCTTCGAGGCCGTACGCCAACGCACGAAGGCTAACTAGCAGAAGAAAGAGGCACCCGCAGATTACGGTGATGACACAGATTTAAATCCAAGACAAATCTCCTTCCCCTAATCTGTGTCATCCGTGTCATCTGCGGATACTTCCGTGTCTTTGTCTTCTCCATGTCTCCGCACCCCGTGTCTCTGTGACATAATCACCTACCCGCCCTTGTTCAACTCGACCCGCCGGGATACAGTTACCCGTAGCCCGACACGTGGGTAAATGGGTGTCGGCGTTACCCGGTCAAGGCCCTTTGGGTCATGTCCGGGATTGCAAGGACTTGTCAGTCATCACAACGGATTAAACACATGGCCCCCGACCCTTACCAGAGCCTGATCGAAGCAGTCGCCGAGCGCGTCAAACGGGCCGAGGTATTCGAAGATGTCCAGTGCCTCCCCGGCACACTCCGCTGCCAGGCCCGCGAAGTTGAGAGCGAAGCGTTCTACAAACTTCTCACCGAACCCACACCCGACGGTGGGGGGGATAACCCGGGGGCCAGCATCTGGATCGGCCTGCACACCGCCGACCGCTGGCTAAGCGAATCCATCGAAGCCGACCTCCTGCACTCCGGAGACAAGATGGAAGAGCTATTAGAAGAAGAGCTCGTCGAGCTCGACTACGTCGGCGACCCACTGCCCATCGAGCACTTCCGCGACGACGCCAAGGTCTACGTCTTCCGCTCGCTGCTAGAGATATCAGAGACCGACTCCCCCACGACCCCCGCCGTGATCGACCGCGCCGTCAAGATCCTCTTGGCCTACGAGGCCTGCTTCCGCCAACTCGGCGACATGAGCCCCTCCGACGAGCTGGTCTGACCGCTCCCGCAAACCTTTGAAGACCCGCGCCCGACCGGCCCTGACTCGGCGTATACGGGTATCCACAACAAAAACTAACCACCCCCGAAACCGCCCCCAAGATTGATAATTCCACACCGCGCGGTATCTTCTTCATAGTTCCGCTCCCCACGGGCCTCATCGCCACGATCAGGGGAGCCCCGGTGCGTGCCAGGTGCGGCCAATCGTGGCCGGCCGGGATAGGCCCACACGGGCCCTATTCACAGGCTACATAGACACTTGGCGCCGGTGTCATGACCACACTGGGCGGCAATGGAGTGCAGCGATGCGAGTCCTCATGTTGGGTTGGGAGTTCCCACCCTTTATCTCCGGCGGCCTGGGCACAGCCTGCTACGGCCTGACCAAAGCCCTTAGCCAACACCAGGCCGATGTGACTTTCGTGCTGCCCAAAGCAGTCGATAGCGACTTCCCCGAGGGCTCACACGTCAGACTCCTCTCCCCGCAATCACCCGCCGCAGCCGTCGGGGCACGCGAACCCCAGGACGTCTCCAGCACCTTCGCCTACACCCCCCCGATCGCAGAAGACGACACCGAGGCATTCAAGCGCGTCACCTTCAAAGCAGTCCCCGCCCGCTTCACCCACCCATACCCCGGCGGCGCAGGCTTCGCCCAGGCACCCAGCCACACATCAGCAATCGGCTCCACCGACCGCTCCGTCGCAGGTCAATTCAATAACCCCATCGGCATCTTCGCCGGCCAAGCCGCACCCCATCTATCAGATGGGCAACCCGCAGACGACTACGCCGGCGACATCATCAGCGAATCAAGACGCTACGCCGCCCTCTGCATCGACCTGGTACGCGGCCAGGACTACGACGTCATCCACGCTCACGACTGGCTCACCTTCCCCGCCGGCATGGCCGTCGCCGCAGCCTACGGCAAACCCCTGGTCGTCCACGTCCACTCCACCGAGTTCGACCGCTCAGGCGACCACGTCCAACAACACATCTACGACGTCGAACGCCGTGGCATGCACGCCGCCGTCCGCGTCATCGCCGTCAGCTATCTCACCAAGTCCATCATCGAAAAAAACTACCACATCCGCCCCGACAAAATCGACGTGGTCTACAACGGCATCGAGAACGGCCGACCCCTCAAGCCCGAATCCCCTAGTAAAATCACCATCGACAAGGGCGACAAGGTCGTCCTCTTCCTCGGCCGAATCACCATGCAAAAGGGCCCCGAAGTCTTCATCGCCGCCGCGAAAAAAGTCCTTCAGAAGTACGACAAGGTCAAGTTCATCATGGCCGGCTCCGGCGACAAGGTCCGCGACATCATCGAACTCGCCGCCCGTGAAGGCATCGGACACAAGATCACCTTCACAGGCTTCGTCCGAGGCAACGAAGTCGCAAGTGTCTTCAAAATGGCCGACGTCTTCGTCATGCCCAGCGTCTCCGAGCCCTTCGGCATCGCACCCCTGGAAGCCATCAGCCACGACGTCCCCGTCATCATCTCCAAAACCTCAGGCGTCAGCGAAGTCCTCAAACACGCACTGAAAGTAGATTTCTGGGACGTCGACGAGTTCGCCAACAAGATCATCGCCGTCCTACGTCACCCCTCTCTGGGCGACACCCTACGCAGCAACGCCGACCTCGAACTGCGCAAACTCACCTGGGACGGCGCCGCGCAAAAATGCCTGGACATCTACGCCAACGCAATCAACGACATGCCCTGATGTGATGTTCGGTAACCCCAGCGCATAGACGCGCCGTTTGCCGGCAGACGCGATCAGAATTAATCACGCCTCCACTATTGGATAAATGGTCAGGTTTGAGCGCAAGAAAGCGGTTTTTGAGGTCTTGTGGATTGGCGTAAGGGCTTGTTTGGCAAGTGTCTACGGATTTCCGGCGAGTGAGGATTTTGTTCTGAGAAACGACACCAACTGTGCGCGCTTCATATTCTCCTCACCGCTCGTTGTGCCCGCTGGTATGATGAAGGCCATGTTGCTGATTCCGGTCATATACCCGCTCTCGACGTCGCAGGCACCGGACCAACCGCGTATAGACTCCCGACCCTTTTTCCGATCCCAATGAAAACTGCATGAACGTCAGCCCTCCGGGCTTTGGCACGCACACATTATCGATTGCCTTTGGCCCGATTATGGGTAGTGCAGAGCATTTGGCAATTCTTAGCTGAACTGTCGCCGCCCTTAGTCCACGCGGCTACATGGTCGGCGTCCATTTCGCTGATCTTGTAAATCTTGCCCTTATTCGCATCGTGTCCCAACGCGCAGAGAGGACAGTTCGATATACTTTGGGATTCAGCAGCCTTGGTCTGCTTGGCGTATACAGACTTCTTGGTCGCCGTGTCGAATACCCGTACACTCAACAGCTTCGAATCCTGAAGACCACCAAGGATGAACTCGAAGACGCCTCGGCGGTTCGTCACATAGGGGTCGCCAAAAAGTCGTTGAACCTCGACAGAAACTTTGGCCGGATCATATGACGTGGTGTGGTATTGCTCGTAGATCCGCCCCCACTCCAGACCCCGCATCTCGCTTTCAACATCCATGAACACGGCCGATATCCAGTCAATCACGGTGTTGAAGTAGTTTTTCAGTTCGTTGATGCTCTTGTCGTTTCGGTGAGCGCTCATGTACCCGCCGTTATTGCCCTTGCTCACCCAGTCCAGCGCGCGTTCCAAGAACTCCTGCCGGTTCGCGCTGCCTTTGATGTACGCGCTCCACTTCTGGATGTTCGCGTTCTGGCTGTTGCTGAATTCGGCTTTCGCCAGCGTCACGAAAGGTCCGGAGTAGATCGCGTTCAAGAGTTCCTGCGGGCTCAGCGGCACACCTACGATGTTGATCGTCTCAAACCACTGCTTGATCTCGGACTCGGTCCCCTCGCACTCGTAGATCAGCAGTTTCGATTTGCGGATCTTCTTTTGCTGGTCGGCTGGCAGGCTGTCGAAGTACTTAGGGTTGCTGTTCTCCATGATTGCGAACTTGCCCGTCACGAACCGCCCGATGCTCGTGATCCGTTGCTGGCCGTCCAGCACCTCGAACTGGTCCGCCGCCACTTTGTTGAAGTAGATCAGCCCCAGCGGGTAACCCTTCAACACCGACTCGATCACCGCCTCCTCACGCCCCTTTTCAGCGTAGATGTAGTTGCGCTGGTACTCGGGCTGGATGGTCAGCTTCCCGCTCAGCCCGAACAACCCCTTGCCCTCCAACTGGTTGTAAACAAACCCGGCGCAGATGTCGGTGACGGTGATCTCGGTGCGTAGGGTGGTCTTCACTTCTTGGTTCTCTTGGTGGAGCGGGAGCGGTGACGGATGAAGATACGCTTGAACGCAGCCTTCTTGGTGCTTGCTACGCCGACCTTGCGTCGACCGACGTTACCGACGTATTCGGGCCCTAATGGTGGAACCCCTAGAGCCTCCATCTCATCGCGGTCGTCCCCGTTCGCAATAATCTCGAACTGCTCAGGATCGTACTTATCGAGAAACGTGATCGGAACGCCCATCACACCATCGTAATCGCTAGGGATATCCTTGTACGTCCCCACCTCAATCGCGTCGTAGTTCTCGTATTTTTCGTAGGCCTTCTTGCCTTTCAGGTTCTTGCTGAACTTCAGGTTCTCAGCCATCGTCATACATTTCAAGGGCTGGTGTCGGCGGCCATGATCCAGGTTTGTAAACCAGCACGCGGTGGATACCCGAGCAATCTTTTTACCGGTTGCCTTATCGATATGATGATACTTCTCCCAATCATCCGGCACCTCGAAAAACATCCCAACATTGAAGTTCGTACACCCCAGCCACAGCTTATTGTCCTTGATAAGCGGAAAGATTTCCTTGTAAGTTATTGAGTTGGTGTTTCCAATAATCAGGAACTTCTTCCCGTGTTCGACAAGTTGAGAAACATAGTCACGATAAATGGAAAACGGCGGGTTGGTCAACACGATGTCCGCCTCTTTGAGCAGCGCGATGCACTCGGGGCTGCGGAAGTCGCCGCCGGCGTACTGGTCGTTGCCTTTCAGCGCGACCCGCGCGGCCTTGTTGCGTTTCAGGAACAGCTTCACATCCTCGATGTCAACCGCGCCGTCGCCATTCTCATCCTTCACGTGGTCCAGCGTCACGGCCACGGCCTTGGGCCTGGCCCGCTTGCCGTTACCCGCCGTGTATTCCTCAAACAGCGTTCCCTTTCCGGCGATCGACGAGCCGTCGTAGCTGGTGCTGATGAGCTTCTTGAGCCCCAGCTTGTTGAAGTTGGCGGCAAAGTACTTGAAGAAGTTGCTCTCGAAGGGGTCGTCGCAGTTGCAATAGACGACCTTGCCGCGAAAGGTTTTGGGGTTGAACTCGAGGTAGGCTTCGACCTCTTTCTGAATGTCGACATACTGGGTGTAGAATTCGTCCTTCTTGGCTGCCTTCGCAGAACCCAAACCTTGATTCAGTGACTTGCTTTTTGATTTCGGCGGCGCGGCCATCGAACGGCCCGATGGTGCAGGCTTCTTCCGTGCGCTTTTCCCGGATGTTGTCTTCGCCATGGCGTACCAGCGTACCGTCCAGACCCCTTATCATCAACCGCTCAAATCGCACGGACGAGTTTATCAGAGACAGAAAAAGGAGGCAGAAAGGGTTCAGGAGTCGAATAGACGATTGCGGAAAGCAAAAGGGGCCGTGAGTCGATTTTGACATTTGACCCTTGACCCAACCCATCGTCATTTCCGCTGTATCGCTCCGAACGCATCCCCTCCTATCTTGTTGTTCCCGAACCGGCTATTGAGGCGTTGTGTTCAGGCGGCGCGGGCGGGTTTGGGGAGGTGTTTGTTGGCTCGTTTGAGCAGGTCCAGGACGTAGGTGGGGGTGTTGTGGGGGCTGGCGAGGAGGTCTTTGATGCGGACCCAGCGTGTGTCGCGGCCTTCGGGGGAGGGGGCGATTGAGATGGGTGTTGCGAGGTAGACGCGGGTGGGTTTGACGTTGCCTCGGCGTTTGATGTGGTTGTAGTGGGAGAGGTGTGCATGGACGAGGATATCGACGCCGGACTCCTCGTAGCACTCGCGTTGTGCGGCTTGCTGGGGGGTTTCGCCGGGGTCGATGTGGCCGCCGGGGAGGACGAACTGGTCGGGGTTGCTGCTGCGAGACACCAGCAAAAACTCCACCCGACCCTTGCGCACCCGATACACAACCACCGCCGCACGCCCGCAGCGCTCGTCCAAAGTTGTCACGGTACGGCTCTGCATCCTGCTCAAGCGTGGGTCCTTCTTCTGCTTAATAGCTCACCCAGACCCCCGACCAACCCCCGGCAGGGCGTCTGTTCTGGGCTTATCGGACACCTCACCAACCAGACTTGACCGCCCGCCCGATTTTTTGCCCGCACAAAGGCCGGTTTATAACGCTTGGTCTCGCCGGTTATAGTGGTCCCTATGTTCGTCTACGCAGGCATCGATGAAGCAGGCTACGGCCCACTGCTCGGCCCCCTAGTGGTCGGGCGGTCGATCTTTATCATCCCCTCACTCGATCACGACGCACCCCCACCAGACCTCTGGCAACGCCTAAGCAAAGCCGTCTGCAAACGCCTCTCCGACCGCGCAGGCCGCATCGCCATCAACGACTCCAAAAAACTCAAAACCAAAGCCGCCGGCGTACGTCACCTCGAACTAGGCTGCCTCGCTTTCGCCCACTTATCTGGACACCGCCCCCCATCACTCGACCACTGGCTCGACCTTCTGGGCGAAACAACACACCACTCCCTCACCGACCTCCCCTGGTACCAACCCTCAGACGACCGCCCTTGGCAACCCCTCCCGACCATCAACACCCAAGGCGAACTCGCCATCGCCGGCTCCATGCTCAACTCATGCGCCCAACGCATCGGCATCCAACTCGCCGACCTCGGCGCTTCCGTCGTCTTCGAAGACCGCTTCAACCACATGGTCGCCGCAACACGCTCCAAAGCATCTGTCAACTTCACCTTCGTCGCCAAGCACCTCCTGCACATCTGGGAGCACTACAGCCAACACCACCCCACGGTCGTCGTGGACCGCCAATCCGGGCGCACCCGCTACCGGGAAGTCCTCTCCCAGAGCTTCCCCGACATACAGGTAAACGTCATCGAAGAATCGCCCACCCGTTCCGCCTACGAGCTATCTGATCAACCCAGGCCAACCCGCTCCATGAAAGTCTCCTTCCAGGTAGAGGCCGAGGAAGCCAACCTCCCCGTCGCGCTCGCCTCCATGGTCAGCAAGTACACCCGCGAGCTTCTCATGGCCAGGCTCAACAACTTCTTCACCTCCCAAATCCCAGACCTCCTACCCACCGCCGGCTACGCCAAGGACGGCAAACGCTTCCTCCAACAACTCGCACCACACCTCCCCGCACTGGGCCTCTCTGAAAACCAACTACGCCGCCGCGCATAAACCGCCGCGCACCAACCAGCCCGCCCAAACCCCGCCCAATCCCACACCCCGCCTCAACCCACCAAACCCTTGACGCACCCGTAAAACTCTCTATCCTTTGTTATTCGTCACGACGCCCCCATCGTCTAGTGGCCTAGGACATCAGGTTCTCATCCTGGAAACACGGGTTCGACTCCCGTTGGGGGTACTTTTCATTGATATTGATATGCCTCAACCGACTAAGCGCTAAGCGTTTACTGTCCGCGTGGTTACCGCTTCCGATCACGCGCTATGCTGGGCGTGACGGGGATATGCTCAAAGCCTCGTTGATATGCCCGAGTTCACGGGCCGGGTTGCGCTGCGACGACGATAATTGCGTGCGTACACCATGAGATAGGCCGTCGTGCTGTCTTTCACCGCATGTGCAATGTATGGAAACCGGCCTCAAAAACTCATTTTCGGATCTTTTTGTAAGTCAACGCTTGTTCGAGTTACCAATATCTCTGGAAGAAGGTTGTGCATTGCTTGACGAAGATCACAGATCGCTGTTCATGACCTGGCTCGGCGAGCATGGCTCCTCGGTCATGAAGGTGGCGCGTGCTTACACCCTTACCAGCGAGGAATGTCAGGATCTCGCACAGGAGATTCTGCTCCAGGCTTGGCGGTCATTGCCGAATTTTGAGGGTAGGGCAAACGTGGCGACGTGGTTTTACCGTGTGGCTCTTAACACCGCGATGAGTTGGCACAGGAATGACAAATCTCGCCGATCAAGACAACAACCGTTGCTGGAGGTGCAAGCCGTAGCCGCTGAGGAGTTTGACAGTGCCCAGCAAGCTCAGCAACGAGATATCGTTGAACGACTCTACCAAGCAATTCACCAGTTACCCCAAACGGATGCGGCGTTGGTGCTGCTGTACCTGGACGAACTCAGTTATCGCGAGATGGCCGAAGTCCTAGGCATCTCAGAGAGCAACGTGGGCGTGAAGTTGAACCGGGCGAAAAAAACACTGGGGAAACTGATGGGAGGGCAGTCACATGAATAATGACAGCCACAACAATCCAGACTGCCACATGGAACCTGATAGTTTTCAACAGGCATGGCAGGCGCAGTCGTCTCAGACGCGCGTGACGATCGATTCTGACCTGCTGCTAAAAGAAGTGCAGCGTAACCAACGTGATTTCTTTGCGACAATTTTCCGTCGAGATGTCATCGAAGTCGCAGTGGCACTGCTGTTGTTGCCATACTGGTTTTATAAAGGCGTTACGAGTTCGCTGCCTTGGACGTGGTATCTGACAGTGCCGGCTCTTATTTGGATGATCGGGTTCTTTCTGGTGGATCGAATACGCCATAAGCGGAAGCCGAGTGATCCGGGTGACCCACTGCTAGAGAGTGTGAAGGAATCACTAACTCAAATGGAGCATCAGATCTGGTTGTTGCGTAATGTCTTCTGGTGGTATTTACTGCCGTTTACTATTTCAATCCTGACATTCTTTGCCCACATTGCATGGCGGTCGTCTGAAGACTGGTTAGTGGCTCTCGGCGTCGCGACGCCATTATTCGTCTTTTTGATCGCGTTATTTTACTTCCTGGATTGGCTGAATCAACGCGCCGTAGATTCGGACCTTGAGCCGCGGCACCAAGAGTTGCTCACGCTGCTTGCCAGTCTCGGCGATGAATCGACTGGTGAGATCGCTACGACGAACCGGGCAGAGTGTATCAAAAGACCAAGGCTCCTTAGGAGATGGCTCATGGTAGCTGCTATTTCGTACCTTGCGACATTCGTGCTGATGGCCGTGCCAAACGGGTCAGTCGATTCCAGCTATGACGGGCCTGCCCGAAGCAGCGGCCCAGCAGGTGACTCGCTGGCGAGATTGATCACCGACCAGCGCAACGAGGAGAAACTCGTCGGCCTTGCCGCAATGGTGATGATCGACGGGCAAGTCGTAGCTTCTGCGGTCGACGGCGAGCGGAAGAAAGGGAGCGGGGTGCCGCTGGAGATCGGCGATCGCTGGCACCTGGGGTCGATCACCAAGTCAATCACGGCCACGATGATTGCGCGATTGATCGAGTCGGGCCAGATGCAATGGTCCGACACAATCGGCGAGTGTTTTCCCGACGCATCCATCCACGACAAATGGAAACCGGTAACGCTCAGGCAACTGCTGACACACACGGCGGGCGCGCCGCCGAACTTCTCCCTTCAGGTGAGAATGAAACAACCGGCTCTCGGTCCCGAATGCACGCTGGCGCGTCGAGAAGCGGTGCTGAACGTGCTCGCTGAAATACCTGCACACCCGCCGGGCGAGAAGCACGTCTACTCGAACGTCGGCTATAGCATTGCGGGTGCGATGGCCGAGAAGGTGACCGGCGCGACTTGGGAAGATCTCGTGATACGAGAGGTTTTTGAACCGCTGGAGCTGACGGGCGCGGGGTTCGGCCCGCCGAAGAGCCCGGACAAAACGCTCGATCAGCCGCGCGGTCACCTTACGGTTCCTACTGGGAAAGTCGCGATGGACGACGATGCAGATAACACCCCAATTATGGGCCCGGCCGGCACAGTCCACATGACGCTGGGCGACCTTTGTACATACGCCACGGAACATCTCCGCGGCGACCAGGGCGCGGGCAAGCTGCTCTCCGCCGAGACCTACAAGCTGCTTCATACTCCCGAGCTCGACCAATACGCATGCGGCTGGGTGAGGATCGAACCGAACGCGGGAATCCCGTACACGGTGTACTGGCACAATGGGTCGAACACGATGTGGTACGCGCTGGTTGTGTTCATCCCCGAGAAGAACATGGTGGTTGCAGTCACGGCAAACGACGGCGACATTGAGAGTGCCGAAGCAGCCGCGTGGAAGGTCGTGTGGGCCAATGCCGCAGTCAGCGAACTGCCGCAGACGGAAAAATATGCGAAGAAATCTCCCTTCGCCGCGGTGCGATGGCAGCAGTTCCAACCGGAGGTCAAAATCGGCAACGAGTGGTTTAAGCTCGTGTCGCTGGACAAACTCCCTGCATCCGAGATCGTGGCTTTCAGCCGGCAAACCTATGCAAACACATGGCAAAAACGATTCGAAGAGGACCTCGTCGAGCTGCTCTCGCGTATGGGGCATCCGCCACAGGACACCGTTAAGTTGGTTGTTCAATCGTTGACGTCTTCGGAGGCGCAGGTCTTAGAAGACATCCTTATGACGGAAGCGAATCGTCAGGCGATTAAAGCGGCGGCGCTAAGCCCAGAGAAGGTGGAGCCTTAATGCGAGCTCGCCGGTCAAGGTCACCGTCCCCGCTCCGAACGCATATGAGTATTAAAACCCCGATCGCAGGGGGAGCGGTGAATCCGAGGCCATTACCGTAAGACTCAAGGCATAAAATGAGCAAAGCACGACGATTCGCCAGCTTATATTAAGTGACAATCCAAGCATGTCGGGGTCAATGCCACCGACATACGGTGAATATGGGTCAATATAAATCATATGGCCACCTCTAATAATTAAACTCCCTCCGCGAAAAATCCGCTCGCGGCTTAGCGGGGCCCCATGGATGACCTGCGTGTGTGTATTTTTAGAGGTGGCCATATAGCCGTTGAGCCGAAATGCCGCCCGACAAAACCGACATCATTAAAGCCATACCGTGCTCGCACTAGGCTTTTGGGCGTGTTTTTCTCCACCCGAGATATCTTACAAGCCTAACGCTCGCCACACCTCTACACCCGACCACGCCAATCAAAATCAAAATATGCTCGCAGGTTTCACCCGACCCGTGGTATGCTCTAATTGGCAGTTTTTAACCCCCGATTCGTATAGGAGGCAAGCCATGAAAATGAAGTATCTCTGGCTAGCTATCGCCACCCCAGCCTTGGCCGCCCCGGCACACGCAATCACCATCGACGGCACACGCGACCCGGCCTACGGCCAAGCCATCGCCGTACAAACCATCGACACAGGCTTCGGCAACCAGACTAGCCCCAACGGACTGGGCGGTGGCGGTGAACTCGACGCCGCCTACGCAACCATACAAAACGGCCGACTCTTCCTCATTCTCACCGGCAACATCGAAAACAACTTCAACAAGCTCAGCCTCTTCATCGACTCCAAAACCGGCGGCGAAAACACGCTCTCCGCAAACCCACAATACGACTTCGAAAATATCAGCCAAAACTTCGGCGGACTAACCTTCGACTCAGGCTTCCAAGCCGACTACCACCTCTACGCTCGCTGGGGTTCCTTCTCAGGCAACGTCTTCACCGTTGACATCGTCGATCGCGCAGGCGGCTCCAACCCCGCCGTCGCCGGCAACGGCGCCTCCTCCAGCACCGGCGCAGGCACCGCCATACAAACAGGCACCATCAACCCCACCGACTTGGGCCTTGGCTCCACAGGCGTCGGCGAAGCCCGTAACCTCTCCCCCTTCCTTAATAACCCCATCCACTTCGGCTTCAACAACACCAACACCGCAGGCGTCGGCGGCAACACCGGCAACCCCGCCAACCAAGCCGCCGCACTAGCCGTCACCACCGGCCTGGAACTATCAATCGCACTGGCAGACATCGGCAACCCCGCACCAGGCGACAACATCAACATCCACGCCGTCTACGGCAGCAGCAACAACAACTTCCACTCAAACCAAACGCTCGCAGGCCTACCCATCTCCACCGGCAACCTAGGCGGCAACGGCTCCGGCGGTGGCATCGGCAACCTCTCCGGCATCAACTTCAACAACTTCGCTGGCGACCAGTTCTTCTCCATCACCATCCCACCCGCCATCACCGGCGACCTCGACGCCGACGGCTTCGTTGGCATCGCCGATCTGAACATCGTCCTAGCCAACTGGAACCAAAGCACCCCACTCGCCAACCCCCAGGCCGACCCCTCCAACGACAACTTCGTCGGCATCGCCGACCTCAACATCGTCCTGGGTAACTGGAACGCCGGCTCACCCGCACCCACCACCATCCCCGAGCCCGCCACCTGCGCCCTCATCTTCCTCGCCGCCCCCGCTCTGCTCACACGCAGACGCTCTGCACACATTTAACACCCCCACGCCAGCCCCCTACGAAGCGCCGCGGCTTGTCGCGACTTATCCAGTGGTTATATCCGCGGACACCGTCCAGACACGCGGCGATATGACTTATACGCATCCCGTTAAAAACTCGTGCGTGTGTGATTCCACGTTCTTAGAACAGATCACCGATACCCGCCGCACACAGGCTCGCCGTTTAGCGGCGGATCGCAGATCCGCGCGTTGGCCCAATGGGCCAAGCCCCCAACGTAGGCCGTGTGCCGGGGGCAACCGTACGAGTTTTTATCGTGATCCGTATATGGACCCGTTACGTCGAGATTAAGAATCCTCTACCCATCACCCCCTCCGCGCATAAAAAAACCGTCACGTTTCCGTGACGGTAGTGCAAGCTCCCCGAGCTGGACTCGAACCAGCAACCAAGTGATTAACAGTCACCTACTCTACCAATTGAGCTACCGGGGATCGGGATGTCGAGCCGTAGAGGTTAGCATCCCTATCGGTGTTTTCAAGTACAGGGTTTGGCTCCACCCCCACGATCCCATCCCTCGCCCCACACAGCCCGCCCCAGCCGCACCGATCGACCCGCCCAGACCCCATTTCAGGTCCCATAGCCCACCCCCAACGCCTCCCAAATACCGATCCAAAGCCATCCCGGGGGATGTCTCCGGGGTTAATCCGGGGCTAATCCGGGACCAACCCAGAGCCAACCCGGGGCCATTCTGGGGCCATTCGGTCGATAAACACCCTGGGGACTGCTATACTGGCAAGGCTATACCGCGGGCAACCCCGCCACACGAGGACCTGACATGGCTACAAGCTACGGTGCCCTGTGTACCGACTTCTATATCAACCAGAAACTCGCGCTCAAGATGGACCTCCCCACCGAGCGCGACACCCTCTTGCACTTCTTCGACCAGATCCGCAAGACCCACCCCGGCATGACACGCTTCCGCCGATACGACGGCGAGCTGTCCCTCGAGTCCTCCAAACGTGAAGCCGAATACACCTGGCTCACCCTACGCCAGGGCAGCATACGCACCGGCCACGTCAACCCCCAGTCCCTCGAAGAAGCCTACCGCTACCACAGCCAGATCCTCGAGGTCACACCGTACTACCTCACCATCAGCCCCCTCGATGTCGACTACCTCGAACTCATGTTCGGCTTCGACCTCGAGTGCAAATCCAACCACGACGAAGTCGTCCACCAAGCCCTCTTCGCAGACTCACCCCTGGGCGAACTCCTAAGACCCACCGACGCAACACCCCACACAAAAATCCTCGACGCCCAGCCCGTCTTCGGTATGAACCTCTCAGACGACGGCCTCCTACAAGCCTACTTCGAAGTCAAAACAAGAAGACGCTCACGACGGGGCTCCGGCAGACGCTACGCCGACGAACCCATCAGCCTCTTCGTCACGCTCCGACGCTACGGCCCAATCGACAAACTCGACGACCTACAACCCCTGACGACCATGCTAGGCCAACACTGCGAAGCCCTCGCCGCCGACCGCCTGATCCCCAACCTCCTAAACCCCATCGTCCAACACATCTCACCAAGCAGCCGCTAGGGATTTGTTTGAATCTGAAAAACGCCCCCAAAGCCCATGGCCTCCCGGCCATGGGACCGCGAATCTCAACATAACGCCCCAACCCCCGCCACCCGCCTCCCACACTTCCCCCATATAGCCCGGGCGTCCCGCCCGGCTCCTAAGCTATAATAGATTCCATGAAACCGGGCCCGGGCAAAAACCCGAAGTAACCGAGCATGGTGGGATGGCGATGGCTGTCTCGCTTTTTTCAATGGAGGCGTATCAGATGAGCGTAAAGGATTACCTGTACAGATACGAAGACAGATGTACATATTTATACTGGTCAATTAGGTCGCTAGTGAATATAGATGGCTCGCAGCTTGAGTTGAGAAATAAGATGTATTATTTAAACTGGCGCAAACTAGATCAAGGCGAGTTGGAATATATCGTCGAAAAGTACGGCTTGAATCGTACAGTTACACATGAGGATGACATTGATCTAAACACGCCTGCGTTTGATCATGCAATTGAGATATCGGGTGACGCAGTACATGATAATCATGATATGTTAGTTTTTCGAGATCGTTTTGAACCTTTGAGTCAAGAACAGATCCGATTAGTTGAAGGTCAGATGGCTGGGTGTATAGGCATAAGTATGTCTCGCCATTATTTCGAGGATGAAGATGGCCATTCCATCAGTCTACGAGAAATACACGAGCGAATGTCCGGGATGCATTGCGTGATTATGGGCGATTACGACTCTGTGCAGGCTGCAATTGGATTTACGCCGATTCGTGATTCAGCAGAATGGGGCGAAGCCGAATCAAATACCGTTGCTCATTATTTATCTGTAGTTGAGCAAATAGATAGTAGCAGGTGGAGTAGTAGCCGTATGTCTTACACGAGTCGAGGTCGAAAATATGTCTCTTCTGAATTGCCTACGATTCATGATATTCGAAGTGTCTCGGTGCTATTCCGACAACTGTATAGTAAAAATGAGAGGTTAGATAATCTATTTGCTAAGGCTACTACGGTTTATATGAATGCTGTTAGTAATGAGGTGAAGTGTAAGTGGGTGGAGTATGAAAGCGAGAGGTTTGGAGCTACCTTGCGAAACCCACCATTTGGTATAGACCCAGAGAACAGTGGCGAATCATTTCTCGAAGCATTTGGATACGGCTATAGAATATTCCATGCTTTTCCTGGGCGTGGTGGCGACAAAGATCTGGCAAAATATATGGAACGATATGGTGAGGAAAAAGTAATATTTGTATACAATGACGTGCTTCGCGGGCTCTTCGTTCATGTTGTAAATGTGTATAAAGTAATTAAAGCAGATTTTGCGAAATGGGTCGCGGATGGTTCTTGCCCACGGCCAAGCATATTGAATCTTGAGCATCTAATCGGCATTTAGGGCCCGAAGAAACTTTTCGGTTGATCCCCTCCTACCATCTCCGCACGCACACACGGAGAAATCTAGGTCGGGAGTCGATACCGAAGAAAGCCGTCCCTGTGCGCACAAATCCGACCACTTTCCCATCAAAAATACGCCATTCCAAACATTTTCTTACCCCCCTTGCCACCCACCATTTACACAAATCTCAAACGCCCATAAAACCATCTTTGTGCGCACAAACGTGACGCATCATCCAAGAGTGGAGGCGTGACTTATTTTGAATCACGCTTGCCGACAACCTCACGGCGACGATCGACAGCTACCCCGAGCATCCAAAGATTAAAAGGACCGGGACTCGAGGGCTGCCCCCAACTCTCCCCAAAAGCCCACCACCTCCCGGTGGTGGGACCGCGGCGAGAAACCGTCACCCCAATGCAACGGATGAAACCTCATCCAAGCTTCCGGGGGCGGGGGGGCCTTGGTAGCGGACCGTCCCGGCTAGATGACGGATCACAGGACGTGGGCTCGACCCGGTCCCGCTGACCCCGCGCCTGCCGTTACCGCCGGAACACCGTGAGTTTTAGAAAAGCAGAAATAGCAACACAAAGACACAGCAAAAGCGTTGAAACAGAGATGAACGCAGATGAACGCGGATAGGGCCGACCCCTCGGTGACCTTATCTGTTCTCCGCATCACCGTTCGTCAGCGTTCATCCCTGTTACTTTCATTGCATCCCTCTGCGCCCTCCGCGTCCTCTGCGGTGAACTCTTTCTCTGCGGTGAATCCCCCTCAACGGCACAAACTAACTATCCCCAAAAAGAACTTGAAACCCCAAGCCACCCAGTAGACGATGAGCTAATGTAGGCGTATCGTTTCTCACAAGGAGTCTGTCTGTGTCATCCAAGGGTCTACGCGTGTTAGTGCTGGCAGGCGGCCCCGGCCGGGAGCGGGCGGTCAGCCTGCAAGGCGGCGGGCAGGTCGCCCAGGCTCTGCGCGAGGCCGGGCACGAGGTGACCGAACGCGACATCTTGCCGAACGACCTCTCAGCACTGGATGAGTTCACCCAAACCGGCGGCGACGTCATCTTCCCCGTGTTGCACGGCCTATGGGGCGAAGGCGGGGGCTTGCAACGGATACTCAGCGACCGCGATGTGAACTACGTCGGCTCCGGCCCAGGCGCAGCCAGCCTCTGCATCAATAAGCACCTCACCAAGCTGACGGTCGCGGAACACGGCGTCGCGACACCGCAAGCCGAACTGCTGCTCGAAGGGCAAACCCCAACCATCCAAGCCCCGGTCGTGGTCAAGGCATTGGAAGAGGGTTCAACGTTCGGCCTGGCGATCTGCAAAACGCAAGCCCAAGCCGACGCCGCCCGTGAGTCATTGAGCAAGGACTACCCCAAACTACTGGTCGAACGTTACGTCCCCGGCAAAGAACTGACGGTCGGCGTGATCGCCGGCGAGACCCCCGGTGGCGAAACCCCGGACAGTGAGCCGATGGCCTTGCCCGCGATCCAGATCGTCCCGCCCGGCGAGTGCTACGACTACGACGCGAAATACACAAGCAACGACACCCAATACTTATTTGACATCGACCTGCCTGCCCAGACCTTGCAACAAATCCGGGACTGGTCGCTGACCGCGTACCGCGTGCTGGGTGTTCGCCACCTCTGCCGAGTGGATTTCATGGTGGACGATTTAGGCCGGCCCTGGCTTATCGAGGTCAACACGATCCCCGGATTCACCACGCATTCCCTGCTCCCCATGGCGGCCGCAAAGGCGGGCCTGAACCTCGCCCAGCTAACCAACCGGCTCGCCCGCCTGGCTTGTAAGGATATTTCCAATACGCGGGCCCCCACGGGGTAAGCGGCAGGTGCTGGCTTGCACAAAGATCCCGTCGGTCGCCATCCCCCTGCCCGCGACGTTGATGATGCTCGGCGTGACCTTCTTTAACAACCCGATGTCGGCGTTAGAACCGAGCCTTATTGGATGGTTCATGCACGTTTCAGGTTATGGGTGGGTCGTCGTAATACTGGCTCGCCAATACCTGCCGCGTGTGGTCGTCGATCTCTTGGCCACACTCGGGGCAGTTCCCGGAGGTGTTTGCGCGGAGGTCGTATTGGCACTTGGGGCAGTAGGTCTGTGCGGTGAAGACGGGATGGTTGCGGTACTTCGACCAGATCACTTTGGAGTTTGCCCAACCGTCCCCCAGCCGCCTGCCCTTGGCGAGTGTGAACGCCACATACAGCGGGACCAACGGGATTGCGATGGGGAGGTTGCGTTTGAAGGACCGGCCGAATCCGATCGGCTCGTAGGTGTCTTGATCCACGACCACCACACCACAGATCGCCTTGCCCGGAGAACAACCACCGAACCCATCCTTGAAGATGAACACCAGTACCAAGCCCCAACTCAGTATCGTCAGCCCCAACTCAATAGTACTCCAGTCGGTATTGGGGTTGGGGAGCGCCGCAGCCAAGATGAAGCCCACCGCGGAGAAGAACAAAAACATCGCAATCCGCCAGAGGATCACGTCAATGAGGTAGGCGATCTGTCTGCGGTTTGTAAAAGCGTAATAACACTTATGGCAGACCGGGCTGTTGTAGAGCCGTTTGAACTTGCGAGACGGCCTTTGTTTCTGGCAGAGCGGGCAGGGTTGCTTATCCATTTGATAGGTATCCGGAATGAAGATAGGAGCACGCAGTATTATGGGTAGCGGCCTATACGTCAAGTGTACAGATGGATTTATGAACTCCCCGAGGAGATGTAGGCCTGTTTTGGTGTCGCACGGTGGCTGCCGCCGATAATGAGATCATGTGAGGATGCGCCCGGGGAGATAGCCGGGGGAGATACCGGGGCCGTGCCGGGGAAACTCCAGGAGTACGAGTGATTTATGGGATGGTTCCTAAGCAGTAAGAAGAAGCGTGGCAAGACGCGCAGCCGGACGAGTTTGGCCGAGCACAAGCCCTGGGACCCCAAGCGGACGCTTGCCGGGCTCAAGGCGCTGGGGGTTTTTGCGCTGGCGGTCGGGCTGGTGATCGGTTGGCGTTACTCTGAACGCTACCTATTAGACTACGCACGCCAGCGTCAGACCGCGCAAGTCACGCCCGAGATGATCGAGCTGGTCGATGCCCCCATATGGATGAGTGAACCCATCCGCGAGCAGGTCAGGCGCACGGTGTCGGCACAGATCAACCCCGACCCGATGGATGGTAAGAGCCTGCGGCACACCGCCGATGTGCTGGGTGATGATCCCTGGGTGCGCGACGTGATCCAGGTTGCAAGGCGGTCCGGCGGCAGGGTGCTGGTCTCAGCGACGTACCGTCAGCCGGTCGCGATGATCGAAAGTCCAGCGGGCTACCACCTGGTGGATGCGCTGGGCGTGTGTTTGCCGGGCCTATATCTATCAGATCAAGTTGAGGGGATGGGGCTGGTCGTGGTGACCGGTGTGTCTTCTGCGCCCCCCGCAGAGCCCGGCGAGGTCTGGCCCGGTTCGGATGTCCAGGCGGGGTTGTCGCTGGTGAGATTGCTTGCCGACGAGCCTTACATGGACAAGATCCGTTCGTTTGATGTCAGCGATCGCGACGGGCGTGGCCGGCTGAGGCTGGTGTTGCACACCGCCGATGGCACGGTGCGTTGGGGCCTGCCCCCGGGTCAGGAACACGCGATCGAGCCGGACGCCCAGGTCAAGCTGGGTTGGCTGCGTCAACTGGCGCAGCGTGATGCGGGGATCAGCACCGGGGGCCAGATCATCGACATCTACGGCCCAACCCCCGGGATGCGCCAACCTTAATCTTTAAGCGAACCCCGGCCCGCTTGGATACGTCTACTATTATGTGTTGGGCCACCGACCGGTCGTGTGGCCGCTGTTTTTTAGGTTCGGTGATCTGTGATCGCCCGTTGAACCGGCTCGTTTGAATTTCAGGAAACCACCTGGCAGCGGTGGTCTTTGCACACGATGACTGAACCCACAGCCCCCACTAATCACGACTCACCCCCGGAGATGGATACACCCCCGGATGTAAATAATCCTGCGGCGAATACGCCGACGGATGTGGCCGGTGCGCTGTCTGCCGCTTCGACGGGGTCGGGCGCTGCGGCGGTGACCGGTGCGGTGCGTCCCGTGAAGCCGACGCTTGACCCGTTTGGTTTGCGGGCACTGATTATCAGTTGGTGCCTGTGGCTGTTGGTGTCCTGGTCGATCACCCTGGCGATCGGCGCGACGGTCCACGCGGTGCGTTGGGTGGTCTTTTCCGCGGTGTTTGGGTTGATGGCGGTCTGGCCGGCGATCCGGTTAAGCCAGCAGCTACCCGGGCGGTTTTCCGGGGGACTATCCGGGCGGTGCGAGGACACGGCGGGGGGGGATCGCAAATCATCCGGGCACGTTAAGTGTGGTGTATCGACTTCATCGACGCGGGTGTTGGCGACGATGCTGGATTGGGTATGTTTGGTGCTGGTGTTTCAGGTGGTGGTCTGGCCGTTGATGTTGGTGGCGCATTGGTCGCTGGAGCAAACGTTGTGGCTGGACCTGGCGGTGGTGTTCTGGTCGCTGTTGTCGGCGGTGCTGGTCGGGCTTGGGCGGGTCTTGCCGATGCCTGGTGTGCGTGTGGGGGCGATGCTGCTTTGCATGTTGCTGCTGGTGGGTGAGCCGGCGTGGATGGCGATGGTGGGTGAGGGCTTTGACACAGCGGGGATCGCTACCGGCGTGGGGCGGTCCGGCTGGGATTGGCAGATGCGGATCAGCCCGTTGCAGGCCCTCTGGGAGTTGACCACCACGGTCCAGCCCTACGACCCCTCGGCCTGGCGTCCTACGATCCTCAGCACGGCGGCGGCCAGCGGGTTGGGCTGGCTGGCACTCTGGGGGATGGCATTATGGGGCAGGAATGAACCCCAATAGGGGTGCTGAACGTATCACCAGCCTCCCCAGACTACCCCGTAACAGCCCGGGAATACTCCCGTGCGGGGGCTTGGGCCGCTATTTATGACTGGGCCAGAGTCTGTTAGAATTGCTCGGCCTTTGCGCTGGAGTTATACACGGGGCCCAGCAACCGATTACCGATAAGAATCAGATGGAGAATCGTCCATGGAATTTGTAACCAAACAGGAAAAAGAGAAGCTCCAGGCCCGTCTGGCGGGTTTGATCGCCAATCGACCTGCCATCGTCGAGCGGATCGCCGAGGCCCGTGCCCAGGGCGACCTCAAGGAGAACGCCGACTACCACGCCGCCCGTGACGATCAGGGCCTGGAGGAGGCCGAGATCCGTCGGCTGGAAAAACGGGTTAGGGAAGCCCAGGTGGCCGATGATATCGATGTGCCCGAGGACATGGTTTTCCTGGGCGCGATCGTTCGGCTTAAGGACCTGGACGACGAGACGGACGACCTCTACAAACTGGTCGGCGAGGCCTCCGGTGGCTTTGATGCCGACGAGATCGAGGTTACGACACAGAGCCCGATGGGCGAGTCGTTGATGAAAGCCCGCATCGGTGAAACCATCCGTGTAGATCTGCCACGGGGTGCCAAGCGGTTTGAGATACTGGAAATCGTGTCCTAAATGGGGTTTTGCTCGTTTTAGGGCTTGCAACGGGATAGAATAAGAGTGGATCAAACCATCCAGACTGCAGGATTTGCCATGAACACCAACCACACCCATACACCCGGTTTGCCATTCATGGCGGCGGGGGTATTAGCTTGCCTGATCGCATGCCCTGTGGCGTCGGCTCAGAACCGCGTCGGCAACGACGGCCGGGCCTTGGATGCTAATCAGCAGGTCGGTTCGGCCGGGTACAACCCCGCGGACGGCCGACTGGATTTCAGTAGGCAAAACGACATTATCACCGGGAACGTCGGTGGCGGACGTGGGTTCCAAGACACCATTGACTACGGAGCGGTCGGCGAGTTTCAGGGCAATCTTCAGAGCGACAGCTTGTTTGACTTCCGATCGGGCAGCCTCTCGTCCAGCCCTACTTACTTCAACGCCGCCACCGTCGGCGGGGTCGGGTCAAACAGGAACCTCAGCGTCTACCGCTCGTTCACCAATCGTGTCGCCCAGCCCCAGGCACCGGGCCTGATCGCACCCAACGGCGGGGGGTTTCTGCTCTCGCCCAACGGGTCACTGAGTACACTCCGCGGCGGACAGATCTCTACTTTCAGGACCGGCCAAACTGTTGGCAACCTCACCCCCGGGCTTGCGCTACAGGCTTTCAGCAGCTCGCCGACACTGGGCCTGCGTGGGAATGCCGTGACCAGTGAGGCTATCAGCCGCAGGCTCCAAGAGGCGACCGACGAGTACAACACCCACGGCACAGAGGACAACAGGGTCCAGCCAACGATCTATGGCACGGACCTGTTCGATCCCTTCGGCAAGCCCAAAGACGACAAAAAAGGCCTTTCGGACCTGCGCCCCGGGCAGATCCCCCCGACCCTGTTGATCGGCCAGCAGCTACAAAACCTCAACGACCCCAACGCCGATCCGTTGCGGGGCTACGGCAGCGCACGCAACGCTCAGGTCCTCGACACCGTCTTCAATCGTTTAAGAACCGGGGATGCCAAGACAGATGGCGGTGACCCTTACCTCAACCTCCTGCGGGCGATCCACGACAACAAGGACGACGCCGGCACGGACGACGCCTCGGACGGCTGGGAAAACACGCTCGAATCGCCTACCTCCCAACAGCTCACCGAGGCCGAGCGTGCTTATGACCAGATCATGAAGGACATGTACGGCGACGACTACAAGACCACACGGTCCGCCCGTGGTTCGACGCAAGACCCCGACGAGCAGGGCGATGACGTTGACGGGGATGTCCAAAGCGTCGTCGATCAACTGAACTACAACCTACCTCGGCTGGAAACACTGGCGGCGAAGAAGCAGACTCGGATCTCCAAGCTGACACGCGAGGCCGAGGTGGCGCTGGCCAACGGCAAGTACCTCACCGCCGAGAGCCGGTACCGCCAGATCATCCTCGACGTTAAGGACGATCCTCTTCCCAGGATCGGCTTGGTCCACGCCCAACTCGGCGCGGGGATGTTCCGTTCTGCGGGGATGAACCTTCGGGCTGTGTTTGTGCAGCACCCCGAGATGATCGCCGCACGTTATGACGTCAAGCTGCTGCCCCCGGAAGCCAGGCTCCAGTGGATTCAACAGGAGCTTCAGGCAGCGATCAGTCAGGGCGAAGGCGGCAAAAACGCACCGTTGTTGATGGCATACATGGGTTACCAGGCGTCTTCGCGTCAGGTGATCCGTTACGGCATGGCGTTGGCGCAGTCCAAGTCGCCAGGCGATCCACTGTTGGCGGTTCTTCGAGAGATCTGGCTCGATGAGTCCGACGGGAAATAGCCCAGGGTGACCACGACCGGAAACACGCCAAGCGGTACCCCATTGGGAACCACCGACCCCTCCACCAATCCGACCCGGCCAACCGGCCGGCCAGGCACGCGGGTACCTTCTGCGCCCAGGCTTTCGCTCACCCAGTTTGTCGATCTGGATACGCTTCAGGAAATCCAGGACAGCTTCACCGCAGTCACCGGCCTGACCGCGAAAATACACGACCCCGATGGCAAGCAGGTCACCGTCGAAACAGACGCCAACCAACGCCGGGCCTCCGACCAGGTGCTTGAACAACTGATCGCAGCGGATGGGGAAGACGCCACCGGGCGGTTCAGTGCGCCGATCGCGGTGGAGGGCCAGGTCCTCGGGTCGATTTCATTGGAACCCAAGCCCGCCGATGCCGGCTCCCCCGGCCGGGATGAACTGCGTGAGGCCGCGTGTGCTTTGGGTGTGCCCACGGACAAGACCGACGAATTAGTCGATGCCGCGGAACACTTCTGTGGCCCGAACAAGGCGGCGGGGATCCAGTTTCTTTACGTCCTTGCAAATAGCATCGCGCGGCTGTGTTTTGATGAGTACCACGCCCGCCAGCGTGTGCAGGAGTTGTCGGCGTTGTACGAGGTCAGCAAGGCGCTGTCCGCCGAGCGCGACCTCCAGCAGGTGTTGGACACCGCGACCCACGCCGTTGCCGAGGTGATGAAAGCCAAGGCGGTCGCCATCCGTCTGACCAAGCGAGACGACCCGAACAAGCTGGAGCCCCGCGCGATCTACAACCTGTCGCAGGCTTATCTCGATACTGGCGCGATTAATTTTGACGACTCAGAGATGTTGCGTGAGGCGATGTCGGGCAAGCCGGTCTACATCCAGGACATGGCCACCGACCCCCGCGTGGTTTTTCCCGGCGACGCCAAGGCCGAGGGTCTCGCTTCGATGTTCTGCCTGGGCATCATGCATCAGGGCAAAGGCATCGGGACGATCCACCTGTTCTCCGGGGAACAGCGCAGCTTCAGCCCCTTTGAGGTCCGGCTGGTCACCGCGATCGCTCAGATGCTCGGGACCGCGATCCAGAACGCACGCCTGGACACCCAACGCACCAAGAGTCGGCGTGTCCTGCGGCAACTGCATCTGGCGGCTAATGTTCAACGCCGCATGCTCCCAGGGGAGATGCCTAGGCTCCCGCCGTTTGATCTTGCCGCGCGATACGTCCCCAGTTTCGAGTTAGGCGGCGACTTCTACGATGTTATCGACCTGGACGGCCACATCGGGATCGCCATCGGTGATGTGGTTGGCAAAGGCATCGCCGCAAGCCTGCTCATGGCCAGCGTCCGCGCCAGCCTCCGCGCCTATGCCCAAGACGTCTACGACCTCGACGAAATCATCTCGCGGGTCAACAACGCCTTGTCTCGAGACACGCTCGACAACGAGTTCGCCACGCTCTGGTACGGCGTGTTCGACCCCGACACGCTGCGCCTGACCTACTGCAACGCCGGGCACGACCCGCCGATGCTCCTGCGCGACGGTCAGATACACACACTGGACACCGGGGGCATGATCGTCGGCGTTCAGCAAGACACCGAGTACGAGAAGGGGCTGTTTGATATGGCTCACGGTGACACGCTGCTGCTCTACACCGACGGGCTGGTCGATTCGTTTAATGATGCCGGCGAAAAGTTTGGCCGAAAGCGTATCGAAGAGGCGCTGGTCGAGTCTGCTGACAAGTCCGCCTCCGACACGATCAACCACATCCTCTGGCAGGTCCGCCGCTTCACCGGACCCAAGCAGGGCGTCGATGATACAACGCTGGTGGTGGTGAAGGTGGATGGGTAGGGGGGCGGTCAGTATTATTTTACCGTTAGACGGTTCTTCGTTGCACCACGACCTCAAGCGCATCATGTGCAAACTGGCGCACGCAATAGCCGACAACTTTAATCTTCTGTGCTTCCAGGTTAGAGAGTTTTGTGTCGAGCTCGTCCTCAAGTGTGAAAAAGAAATCTAAGACATCCAGGCTATCCCATCGAGGGAGAACGAGAAGCTCCTCGGGATATCGGTCATCGGCTCGGATATAAGTCGGATCAATATAACCAACCCGGCCAACTGCACGACGAACCGCCAACGCCACACGAATAGCATCCGGGTCATCGGGTAGATCGCAGTCAATAATAAAATCGTCGTCAGGCTGATGAGAACGGCCTTCGCAGAACTCTTCGATTTTCCGGCCGTCAGATTTAAAAAAGTTCAAATCCATGTGATTGCCTCGATCAATATGAGTCTGAAGCGTGTTTCATATTTTCCTGTTTTCCAGTCCTTTGATCAACCCTGACAGCATCTTGGTGATCTCTTCAAGATCGACCTTGAGTTGCAGATGTTGATCGGAGCCGATCAATTTTTGTCGTGATGCAAGCTCCAGGGGCGGGACACACTCTTGTATGCTGCCGCGTGCGATGCCGAAGAAGTTGCGCCGGTCGGGCTTGGTGAAGCGCCCGTTGCCCTCGGCTATGTTGGCGGCGATGGATAGGGCGGCGATATTGAGTTGATTGCTCAAAAAGAAGAAACCGCGCGGCAGGTCACGGGTGAGTGTGCAGACCTCGTCGGCGAAGGTGATGGCCTTCTGGTAGACGATTAGTTTCTCGAAGGCGAAAGCCATAAGGGGAACCCGGGGAAGTGAGTAGAAAGTAGAGAGGAGACCGCAGGAGAAGTGCCCGTGTATGTGGACGTTATAAAACCAATCATTGTGTCAGCGTTTTCTCACCTTTCTCCTCTCTCCATTCTCCTGCTCTATTTTTCAGCTTCCGCTGAAAAATCGGGGTGACATGATTCGAACATGCGACCTCTTCGCCCCGAACGAAGCGCTCTACCAAGCTGAGCTACACCCCGAATGGTGTTTGTTGGCCGGCCCGGTGGTGGGCGATGGCCAACAGAAAAGATTATCACAAAGGATCGTTGCGGACAATAGTAGAGTCGGCGGGGGTGTCGGACTCGTTCTTTTGATCGGGCGTGGGTGGGGCGTCGGGCAGGTATTGGGGGCTGGCGGGGTCTTTGGTGGGGGTGTAGGGCTCGACGTGGGCGGTGGCGTTGGCTCGGCCGAGCGATGCTTCGATACGGCCCTCGATCCGTGACGCGAGGGTGTGGCTGTCGGCGACGTTCATCTGGGCGTCCACTTGAAGGTGCAGGTCGACCCAATGGAACGGGCCGTTGTGGCGGAGGCGGACCTTGTGATACCCGAGGATGTGGCCCGCGGTTTTTTCTTCGTTGAGGATCGTGCGTATCGTGTTGTCGTCGCTGGGGTCGCTTGAGTCCATCAGGCCTTGGATTGATTTCCAGAGCAAACGCCAGCTCACGGCCAAGCAAAGCCCGGCGACGAGGATGGCCACGATCGGGTCAAGCCAACCCCAGCCGGTCCACTTTACCAGGAGCAATCCAATTAGCACGCCGACGGTTGAGGCGACGTCGGTCATCAGGTGTTTGCCGTCGGCGATCAGGGGTTCGCTTTGAAATTTTCGGCCGGACCACCAGACGTAACCCGCCAGCGTGGCGCTGACGATGCCTACACCTAAGAGCATCCATAGGCCCAGACCCAGGTGGGTTAGTTCGGTGCCGGTGAACAGTCGACGGATGGCCTCGATTGCTATCAATAGCCCGGCGAAAAGGATCAGCCAGCCCTCCATGCCGACCGCGAGGAACTCGGCTTTGCCGTGCCCGTAAGGATGGCCCTTGTCGGCGGGGCGGCTACTTAGCCAGACGCTGTAGAGCATGATCCCGGCGGCGACGATGTTGATGATCGACTCCAATGCGTCGGACAGGATCGCTACGGAGTTGGTCATCCAGAAGATACCGAACTTCATCAGCGTAATCACCAGCCCTGCGAGGATCGCGTGCAGCGCGACGCGCTCGATGTTGCGTTGGTTAGGATCGGCGTCGGGTTCGGGCATGGGTCTACTTTAGCGAGACAGACCTTCGTCGCCAAGACTAGAGTGAGTGTGCGTGCTTAGAAAAATAAAAAGAGCCCACGCGTGGCGCGTCGTGGGCTCTGGGAGAATCGGTCTGCCCGATGGGCACCGATTGCAGGCTGGATGTTGAACGTATCGCCGATTCCCTTCCCCGGTTCCCACCCGGTCTCCCCCGGTTCGTCTCGGTTTACTTCGTCAACGATTCGCCGGTCAACTCACGGTGTGCTTGAAGATACTTCTTGAGCGTGCCTGACACAACCTCGTCGGGCAGTTTTGGTCCGGGAGGCATTTTATCCCATCGGCCATCGTCTACCAAGTCTTGAAGATAATTCCTGACGTACTGTTTGTCGAAACTGGGTTGGTCGCGCCCCGGCGCGTATTGGTCGGCGGGCCAGAAGCGCGAGCTATCAGGTGTTAACGCTTCGTCGATCAGGATCGGTTCGTCGGCGTTGCCATCCAGGGGTAGGCCAAACTCGAACTTGGTGTCTGCGAGGATGATGCCGCGCTGTTGGGCGTGATCGTGCGCCATGTTGTAGATAGCGATGGACAAGGCGCTTAGCTTCGTCATCAGGGGTTCGCCGACCAATTCGCAGGCTTTTTCGAGGCTGATGTTTTCGTCGTGGCCCTCGTCTTCCTTGGTCGATGGTGTGAAGATTGGTTCGGGGAGTTTTTCACATTGTTTCAGGCCCGGGGGCAGCGATACGCCGCAGACGGATTGCGATTTCTGGTATTCCACCCAGCCTGAGCCGGCTAGGTAGCCGCGGACCACACATTCGATCGGCACGACCTTGGCGCGGCGGCCGATCATGATTCGTCCCTGGAGTTGTTCGATCTGTTGGGGGGTTAGGCCTTGCACGTCGGCGGGGTCGGTGGAGATCAGGTGGTGTTGGAGCTTGTCTCTAAAGTGTTTAGCGATCAGGTCGAACCAGAACGTGCTGATCTGGGTGAGCGCGACGCCCTTGCCGGGGATGCCGTTGGCCATGACGACGTCGAACGCGGAGACCCGGTCGGTCGCCACGATCAGCAGCGCGGGTTCGCCGTTGGTGGTCCGGCACTGATAGATATCGCGGACCTTTCCCTGCCTTCGGCCTTGCAGCGGCAGGTGGGTCTCAAGCACAGCGTCGTTCATGGTCTGCATCCGCCTCGCCTCGCTGGGGTAACGTCACGATCACAACTCGGTTAGCGTCCTAAGAATGACGCAATTCGAGTCAAGATTCAAGTGTGTGGAAAACCTGTCGGCATTCGCGATTGATTGGCACCGAGGTTGGCCGCAGTCGGGGGAGGGTGAAAGAAAAATTGACCCCAGGCTCAAATATATGTTGACACAACTAATGTTTCAACATATACTATCCGATAGAAGTGCGGTACACCCAGGAAAGGAGCCCGTCGATGGCCTTGTCGTTGTTGCAGCAGGAGATCAAGCAGTCACGCCCGTTTGCCTCCCCGGCGGCCGAGGCGTACCTGAATTTGGCGCGCACCTTTGGCCTGCTTTCGTGCTCCATGGAGAGGTTTTTTAAGGGCTACGGGCTCTCCTCGGCGGGGTACAACGTGCTGCGGATCCTCAGGGGCTCGAAGCAGGATGGCGACGCCAAGTTGCCGACTCTCGAGGTTGCACAGCGGCTGGTCAGCCCGGTCCCCGATGTCACCCGCCTGATCGATCGGCTTGTGCGGGACGGCCTGGTGACGCGCCACCGAGGTGAGGAGGATCGTCGGGTGGTCTACGTCTCAATCACTTCTAAGGCTCAGACGCTCTTAAAGAAGATCGACAAGCCCGTGCTTGAACACCACAAGAGCCACCTGGGGCGGTTAAGCAAGGCCGATCTGAAAGACCTTATATGTTTACTTGAGAAGGCCCGTCGGGGGGCCTGATCTTTGGGTCGAAAGCCCTGACGGATGCGGGCCGGGCAGATACATGTTGGAACAACTAATTGAAAGGACGGAACTATGAAGAAGATTAATGACCAATGGCAGAGGGTGATGACGGACACGGGCCTGCTGGGGATGCGCGTCATGCTCGGGGTTGTGTTTGTCTACCACGGGTCGCAGAAGCTGTTCGGTTTTTTTGAGGGCCCCGGGGTCGAAGGGTTTGCGGGTTTCCTGGCGTCTCTAGGGATGCCGTTGCCGACACTCAACGCATACATGGCGGGCGGCACCGAATTCTTCGGCGGGTTGCTGTTGATCGTCGGGGTCCTGTCCCGGCTGGTGAGCATACCCCTGATGGTCACCATGCTGGTCGCCGCCTTCATGGTTGGGGAGGGCTTCGAGGCCCGTGCCGGCGGGATGGAGTACCCGCTGACGTTGGGGGTGGTGGTCGCCGGCCTTGGGCTGATCGGACCCGGACGGTTCACGCTGAGCCACGTCGTCAAGTCATTGCAAAGCCCGGCGTCCCAGGACGCATCGGCATAATCCCTGAGCCCTGTTTGCAGACCTTGCAGGACTATCTTTCACAATCATCCCAGTAAATCTAAAGGATAAACCCATGAGCAACACGCCCCCCAGCGTTCGCGAAAGACTTGACGACCTGATCGACTACATCCGTACCGGCCGGATCGCGGAGGCGATGGTCGAGTTTTACGACGAAGAGGCCGTGATGGAGGAGCCCGCCTACGGCAAGACCGTCGGGCTGGCGGCGAACATCGAACGCGAAAAAAAGTTTGTCGACAGTGTCAAGGAGTGGAAGGGATTCGATGTCATCGCGATCGGGACGGGCGATAACGTTTCCTTTTATGAACACACCATGGACTGGGTAGCCCAGGACGGCACCGAGGTCCACGTCGAACAGATTGTGGTCGGCAGATGGAAACACGGGAAGATCATCCATGAGCGTTTCTACTACAACATGGGCTGACCGTCAGACCGGGGTTTTAGTTGGAAGGAGACTTACCATGACAGAGGCTACGGCAGAAAAAATCACACACCGCCGCGGTGCGGACCGTGGTACGACGCAACTAGGCTGGCTGAATAGCCGACACGCTTTCTCGTTTGGGCAGTACTACGACCCCGACAACATGGGTTACTGGAGCCTGCGGGTAATCAACGACGATGTTATCTCGCCGGGCACGGGGTTCGGTGAGCACGGGCACGACAACATGGAGATATTGACCTGGGTGGTCGACGGGGCTCTTCGTCACGGCGACAGCCTCGGCCATACCCAGCGCCTGGAGCCGGGTGAACTCCAAGCCATGTCCGCCGGGTCCGGCATCCGTCACAGCGAATACAACGACTCGAAGACGGACCCGGCCCGCTTCCTGCAGGTTTGGATCGAACCGAAGCACCGCAATGCCGAGCCGCGTTACGACCAGAAGCATTTTGATGCGGAGGGTCGGCATAACCGTTGGCAGACGCTTGCGTCCGGGCGTGGCGCAGCAGGAGCATTGCCGATTGATCAGGATGCCGAGATGCGCGTGGCCGATCTGGATGCCGGCGTTCCGCTGGTTCTGAGTACCGAAGAGGCCGGGCATGGTTATGTGCAGGTTGTCACAGGTACTGTCCGCGTTGATGGGCGAACACTCAGGGAAGGCGATGCGTTTACTGTTAAGGCAGATGCAAACGTCACGATTGAGGCGGTCGAGCCTTCGCAGGTGATCTGGTTTGATCTGGGATGATTCAGGTCTGGCGTGATAGGTTCGGCTAGATTCAGAACTGGCGGAGGAAGCGCACGTCGTTCTCGAAGAGCCAGCGGATGTCGCGGATCTCGTACTTGCGCATCGCCAGGCGTTCGATCCCCAGGCCGAACGCGAAACCGGTCCATTCTTCGGGGTCGTAGCCTACCGCTTCGAAGACGGCCGGGTCGATCATGCCGCAGCCGCCGACCTCCATCCAGTCAAGACCTTTGCCCAGGTCCATCTTGACGTACAACTCGGCGGAGGGTTCGGTGAAGGGGAAGTAGCTGGGGACTAATTTTACGTCGGCGTCCTTGCCCCAGTAAGCGTGGGCGAACTGCATGAGCGTGGTCTTCAGGTCGGTCATGGAGACCTTGCGGTCGACGTAGAGGCCTTCGATCTGGTGGAACATCGAGTAGTGGGTCGCGTCGTGTTCGTCGGGGCGATAGACACGGCCAGTCGAGACGATGCGGATCGGTGGCTTGGTGTTTTCCATCACGCGGATCTGCACGGTCGATGTCTGTGACCGCATCAGCAGGGGGTTGTCGCCCTGAGGATCGGTGAGGTAGAAGTTGTCAAGCGGATCGCGGGCGGGGTGTTCTTTGGGGATGTTCAGTGCGACGAAGTTGTGGTGTTCGTCTTCGACCTCCGGGCCTGTTACGGCATCGAAACCCATGCGCCCGAATACCTCGATCAACTCATCCACGGTTTGGGTGATGATGTGTTGTCGGCCGAGCTTGGGCGGTGCGCCCGGTTCGGTGACGTCGAGGATAGGCTTGATGTTTGAGGCTTGAGGCTTGAGGTCTGCACCCAGGGATTGTTTTTTCTGTTCGAAGGAATCTTGCAGGCCTTGACGCAGGGCGTTGGCGCGTTGGCCGAACTCGCGCTTCTGGTCTTTGGGGACTTCTTTGAGCAGGCCCATCAAGGATTTGAGTGCGCCCTTGGAGCCTAGGTACTTGATGCGGAAGGCCTCGAGCTGGTCGGCCGAGGTTACGGCTTTGAGGTCGGTGTCCGCGTCGGCTTGAAGTTGGTCGATTCTTTGGGGCATGGGGGAGGTAAGGATACACGATCAGTCGCCGCGGTACGGGCTTGATGTGCCAGCCGGCAGGGTCGGCAAAGTCGCCCTATCTCCGCGCGCGTGCGGGGTGACGACGCGGCTGTGGGTTTGGGGCATCATCTATCCCAGACAGGGTTATTCGGACCCAATGCTGATATTGCGTAAGTCTTGGTTCATCAAGCAAATATGCCAATGTGAGGGGCTGGGCATTCGGATTGAAGCTTTTATGGCATGGACGCCAAGCGTCTGGGAGTTGACCATGGAAGATGTTTTACGGCTACCTCTAAGTCCTGCCCCGACCCGCCGCCGAGCGCGGGTGGTGGTCGCGGTGGCTGCGTTGGTTTTGGGCCTGATGCTTGTTGGCCAGAGAAGCGGGGGGGTGCCTGTTTCTTCACTGTCGTCGCCTCGGTTGCCGGGCGCGGCGGCGTTGTCGGGCCCTTCGATACCGCGGTTGGAGCAAGCTGTGTCGGGGCCTAAGACAAGTGATGCGCCACCTAAGCAGGCGGTGGCGTTGATTGATCGGGCGATGGGTTTCATTGAGCCGTTCGAGGGCCGACGCCACCGGGCATACCGTGATTCCCGTGGGTACCTGACAATCGGTGTGGGTTTCAACCTGGACCGGGCCGGGGCGGCGGAAGACGTGAACCGCTTACTCCCGGGCGTTGGATACCGGGCGATACGGCGGGGCGATCTTTCATTGACCGATGCACAGATCGACGTGCTGCTGCGACACGACACTCGGCGTGCGATGGACACGGCCCGGCGTCAGGTTGCTGGCTTTGACAGCTTGCCGGTTGAAGCGCAATTGATCGTCATCGACATGACCTTTAACACCGGCTCGTTGCACAAGTGGCGAAAACTCCGGGCGGCACTTGTTCGGCAGGACTACGCCTCCGCAGCCGACGCCATGCACCGTTCGTTGTGGCGAAAGCAGACCGGCCAGCGTGCCCAACACCTGATCGAACTCATGCGTAATCTCTCGCGTGTGTGATCGTCACCGGCAGGCAGATGTCTTGCTGGCACCGCGCAGACGGCAGGTAACCGGCCGGCGGGGCAGTATTAAACCATCTTACGACCTGATTCGACGCATCACGCCGGCGGTGATAGCGGTCGCCAGCCATACTGCGGTGCCCGGTTCGGGGACGGCGGCGGGGGGCGGGGGTGTGCCGGCGTTCCAGTTGCCCAGCACCACGTTCAGGTCTGCGATCCCAACAAAGCCGTCGCCCGATGGGTCGGCCCTGGAATCGGCCGGGGGCGCGTTTTGGTTCCACACACCCAGCACGATGTTCAGGTCGGCGAGGCCCACGAACCCGTCCTCGTTCTGGTCGCCGGCGATGTCCGGGGTGCCGGTGAAGTAGACCAGGTCACTGGTGAAAGCGCCGCCGAAGGGATCGATCTGGAAGATAAACGTGAGGTCGTCTTGCAGGAACGACTCGGCTTCGCCGTCGTACATGAAGCCGGGGTCTCCCAGCACGGTCCCGTCTTCCAGAGCCAGACCAGAAAGCGTCGTAAGCGAAGAGTCTGTCGCGAACCAGACGACGCCGGTCGCATGCCCCGGGCTGAATATCCCTTCATACGAACTGACGCTGACGTTGTAGATATGGCTGGGGCCGCCGAAGTCGGCACCGGTGTCCAGCCACACGCTGCCATCCAGCGCGTTGTAGACCAGCGACGGGATCCCGTCGGTCAGCGAGCCCGCCGATAGCACGGCGAAGGCCGGGGTGGCTGGAAGCAGTAGGGCGATGGCGTAAGAAGCGAGTTTACAATCCGAGATGCGTGACATGTTCTACCTCTCTTTTCGCGTAGAAGGGTGACGTGTCGAGTCGATCACCGTGTGACAGCTCGCGGGGCATTATAATAAGATTAATTAGTATTAACAAATCACAGATGGACGGGCTCTTGGGCTGGGGCCGGGGGGCCGGCTCGTGGGACGGGACGTGTGGGGATCGCGCTGATCGGCGGGCCTGAATCGTCAGGTTCTGCCAACGGCGTCACATGGGACAGGATCTTTCCCGGCCTGGGGTTACATCACACGGAAACCGATATCCGTGCGGTAGAAGGACCCGTCGAAGTTGATTTTTTCGCAGGCGGCGTTGGCTTTTTGTTGAGCTTCCTTGAGGTCGTTGCCCATGGCGCAGACGCTTAGGACCCGTCCGCCGGCGGTGACCGGGTTGCCGTCGCTATTTAGTGTAGTCCCTGCGTGGAAGACCTTGACATCGGGGTCGGCCTGGGCGTCTTCGATGCCGGTGATGGCTTTGCCGGTTTCGTAAGCGCCTGGGTATCCGCCGCTTGCAAGGACGACGCAGCAGCAGCAGCGGGGGTCCCAGCCAAGATCGACCTCGCCGAGCGTGCTTTCGCAGGTAGCGATCATGATGTCTATCAGGTCTCCCTTGAGGCGCATCATCAGGGGTTGGCACTCCGGGTCGCCGAAGCGTGTGTTGAACTCTAAGACTTTGGGGCCGCCTGCGGTGAGCATCAGCCCTGCGTAGAGGACACCCTTGAACTCCGTGCCATCACGGCGCATCGCATCGACGATCGGGACCATGACTTCGCCCTGGATCGTGGACATCAAGGCGTCATCGACCAACGGGGTCGGGCAATACGCGCCCATCCCGCCGGTGTTGGGGCCGGTGTCCTCTTCGCCGACTTGTTTGTGGTCTTGGGTAGGGTCGAGGATGAAGATGTTTCGGCCGTCGACCAGCGCGAGGATCGAGACCTCTTGGCCGACCAGTCGCTCCTCGATGATGACGGTCCGGCCTGCTTCGCCGAAGTCCAGATCGACCATGCACTGTTTGAGTGCGACCAGTGCCTGCTCGTTGTTGCTGCAGACGATGACGCCCTTGCCCTTGGCGAGCCCGGCGGCCTTGACGACCACGGGCGTCTCACGGTTTTCGATGTAGTTCACCGCTGCGTCGTAGTCGGTAAAGGTCTTGGCGTCGGCGGTGGGGACGCTGGTGGCGCGCATCAGTTGCTTGCTGAAGACCTTGTCGGCTTCGAGTTGTGCGCCCGCCTGGACCGGGCCGAAGACGTGTCGGCCGGGCGCTGCCAGGCGGTCCGCCAGCCCGCCGCAAAGCGGGTCTTCCGGGCCGATGACGACCAGGGAGATGTCGTTGTGTCGGCAGAAGTAGTCGATCGCGTCGG
>JAJDCX010000021.1 GCA_029260615.1 Phycisphaeraceae bacterium | reverse complement strand
TACCAGATCCTCCAGCAGAGCGGTCACCGCGTGGCCCCCTTTGACAACACGCTCACGATCAACATCACCCTGGGTGACATGATCTGGGAAGACCAGGCTAACACCCCATTGGTCATTCCTGAGCCAGCCTCGCTGAGTCTGCTCGCCGCCGGTGCCGGTGCCCTTGGCCTGCGTCGTCGTCGTCAGGCGTAAGCCTGGATCGGTATGATTAGGTAAACTTTACTGGGCGGGGACGAAAGTCCCCGCCCAGTCTTCGTTTTCACTGCAGCCATTTTGACAGGATCAAAACTCATGGGTGATCGGATTGCCAAGAAAGTCCTCCTGCTAGGTTGGGACGCAGCGGATTGGAAAATCATCAACCCCCTGCTGGAAAAGGGCTGGATGCCCAATCTTCAGAAGCTGATGGACAACGGCGTCAGCGGGAACCTGGCGACCATACGCCCGATTCTTTCGCCGATGCTCTGGAACTCGATCGCCACCGGCAAACGCGCCGACAAGCACGGGATCTGTGGCTTCCGCGAGCCCACGCCCGACGGCACTGGCATACGCCCCGTGACCAGCACCAGCCGTAAGTGCAAGGCCATCTGGAACATCCTTACCCAGAACGACATGAAATCCAACGTCGTTGGGTGGTTCGCCTCAGACCCCGCAGAGCCCATCAACGGCACCGTCGTCACCGACCACTACAACGTCTTATGCAAGATGACGGAAGACAAACGCACCGTCGGCCCCGGGATGTTCCACCCAGCGGAATTGGCTGACGAACTCATGCCCCTGATCGTCGACCCCTCGTTGATCACCCCGGATGCACTCACGCCCTTTGTCCCCGAGGCGGCACGCATCGATCAGAAAAAAGACGGCCGTTTACTCAGTCTGGCGATGCTCATCTCACGGATGTCCACCATCCAGGCCGCGGCTCACCATGTGATGACCCAGCACCCCTGGGACTTCATGGCCGTCTACTTCGACGCCATCGACCAGTTCGGCCACTGCTTCATGCCCTACCATCCACCGCAGATGGAAGGCATCAGCGATGAGGACGCCCTGATCTACAAGGACGTCATCAACGGAGCGTACCGCTTCCAGGACCTGATGCTCGGCGCGACCCTCAGCCTGATCGATGACGACACCACCGTCATGATTATCTCCGACCACGGCTTCCACCACGACCAGAAACGCCCCAGCACCAGCGGCACCCAGAACCCCGAGGGTTGGCACGCGCCGTTTGGGATGGCCTGCATCAGCGGCCCCGGGATCAAGAAAAACGAGAAGCTCTACGGTGCGACTCTGTTGGACATCACCCCCACGCTGTTGACCATGTTCGGCCTGCCGATCGGTGCCGATATGGACGGCCGACCCTTGCTGGAGATCTTCGAGAAGCCTATCCGCGCAGACCAGATCATGAGTTGGGAATCCGTGGAAGGTGAATGCGGCCAGCACACCGAAGAATTGCGCGAAGACCCCGTTGCCGCCGCCGAAGCACTCAAACACCTGGTTGAGCTTGGTTACATCGAAGACCCAGGCCAGGACATCAACAAAGCCATCCGTGACGCCACCTTCGACCTCAAACACAACCTCGCCAACGCACTGGGCGACAGCCTCAGAGTAAACAAATCTCTGCCCGTTTGGGATGAGTTGATCGAGATGTTCCCCGACATCAAATACTTCAAAGTACAGAAAGCCAAGGCCTATGTGAAGATGGGCGATCACGAGCAGTGCGACAAGATCGTCCGCGAATGGCTGGACGAAGACGAATTGAAAGTGCCACAGATCCAACTGCTTCTCGGAGACAACCGCATGGCTGCCGGCGAGCACGGTAAGGCGCTGGAGTATTACCAGCAGGCCCAAGCCGACTGCCCCGAACTGCCCGGCGTGTTCCTTCGGCTTGGGCTGGCGTTCACCAAGCTGTCGCGCTGGGACGAGGCCGAGCAGGCGCTCATGCAATCCCTTGAAGTAGAGGGGGGCGAGCCCTCGACCTTTAACGGGCTGGCACAGGTCCAGATCCACCGTGGGCAGTACGCCGAAGCCGTCGAGAACGCCCTGCGGACCGTGGGCATGTTCCACCACTTCCCCGAAGCCCACCGCAACCTCGGCATCGCCCTGGCGGAAATGGGCATGAGCGATCAGGCCATCCAGGCTTTCGAGACAAGCCTCACAATGGATCCCACGCACCGCCAGACCCACCTGTGGCTCGCACGGCTTTATCGCCGGGATGACCGAGACATTGAGCGAGCCACCCGCCACGAAGTTATTGCTGGGAAGACCGGGGGAGGCTGAATCCCGCCCCGCCCGATTTGACTGTAAGTGTTTCTACAATAATCTCTTAAGTTTTTTGTGTTGAGGCCCGGCCTCCCTCTGGGCGTGGAATTTTTCAGTGCTGAGCGTCTTTTGGGCCCTCTTGAGGCGTCAGGATAGGGATTTTGAAGCCGGTCGAATATTATTTAGTCCACACAATGAATTTTTGTTGACATGGCCACCTGGCCCCGATACTATGATTGTGAAGATAACGAACCGGCTTGCTTTTTGACCTTCGGGTCCTGATTCGGCCGCACACGCATAAAAGGATTCAAACAATGCATCGCAAAGCGTTTACGCTCATCGAACTGCTGGTGGTAATCTCCATTATCGCGCTGCTGGTCGGCATCCTCCTCCCGGCTCTGGGGGCCGCAAGGAAAGCGGCGCAGGATGTGAAATGTGCAGCGAATTCCAAGCAGCACGTCACCGGTATCTTCGCTTTCGCAACCGATAGGGATGGCCTGATGCCAGGCGGTTATACGCAGGTTGCGGCACCCGCCGGCGGCATCACCGACACCTACTGGACGCTGCAGATCAGCAAGTACATCGGTGCGACGACAGGCGACAGCGAGGCGACCACTAAGGGCGGCACCGAGCAGAGCGAGATGTTCATCTGTCCATCTGCAAGCATCGACCAAGGGGTGATGCACTACTCTTCTCATCCGGTCGTGATGGGTAATGAGGGTACGCTAAAAAACCTTAACAGTTTTGTTTCCTCTTCCATCAGCCGCAAAGGCTGGAAGATCGATAGCATCAAGCGTAGCTCAGAAGTGATTCTCACCATGGATAGCACGCAAAGCTTTGGTCGTATTTTAGTTGATCCTGCAAATCCGACAGAGCTGGTGCGTTTTAACACATTCGCCACGGCCATTCATATGGATGATAACATTGTGACCAAGATAATCCCCGCGGAGACTGGGGACGCTTGGTACCGTGCGGACGACACGGACCTGGACGAAGCGATTGAACCGGGCGATAACGTAGATATCGAGGATGCATTATCAAACGTCGCGGACATCCGCTGGCGCCACAGCGGAAACGAATCGGCCACGTTCACCTTCCCGGACGGTCACGTCGAGAAGAAGACCATGGATGACACGGTCAAGCGGAACGTCCGTATCGAGATACCTTGATCTTGGCGGCCCCTTTTGTCGGCCGGGTTCCTGGATGGTAATTGGCATCATTCGGCGGCTCGAGTACGTCTCGCCGGTGGTTGGTTTTCGGGCACACGAGGCGGCAGTCATTTTACAGAAGCCGCGTGCGGGTTTGGACATTTCAGCGTTTGCAGGCATTAGTAGCAGGTCGGTCAGGCGTCAGTTGGTTGTGATGGCGTGGTAATAGTCAATGATCAAGAACAACGCCCAGAAAGCGAATCAGACGAGCTCCGCGGCGCACAACCGCCGGCTGGCGGTCCGTCTGTTGCGCGAGCACGGGGAGTTGTCTCGCAGGCAATTGGCGCAGATCACCGGGCTGCGTAGCTCGACCCTGACCTACATTGTCCGGGAATTGCTTGAGAACCGCATCGTGCGCACGGTGGGGAAGCGTCAGAGCAACACGGTCGGCAAGAAGCAGATGCTCCTGGAGATCAACCCGGACCTGGGTTGGGTCGCCGGGGCGGGGATCGACCGGGACACGATGTCGATCTCGTTTCTGAACGCCGCGGGCAAGGTGATCGGGCGTGAACGATTTAACAGCGGGCACGATGTGGAAGAATTGCCCGGCAAGCTGGCGGCGCATATCCGGGATTGGGCACTGCGTGAAGGCGAGTCGATGGAGAATCTCCTGGGCGCGGGTATCGGCATCCCGGGGGTGGTTGATTCCGAACGCGGCGTGCTGATGCGGTCGACGTGGCTGAAGGCCCATGCCTTCCCGTTTGCGGCTCTGCTTGGCGAACAACTTGATGCACCGGTGCTGATCGACAACGACGCGAATTTTGCGGCGATCGCGGAATCTCACCTGGGCAGCGCTCGGGGCTTGAGTAACTTCATCTACTTCTTTGTCAGCAGCCAGCGGAACGGCGACCTGATCGAGATCTACGGCCTGGGCTCGACCTACTTCCTGAACTACAAGCTCTACCGGGGGACGCACTTTGGTGCGGGGGAAGTGGATGCGGTGCTCGAATCCAACCGGATCGAGCGCGTCACCCCCGGTCAACTGGAGCTGATGGCGGACGAGCAGGGCACGCTCACGCCGGAGCTTGAGAAGATCGCTACCAGCCTGGCAACGACGATGGCCAGTGTGGGGAACCTTTTGGACCCCCAGGCGATCGTGCTGGGCGGCAATGTTTCGATCACCAACCACCAGATGGTTCAGGCGATCGAACGAGCGATGAATCGGATGTTGGTGCCGTTGCCTAACCGGTTTGTGCATGTTCGGCCTTCGCGGTTTTTGGATCACGGGATCTCCATGGGTGCGGCGACTGCGGCGATCGAGGCGGTCAACATCGTTGAAGAGGTGCCCACGATGTCGCCTCGGGTGATGTCACTGAGTCCCAAGGCGGGGGGCGGCAACGGGGCGAGCAGGGGACGCTCTGTACGGGATGGGCTCACGACCGGGCGTCTGTGAGCCCTTGGGATCTGGGTCGCCCCCGGTTGACCCCCGGTGACCCCCCGGCACACTCATCGGAGAGGCTTCGACTCCACTGGAATCACTCCAGTACCTGCACCCATCTTTGCTGAAAACCCTTGATTTACCCTTGAAAACCGTTGCGTGACGGGTTGCTTGCACGCACGTCCCGTTTGACGTCCCCGTCGAATGGGGCTAAATTTCGGGGCTCGCAATACCGACATCCAACCAACCCCAAGCACCCGGGAACACGGCCCCCCGGCATAACGGAGTCCTACGAACATGGCTATCGAAACGCTCTACGACAAAGACGGATCCCTGGACGCCCTTAAAGGCAAGACCGTGGCGGTGCTCGGCTACGGCAGCCAGGGGCATGCTCATGCCCAGAACCTGCGTGACTCGGGTGTGAAAGTCATCGTCGCGAACCGCAAAGAGTCGGCCAACGGGAAGCTGGCCATTGAGCACGGGTTTGACCCGATGCCCGTCGCCGATGCCGTTCAGCAGGCCGACCTGGTTGTGATCGCGTTGCCGGACGAGGTTCAGCCTGAGGTTTATGCCAAGGACATCGCCCCGAATCTTTCGGCCGGCAAGACCCTGTTGTTTACCCATGGGTTCAACATCCATTTCAACACGATCGACCCGCCCAAAGATATTGATGTGGTCATGGTTGCTCCCAAGGGGCCGGGCCACACGGTGCGTTGGGAGTTTGAACGTGGAGGCGGCGTGCCGTGTCTGATGGCCATCCACCAGGAAGCCTCCGGGGATGCCCGCGACCTGACGCTTGCTTATGCGATCGGCGTCGGCGGCGGCAAGGGCGGCACCTTGGTCACGACTTTCAAGGACGAGTGCGAGACCGACCTCTTCGGCGAGCAGGTTGTGCTTTGCGGCGGTCTCTCCGAATCTATTAAGAAGGGCTTTGAGGTTCTCACCGAGGCCGGCTACCCGCCGGAGTTGGCTTACTTTGAGGTCTGCCATGAGCTTGAGTTGATCATCAACCTTATCAAGCGTGGTGGGCTGGACTACATGCGGTACTCGATCTCCAACACCGCAGAGTTCGGCGATTACTACACCGGCCCGAAGATCTGCGACGACGCCACGAAGCAGCGGATGGAGGCTGCGCTCAAGCACATCCAGGACGGCTCGTTCGCCAAAGCGTTCCGGGATGATTACTCCAATGGCTTCAAGTGGTTCAAGGCCCAGCGTGCAGAGAACGCCGGCCACCCTGTGGAGAGTGTTGGCAAAGAGCTGCGCCGCATGATGCCTTGGCTTAAGCCGGTTGAGATGTAAATCCCCTGGCGGGTAATTGGCCAAAAGCAAGATGTTTATCAGGGATGGACGCTGATGAACGGGATTAGAGCATGCTTCATTAGCAGCCCATCCCCTTCATCCGAGTTCATCCCTTTTTTTATTGATTGGGTTGTGTTCTGGGTGGTTCATGTTGTTTTCCGTTCTAGTTATTAAGCCTCACGATTTTCCGGCGGTAACGGCAGGCGCGGGGTCAGCGGGACCGGGTCGAGCCCACGTCCTGTGATCCGTCATCTAGCCGGGACGGTCCGCTACCAAGGCCCCCCCGGAAATTGGTCGAACTTTCATTCGTCAACTTCTGGGTTCCCTGCGGTCCCACGGCCGGAGGCCATGGGCTTTTGGGGAGAGGTGGGGGCAGCCCTCGAGTCCCGGTCCTTTTAATCTTTGGATACTCAGGGTAGCTGTCGATCGTCGCCGTGAGGTTGTCGGCAGGCGCCCCCGGCCCCCGGGTGCTAGTCCAGGGATAAGTTGCGCCTCCACTCTTGGATGGTGCGTCAGGTTTGTGCGCACAAAAGTGGTTTGGTGGGAGTGGTGGTTGCGTATAAGTTCAGGCGGGGCAGGGGGGTGAGAAAATATGAATTAGTTGGAATTTTAGTGTTGAAATGGGGCGCTTTTGTGCGCACGGGAGCGGAGTATTGTGGTGTCGACTCCCGCCCCTATAGATTCTCGACCCAAGAATATTCCGTCTGCCGCTGTATTGGGGAGGGCAATTGTTGGCGGTTATTGTGGTTGCTATGTCTGCCGGTCGATAATTTGGGGAAAATTTGCTAGATTCGGGGTAGGGCATTACTTGGTCTGTGGTGATTCAAACGGAACCGTACTGAAAATATAGACCCTGATTAGGAAACATAAACATGGAAATGATGACATCAGCATTAGAAGATCAGATTCCTGATTTTAGTGGACGTGTACTATTTGTATATCTCACTGGTAAAGAATCCGCAGAAGGACTGTATATTGATAGTCCTCAAATACAAATGATCCACGGTCGGGTGTTTTTGGTTGGCATTACTCCTAGAACTCCTAAACTTTCAGATAGCCCTTTTTGCATAGCATGGGACCGGATTGATGCGTATGTTGTTGCAGACTCAATAGATGATTTCATGGATGACACTGAGAGTTCCGGCGAGTAGAAGACTTGTTGAAACGTGTGATCAATCCGTCTCTTAAAGGGACACGGTGAACCAGCGGCACCGGGGGGGGGCGTGGATCGCTAAAGCGACCACGCCGAGGGGGCGGGATTTATGTGCGGGTTTATTGTGAGTGTGCGTGGGGCGTGAAGGGATGCGGGGTGGTAATCGTTGTGTGATTTGTTGTTGAATCACGGGTGCTGAAGCACCCTTCGCCGGGGGTTAGGGTTGTTTCCAGAGTTCTTGTGCGACGGTTTCGGCGAGGTCTTCGAGGAATTGGTGGGCGAGGTCGTAGTCGTAGTGGTCGTTGTTGAGGATTTTGTCGGGGTTGGTGTAGAGGGTGGCGGTGAGGGTGAAGGTTTGGCCGGTGGGTATGTGGGTGATGATGGCGTTTTCGATTCTGAAGCCGTAGGCGCCGCCGGACTTGGCGTAGATCAGGAGTTCTTCGCGGGGGAAGAGTCGTTCGAGGCCGGGTTGGAAGACGGGGAAGCCGGCGTCTTGGGAGACTTCTTTTTCGGTGTAGATGGGGTTGGTGGAGTCGTGGGGGTGCTGAGAAAGGGCGCTAAGGAGTATGTCGCGGTCGGCGTTTGAGAGGGGGAGGGTGGGGGAACACAGGTCGATGTCGGGGCGGACGATCTTGATGAGGAAGTCTTGTAAGGCTTGTATGGAGGCGTGGTTTTTGAGTTGGAAGTCCAGGGGTTGGTTGATGAGTTGGCCGGCACTCATGTAGGCGTCGCCGATGAGCAGGCCGTTCATGCCGGCGTTGTCGGTGATGAGGTTGCTGGTGCGTTCTGGGATGGTGTGGGTTGTGCCATCATCAAGAATGAAATCGATCTGTGGTGATCGGCGGTTGTCTTGCGGTGATCGGAATTCGGAGAGGCGGTGGTTGAGTCGGACGTTGGGTAGGCCTGCTTGTTGGAGGGTTTGGTGGAGTTGTTGGTGGCCGACGAATTCGAAGAGGTGGTTGTAGGCGGAGTTGCTGGAGACCAGGAGGGTCTTGCGGATCTCGTGTTCGACGGTGATCTTGCCGGTGGCGATGTTGGTGGGGTCGGCGTCTTGTAATTCTTCATCATCGAACAGCGGGTGGATGACGATGGGGGTGTTGTGTTGTATAGGGATGTTGGTTTCTTCGCGGATGTCCTGGAGGCGGATCAGGGCGGCGGCGGAGGCGAAGATTTTTATTGTGCTGGCGGGGTAGAAGTATTCTTCTTGGAGGCGGTAGGCGTGGCGGGTGATGGTGGGGTGGTTGGGGTCGGTGCCGTCGATGACGGAGAGGAGGATCTGGAGTTTGTACTTGGCAGGGTCGGCGGTGAATGTGCTGAACTTGTCGGGGTTGTCGGTGAGGAGTTGTTCGATGAGGTTGGACTGTTGTGTGGCTGACAAGTTGTCCGGCTGTGTGTCCTGCGCCATGGCGGGGGTTCCTGAGAGGGTCGATGCGAGCAGGGCGAGGGTGAGTGTGAGTAGGGGAGTTTTCATGGGGTGGTGCTGGTGTGTGTGTGGGGCGGGGTGAACCGCGAAGGCGCGAAGAGCGCGAAGGCGTGAGGTTACGGGGTGTTCTTGATGTATTGGACGGTCGAGTTGTGATTCAAATCATGGAACCCGGAGGATAGCGGGGTGACGCTGCCGTTTGCGACACGGTACTCGTACCAGAAGGTATTTGAGCTGTAGTGGAACGAAGTTCGGATGATTTGATTGGTATTGGTCGTGGTGGCAGTGACTTGGATAGTGAAGTCGCCTTGCTGGGTGGTTTCTGCCTGGAGTAGTTGGGCGATTCGGTCCGAGTCAGAAATGGTAAAACCGAGTTGTGGATTATCTTTGAGAGTTGATTCGGCTTCTTTGAGAGGCAGGGACTTAGCTGAGGTGATCGTGCCATCATCCGTGGTTTCGACAACGACGACTTCGAAGCCGTCGTTGTATGCGGATTGAACGGGGGCGGTGGTGTGGTTTGTTGATCGGCCACAACTAAGAAGGATGAAGCAGGTTAAGGTTAGCGTGATTACACGAAGATTCATGCGGGATCGTCTCGCTAAGCCGCAAGCGGCATTTTGCGGTCTAGGGAGATTAGTCCAATTCGCCCTGGTCATTCTTGTAGTCGTTGAATTCGCCGTTGGCTTCGGCGTCGTCGAGGTATTTTTGGAAGTCGCCCATTTTGTAGCTGATGAAGCAGAAGGCGTGGTGGAGTGTGAGCCATTCGATGTCGGTGGGGTCCTCGTCGAGGTCCTTGCGCATCTTGTTGAGTTCGGCGAGGAAGGGTTCGAGTTTCATGGTTGTTTGGGTTTGGGGGTTAGGGTTTGGGGGTTGGGGAAGACGGTGGGGCGGGCGGGTTATGGCCGGGGTGCGATACCAGGTGCCCCAATCCCCAAATCCCAATCCCTAATCCCCAGCTATTACGCTACTGCGGCGGTGATTTTTTTGGCGGCGTCGGTGAGGTCGCTGCCGACGGTCATGGTGGGGATGTCGGCTTGGGCGGCTTGGAGTATTTTTCTTGCGGGCTCTACGTTGGTGCCTTCGAGTCGGACGACCAGTGGGACGGTGAAGCCGACTTCTTTGGCGGCGGTGACGATGGCGTTGGCGATGGTATCGCACTTGGCAATGCCGCCGAAGATGTTGACGAGTACGCCTTTGACTTTTTTGTCAGCAAGGATGATGCGGAAGGCTTCGGTGACGGCTTCTTCACTGGCGGAGCCGCCGACGTCCAGGAAGTTGGCGGGCTCTTGGCCGTGGAGCTTGATGATGTCCATGGTTGCCATGGCGAGTCCTGCGCCGTTGACGAGGCAGCCGATGTTGCCGTCGAGTTTGATGTAGGTGAGGCCGTAGCCGTTGGCGCGTGTTTCGTCGGGGTCTTCTTCGTTAGGATCGGCGAGTTGTGCGATGTCGGGGTGTCGGAAGAGAGCGGAGTCGTCGAAGTTGATTTTGGCGTCGATGGCGAGGACCTGGCCGTCGGGGTTGTCGGTGCTGGGTGGTGTGAGGATCAGTGGGTTGATCTCGGCGAGGCTGGCGTCGGTGGCGAGGCAGAGCTTGACGAGGTTGGTCATGATCTTGGCGGCTTGGCCGACTTGTTTGCCTTTGAAGCCTAAGAGGAAGGCGATCTTGCGGGCTTGGTAGCCCAGGAGGCCTGCGGTGGGGTCGATGGGCTCGCGGAGGATTTTGTCGGGTGTTTCGGCGGCGACTTTTTCGATTTCGACACCGCCCTCGGTGGAGGCGATGAGGGTGAGGTTGCCGGCGGCTCGGTCGGTGGCGATGCCGAGGTAGTATTCTTTTTGGATGTCAACGCCGGCGGCGACGAGGAGTTTGTGGACCTCGACGCCTTGGGCGGGGGTCTGGGGGGTGATCAGGGGCTTGCTTAGGATGGCCTGGGCAGCGGTTTTGGCATCGTCGGCTGATTTGACGAGTTTGACGCCTCCGCCCTTGCCGCGACCGCCTGCGTGGACCTGGGCCTTGACGACGGCGAGGGTGGCTCCGTGCTTGCTGGCCAGTTCGTCGAAGGCTTTGGCGGCTTGGTCGGGTGAATCCACGACGATGCCGGCGGGGACGGGGACGTTGAACTTGGCGAGGAGGTCACGGGCCTGGTATTCGTGGATATTCATGGCGGTCCTGGGGGCAAAAATTAGGGGGGGATGTCAGGTGCGGATGATATCGTTGGGGGGTCTTTTGAGCCAACCTGGGGGGAGGCGTATGGGGAGGTCCATGGGAACTCCGCCGCCAGCGGTTTTGAGCGTGGTTGGATAAGCCTGGGAGCGAGTCTAAAAATAGGTCTAAGTTCTTGTGTAGCAGGGTGTATTGAGGTATAAAAGGGTTGTTATTGCGGTGCCCTGTTCTGGGGTATTGCCGGGCCGATTTCCTGGCGCCAGAAGGCGTGTTGTCGGGGTATTTGAAGATGAGTAAATCAGTTCTGGGTTGGTTGCGGCGAAGCGGTGGATTACGTCGTAAGCGTGGAGCGGTGGTTACTGATGCTGGGGTGCCCAGGGGTTTAGAGCCTTTGGAGGCGCGGGTGTTGCTGTCGGGTGTGGGGCTGGGGGTGGTGCCGACGCTGAGTGGTGATATCCAAGATGGGGTGACTAGATTCTGGGGTGGCTCATACAGTTTTAATCCGACCGAAGCGGTGCGTTCGACGAATGCTACGCGTGTCAGTGGTACCGTGTTTTTAGACGGGGACGCTGATGCGCTACGTGATCCGGTTGAGCCTGCTTTGTCTGGTGTGAAAGTTTTTGTGGATATTGACGGTGACGGTGTGCTGGGAGAAGCGGAGCCGGTGGGCACCACTGGTGGGTTAGGTGTGTTTGACCTCTGGGGGGTTCCGGAGGGGCAGCACGAGGTTCGCGTTGTGATGCCTGACGGATACAAGGCTACCGGCGCAGACACACACGTTGTTCAATTAACGGATTTAGCTGGGGTAGGGGGTCTACAGTTTGCTCTTGCCCGGGCGGGGTATGACCTGGGTATCGAGCTTAGCGATGTGTCTTTGCCCACCAAGTTCAAGACCGGCACGGGTGTGACAGTTTCGATGATTGTCACGAACCATGGCGATACGCGCTTGGGGGCGGGTGATGTCAGGCTGCGTGTGTTGGTGTCCGCCGATGCGACGCGCAGCCGGGACGATATCCGTTTAACGAAGGTCGCGTTGAGGCAGGACCTGCTCCCAGGGCAATCGGTTAAATTCGATTTGCAAGTTGCGCTACCCAGTGCGGCGACGGACTTTCAGAGCTACCTGGTTGTTGATGCGGTGGGCAAGGGTCTAAGCAGCGACCTGGACATGGCGAACAATATCAATGTCAGTGCGGTGCCGTTGGCATTCATCGGGACCAGCCGGCCGACTGTCCTGACGTCGGATCAACTCAATACTGTTTTAGGCGTGTGGAACCCCACCGCGCCGTTTGGGAACCTGACGCCTGGGTTTGGTTTTGATGACAGCGGTGGCGGCTTTGTAAGTGTCTCGGACCTGAATATTGTGTTAGGCAATTGGAACCCGGGGACAAACCCTGGCGGGACCATTGTCACCATTTCTAACTGGGACGGGGTGGACATAGATCCAGATGTTGTGGTTGTTCAGCCGGAGGTTGTCGCGGGCGACCCGGCGAGCATTGCAGGCCGAGTCTATAACGATAATGACGGGTTCGGATGGGTCTATAGCGGTGAAGGGTATCCGGGGCTGGAAGGCATTAAGGTCTATCTGGATGACAACGGGAACGAGAGGTTTGATGCTGGCGAGCGTTGGGTACTCAGCGGCGAGGATGGGTCGTTTCTGTTTGATCAGATCGCCACTGAGGTGACAACAAGCTTGCAGTGGGATGCTGTGTCGGGTTCATCCGTTCTCGTGTCAACTGGGATACCGCAGACGCATGAGGTCCGTTTGGTTGTGCCCGAGGGTTGGCATGGTGGTGGGTTCCGCCCCGTGACTTTGGAAAGCGGTGAGGATGCCTTCGGCGGGTACTTCGGCCTGACCGCGCCGCCGAGGATCCGTGGGGTCGGGATTGATGGTGGGCATCTGATCCAGGGTGTGCCCAATCTTATTACTGCTGAGGATGTGACCGATCCCGATGGTACGGTCCGGCGGGTGATGTTCTTCCTGGATCGGGATAGCGACGGCGTGGCGGACGATCTGTTGGGTATTGACGACGACGGGTCAGACGGTTTTTCGATCGTGGTGGATCGGTTCAATGCGGATTATGTTGACGCTGCGAATCAGATATTTGCGGTGGCTCGTGATAACGACGGTAACTGGGCGGTGAGTGACCAGGCGGTTGCGGCTTCGCCCAGGTTGGGGGTCGAGGTCTCCGCGGATAAGGGTTTGGTTTACCGCGAGGCTGATGGCACGGTTGTGACACTGACGATGGAAGGGCCGGGTAGTGCGAAAGTGTTGCTGGAAGGAGCGGGCATCCGGGCGTGGGACCTGGGAGGTGTGGTTGAACTTACCGGGGACGCCGGTGTTGATAGTATCCAACTGGTCGAGACGACTGGCAGCAGCAAGCTGATGATCCGCACCGCCGGTGGCCGGGGTGGGGGGCGTTTGGCTTCGGTCGGAAGTATCACGGGGACGACCCCTCTGGGTGTGCTGGCGGCTGGGAAAGTTGATATCCGCGGGGGTGTGTGGATGACCGGGGAGGGAGCGATCGAGAAGCTCAGGCTGGCGGGATTTAACGGGATGGTGATGGAGGGTGTGGCGTTTGGCGATGGCGTGGAGATCACGGTTGGCCGGGCAAGCGGTGAGGCTCGGATTGGTTCGCCGATACGGTTGCTGAAGGCGGGGAGTCTTACGGGCTTCCACCTGGAAGCACCCAGAGCTGAGCAGATCTCTGTCAGAGATAACTACAAGGGGGGCAGTGTCACGCTGACCGACCCGGATGTTCGTTTCAGCCTTGGGCAACTGCGGGTCGGGAAGATGTTGCGGGGTGTTACGGTGCGGGTCGCTGCATCGATTCACACGGTCGTAGCGCAGACGATGCTCCGCAGCAGGATCGTGGCTGGAGGCAGCACGACGGGGCTGTTTGATACGGCGGTTGCGTCGGGGCGTGCCTCGCAACGCGGCGCGATTGTGAACCTGAGCGTTGGCGGGGCGTTTACGGATTCCTTCGTCTCTGCCTGGGGCCTAGGCAAGGTGAAATTGGACTCGGCCAGTCACGACAATCCCAACCAGACCTTCGGGCTGACCTACCACCGTTTGAGGCGATATGTAGGGCCTGGGGGTGTTGATCGGACGGTAATTTAGCGTGTGTAAGGGCGGCTGGGGGCCTGGGGCGGTCCGTATAACGGGTAAGTGAGGATTATGTCGGTCTGACTTGACCCCATGGGGCAGTGCGGACGATAATGAGGTTGTGAAGCGGCAAGAGAGCTTATTTAACGGTCGGGTTCCGGCGGCGACGCTGACGTTGTCGGTGCTGTTGTGCATCGGTGCGATGGCGGATGGTCAGGCTGCTGCGGCGGTGGTGGCCCAGAGCCTGGGGCGTCACGGGACGACCGCCAGCGAGCGGGAGTCGGTGGCGTCGCTGTTGTCGAGTCTGAATGACGCGGCGAGGAAGATTTGCCGGCACACGACGGGTCAGATGGCCACGGCGGCGCGGTCTTTGGCCGGGCTGGTGGTCGGTGATGAGCCGGGGACGATTGGGCAGTATGACACGCCTGTGTGGTGTGATGCGGGCCCGGCGATGCTCGAACAGCTATTGAATATCCCTCCGCCCGTGGCGACGATCTGACGCTGCGCCGACCTACCTGTCCACATTTATTTGATTGCATAGATAAAGCTGACCACGGCTGTTCCTATTGCGCTGATGCGCGGGACGCTGGGTTGGGCACCCGATACACCGCGTCCGGTATCCGATTGATTTTTATCACGGGGCCGGCCGCCGATTCAACGAGGCACGATCATGGTTGTTCAATATATTAGTAAGCCCTTTGTCAAAGTCTTTGGTTCGCGTAACGACCGGTTGCTCAAGCGTTACACCCGTTGGGTGGCGTTGATTAATGAGCTTGAGCCGGGGATGCGGGGGCTTAGTGATGCGGAGCTCAAGGCGAAGACCGTGGAGTTTCGTGAGCGTGTGGCGGAGGGGGGTTCGGCGGATGACATAAAGATCGAGGTGATGGCGGTTGCGCGTGAGGTGATGGACCGTGCGGTGGGGATACGGAATATCTTTAACCCGGATGCGGGGTTTGATCCGACGCAGCTGCCGGGCGATATGCAGGGGGTGTACGGGCGTGTGAAGGCGGAGGCGGAAGCGCTTGAGCCTGTGGAGGTGCTGGGCGGCGAACCGGTGGTGGGGTGGATGCGGGTGGATATCCCTGTTGAGTTGTATGACGCGGTGCGTGAGATATACCCATTGTCCAAGCCGCCGTTCCGTGCGAGGCCATTTGATGTGCAGTTGATCGGGGGGATGGTGCTGGGTGAGGGGAAGATTGCGGAGATGAAGACGGGTGAGGGGAAGACGATTGTTGGGCCTTTGGCGTGTTATGTGGCTTGTGTGGATGGTCTGCAGTGCAGCGTGATTACGGTGAACGACTACCTGGTGCAGCGTGACCGTGACTGGGTGTTCCCGTTTTATTACCACCTTGGGCTGAACGTGGGGGCGATTCACCCGATGCACAGCCAGCCGCCGGAGAAGAAGCTGGAGGCGTATGACTGTGACGTGGTGTACGGGACCAACAGCGAGTTTGGTTTTGATTACCTGCGTGACAACATGAAGCTGAGCGTGGCGGAGCAGATGCAGAAGCATCGGGATTTCTGCATTATCGATGAGGTAGATTCGATTCTGATTGATGAGGCGAGGACGCCCTTGATTATCTCCGGGCCTGCGCACGATCAGGCGCCGCAGTATGCGTTGGCGGACCAGGTGGCGGCGCACCTGATGAGTAAGCAGCGCGAGTGGGACGCGATGAATAAGAAGTTTGAGCAGGCGGAGCTGCGAGCGAAGGGCTTTGAGGGGGATATCCGCAACTCGCGTGACAAGGCGAAGGCGGCAAAGATGCGTGAGGAGATGAAGGAGCTGGAGGTGAAGCTGCCGGGTCTGGAGGCGGAGCGCGACCAGCATGTGCAGTATTACGAGGTGGAGATGGAGCGTAAGGCGGCACACTTGACACACGAGGGGATCGCGGAGGCGCAGAAGAAGGCGGGGATCGGCTCGTTTTATGTCGGGAACAACATGGACTTCCCGCACCTCTTGGAGAACGCGATCCGGGCTCATGCGGTGTATCAGCGCGACAAGGACTATGTCGTGCGTGACGGGGATGTGGTCATCGTGGATGAGTTCACCGGGCGTTTGATGATCGGCCGGCAGTGGTCCGATGGGCTGCACCAGGCGGTGGAGTCCAAGGAAAAGGTGAAGATCAAGCAAGAGACGCAGACGATGGCGACGGTCACGCTGCAGAACTACTTCAAGCTGTTCGAGCGGTTGGCGGGGATGACGGGCACGGCGATCACCGAATCGACGGAGTTTATGGAGATCTATGATCTTGATGTGGTGTGTATCCCGACGAATGTGCCGGTGATTCGGACGGACCGGGAGGACCTGATTTTCCTGTCGGCGAAGGACAAGTGGATCGCGATCACCGATGAGATCAAGCGGGTGCATGACCTTGGGCGGTCGGTGCTGGTGGGGACGACGAGTGTCGATCGCAGCGAGAAGCTGTCGCAGATGTTGACCAAAAAGCATGGCGTGAAGCACGAGGTGCTTAACGCGAAGGTCGATCAGGTGGAGCGTGAATCGAATATTGTTTTGAATGCGGGTGAGCTGGGCGCGGTGATGATCGCGACGAATATGGCGGGCCGTGGCACGGACATCAAGCTGCGTGCGATCGATCGGGGGGCATTGGTCCGGCATTGGCAGCAGCGCAACACGTTGCCCAAGCAGGCGGACGCCCAGATGGGTGACGATGAGCTGATCGAGTTGTCGTACCGCCATCGGGTGCAGACGGAATTGAAGATTAGCGGCAAGGAAGTTGAGGCGATGAGTCTGGACGAGGTCAGGCTCAAGCTGTTTAGAAGCTGGGTGCAGGCGGACGCGTGGGTTGAGGATAAGAAGGCTGCGAAGATGACGCTGGAGCAGTGCATGGATGTGCTGGATGGGCTGCCTGAGTACAAGCGTCATCGGCTGAAGATTTATAAGAACACCGAAGAGATGGGGGGGCTACACATCATCGGGACGGAGCGGCACGAGTCTCGGCGGATTGATAACCAGTTGCGTGGTCGGTCGGGTCGTCAGGGTGACAGGGGGTCCAGCCGATTCTTCATCAGCCTGGAAGATGATCTGATGGCGATGTTTGCGGGGAAGACGACGATGACGGCGCTGAGTAAGCTTGGGATGAAAGAAGGGGACGCGATCGAGCATCGTTGGGTGACCCGTAGCGTGGAGCGTGCGCAGCGGAAGGTCGAGGAGCGGAACTACGAGATCCGCAAGAACCTCCTTGAGTACGACGAGGTGATGGAGTATCAGCGGAACAGTTTCTACGGCGTTCGTCAGGATGTGTTGGAGGGGCGGAACGTTGGGGAGCTGATCTTCAATTACATCACGGACGCGGTGGATGATGCGGTGGATACTTATCTGGACAAGGAGTATGTGCAGCTGCAGGTGGTGGAGTGGTGTCGGCAGACGCTTGACATCAGTGCTGATCCTGCGCGGATACGGGCGGACGATCTGTACGAGCTGACCGAGTCGGTGCAGAAGGCGTTGTTCTATGAGATCCAGCAGACGATCGATGTGACGATGGGCGAGTACATGTCCAACGATATCCCGTCGGATGATTGGGACCTTAAGGGTTTGTCGCAGTGGGCGATGAGCCAGTTCGGTGTGGACCTGAAGACCAACCGCCTGCGAGAGATGAACGTGGATGATGTGAAGGTGGAGCTGACCGAGTCGGCGTTGCAGCAGGCGGAGAAGAAGGATTTAAGCGAGCTGGATAAGTTCACGGCGGAAAATTACGGGCAGCGGGACCTGGCGAACTGGGCGAATAACAAGTTCGGGATCGAGTTGGAACCCGGGGAGTTGGCGAAGCTGGATTCGGATGCGGCGGCGGAGCAGATTCTTTCGCAGGCGCGTGAGTCGTACCGCAGGCGTGAGGTGGTCTACCCGGTTGAGTTTATTTTGGACATGGTGTTCAAGGGTGCGCAGCAGGATCAGGGCTGGGCTGTTGAGCAGTTGATCGGGTGGGCGCGTCAGCGATATCAGATCGAGTGGACGGCTGACGACGTGGCGAAGATGACGGGGCCCCAGATCGGTAAGGCGCTGACGGAGGAGGCTGAGAAGTGGGTACACGGCGATAAGCTGACAGATCAGTGCACGCAGAAGGCGCAGGAATTCGGCTCAGATTACGCGGCGATGGTGGCTTGGATGAAGGAGCGGTTTGGGGTTGAGGTGCAGGAGAAGGAATTCGCTGAGGCCGAGGATGCGACGGCATTGATGATGCGCAAGGGCCGGGAGACGCTGCGGGCGGAGCTGACGCAGCTTGAGCGGTTCGTGCTGCTGCAGATATTGGATATGGCGTGGAAGGACCATCTGTATGCGATGGACCAGTTGAAGGATTCGATCAGCCTGCGTAGTTTTGCGGAGAAGGACCCGAGGATCGAGTACAAGCGTGAGGGTTCACGGCAGTTTGGCGAGATGCAGAAGGCGGTGCGTGATCGTGTGACGGAGTTGATTTTCCGTGCGAGGTTGACGGCGAACGTACAGGCGAGAGACGTGTACCAGGGGCAGGAGGCCAAGCACGATGAGGCGCGTAAGGCGGTTGGTGGCGGAGCCCCCGGAGCCGGAGCCCCCGGTGCCCCCGGAAGTCCCGCGCAGGCTGGCGCGGAGGGTACGGCGCAGCAGCAGGAAGACCGTCAGGCGGCGGACCGGGCTGGGGCGCGTGATGGGGGCGACCAGATGACCCGGCGTCAACGTCGAGCGGCGCAGGCGCGTGAGCGCAAGTCGGATACGAGTGGTAAGGGTAAGCAACGCAAGCGTAAGAGCCGGTAGGGGGATAAACAGGGTGCGTTTTACAGCAGCTTGGCGATGACGGAGTCGGCGAGGAAGAGGCCTTGGCGTGTGAGTCGCAGGTGGGTGTCGGTGCGTTCGAGCATGTTGATTTGGATTAATTCGTTGATGGTGGTGGTGCGTGGGTCGTTGTGTGGGATGTGTTGGTTGACCCAGTGGAGTGTGAGTCCTTCGCGTAGTCGTAGGCCGAGCATGATTTGTTCGCCGATGCGTGGGCGCAGGGGGAGTTGTTCGCGGTCGATGGTTGGGGGGGTGGGTGAGTGTGTGAGGTATCGGCCGAGGTGGGGTTCATTTTTCCATCGGGTGCCTGCGATGTGGCTGGCGGCGAAGGGGCCCAGGCCCAGCCAGTTGCGGTTGGTCCAGTAGATCATGTTGTGTTGGCAGATGTGGGGATTGGGGGTTGGGGGATGGTAGATCGAAGATTTCAGATTGTCGGTTGCAGATCGCTTGGCCCAGTTGCTGACTTCGTAGTGTTCGAAGCCTTCGCGGTCTAGGCGTTGGATGACGTGGTCGTACATATTTTTTTCGATATCTTCGCCGACGGGGCTGATTCGTCCCATCTTCATTTTTTGAGTCAGTGGTGTGTTAGGTTCGAAGATGAGGCTGTAGCAGGAGAGGTGTGTGGGGTTAAGTGCGAGTGCGGCGTCGAGGTCTTGGTCGAGCAGGTCGGTGGTTTGGCCAGGGATGGCGAAGATGAGGTCGAGGTTGAAGTTGGTGATGCCGACGTTGCGTACCATGGCGATGGCTTTGGGGACGGTGTCGGGGTCGTGCCAGCGTTCGAGTGTTTTGAGTTGTTTGAGGTTGAAAGATTGGGCCCCGAGTGAGACGCGGTTGACGCCGCCGGCTGCCAAGACGTCCATGAGTTGGGGTGTGACGGTTTCGGGGTTGGCCTCGACGGTGAACTCGGTGACGCGATCCAGGGTGCCGGCCTGCTGCATGGCGTTGAGTAGTTTGGTCCAGAGGTCAGGGCGTAGGAGTGTGGGTGTGCCGCCGCCGACGAAGATGGTCTGGGGCTGAAGGGGTGAGTAAAGGTCGGCTTGGTGTAGGAGTTCGGCGATGAGGGCGTGGGTGAAGGATTCTTGGCGGTCGGGCTTGCCTTTGGGCTCCACGAGGCTGTAGAAGTCGCAGTAGTGGCATTTATGGAAGCAGAAGGGGATGTGCAGGTAGAGCCCGTGGACCGGCTGTGGGGTGTCTGGGCCGGTTTTATTTTGGGCTTGAATAGCGTGGGTAGGGGGGTTACACTCTTGCAACGGCTTGATTTACAGTTATCCGGGCTAGTGGGGTTAATGGATGGAAGTCACGTTGGTCATGTTCAAGGCCGACAACACCAGGCGGGAGTTTCCCATTAAGCCTGAGGGGTTTGTCATTGGCCGAAAGAATACCTGCGACCTGCGGATCCCGCTGACAAGCGTGTCCCGCCGGCACTGCGAGCTGAGTGTCCAGGGCGGGCAGGTGAAGGTGCGCGACATGGGCTCGAGCAACGGGACGTACCACAATAGTATCCGGGTGCAGGAGGCGGTGCTATCGGCGGGCGATGAGCTGGTGGTTGGGCCTGTGGTATTTACGGTGGTGGTGGATGGCAAGCCGGAGGTGATCGAGCCGGTGCGTTCGCTGGTTGAGTCGGCGGAGGGTTTGGACGATTCGGCGATCCTGCCCAGCGACCTGCTTGCAGAGGTCGGCGGGGCTGGGGCGGACAGCCAGGGCGACACGATCGCCAACCAGGCCGATGCGGTGGAACAGGAAGACCCGATTGCGGCGCTTGAACGGCTTACGGAATTGGAAATCCCTGACGCGGATAGCTAATACGGATTACGATCGAAACTCGTGCCCATCACCAGGACAATCCCCCTGCAAAGCCGGCGGCTGAGGGTAAAACGGTCGCCCATAGATTTAATAAAATCCATAATAAGCCTGACGGGCTGTGGCTTGGTCATGCACGGCTACCACTTTTTGCATAACGTTAATAGATGATGGGTGCCCGGGATGTTCGCGCAAGTGTCCCACGGATATCCCCCCGGGTTTACTTGAGATGCGTTTGGATTGCGAGAAATCAGCCGGGGTTATTCCTCGGACGATTCGCCTGGTGGAGGCGATGTGGGGACGGTTTCTTTTTGTGGGACCTGCACACGCATCCCGCAGTTGCGGCAGCGCACTTTTTTCCCGCGTGCTGAATCCGGCACGGACAGAACCTTACGGCACTTCAGGTTTGGGCAGATCAGGCGTACCACATTGTCTGACATCCTTGGTCTCCAGATTGGGGATAGTCCCACATCCTCTAACGATTATCGTGTAATTAGCCGGCGGACTTAAGTTAGATAGCGGTGGAGGTGTCCGATAATACCGGGCAGGCATCTGCGATCTGTGATCTGCGATCTGTGATCTGCGATCGTCAATCGCTCACAGAGGTTACACGGGTCACACATAACCAATCGTACATCGCCGATCCCTCTCACCTCACGCGCACGACCCGTTCCTCACGGCTGACTGGGAGCACGCCTAAGATGCGGATGTCCCGGCGGGTGCGCCAGGCCACGGTGCCTTCGCCGGGAACGTAGGCGGCGAGGATGTGGATATCGACCTGCACCCAGGGCAGGTCAAAGAGTCGATCGGTCTGGATGATGACGGCATTGACTTTTCGGTTGGGCAGTGTGATTTGTTTGTTGCCCAGGAGGCGGTAGACGGTGGTGCATGTGCCTTGGGATTGCAAGGTGTTGTTGTCGTGGTCGTACACACGGGCCTGGGTGACCACTTCGATTGGGAGGTCCATGGTTAATGTGGCGGGCAGCAGGGGCAAGGGGGGGTCGTATTCCACACGCCGGGACTCGGACAATTCGACTTCTTGGAGGATCGAGATGTCGCCGGTCGGTTCGTGTGTGACATCGACTATCCAGAACCCTGCCACACTCATCCGCCATGTTTCCGCCACCGCCCCCGCCCCCGGAGTAGTCCCCAGAGTCGCCCCCGACCCCTGGGTAGCCGCCGGGCGTGACCCCGGTTTTTTTTCAGGGTGCGTAAGCGGTTTGGTGGCGCTGTTGACTTCGTGTTCCACGCCCTTGCTATCGGTGACGCGCACCCGCCCGCTTGGCCTGGCGGTCATTGCGTCCAATGGCATCAAGACCTCGGCCCGCACCGTTTTTGAAGGTGTGTAAGGTGGGGCTAGCGAGGTGCGTGTCGGTGCTGTGTCGCAACCGACGAGCATCACTAACACGGTGGTGAGCAGGATTGAACGGGGCATGGGGGGATGGTGGTTAGTGGTTAATGGTTGGGGAGGATCGCAGATTGCAGATCACCGATCACAGATTCGTTACAGGATGTATAAGAGGACGGTGAGGAAGTGGCTGATGCTGCCGGCGAGGACGAAGAGGTGCCAGACGCCGTGGAAGTGACGGATCTTGGTATCCATGGCGTAGAAGATGACGCCCAGTGTGTAGGCGAGACCGCCGGCGATCAGGAAGGCAAATCCGCCGGGCGGTAGCTCCTGTGACATCGGCTTGAGCGCGACGACGATCAACCAACCCATCAAGAGATAAATCGCCACGGGTAGGATCCGTGCGCCCTTGGTCGGCAGTGAGTCCCAGACGATCCCGAATACCGCTAAGGCCCACACGACCCCGAAGATGGACCATGCCCAGGCGGTGTGGTTTTCTCGCAGGGTCACCAGCGTGATCGGCGTGTAGGTCCCGGCGATCAATAGATAGATCATGCAGTGGTCGAGCTTGCGGAAGATGTCCTTGGCCTTGCCTTTGAAGCTGTGGTAGAGGGCGGAGCAGGTGTATAGGAGGACGAGTGTTGTGCCGTAGACGCCGAAGCTGACGACCTTCCAGGGGTCGCCTTGAAACGTTGCCAGCACGACCAGCACCCCGAGGCCTGCCAAGGCGAGGGCTGCGCCGACGACGTGGCTGATACTGTTGAATTTCTCGCCTTTGTACAACATGGGACTCCTTGGTTGAAGCCCAATAGGATACCCGACCGTC
>JAJDCX010000020.1 GCA_029260615.1 Phycisphaeraceae bacterium | reverse complement strand
GTTAATGACGTATCCATAATTGATAGACACAATGATAACTGTCGCTATCCGATGCTACCGGCTTAACGAATCACCGCCAATGATTATTGCGTGTATGTTGGGCGATCGGCTTGGCTTGCTACGGCACGGATCTCGTCTAATGGCAATCCCATTTATTACTTGTGCGTCGTCGTTTGATTATGCGGGGAATCCCCCGGCAAAGCCGGGGGCTGAGGGGGAAGGAAAGAGGCACGAGAACTAAATGGGATGGGTATAACTGGTCACCAAAAAGCCTTATGGGAGGCGTACGAGGGGTTTGGTTCAGCCTGGGCCGATGGTTTCTGCGGACATGGGGACCTGGTCGAAGCGGACGGGTAGGAGCATGGTGAAGGTGGTGCCTTGCTTGCGCGAGCTCTCGACGGAGACGATGCCGCCGTGTTCCTCGACGATTTTTTTGGTGACGACGAGCCCCAGACCCGTGCCGCGCAGGCCTTTGGTTGAATGGAAGGGTTCGAATAGGCGTGCGAGGGTGGCCTGGGTCATGCCTTCGCCGTTGTCTACGACGGTGATCTTGACGCGGTCGTTGTCGCCGTCGTAATCGCAGCGGAGGCTGACCGCGCCGGTCTCGGGTTGCACGGCATCCAGCGCGTTGTTCAATAGATTCAACAGGGCCTGATGCACTCCGCCGGGGTCGATCGGGACGGGGGGCATGTCTTGTGCGACATCGATCAGCAGGGCGACGTTCTTGGAGTCGAATTGTTTTTGCACCAACATGGAAGCCTCGCCGAGTAACTGGTCGAGGTTCACGAGTTCAAGTTCGGGTTTGCGTTGCTTGGAGTAGGCGAGCATGTTCATAACCAGATCGTAGATCCGCTCGACGTTGCGTGCGACGATTTCCCAGCCGCCGCGCGTGAGGTCCATGTTGTTTTTACGCAGGCCAAGCTCGACGACGTCTGCGCCACCGCGCATCCCCTGTAGTATATTTTTAATGGAGTGTGAGAGGCTGGCGACGGTCTGGCCTACTGCGGCGAGGCGTTCGTCTTTGAGTCTGCTGTCGTAGAGCCGGGCATTGGAGAGCGCGACCCCGGTCTGCACGCCGATGGCGGTGAGGAGCAGGAGTTGATCTTCGGTGTAGGTGTAGTTGGCGACCTTGGAGTCCAGGTGGATCACGCCGTAGAGCTTGTCTTTGAACTTGATGGGAACGCACATGGTGGAGCGTATGCCGTAGGCCTGCACGCTGTCGCCTGTGGAGAAGCGTTTGTCGGTCATGGCGTTGCTGGAGAGAACGCCGACGCCCTTCTTCATGACGTAGCGGACGATGGTTCGGCTGACGTTGATCGGGCCGGAGTCTTTCTTTTTTTTCTGGATCCCGACCGGGGTTCGGTGCCGTATCAGGACGGGCTCTGGGATGACGTCCGGGTCGTCCTGGAGGAGGATGAAGCCGCGGTCGGCCTTGAAGTATTCGAAGATCACGTCCATGACCCGCTCCAACAATTCTTGTTTGTCGGTGACGGAGCCGATGAGTGCGGTGAGCTCGTAGATAACACGGAGCTGGAACTCGGCGGCCTGGCCGGGCTCGGGGACGGCCATAATCATGGAGTCGTCGTTGCTGGCGGCGGTGGATTCGATGTTGATATCGATCTCGGTGCGGCGGACCATGCGGATCGAATCGTTCTTGGGTTTGGCGGAGTCTTCGCCGAAGATGAAGAGGCTTGCGCCGGTGCGTACCTGGTCGCCGGGGCGGAGCAGTCGTCGTTCGGTGGTGACGCGAACGCCGTTGACGAACGTGCCATTGGAAGAGTGCAGGTCACGGATGTACCACTTGCCGGAGTCGGGTGTGAGCTCGGCGTGCCTGCGTGAGATCGTCTGGTCGGTGGTGTCCAGTGCTTCGCTGGATCGGCCGATCAGTTGCGGCTCGTCGTCGGGGAGCTCGTAGCGTCTGCCCTTGTCCACGCCCTTGATGACCGAAAGCACTAGCAAAGAAGATTACTCCGACTGGCCGGTGTTACCGAGCCGATCTTTCCAGGCCTTGAGTTGTTCCTTGAAGCCGGACAGGCCTGCGTTGCCGGCAGACTGATACCGCTTGACGACGTTCTCGGGGCCTAGCCAATCATAGACATCTTTTTCGACCACCTTCTTGTCCGGGCAGGCGGCGTTGAAGTCGTCGAGCGTCAGGAGTGATAGTTTTTCGTAGCCCTTGTCTCGGCAGGCCTGCACAAGTTTGCCGACGACCTGGTGGGCGGTACGGAACGGCACGCCCTTGGTGACCAAGTATTCCGCCAGGCTGGTGGCGTCGAGGAAGCCCTTGTCGAGGCCCTGCTTGATTTTTTCTTCGTTGAACTTGGTGGTCTTGACGATTCGGGTGGCCATATCCAGGCAGTCACAGACCGAGTCGTAGGCGGCGAAGACGTGGCGCTTGTCTTCTTGAAGATCGCGGTTGTAGCCGATAGGGAGGCCTTTACACATGGTTAATAGAGCCATGAGTGAGCCGTAGACCAGGCCGGTCTTGCCCCGGATCAATTCGAGCATGTCGGGGTTCTGTTTCTGAGGCATCATCGACGAGCCGGTGGTGTACAGGTCGTCCAGCGTGATGAAGCCGAACTCTGTAGTCGAATAGATTATCCATTGCTCGGCCCAGCGGGAGAGCCACATGGAAGTCATGGATAGTGCATACGCAAAATCTAATGCCGCATCTCGGGACGCGGTGGAATCGATGCTATTGGTCGAAACACCTTCTACTGCGGGATACAGGAGCCCTTCGGTTTTCGAACGATCCAGCGACAATGCAGACCCAGCGATAGCACCTGAACCGATAGGGCTAAGTTTACCAATGCCATCGGTCCGCCATATACATCTCTCGAAGGCGTCAGACCAAGCAAGCAGTTCGGCCCCTACGACAATCGGTTGCGCTCGCTGGAGATGAGTGTATGAAGGCATGACGATCGTGCCGGCAGATTCAGAAAGCAGCAGAAGTTCGCCGATCAAATCGAGCAAACGGTCCTTGAATTCGCCGACCGCGTCCTCAAGCCACAGAATCAAATCCAGTGCCACCTGATCGTTTCGGCTCCGCCCGGTGTGGAGCTTCCGCCCGGCGTCGCCGGTTTTTTCGATGAGCGCGGCTTCGATGCACATGTGTACGTCTTCGAGCTCGACTTTCCAGCCGGGCCAGGCGTCACCTTGGTCGGTGATCTCGGATTCGATTTCGTTGAGGCCCCGTTCGATTTCTTTTAGATCGTCTGGGGTGATGAGGTTGACGTGCTCGAGCATCCGGGCGTGGGCGATGGAGCCCTTGATGTCGTGGGGGTAGAGGCGTTTGTCGTAGTCTAAGGACGAGACGAACCGCGCGGCCAGCGGGTCGGCGGCGGAACCTTGGCCGGACTTGGTGTGTTCCCAGGGTTTGGGTGCGGGGGTGGTCATACACATAGTGTATGAGAAAAGCAGGAAAGCAGGAATCACAGGCAGCGGCTATATGCCAAGTGTCGCGGCAAGTCGCGGCGTTTCGCAGGCGTTATCCGTTACCGCAAAGGGAAGATGCTTTAGAACGGCAGTTCGCCGTCGTCTTCGTCGTCGGGTGCGCCGAAGTAGCCGTCTTCGTAGAAGTCTTCATCGAGTCCGCGGTGGTGGATGCGGATGACTCTTGCGAGGGCATCGCCCAGGAGAGGCCCGATGGCCTCGGCGGTGTCCAGGAGCGCCTGGTCGAACGGGTCGGAGCCGTCACGGAAGAGGGCCACAACGGCGAGTGATTCGTTCTCTGATCGGCAGGCGAAGGCGAGCATGTGCGAATCGATTAGGAAGACCGCGTCGCCACCGAGGAGGTGCGAGAGGCTCTGGTTATCGGTAACATGCATGATGTCGTCGTGCTGAGCGACTTTAGGTGCGGCGACATCGGCGAGGTGCTGGAGGAGCATGTCCGCGGAGTCGGGTGTGCAGTCGTAGTTGACGTATCCGCCCAGGGTGTACTCGTCCATGCTCGAGGGGAGGAAGACGGCGGCGTTGGTGGGGCCAGCCTTTTCGACCAGGTGCTCGAGAGTTTTTCGCAAGAGGTGTTCGAGGTCCAACTCGTCACGGATCACCGCGCCAAACTCGGTGGCCTGAACCACCTGCTGCATCTGCCCGGCTAGTTCCTGATAGGCGGTGACCAGATCGTTGCAGAGGATATCGACCTGCTTGCTGACATCGGCGCGGGCTTGGTTTAGTTTCTTGCACAGGCGACGGAGGCGGCGGACCCGCTGGGCCTGGTCGCGGCCCTTACGTTGCTTGGCGAAGACTTTCTTAATTCTTTCGGTGGCGTCGCTGTCGTCGAAGGGCTTGACGATGAAGTCCAATGCGCCGGCACGGATGGCTTTCATCGCGGATTCGACGCTGGGTTCATCGCCGATGATGATGGTCGAGGTGATTCGCCGGGACTTGTTTAGTTCGTCTGCGAGGTCCAGGCCGTTGCCATCGGGGAGTGCGGGGTTGATAATGGCGAGATCGACGGATTTTTCTGTGAGTTGTGCGCGTGCTTCGGTGAGTGAGCGTGCGTAAACAAGCTGCACGGATTCACCCGAGGGGGCGCACTGTTTTAAGAGGTCGGTCAGGCTGGGGTCGGTATCGACCAGCAAGACACGGACGGTCCGATTGGTGGTATCCCGTCTTGCGACGTCGATACCGGATGACTTAGGCTTACCTGCCACAACTTTCTCCCTACGAATCACTTCCGAACCCCGCCAACAAGCCGATGGCTGTTGGTTTTGGTATCGGTTCATCAAGGAGGCGAATCGAGTGGCAAGAAGAAAGTTGCGACGGTTCCTTCGCCGCGGCGGCTGCGTAATTCCAACCGACCGCCGTGTCCCGATAACCACTGCCCTGCGCGTGGCAGTCCCATGCCGACACGTCGGCCGGCTGCCTTGGCGCTGAAGAAGGGGTCGGGGGCGTGTTCGAGTGTGTAGGGGTCCATGCCTTCGCCGTCGTCGGCGACCTGTACGACCAACGATCCGCCGCCGGGCTCGACCTGGGCGGTGACCGCAACGGAAGACGCAGGGCTGGATTGGACAGCGTTACTCAGTAACTCGCGTAAGACGCCACGGAGTTGTTCGGGATCGACCTGGATAGAGGGCAGTTCGCCGCGGAGTTTCAACGAAAAGACGGTCGTCTTGTTGCGGCGTTCGTGGGATGACTTGAACTGCTTGACGGTCTCGTCCAGGAGCGCGCCTAAGTCAGTAGCCACGCGGTCGGGGACCGGGGGGTCCGCGATCATGCGGAGGCTGGTGATGAGGCTGCTAAGTTTGTGAGATTCCTTGAAGACGGACTGGGCGTCTTTTTGCTCACGGGATCCCTGTTCGAGGGTCATGGCCAGTAGTTGGCTGCGTCCGGCGATGACGGCCAGGGGGTTATTCATCTCGTGTGCTGCGCCGGCGGCCATTTCGCCAAGACGTGCGAGGGACGCCTGGCGGGTGAGTTGGTCCTGGGCTTCTGCGAGAGCGAGGTTGGTGGTGGCCAGGTCTTCGCCAAGCCGGCGTGCGCCGTCGTGTTGGGCGGCGGCGGCGATGGCGGCACCCCAGGTGCTGGTCAATGCGGAGAGCTGTTTCCAGGGCGGGGTTTTTTCGTGGTCGTGCAGCAGGACTGCCGAGGCGCCCCAGCCACAACTCAACGGAAGGAGCCTGACTTTGCGCAGGTCCGGTGCCTGAACGATGTAGTCGGCAACCCAGGGGAGGATCCCCATCAGTTGGAGGCCGACGGGTTGGGTCGGGTCCAGTGCCGAGAGGTCGGGGGCATGGGGGGGGGACTGGATGTACTGGCTGTGGACTGGTCGGCCTTCCCGGTTGTACTGACAGACCAGCCAGCCGTCGGCCTCAGCTTCTTCGTCGACACTGGTTCCGTCGCGGTTGACGTAGTGAGGAGCGCCTGGGTCACCGGGATAGATCACGCCATAGAAGCCGGGGCCCAGTAGCTGTGCGCAAGAGGCTGCGACGGCGTCGAGGACGTCTTGTACGCTGCGGCCCGGTGTTGCGGAGCCGTGGAAGGTGGTTGTGGCATCGAGGATGCGTACCTGGTCCTCGGCGTCGCGCGCACGTTGGTCGAGTACGGCGTTGATCCGGCCAAGCGCCTCATTGGCACGCTGGACGGATTGCAACAACAGCTCGTGTGATGCGGCGTCGTAAAGACCTAGAGCCTTGCCACGGACTTCCAGGTGTTCGTGGAGTTCGTCGGCGACCCTGGCAACAGCTTCGGGGTCGAGCCCGAGTTCCTGCGCCAGGTCGCCGATGTTTTGCCGAAGTGAATAGTTCCCGGAGTACCCGGCGTGCATCCTGCGGGCGATGAGGTCGGCAAGGCTTATCAGGCCGATCATCCCGCGGTGATCGAGCTTGGGCAGCGACTCGTAGGGCGAGCCGTGTAGCCAGATGCAGTCGGCGATCATGTGGGGGAGTTGCCACTGTTCGGCGAGGCGTTTGCCTGCGGTGTGGTGGTCGATCCCGATGATGCGTCGCTCAAACTCGGCGACGTTGGCCTGGTTCAGATCGGTCAGTGCCACGACGCGGTCGAAGCTGCGTGGGAGGACGTAGTCCAACGCGACCTTGCCGATGTCGTGGAGGAGTCCGCAGACGAAGGCCTCGTCGGGGGCGAGGTCTTTGCGGTTGGGGTGCGCCTTGGCGATCAACTCGGCGGCAACGCCGACGGCCAGGCAGTGCATCCAGAATGCGGAGCGGTCGAACGCGGGCGGGGTTGGGTCTTCACCTTGGTTGGCGATTTCATTGTCATTGGCGGGTCGGTCGGCATCGGGGCCGAAGAGCTCGAAGACCTTGACGCTGAGGACGGCGTTGCGGATGGCGTTGAATCCCAGCAGCACGACGGCGCGGTCCACGGTGAGGTTGTCTGAGCCGACACCCTTGTCAGCGGCCCGGCACAGCGAGAGGACTTTGGCGGTGAGTGAGGGGTCGGCGCTGACCAGCTCGATGACCTGGCGTGCGTTGGAGTCGTCGCTGGAGGTGAGGCTAAGCAGCCTCGCGGCGACGGCCGGGAGGGTGGGCAGTGAATCGATCTGACGGAGGATCAGCTCGATTCGGCGTGGCTTGGTGGGCTCGGTGGCGAGCATGGTTTGGGGCCCAGGCGGCGTGCCGTGCGGGCTTACATCTCCAGCAGGGCCCCGATCCGATTTTGCAGGACCTCGATATTAAACGGCTTCTTGATGAACTCGTCGGCCCCGCTCTGCAAGAGGTCGTCGATCTCACCCTGATTGACCACGCCGGAGACGATGATGACTTTCATACCGTTAAGCGCGGGGTTTTTGCGGACGGTCTCGCAGACGACATTGCCGTTAATGTCCGGGAGCATGTAGTCCAGGATCATCAGGTCGGGCTTGAACGATTCGGTGAGTATGCCTGCGTCGTAGCCGGTATTGGCAGTGCGCAGTTCGTAGCGGTCGTCGCTGCCCAGGAGGTCTACGAAAAGCTCGACGATCTGGTTGTCGTCATCGACGACAAGGATGCGGTGTTTGCCGGACTCCATGCGGTCGGTGGGGATCTCGTTGTCGCGCATGAAGCGCAAGAGTTCTTCGCGGGGGATCCTGCGGAAGCGGCTGCCTGGGACTCGGAAGCCCTTGAGCCGACCGCTGTCGAAGCAGCGGATGATGGTTTGTTGAGACACCTTGCAGATATCGGCGGCCTCCCCGGTGGTGAAGACCTGCTTGAGGCTGATGTCTGACGATCCGTTGTTTTGGCTCATGGCTCGATTCCCCAACAGGTCAACGCGGTCGGCCATCACGGCGCGGCACACTGCCTAGATTCTCTATCTTCTCCACTTTGACATCGGATGGGGGCTGGTCCGACTTAATCAAATGAGCAATTGGCACTGAATACCGGACGATCGAGACGCGGGATAACGTCCGAAAAGAGTTATCGGCCGGTGTAGATCGTACAAACGGAAAAGATGGAAGGCGGAAAGATCTAGAAATAGAGTGGCCGTGAATGAGCGTAAATGGACGCGAATAAGAAGAGCGGCAGTTGGACGCCTACAGACGTGACAAGTCGCAGCGCTCGGCAAGGGGTGGCTGCACTTGGTCGTGGGGTTGCGTAGTTTAGAGCGTGGGGGATGGCGTAGTGTTACTTCAGCTCGACGGACCAGTAGGCCTGGTCGAGGAATTGTTTCCAGCTTGCGTATTTGTCGTTGCCCAGGCGTAGGCCGATGACGGGGTTGCGTCGGGGTTGCCGGGGGGTGGTGATGAGTTTCATGTGTGCCTGCAGGGGGGTGCGTCCGCCTTTTTTTGCGTTGCAACGGACACAGCAGCAGACCAGGTTGGTCCAAGTGCTTAGGCCTTGCTGGCTGCGTGGGACGACGTGGTCGAGGCTTAATTCGCTTGTGCCGAAGTGTCGGCCGCAGTACTGGCAGAGGTTACGGTCGCGGGCGAATATGTTTCGGCGGTTGAGCTTGACCTGCTGGCGTGGGAGTTTTTCGTAGCCAAGCAGGCGGATCACCTTGGGGACGGCGAGTTGCATCCGCACGGTTTGGACCCATTCGTATTCGTGGGGCGCGAAGCTATCGGTGGCGAGGTGGGCGGCGGCGGAGGCGTCGGCCCAGTTGTCGAAGTCGTAGGCGGCGAACGAACCGTCGTCCACCCGGATCACTTCCGCGAGGTCTTTGAACAGCATGGTAAACGCGCGGCGGGCATCCACCACACGGATTGCCATCCAGAGCTTATTCAGCACCAGCACATGGCTGTTTAACGCGGAAGCTTGTCCATCGATCTGCAAACGAACACCTCGTACATATGAGCCCGACTGGGGCTATTTAATCCTATCGGCAGGCCCGGATGGGTGCAATACTTCGTATCTAATGGCTTTATGCGAAGTCTGCCACAGGAATCGGCGTGATCAAGGGGGGATCGTGTCTGGGGTCTAGTTGCTGGGGTATGGGAGGGGGTTTGGGATATGGGGAAAAAGGGTATTGATGATGTGTGATGGATGAGTGATGGTATACCAGACCCTAGACCCTGAACCCTGGCCCTTGGCTCCCGCCTGCATCTGTTTGATAATGGCCCCATGAGTCGATAGAGTGGCCCCCCCACTTGGGCGGATGCCAGAGCGGCCAAATGGGGTGGGCTGTAAACCCACTGGAGAAATCCTACGCAGGTTCGAATCCTGCTCCGCCCATTTCAGACAACGGGAAGCGACATCTGGGGTCATGGATGACCTGGTGTGATTCCGTACTCACTCACAATCAAATTTTCGGTGATTGGGCGTAACGGTGTGTTATCGCTGCGCTTGGACGTGCAGCAAGTGCGGTGAGGCATGAATTGACCGTGCCACACGTCCAAGTGGGTGCGCGGCAAGGGGTTGTCCAACCGCTGTCGTGTCTATCAAACGCTAAGCACTTCGCGGCGCAGCTTATCGAGGAGTTGGGATAGTGTGACTTCGGCGGGTTGGCCGGGGATGAGGATGGGTTTGTTGGCTTGGAGTTGCTTTTTGATGCGCTGGGCGGCGGTGACGATGGTGGAGTGGTTGGGTCGGCCCATAACGGTGGCGATCTCCGGGTAGCTCATCGGGGTCAACTCGTAGGCGAGGTGGATCAGGATTGAGCGTGCGAGGACGACGTGGCTGCGGCGTATCCGGCCGGTGACTTGCACGGGGGGGAGCGCGAAGAATCCGCAGACAGTGTCGAGGATGGCGTCGTAGCGGACGGGTTTGCGGGGCGTGGGGTTGGGTTGATCCCGGAAGAGTCGATCGACTAGGCCGTGTCCGATGACGGTGGCGGCGGGAAGGCTGCGGGATGGGGGGCGACAGATCATCGAGAGGGCCTGGAGCTTGTTAAGCATGCCTTCGATGTCGCGGACCGAGCCGTCACAACGATCGGTGATGGTTTGTGCGACGGCTTGTGGGATGGCGAGGCCGCGGCGTTCGGCGAGGGCCTCGACCAGGCGGAGGCGGGTATCTTCGTCGGGGGTGTCGATGCGGACAACCATGCCACGGACACAGCGGCTGGTCAGGGCGTCGCTGAATTGCTTGATGAGCTTGGGGTGGCTGTCGCTGACCAGGACGACGCGGGCACCGCAGAGCTCGATCTCGTTGAAGCAGTGCAGGAACTCCTGCTGGGTTTTTTCCTTGTTGGCCAAGAAGTGGACATCGTCCACGGCGAGGAGGTCGAGCCGGCGTATCTTGCGTCTAAAGGCGTTGAGCGTGTTGGTGCGGACGGCGGTGATGAAGTCGTTGGTGAATTGTTCGCCGGTGGCGTAGAGGACACGTCGGTCGGGTTGGCGTTCACTGAAGCGCTGGCAGATGCCTTGGAGGAGGTGTGTTTTACCCAAGCCGCAGCCGCCGTGGATGAACAGGGGGGAGCCGGGGTCTGCGTCGTGCTCGGCTAAGCGGACGGCGGCGGCGAAGGCGAGCTCGTTGCTAGAGCCAACGACGAACTCGTCCAGGGAGTGACGCCAGCGTTGGGTAGCGGTGCGTGTGCTGGGCCGGGGGAGCGGGGATGAACCCTTGGAGCCGAGAGCGGTACTGGCTGGGGTTTGGTCCTCGGGGGCGAGGGCGGGTGACTGTTGGACTCGGGGGGAGGGGGTGTTGACCCCCAGGTCAAGGCTGACGTCGTGGCCTAGCTCTTCTTTGGCGGCCTGACAGACCTGGGGCTTGAACTGCCTGCCTATCCCGTCAGCGAGGAACTTATTGGCGACGGTGACACGCAGGGCGTGTGCGTGGGGGTCGACCTCAAAGCGTGCGGACTGGTCGAACCACATGGCGAACCGCTTGGGGCCCAGGCTCTTAGCCAGGCGGTGGGCGATGCGCGTACCGATATTGGTAGTGGAAGTGGCCGTGGTCACGATCACCTCTCCATATTACGGAGCCAGTGGCGGCATAAAAACACCGCCGTGAGTTCGGTAACAGGGCCAGCTATCTGCCCTGACGTTGAAGTGGTTCCGTCCGGAGTCCGCTGATCGAAGTGCCCGTTCGGCGTCGGGCGTTCCCCTCATAGAATCGCCGAGGTCGAGAAGCTTTTTGCGGTGCGACAATCCTTTGCCGCTGGGAACAAAGATACGACGAAGTGGGTCTTGATACAACCGCCTTGGTCGCGGGAAAAATGTTTCGCGCGTTCAGTGCGATGTTTATCAAGCGGTTAGAAGCGTGAAATTTTTTTGTCCACCGGTTATGCGCAACCGTGACAAGGTGTGGATAAGCGGCGCGGAAAACAAGGGCTTTTATAGGGTGGATTGCGGTAAGGTGTAAATCATCGCGACCTTGCGCGCAGTAGCGCGGTAGTTAAGCCCGCGGTAGAGCTTCATCGCCGGTGTGTTGCGTTCGTCGACGGCGAGGTGGATGCTTGTGTAGTTCTGCGCGGTAGCGAGTGAGGCGGCGTGGCGCATCAAGCGGTTGGCTAACCCCTTATTGCGGAACGGGGGCGCAATCCCGAGGTAGACCAGCTCTAACTCACGGCGATCCGTCAACGGGTTCAGCAGCAAGACGCCCACGGGCTGATCGTCGAGATAAAAAGCTGACCATAAACCGGGGTCGAACCGCCCTACCGCCTTGTGACCGCCGATGATGTCCTCGATCCGGCGGAGGCCAACCAGGCCGGGGCAGTCCAAGGTGTCTTGGTAGCTGGCGGAGATGGCGTCTGCAAACACGTCGAAGCGGTCGTCCTGCCATGTGAGAGCCGTTAAGGACGTCCCATCGAACTGGATCCCCCCCCCACTTCCATCCCCGGATGCGCCCTGTAAATCACCCCCGGAGTCGGCTTTAGATCCGTCTTCGGGGGCTGCAATCGTCTGTGAGGCACAGACACAGCGCATGTACACCAGGGATGCCAGACGGATGAAGCCGGCGTGGACCAGGGCGTCCTGTTCGTGACGCTGGGTCGGATCCAGGAGGGATTGAATCAGGCCCAGCGAGTCTGGATTCTGGGCTCGAATCGCGGTTTCCAGGAGTTCGGCGGCTTCTTCAATTCGGCTGCGTGTGATGATCGGTGAGAAAAAAACAACCGCTGCCCGGCCGGCGGTTGGGATTATAATCGCTGCAGACGCAATGCTTTGACCCTGAAAAGAGGCCCACAAGCCATCCAGGCTCATCTCCTGCTGGTCGGTGAATTCGAGAAAATGATCGACGGCGAGGTCGTTTGGGGTGGGTCGGCCGGTCAGGAGGACGGCCAGGGCGGTGCGGCGCTCGTCAGGCTGGGGCTGGCGAACCTGTGGGGGGTCGCCTTGAGGCGGGTGGATTGGGGGGGTGTTGATGTGGGCCATGGCGTTGCTTGCCGAGCATCTGTGGGCCTGTGGATTGACCAGGTATCACCCGATCGTACAATGTCGTTTCGGCACTTGGAAGCCCGCCACAGCGGGGGGCGTCTTGGCCGGTGATTGTTATTCGATTGTAAGCTCTAAAGCAGAGAGGTTCCCATGCGACGCCTTGCCGCCCTTATTTTAATTGTGAGCGTCTGTCTGATCGCGGGGTGGTCTGTGACCTCACCCCAGTCGGCGTGGGCGTATCCCGAACCTGCGATCGTGAGCCCGTCTTGGTCGCTGGATGTCCAGGTGCAGTCGCCGGCGGCGATCTCGATCGAAGATGTGGATGGCTCGATCCGGTGGTTCTGGTACGTCAGCTACAAGGTCGTCAACCCAACCAACGAAGACCTGTTGTTCATCCCCGAGATCACGATCGCCAACGACCTTGGGCAGATCATCACCGCTGGGGAGAACGTCCCCCCCACCGTGTTCCCCGCGATCAAGAAACGGCTGGGCAACCCGCTGCTGCTGAGTCCTATCCAGGTGGTGGGCAAGCTGCTGCAGGGCAAAGACTTCGCGCGTGAAGGCGTGGCGATTTGGCCGGCCCCGGAGGGTGATGTGGATGCGTTCAGCGTCTTCATCGCCGGGCTCAACGGGGAGACACAGAACATCGCCAACCCATTGACCGGCGAATCGGTTCTGGTCCGCCGAACCCTGATGCTTGATTACAAGAGCCCGGGCAACTTCGCTCGGCCACAGGATCAGCCGATCATCGAGGCGGGGCGGCGTGAGGTGATGCGGTAGACGGGGAAAAGCAGGCCGGCTTCAACAGCGTCCAGACGCTAAATCTGAAAATCAAGAAAAGCAGGGAATTAAAGCCTTCGTAGCAGTACGACAAGGCTCTTATTTCCTGCTTTCCCAATTCCGTTCTTTTACTGATTTTTCATCTGGCGTCGCAGACAAGGACTCTAGGGAGGTGTTCGTGGTCGGCGAGGATGTGGGGGTTGTCCCAGACACTGGAAGTTTCGGCGATTTTCAGTAGCGGCTTCTTCTGTGAAGACGAGGCTTCCAGCACGAGTTGGCCGGGGCGGTCCAGCAGGGGTCGGCCTTTTTCGATCAGGACTCGCAGGTAACGCAGGCCGTCCGCCCCACCTCGTAATGCTGATTCGGGTTCGTGATCCTTGACGTTTGGCTGAACGTCACGCCATTCGGCATCGCTGATGTAAGGGGGGTTGCTCACCAGGTAGCGGAGGCGTTCGTTCTGGATCGGCTCAAGCAGGTCACCCTGGCGAAATTCGATGCGGTCGGCGACGCCTAACGCCTCGGCGTTTTTTTGTGCGGTAGCCAGAGCTTCTTCGCTGATGTCGGTGGCGATGATTCGGCTGTGGGGGATGTGTTTGGCGAGTGCGATGGCGATCGCGCCGCTGCCGGTGCCGACGTCGGCGATCAGGGGGCTGTGGAAGCCGGGGGTGCGGCGGGCGTGTTGGATGACGTGTTCGATGAGTGTCTCGGTGCTTGGTCTTGGGATCAGGACGTTGGGGTTGACGTCGAGCATCATCGAGAAGAACGGGCTCTTGCCGACGAGGTAATCGACCGGCTCGTGTGCGACGGCACGCTCGACCAGTTCGCGGAAGGTAGCACGCTCCAGGTCGTTGGCTGGGCGGTCCGGGTCCATGTAGAGCTTGAGTCGATCGACACCCAGGACGTGGGCCAGGAGCATTTCGGTGGATAGCCGTGGACTGTCGACGCCCTTCTGACCAAGGTGATTGGTGGTCCAAGCCAGAAGCTTGCGTGTGGTCCAGGTCTGGTTGTCTGTTCCGTGCTGTGTCACGGGATGATTCTACCCCGCAACGCCCCGAACCACCGCATACGGCCCCCGACCCGCACCCGCAGGGGGGAACCTGCCGACTCCGTATTAAATGTACTTATCCCCTCCTATGAAGCCGGGTCTGTCAAGCGTGTTTCGGTGACGATGATTCCAGCCTCCTATCCGGGCTGGCGGTGAGGTGAATGGGGTTTTCAGACGGAGCCTAGCTTTACCGGGCAAGCAAATCCAGATACGCCTTGACCGCGCCGGGCATGCCCAGTTCCAGTGCGTCGGCGACCAGTGCGTGGCCGATGGAGATTTCCTGGATGCCGGGGATGGTGTTGAAGTGGCCGAGGTTGCTCAGGTTCAGGTCGTGCCCGGCGTTCAGGCCCAGGCCGGTCGCCAAACCAAGCTCCAATCTGCGGTGCTCTTAGATGGGCCTCGCCGCAGAAGTGTTTGATAATCGAAGCCGGTAGATTCTGTAAGACAGGTTGACCATTGAATGCGATGCTTTCATGACTCTTGTGATGGATGAAACACGATTCACGGAACCTTATCAACGGATAGGCGGAAAGGGTGTGTAAATGGATGCGGGATCTAACGGGGGTAATGGGAAGGGCATGTTCGATTGGCAATTGACGGGGCTTGCGGCCAATCAGGCGGATATGGTTTACAACGCGGAGCGCTTCTGGGGCGGCTTCCCCAAGCAGGTTGATGCCGACAAGGATATTTTCCCGGACTGGGCGATCGGCCCCTTCGCTAAGCACCCGGCGAATCCTGTGTTGGAACCGACCCCCGAAGCTTGGGACCGGGGCCGGTATGGTGGCGGTGTGCACAACGGCTCGATCCTCGTGTTGGACGGGGAGTTCCACTATGTCTACCGGGGCGAGCAGGAACTGGCCCCTCCCGTAGCCGGGTGCGACTATCTCTGCGACATCGGCTTGGCATCGAGCAAAGACGGTGTCAATTTCACTAAGGATGCTGCACACAGCCCGTTTTTCCGCAGGGGTGAGGATCGCCGGTTCAGTTTTGAGGACGTCTGCCTGGTCAGACATGAGGACACGTTTTATCTGTTCTGCAACCGGTGGGACTGGTTAGAGCAGAATCCACAAGTCAGTGGCACGTTCCTGTCTACTTCACCGGACCTGCGTACCTGGACGAAGCACGGCCTGCTGTTCCCGGATGCCCGTGAGATACACCGTAATCCGGTGGTCCTTCAGACGCCGGACAACCAAGCCGTCAGGGTCAACGGCCAGTTTGTGATGTACTTGAATGATGGGCTGATCGCGTATTCCGATGATCTGATTCATTGGACATCCAAGAAGATCGCGGCCCCTTGGCCGGGCGGGGAGAATTGTTTTGCGATGGTGGACTGGTCCGAAAAATATGCTGACCACATCCTGCTGTTCAGCGGGGGGCATCATTCCGGGCATTTCTACGCTATCGGAGAGGTGCTCCTGGACCGGCGTGATCCAGAGAAAGCAATTGATTGGCTTCCCCGTCCGGTCTTGCATGCCGAACCTGAGCATCCCTGGGAAGATGGCCGATGCGCCCGCCCGCCGCACCGGCGTATCTCCCAATTCAGGGACTGCATTTTCTTCAACGGGCTGACCCGCCACGACGGGCAGTGGTGGCTTTATTACGGGGGGAGCGAGTTTTACACCTGCCTGGCCCACGCGCCGGATTCTACGGGGCTGGCCTCACGCCCCCGGTCCAGTTAATAGTCCCAGGTAAGCCTTGTAGACAGAAAAGGGGCCACCTCTGCTCTGTAGAAAACCTCGCATTGCGAAGCTCGGGTATATTTGAGATGACTGTATTGCTCGGTGTTTTTGCCTATTGCGGGACAAGATTACACCAGCTACAGGCATGATAATCGAGGTTTTCTACAGAGCATACTTAGCCCCTTTTCTTTTCTGACAAACAATGAGCGATGGGTAGAAGCCCGTCACTTGCTAACTAGTGATCGCGTCATTACCTTGTCGGGGCAAATCATGGTAGTACAGTCATGCGATAAATATTACGATCCACAAATCGTTTATAACATCGAAGTAGAAGTCGATCACACCTATGCTGTTGGACGAGATGGAGTTGTTGTTCACAACAGAAAGCAACGATGATAATCGTACATATACCCTCCAATCAAACTGGGAGAACCCAGAGGATGCGCCTATGGCTGGCAGAGGGGGCGATAGCAGGGGGCATCGTAAACTACTCGATAGGATTTGCTACTGACTTGTCAAACCGAATACACCCTAGTTGCGGATATCTGTTTATTTTTGGAATTGCGTACTTCACAATCTTTGCCGGCATGTTCGGCTTCGGTGGGGCAAGCTACTTTGATATCGGATTATGCCAATGTGACACCTTTAGTTTATCTGCCAAGCGGAGTCACTACAAACGCAATGCTATATATGGAATTAATTCCTTTTTCCCTTGGAGCGGAACTGCGTTCGCCCTTAGACCTCGGGTCTACTACTGGCGATGGACAACAAGAAAGGCGTTGGGGTTGACTGCTTGTTTTGCAGGGGCTGGGCAACTGTCTCAATCCCTAGCACACTATTATTTGATGGCTTATGGGGCCGCCCCTTCCTTATTACTGCTCTGTTCATGGATCGGCTTAACGGTTGCCTGTCGAAAGCATAGCACCCTGCTGTTCTACGCAACAGCAATATTTATTGCTGTGCTTTCAGGAGTCGTTATAAAAAACATGCCTTTGTTTATGATAGGAGCACTAATATTCTGGCCTTACGCTACTTACCATGTGTTCTATCAAGCCGATTTCGACAAGGCAGGAGAGGGTTTTAGGGAGGGCGATCGTCCTGTTCGGAAACCCAGTTCCGCGTAAGTGCCTCAACTACCGAACCCCCTTCGAGGTCCTCTCCGCTTTACCCGGCGTTGCGATTCGGAATTGAATCTGCCCCTTTAATACGCCGGGGCTGTCGATGCCCTTGTGGGTAAGGTGCTTGGTAGTCCAAGCTAACAGCCCCGAAGCCGCTAACTGGCTGACAAAGGATCCGCTGCCCGGATTCCACCATCGGCGTTTGGAAGCGGCCGGGTGGTCGCGTAGGATTTCGGTATGCATGTGGCGTTGTTGACCAATCGGGCGTGGCTGGATGAGGAGCTGGTGCCGTTTCAGCACCTGGTGGTTGGTTTGATTGATGAGCAGGTGCGTGTGGCACAGGTGGTTCCGGAGGGTATTTCGTCGGACGATTTGAGCATGTTTGGCGAATGTGTGCCTTGGCGTGAATCGACTGTGGGGGTGCTAAATCGGTACCGGGTGGGGCAGCTGCATGAGAGCTTAAGCGAGTTGGGTGTGGACATGATCCATGCGCTAGACGGTCGTTTGTGGCAGGGGGGATTGAAGCTGGCGGAGACGTTGGATGTGCCGATTGTGTTAAGCGCGTGTTCGACGCTGGATATCCCGTTGGCGAAGCGGGTGCTGGGCCGTGTGGATGCGTCACGGGTGGCGGTGTCGGGTGCGACCGAGCCGATCACGGAGGCGATCCGTCAGGCGGTTGAGCGTGACTTACTGATCCAGACGATCGGGACGGGGGTACACGGGCATGATGTTGAGCCACCTGTGCTGGAAGACGGGCAGGCGTTGTGTGTGATCGTCAGCGGCAACGGTGTGTGGGACGCGGACTATGACGCGTTGCTTGGGGGGATCGCGTCGTTTGTTCAGCGTCGGCCGATGGCTCAGTTCTTTTTTGACGGGCAGGGGGCTGGGCAGCACCAGATATGGAAAGCTGCCAGTGCGATGGGGCTACTGGGGAATATCTCATTGACGCCCAGGAAGCTGGGGCACCGGGAGATGTTGTTGCGGGCGCATGCTTTGATCCATCCCCAGGCGTTGGGGAAGTCGCGTAGCCTGACGTTGAGAGCGATGGCGCGGGGCTTGCCGGTGATCGTGCGTGACGATGCGTACCTGGATTACCTGATCGACGGGGAGACAGCGGTGGTGCTGTACAACCCCGGGCCGGGTGAGTGGTTCGCCCAGTTGGATCGACTGGTGACTGATACACGGTCGGGGGTCGAGCTTGGCCGACGTGCGATGGGCTGGGTAAAACAACATCGCGGGATGTCACAGCAGATCAGTAAAGTCCTGGACATCTACCGGCGGATGGCGGGGCAGACGATCCCGTTCCCGGGCTGAGTTGGTGTGTACGGGGTGTAGCTGATAGGTTTTGCCCATGCCGACCAAGCCCAACACCGAAGCAGGTGCCGATTCACTGGCCGCTGTCCTATGCAATGTCGATGCGGCCCGGACGTACCGTGCGGGGCTTGAGGGGACGGTGGCGTTGATCCCGACGATGGGTGCGTTGCACGACGGGCACTTGGAACACATCCGTGTGTGCCGGGGGTTGGCGGATCATGTGCTGGTCAGCATTTTTGTGAACCCGACACAATTCACTCAGGGCGAAGACTACCAGCGGTATCCCCGTTCGCTTGAGGTTGATATCCGCAAATGTGCGGAGGCTGGGGCGACGGGCGTATTTACCCCCAACGCGGAGGAGCTTTACCCACCGGGGCAACTGGATATCGAGATCGACTCGCCGGCGTTGACAGGCGGGCTTGAAGGGCGGGACCGACCGGGGCATTTTCAGGGTGTCTGCCGGGTGGTGGTCAAGCTGTTGAATATCTTGCAGCCGGACATTGTGTCGTTTGGGCGGAAAGATTATCAGCAGTTGCGTGTGGTGCAGGCGGTGGTGGCGGACCTGATGATGCCGGTGCGTGTGATTGAGGTCCCCACGGTGCGTGAGGCAGACGGGCTGGCGATGTCCAGCCGAAACGTTCGGTTGGATGCGGAGCAGCGTCGGCGGGGGCTTGGTTTGTATAAAGCCTTGATGGCGGCGAAACGGCTGGTCGAGCAGGACGGCGAGACAGATCCCAAGGCGGTCGAGCAGGCGATGTGTGCGGTCTTGCAATCCCATCAGGTCGAGATCGGGTACGCGGCGGTACGGCATCCCCAGACGTTAAGCGAGTTGGAGTGTGTTGAGCCGGCACTCACGGGGGGCGTGGTCGCGTTGGTAGCGGGGGATGTCGGGGCGGTGCGGCTGATCGATAATATGCTGCTGGGGTCGGGTGACAGGTGATCGGGGGTAGTTGACCAGGGGCCGTTGGAATTTATCTTTTCGATCCAACTCGCGGATCTACGATCCGCCGCTAAACGGTAAGCCCGTGTGATACATGGAGAATATGTTTTCGAATCTTCTGTTCTTACCTGGAACAGAAGACGGAACGTAACTTATTCGCTTGGGGGGTCTTCTGCGGGGACTTGTTCTGATGTGTTCTGCGTCGGCGAGGTGTCGGCGGGGGTGGGTGCCCGCGATGCGCGTTCGGCCATAAGGTGAGGGGGGAGGCGGTGGGCGGTGGGGAGCGGGAGCAGTTGTCGCACAGGTTCGCCGGAGACCGGGGTATCGACCCATCCGTCGATGCGGGTATTGACGCGGGTGTTGCCCAAGCCGTCATCGTAGAAGTCTGTGTAAGGCACGAAAGCGTTTGGGGTGGTCGGGTCCAGATCAAAGACGGTGTTGGGTGGGATCAGGTCGATGAATTGGCCGTCTTGCGAGGGGGCGATATTCAGCCTGAACTCGCCGAGGGGGTCTTGCACGAGGTAGTCTGGGCGGTCGATCCAGGCGGTGAAGCCGGGCTCGCGTAGCTGGTATTGCTGTGTGAGTGGTTGGCCGTTGATGGACGAGCCTTGGCCCGAGTCGGGTCTTCGGAAGAGCGATCCGGTTTGGCCGTAGACCCCGATGCCTTGTTCAACCCTGCGTGAACTGGTGGCGCGCAGGTCCAAGTCACTGACCGATTGGTCCACGGGCTGCCATTGGGCGTTGTCGTCGGCAAGGGTGGACGATGTGTGGGCACCGACAGCCGTACTGACTATAGCGATCAGCAGGATGGGGCTGCTTGCGCGGGGCATAGGTTTATATCCCACCGTTCAGAGAGCGGTGCATCAGGCCAGCGTGGTAATGCCGCTAAGCAGCGCCGACTTACTTGGTCGGTTGGGTTGCTGCGGGCTCAAGGGCGTCTTCAACGATCTCTTCGACCGACACCTCTTCAACCACCGTTTCTTCAACAGTTTCGATGGCTACTTCCTCAACCGCTTCTTCTGTCGTGACTTCAACCGCTTCTTCGGCAACCGGTTCGACCGCTTGCTCGGCTGGCTCAGCGTCATGAACGGGGTTGGCCTGGGACTCGGCGATGGCCTCTTCGGCGACGGATTGGGCTGTCTCCTGGACCGGAACAGGTGCGGCATCGATGGAGCCTGGGATCTCGGGGGCTGGGCGGAAACGCGTCTGCATCATGATCCGTTTGCCGGTAAGGTCGACCCGGTCGCTGCTGATGAGTGTTCCCTTACGGGCTCTGCCGGTGTCGGTGGGCAGGTCGTCGGCGCGGTAGAGCTTCCAATTGACCCAGCTAGGCGAGACGCCGTCACTGGATTGGCCGGTGGCGGTGCCCTCGAAGTCGAGTATGAGTTTGTGATTAACCGGTATGTCCATCTCCCAGATCGCCTCGCTCTGGTAGGTATCCAGGAGTGTGAGGGTGGTCGGCAGGCTCACCGTACTGACAAAGACGTGCTTGTCTTTGGCGGCACAGCCCAGGGTCGAAAGAGTCAACGTGAGGGCCAGAACAAGGGTCAAGGCACGGGGGAAACGGGTCATCAGTCGGATCCTTTCGGTCAAAATCAAGCCGTCCGGGCACCGGGCCCGACCGGGACAAGGCTATACGATAATCCGGCAACGCGGATCAAGCCAGCACAGAGGCTATTGACCCTATCGGCCCGGCTTGCCCAGCACCCCTATCGGCGGGGGTGTGGTCTGTTATCGGCCTGGTCAAACAGGTCAGAACTTCTCGCGGTAATGCGACGGGCTGATCCCCACCATCTTGTGGAAAGTGGCGGTGAAGTGCCCGTGGCTGGAGAAACCTGACAAGATCGATACCTGCCCGATCTGCTCGCGGGAGGCCCGCAGCAGCCATTTGGCGTGCTGGAGCTGGGTCCGAAGCAGGAAATGCTTGGGGCTGATTTTCGCATGCCGGGAGAACAACCGGTGGAAGTGGAACGGGCTGGTCTCGACGTATTCGGCCAGCTCGGTCAGCCCGGGGGTGTCGATCAAGTTATCGCTTAGGTACCCCATGGCCAAGGCGGTGCGTTCATCCTCGACCAGGCCCACGGTGGGGAGGTCATCCTTGGCGGACTTACGCAGTTCGATGTAAAGATGCCGACGATCGATCCCACGGCTGGCGCGGCCGCGGTAGAACCGGACCCAAGTGGCTCGCCCGCCGAGGCTCAACGTGACCTCGTGCAGGTCCTGGTCTTCCAAGCCCTCCCAACGCTGCTCGGCGATCGGTTGGAGCTGGTCTGCCAGGTCGGATAACACCTTGGGGGACTTAAGGAACAGCGCCTCGGTGCGTGGGTCGGCGTGGATCAGTCGGTTGTCGTCTCCCAACAAAACGCGTCCCAGGTCTGCTTCGCCGGTGTGGTCGAACTGGGACCGCACCATACGCAGGGCGAGATCGCCGAGCCTCAACTCGTTGTCGGAAAACGCGCGTGCCTTTCGGCTAAGCGCCAGGTACCAGGCACGATCCAACCCGGTCACCGCTGGCAACACATACACAGCCGCGTGACGAGACGCCGGCAGCGCCGGTCCGGGCTTGGTCTTGCCGGTCTTGCCAACCGCCACACCCTTTTTGCGGGCATCGCGCAGCAAGGCATCGGTTTTGTAATTTTTCTGGCACCATTGTTCGATATCAGCGCGTTTGGCACCCTGAACGGCCAGCAATTCATCCGCACCAGGGCGGCGAGGATCGATCACGCCCAGGACTACGCCGTCAACCCCCAATTCCCGCTTCAGGTGGTCTGTAAAACCACTGGGTCCTTCACGCCAAGGTACAATGGCCCCGGAAGAACTGTCTGCGGTGTGCATCTTCACTTTTTTATTCCTTGCTTGAGTAATCGCATGTAACCACAAGAATGGTACAACGAACGTAGTAATAGTACGACTGTTAAAAAATTAAACTGCCACCCACCCGGTCCCATCGGGGAAGAATAGTCTTATTCAATAATAAAAACAACCTCAATCACCCCTCGCCTGGCTGCCTCGGCCCGGCATCGGAAGCGGGTTGCTCCACAAAACAGCACAAATCATTGCCCCGGCAGTCGATGTGAGCCGCAAAGAAACGCCCACGGTAGCGCCAAAAAAGCGGCCAAATAATCTCGCGGTCGGTCTGGGGGATCGGCAGACCTGCTAATGCGTCGGGTTGGTGCCACTCAAGCCGGCCCTCGTCAATCGTCATGGATTCAACCACGACCGGATGGGTCACTTCGTAGAGGTACATCAACCAGTGGCAACTGCCTTCGTAGCCTGACTCCGACACGATGCCGGTGAGATGAAGGTCTTTCGCAGTGACCCTCAGCCCGGTCTCTTCGTGGATCTCACGGACGGCACAGGTGGTCGGGCTCTCGCCGATCGCCTGTTCGAGCTTGCCGCCGATCGGCGAGTAGAGGTCCTGATTGGGCGGGCGTACCCGGTGCAGCAGCAGCAAACGACCCGCTTCATCAAACAGGTAGCACAGAGCAGCAATCTTGTATGGCAGCGGGTCAGACAATCCGTAAGCCCTTAACCTTGAAATCGAACTTCGCAACGGACGAGCCGTGCCTATTCACTATCCGGGACAGTCGTCGGGTCGGGGCGGTAGAGGCGTGTGTCCAATGCCCAGATCTTTTCGGTGAACTCGCCGCCCAGGTCGGCGGGCTTGCCGCCGTCGCTGCGTGCAGCCGAGACGGCCATATTCAGCTTGGCGTCGAGGTTGTCCAGGAGACTGATAGCGATCGCCTCGGGTGTAGCGGGGATTTTTAGTGCCCCGAACTCGGGTACGCCGTGGTGCGAGAGGATGATGTGGGTCAGTACCTTGAGGATCGCGTTGGGCACCTTGGTGCCGGCCTCCTGGCAGGCCTTGGCTTTTTCTTCCAGCCAGATAGCACCGCGGGCGATATGGCCGACCAGTTGCCCGTCATGGGAATAGCCGAAGCCGTTCTCCCATGTCAGTTCATCGCACTTACCCAGATCGTGCAGGAATAGGCCGAACATGATGATGTCGCGGTTAAGTTTCGGATGCAGCGGACAGAACACATCCGCCAGTTTCATCAGGCCCAGGGTGTGCTCGAGCAGCCCGCCGAGGTAGGCGTGGTGCAGGGTCATCGCGGCGGGGGCTTTGCAGAACTTATCCATCAGATCCCCGTCTTCAAGGTAGCGGTTGGCAAGCTCCTTGATCGCAGGGTGTTCCAGTGACTGCAGGAAGCGCAGCACCTGCGCGAACATGTCATCGATGTCGTATTCGGTCGAGGGCAATAGCTCGGTGAGGTCCTGGGCGCTGGGCTCGTAAGGCCGAATGTCCTGGATGATGATCTGCATCTCGCCCTGGTACGGCTGGGTCTGCCCGGCAATCCACACGAACCCGTCGGTCGGCAAGGTCTGGAACTGCTCCTCGGAGGTATTCCACATCCGCCCGGGGGTCCGCCCGGTCTTATCGGCCAACAGGCACTTGATGAAGGGCTTGCCGTTCTTGGTCTTGCCGAGTTGGCAGTTCTGGACCGCGAACACGCCGTCGATGTTCTGCGCCGCTTTGAGGTCACGGATATAGACACGGTCTGACACGGGGCATTCCTTCCAAAGGGGTGGTCGATTTCAAGCGAGCCGAGCATGATACCGGGGCGTGTATCTTGGGGCGAACCGGGGGCAACCGGGGGTGAGTCGACAAGATGTCGGGGTTGCGAAGGAAACAAAGCGTGGATGGACAGAGATGAGGCGAGTATCGCGGGGTTGGATGGTTCATTAATATGGGGGGATGAGACAGCTTCATTATTTACTGGGTTTGAGTATTACCGGGTTGGTGGTTTTGGCGTGTGCGTTGCCGGGGGTGGCACAGGAGGAAACTCTTGGGGGAACCCCGGGGGCGGAGACGTTGTTTCTAACTTGGTTTGGTGACCCGACGACATCGATTGTGGCGCAGTGGTTGGAGGAGGGCGAGCCTTTGCCGTTGGCTAAGGGGGCGGCGGATGAGATGTCGGGGTTTGATGTGCCGGGTGTGTATGGCATCACAATCGACGGCAAAGCAGATGATTGGGACGGTGGGGGCTTTGAGGTCGGGTTCCTTGCGGGGGCAGACGGTGAGATTTATGACCCGGCGGACCTGAGCGCGAAGGCGAAGATCGGCTGGGACGGGCGCGGCCTGCTGGTGCTGATCGAGGTACGCGACGACGTGGCGGATGAGTCGGATGATCCCGAGTCGTTGTGGTCGGCGGACTCGGTGGAGGTCTTTGTTTCTACGGGGGTGGGTTCGGACCAGCGGTATCAGGTGTTGGTTTCGCCGGGGGCGGATAATAACCGTGACGGGCCGCAACAATGGTTCTACGACTACCGGCGAGACCGGACGAATGGTGACGTGGAAGCGAAGAGTGCTTGCACCGTGGTTAAGGGGGGATACACGGTTGAACTATTGTTGCCATGGTCAAACCTGGGGATCGATCCGCAAATTCAGGAACAGATGGGTTGGCCCGCGGAGAATAATCAGATCGCGTTCCAGTTCTATGTGAATGACCGAGACGGCGAAGAAGAAGCCAAAGGCGTCTGGTGGCATAAGGATCGCGATGCGCACGAGCAGCCGGAGTCGATGTATGGGCTACGGCTGACGGATCACGCGGGGGCAGCGTCGGTGGCGAGAGCGGAGGTCATGCGGGACGAGCGTGTTGCGGAATTGGTGGTTTGGACGGATGCGGGATTGTCAGGCCGGGCGGTGACGGCGAAAAGTGGGGACGTGGTGATCGGCGAGGGGGTGTTGGAGGCGGCGGACGGCCGGGCGATAGCGACGGTCAGGCTTAATGATCCACCGGAGGGGACGCGGTGGGGCACGGTCATTGCGCAGGTGGATGGGGAAACGGTAGCGTTTTCCCGGCCGATGAAGTGGATGACGGCACGGCAGCCGGATGACGTGACGGTTGTCTGTGAAAACTACCCAGTGGGAGACGGCGCGGCGGCACAGGCGATTTCTCTGACGACCACCACACGGACCCGGCCTTTTGGGTTCAGCGGGCGTTATGTGCATCGTGCCACGTTCGACGGGTTGGAGCCGGGAGGTGAATATGTACTGCGGATTGGTGGGGAAGCGGGGGAAGGCCATCGTTTCCGCACGGCACCGGCGACCGCGACGCTGGACCAACCGGTGGTCTTCGCCAATGGCGGGGATGTGGGGACCAGTGAATATGTCGGGCCATTGCATCGTCAGGCTGCGCAGTGGCGGCCGTTGTTCGGGTTGGTCGGCGGGGACTGCGCTTATGCAAACGGGCGGACCCCTTCTCGGTGGGTCGATTACCTTCGGCTGTGGCGCGAAAATATGATCGACCCTGATGGGCGATTGATCCCGATGCTCTGTGCGATCGGGAACCATGAGGTGGATGGGAGTTGGGGGCAGCCACGCGAACGGTCGCCGTTGTTCTTGGCGTTGTTCGATGGGCGGTTCCCGGAACACACCTACGCGGCGATCGATTTTGGGGATTACCTGTCGCTGATTTTGTTGGACTCGGGGCACCTTGATGCGCACGGCGGAGATCAGGCGAGTTGGTTGGAGAAGACCTTGGCGGCGCGGGTGGATCGGCCCCATGTTTTCACGTCGTACCATGTGCCTGCGTACCCGTCGCACAGGGAGTTTGAGGGCAAGTACAGCGAGTTGGCCCGGCGGTATTGGGTGCCGTTGTTTGACCAATACGGGGTGGATGTGTCATTTGAAAACCACGACCACACCTTCAAACGCACGCATCGCTTGACCGGCGGGGAGCGCGACCCGGGGGGCGTGTTGTATCTGGGTGATGGCTGCTGGGGCGTGGTGCCCAGAACGGTGGCGACGCCTGAGGAGAGGCCCTACTTGCAGAAGGCGATCTCCAGCCGACATGTGATCCGGGTGACGCTGGACGGGGCGAGGCGACAGTTCTTGACGGTGGATGAGCAGGGGCGGGTGCTTGATCGGTACGGCATGGAGTGAGAACAAACACAGCCGTTCTGTGGCTTGTCCCGACTCGGTTCACTCGGGGATCTGGTCGGCGAATTTCTGTTTGAATTCGTCGAGAGACGCGATGCCTTGGGGGAGTTTGGCTTCGTCGATCAGGAGGATGGGGATGCCATCGTTGATGGGGTAACGCAGCCCCCCCACTTCGGCGACCAGATCGTTGCCCTCTTGGGTCAGCCTGGATCTCGTCAGGGGGCAGCGAAACACACTTAAAACGTCGGCGTCGATGGGGGTTGCATCACTCATATCACCGGACATCTTATCAGAGGTTCTCTTCTTTGACCCGCTGGATGTCGGCACCGAGGGCTTGGAGGGTGATTTCCATGCGTTCGTAGCCGCGGTCCAGGTGGTAGACACGGTTGATGGTGGTGGTGCCTTTGGCGGCGAGGGCGGCGAGGACTAGGCCAGCGGAGGCTCTCAAGTCGGACGCCATGACCGGAGCGCCGATCAGTTCGCGGACGCCGGTGACGACGACGGACGGGCCGTTGCGTGTGAGATTGGCACCCATCCGCAGGAGTTCGGCGACGTGGAGGAACCGGTCGGGGAAGATTTTTTCGGTGATGGTGCTGTTGCCGTCAGCCAGACAGAGTACGGACATGATCTGGGCCTGGATATCGGTGGGGAAGCCGGGGTGGGGCTGGGTGAAGACCTGTATGGGCTTGAGTGTATCGGCTGTTTTGACGGTGACAGAGCTGCGGTGGCGGTCTATAGGTTGGCCGGGGGTTTGTATTGGCGAGACCGTAACGCCGATGGCGCTTAGGCGGTCCAGCGCGGCGCCCAGGGCATCGGTGGGGAAGTTTTCGAGGGTGATGGTGCTGTGAGTGATGGCGGCGGCGCAGACGTAGGTGCCAGCCTCGATGCGGTCGGGGATGACACGGTGGTCTGCACCGGCGAGTTGATCGACGCCATCAATAATCAGGCGGGGTGAGCCGGCCCCTTGGATCTTCGCGCCCATTTTAGTGAGCAGGTCGGCGAGGTCTTCGATTTCCGGCTCGCAGGCGGCGGACTCGATGACGGTCTGACCCTTGGCGAGGACGGCGGCGCACAGGACGTTGGCGGTGCCTAAAACAGTCGAGCCGCTTGGGCCGCCGAGGAAGACGTGCCCGCCGGTGAGCCTCCCTCCGGGTGCGGTGGCGACGATGTCACCTGCGTCGAGGGTGATTTCGGCGCCGAGTGCTTCCAAGCCGCGCAGGTGCAGGTCGACAGGTCGATCGCCGATCGCACAGCCGCCGGGCATGGATACGCGGGCCTTGCCTCGTTTAGCCAGCAGGGGGCCGAGCACACAGATGCCGGCCCGCATGGTCTTGACGATCTCATACGGGGCGGCGGTTTGGGTGGGATCGGTGGCGTGGATCGTCAGCGGTCGGCCCGGGTCGGAGTCGTCGAGGGATATTTCACAGCCCAGCGTGCCCAGCAGGCGGGTCATGTTGCGGATATCTGAGAGGTCCGGGACGTCCTGGAGGGTCACGGGCTCGTCGGTAAGCAGGGCGGCGGCCATCAGGGGGAGGCTGGCGTTCTTTGAGCCGTGAACACGGACTCTGCCGTTCAGTTCCCGGCCACCTTTGATAATGAATGCATCCATAAGTTACAGGGTTCGGGGCTTGGGGTGTCGAGTATCGGAGGGTGATCGGCGGATGCACAAGACATCGCGAGGTGGTCATGGTACAACGTGCGCCGCTTGTCTTCATAGTAGTATCGGACAAACGCACCGCGTTTCCTGACCCTGTTC
>JAJDCX010000019.1 GCA_029260615.1 Phycisphaeraceae bacterium | reverse complement strand
TTAGCGTTTGGAGAACTGGAATCGCTTGCGGGCACCGGGCTGACCTGGCTTCTGCCGCTCGACTTGGCGGGGGTCGCGGGTCAGCAGGTTGTTGCCGCGGAGGGTCGCTTCCAGGGTCGGGTCGTAGCCTTTGAGGGCCCGTGCGACACCCAGGAGGATGGCTTCGGCCTGGCCGGTGATCCCGCCGCCGTGGCAGTTGACATGGACGTCGAGCTTGCCGAGTGTATCCGTGACTTCCAAGGGCTTGTGGCATGCGGCCTTGTGCTGCAACTCGGAGAAGTACTCGTTGACGTCGCGTTTGTTCACGAGGAACTTGCCATCGCCGGGTTTGACCCGGACGCGAGCGACGGAGGACTTGCGTCGGCCGGTGCCCCACACGAATCCACCCTTGTCGGGCTTGGCGGCCTCACCCAGCGGGCGTACCTGCTCGATGGCCTCGGCGGGTGCCTCGGGAGCAGCGGGTGCCTCGGGAGCGGCGGGTGTTTCGGCAACAGCGGCGGGTGTTTGCTCTTCAGTCATCGGTGGGTGCATCTCGTTGCGGGTTCAGTGGTTCGGTGTCGTTTCGAACGTAGTTTATAAATAACGCCCGGTATAACGGGGCAAAATATCCGGGGGGGGGTCAGGCCGACTGCGTTTCCAAAGCCTGGGGATCCTGTGCCTGGTGCGGATGATCGGGGCCGGCGTAGACTTTCAGCTTCTTGAGCATCCCCGACGCCAGCTTGTTCTTAGGCAGCATCCGCCGGACCGCCGCCTCGATCAGCAGCTCGGGCTTCTGGTCGATCATCTGCCGGTAGGTCTTGGTCTTCTGCCCGCTGGGGTGGCCAGAGAAGGTTCGGTAAAGCTTCTGATCCAGCTTCCTGCCGGTGAGTTTGATCTTCTCAGCATTGGTGACCACCACGAAATCACCCACATCATGATGGGGGGTGTATTCGGGTTTGTTCTTGCCCATGAGGATGACCGCGATACCCGTGGCCATACGGCCGAGGATCTGGTCGGTAGCATCAATATGATGCCAAGCCTGGGGCACTTCGTTGTTCTTGGCGTGGAAAGTCTGCCGATTCATCGGTTTATGTCCGTCTAATAGCGGTTGGATAATCGAATCGACCAGTGTAGTTAGTTGGCTGTGCCTGTCAAGCGGTAGGGGGGCCGTGTCCGCAGGTGCCTGCCGCGACAGATATACTAACAAAAACCTATCAAAATAGCCCCGTGAGCCCTTGATTAGGCCGGCTTGGTTTGGAGCTATAGCAGGTCAGTCGAATATCTCCGTGCCATCCCGCGCCGGCGGGGCGAAGCCGACGCCGCAGTGCTCGCACTTAAACAAGCTGACCAGCCTCTTCACGCCACACTCATCGCAACGCAGCTTCGCGGGCCACGCCTGCATACACAGCATCAGCAGCACCCCCGACGGGCCCATGAGTAGTCCCAGTGTTGCCCACAGAATCCGTCGACCGCGAGCCATTGCGTTACGTCGGGCTAGCCGGAGGTTGACCATCAGGCTGACCACACCCGATAGCAACAGGCATAAGGTGATGCAGATAAAAAAAGTTCGTTTGGTTGTAAACTCGCGGGCGAATTCATCCCGCCCCTGGGTTGTCAATGATGCAATGCCAGCCACACCCGCTATCGGGCCCGGCGGGATGACCAGCCCATACAGAGCCCCGGCGATGGATGGTGGGTGGGGTTTGTTTTGGATCGCCGGGACATCCTGACTGGCGAGTCGCTGCCCATCGGGGCCGTAAAAAACAAGCGGCTTGGGCATCAACCTGGCCTTGGCCCCGAAGTGTTTCCAAGAGGGGTAGTACCACATCGCGTAGCGGTTGGGTTCGTCAAGCAGTGACACGGTGACGCGGTCATAGGCCGGGGGCGAGTGGTCCGGCGTTTGGGTGACCAGTGGTTGGCCGTCATGGTCAAGCAGATGGATCGTCCCATTGACTACGACCACAAGGACATCTGTATCGGGCTGATCCTTCTCGGGCGCGATTGCACCATAGGATTCGATCGACATGCCGGGTTCGGGCAAGAAGAGGGTCTTGACGGTACGCCGGTAAGCATCGATTTTATAGATCCCGCTGGTCATCACGAACAGCCCACGGTTTCTGCTCCAATGATCAGGCCGTACCCCGGTGAATCGATCGGTCGTGCGACTACCGGCCTTCACAAATCCATCAGGCCCGAAGCTGCCGATGAACTGGCGTGTCCGTAAATCATATCCCTCGACCCGCCCGGAGTCAGACAGGTAGTACCAGCGGGCCTTATTGTCCCCCGCGAAGTAAAGGCCTCTTACCAGGGGACGAGCGCGATACGAGTGCGATCTTGGCTCGAAGGGGTGCAATGAAAGATAGGCGCCGCGAGCCCGGCGGTCGGTGAGTAGCTTCTGTCGCTCCGTGGAACTACCGGTGAACCAGGGCGCGGGGTGCCCCTCAAGGTCGGTGACACCGATCGGATCACCGTTAAGGTTTTCAACCACGCTCACCGTGCCGTCGCGCAGCAGGGTGTTGTTTTGATACTGCCATGTTGTTGGGCTTTCGAACATCGAAACCGTCACCACGATCACGCCCGTGCCGACCATGACAATCCCGACAAGCAGAGCCGCACCCAACGACGCCTTGGCCACCCGGCGCTGTGGCTCGTATTCACCCGCAGCGAGGAATGACCCACGGGCCACGGTGAATGTCAACGCCCCAGCCACCGCGATCGCCAGCAACGCCCCCCACATCGGCGTGACACCAATCACGATCATCGAACACAGGATCGCCGCGACCAGCACCAGGCATCGGCTGGCGTACCACCGGGCGGCGCGGCGGGCGGTGACCATGCCGGCGAAGTAGTAGACCACACCCGTGAGGATGTCCATCAACCCCGGCACCGCCATGCCCCACCGGAAAGGCCCAGCCACATGCCCCGGCATCGACGCCCAGATCGCCGCCGCGAAAAACGGCAACAGCATGGCGGTGAAATACAAGGTCAGCCCCGCGACAACCTTACCCATGAACACCCGGTCTCGGCCGATCGGGCGGTGTACCAGCAGCGCCCAATGCCCTTGGCGTGAATCGAATATGACCTGCCCAAACCCAAGCGCCGCACCCAGCACCGACGTCATGAGAACCATGACCATCTCGAACGCTTCCGCTCTAAGTGATTGGCCGCTGGGTGCCGCTTTGCTAAGTGCATACGTCATCGCCAGCCCGACCAGCACCATCCCCAATAGTGCCCAGCGAAAGTTCTCTCGCAGCTCTTTCCAGATGATCGCTCTCATGACTTGGCCCCCACATGATCGAAGAAGGATGTCCGTTCACCACGGTCGCCCAGGTAAGCAAGGAACGCTTCCTCCAGACCCATCGGGACCGACTCGATAGACGTTGCGCCGATGCGTTTCATTGCCTCATCGACTTCCCCGTTGGCGTTGACGAGTGTGAGCTTCAGTTCATTGCCCATGCGCACCGAGTGCAGCACCCCCGGTATCCCCGGCCCCCCCGGTTCCCCTGATAAACCCGTCAAGGCAGGCGGGTCACCCTCAAACCGCAGTAAAACTTGCCGTACCTGATTCCTAAACGTTTCGACCGAGCAGCAGGCACGCAGCACACTGTGGTCCATCACCGCGATACGGTCAGCGACACGCTCCACATCCGACAGCAGGTGCGAGGAAAACAAAATCGTGCAGTTATTCTCCCGCGTGACGTAGACCATCGACTCCAGAAACGAGTGCCTCGCCACCGGGTCCAACCCCAACGCCGGGTCATCGAGGACCAGCAACTCCGGCTCCGGTGCCAGTGTCAGCGCCAGGCACAACCCCGCACGCATCCCCCGAGACAGGTGCTTGGCCTTGGTGTTGGGTGTGATCCTGAAGTGGTCGAGGACCGCATTGAATAGATCGTCATTCCAGTTGGGGTAGAAACTCCGTTGAAATCGCCCAGCCTCTCGCGCCTTCATCCAGCCATACGCCGGGTGACTCTCGGGCATGTACCCGACCCGCGCCCGGATGTCGTCCGGCAGATCGGCACTGTCGTGGCCTAACACGGTGACGCTGCCGCGTGTCGGCGAGAGCAGCCCGAGCATCAACCGGATCGTCGTGGTCTTACCCGACCCGTTTCGGCCCAGGAACCCAAACACGCTGCCTTGAGGGACAGCCATCGACAGGTCCTGCAACGCGGGCTTGTCCCCGAAATACTTGGTTAGCTTATGTGTTTCGATCACCGGCTGGGGCATGGTCAGTCTCCACGATTAGGACGTTGGCCTACCTTTTTAATTTCACGATCGATCATCTTGTGCAGCTCGTCGGGGTCGAAGCGAAGCATCACCGCCTGCTGTGCCAGCGTGGTCAGCAACGGCCGGATACGCCGAACCCGCTCGGCCTTGGTCAAGATGTCACGCCGATCCGACAGGAACATCCCGCGCCCCGGTTGAGATTCAATCAACCCCTCCCGGCGCAGCTCGGTGTAGGCCCGGGCGACCGTGTTGGGGTTGATGACCAGTTGCTCGGCAAGCCCGCGCACACTGGGCACCGCATCCCCCGGCCGGATCTCTCCGGTTGCCGCGGCAAAAGAAATCTGCTCCACGATCTGCCGGTAGATCGGCGTGGGCGACCCGGTTTTGATGGTCAGGTTCAGTGGCATCGGAGCTTTCAACTGTATTAGTACGATTAGTACAGTATCGGCGGCCTGCCACGATGTCAAGCAAATTTTCTCAGAAGGGCAGGTTGTATTTCGTTAAGTCGGGGCCGCAGTGGCTAATGTGCGAATGGATATGGGGTGCTGTGAACGCGACCCCAGCCAGGACTCGGAGCCATGACCGGGCTTAGCGTAAACGTTGTGCTTGTTGAGATTTGGGGGTCTGGCGGGTTGTTATTCGCCTGGGCCACCGCCGTAAGGAGACCAAGTCGTGGGGGCGTCCAGGGTGTCCAGGTCGCTGGCGTGTTCGATGCCGAACATTTTTTGTGTACGCCGCAGCCAGATCCGCATCACGATCCATGTGAAGGTCGCCAGGCACATCAGGATGGTGAAGGTGATCCCAGCCACCTTGAGGCTTTCGTCGCCGACCGGCTCGGACTGGCGTTTGGCGGTCCGCTGGATCTTGACAGTATCTCGGCGGTTATTAATGCGGTCCTGGGCGAGTTTGAATCCGACGACGGCCCGGCCCAAGGATTCAAGCATAGGCACGCACTGGTCTTTATTGGCGGAGCGATACGTTAAATCGATCTGCCCGGGCTTGCCCGCGATGTCTAGACTATTCCCGAGGTGTTCCGATAGGGCGGCCGTGTTGGTGAACAAGCGGATGCCGCGTTGTTCCAATTGAGCCAGTGTTTCTTTAAGCACGGGATCACCCAGGACGATCTGCCGTGTGGTGCTCTTCCAAGCGCCGGCCGAGGGGGGCTCCTGGCCCTGCGGCGGGGTGATCTCGATGGCCATGGACCCCTGCCAGGTTGAGACCGATACCTGCTTGCCCACCGCGAAGCTGAAACTGGCCAGACAGATCAACGCGATCACCGCACCGATGATTAGCGAGGTCGCCTTGTTGGTGGACCATCGCTGAATCATCTCGGCCTCTGAGACCTCCAAAAACTTCTTGACCTCCACCAGCATCTGCCGCTCTTTGTTCAACCCGGCGAACTGCGCACTGCTTGAGGCGATCCGCTTCTCTTCTTCTTGGATCTTCTGTGAACGCTTTCGCAGCGAATCTTTGGCGCGGAGGATTTTCTCTCGCCGCCCGGCGATCTTGCCGTTGGCTTCTTCCAACGCCTCGGCCCGGCTTGTGATTTTGTTTTTCTCTAGCTGGAAGTCCTGGGCCTGCTTATCCAGCTCTTTCTCTTTTTGTTGGAGCTTGTCACGCTCGGCAACGAGCTGGTCCTTGCCCTGCTTGAGCGTCTGCTGGAAAGTGGTCAGCTTGCTTTTAAGCTCGGACTCGCGTTTTTCCAGATCGGCACGCTCGGGCCCCAGGTCCTGCTCTTGGGATTGTTGTTCGTCGAGTTGTGTTTGTAGCTGGGTGTTTTGGTCGGTTAGTGTTTTGTGCTCTGCTTCGAGTTTGGCCTGCGTCTCCTGGGCCTGGTCACGCTGAGATTCCAACTCGCCGATGCGCTTGGCCAGGTCGGAGTCGGCAGCCTGAGCATCCTTATCGAGTTGCTCGGCCTTCTTGATCCGCTCTATCAGTGACGACTCTCGCGATTCAAGGTCAGTCTGCAACTCGTCCAGGATCGACTTCTGCTCGTCCAACTCACTACGCTGGGCCTCTAGCTTCTGCTGAGATTCCTGCGATTCGGTGCGATGCTGTTCCAAATCCTGCTGGTTACGGGAAAGCTCGGCCTGCTGCTCCTGGAGGTGATCGGTGGCCTGTTGGAGTTCTTGAGATTTTTCACCTTGTTCGGATTCGTTCGATGCCCGTTGATCCAGTTCGGCCCGCAATGCCCTACGGCTCTCCTGGGCTTCTTCGAATTGCTTGGTCAGGTCTTCAAGCTCGGTTAGGGTCGATTGCAATTCTTCGCGAGTCTTGTCGGCCTGGGCCCCGGCCTGCTCGTCAGATTCCGACTGCGCCAGACGATCCTCAGCGAGTTGATCGAGCTGGGTTTTAAGATCGCCGTTCTGCTGGTCGAACTCGGCTTGTTGCGCGAGACGTTTTTCCTCGGCCTCTTCGAGTTGTTTTGTGACGCCTTGGAGCTCGGAACTGACAGCCTGCAACTTCTGGCGTGCTTTCTCTGCGTCGGCCCCGGCCTGGCTGTCAGACTCTGCCTGCGATTGGCGTTCCTCGGCGAGTTGGTCCCGCTGCGTCTTAAGCTCGGCGTCCTGCGTATCCAGACGGGCTTGACGGTCTTTGAGCTCCTCACGCCGCGAGTTCACCTCCGCCTCGGCATGGTCCAGCTTGGTGTGTTGCGCGTCGAGGTCCTGGCTCAGAGTGTCGTTGGCCTCAGCGCGTTCCTGGCTGCGCTGCACCTCACGATCCAGCTCGGCCCGCTGGTCGTCCAGTTGCTGCTTCTGGGAGGCGAGTCCCTCACGCAGAGCCTGAGTATCTATTAGTTCCTGGGCGGCCTGATCGGCCTGGTCCTTAATGGACTGGGTTAGCGCCTCCACTTCACGCCGTTTGTCTTCGAGTTGGGCGTGAGATCGGTCCAGCTCGGCCTGACGCTCATCAAGCTGCTTCTGCTGATCGGCAGATTCTTGCTGGGCCTCGTCGAATTGCCTTTGGCGCTCGTCGAGTTCTGCCCGACCCTCTTCAAGGGACAGCTTCTCCCGGGTGGTTTCCTCAGCAAGCTGCTGGGCCTGCTCCTGTTGGGACTGGGCGTCTTGAGATTGCTGGCGGACCAGCTCGTTCTGCTGGTCGCTTTCTTTCTGCCAATTCTTGAGTTGCCCAAGCCGATCTTCCAACTCATTGAGCAGGTTCTCGACCTGCCCCGGGTCTTCGGCCGGGGGGGTAGCCGGGGAATTATCCGGGGGGTCGACCGGCTGTGGCTGTGTATTCTCCTGCACCATTTATGTAATACCTTGCGCGCGGGGATCGTATGGCTTATCGGATAGTACGGGGCCCGACCTGAGCCACAAACAGGTAGAATCGGCACAAGCGTCACAAGGCCCTGACGCAACCGTCATCGCCGTCACGTTTGGCGGTATAACTCATCAGGGACTCAACATGCCCCAGCTACAGGCCACAAACACACCCGTCGATTCGCCGGCAGGGGGGCTGTGCGCTGTTGATCCAACCCCGGCGGCTGCTGCGCCCGTGGCGGCTTTGCGCGGGGTGACGTTTGGTTATCAGCCGGGTGTGCCGGTTATCCGGTCTGTGACTGCCCTGCTACAGCCGGGGCGGGTCTGTGCATTGATCGGCCCCAACGCCGCGGGCAAATCGACACTCCTGAAACTAATGCTCGGCCAACTCGATCCCTGGCAAGGCACAGCCGAACTGGCAGGCCAACCGGTAGCCGCATTGAACCCCATGCAACGGGCGGCGCTGGCAAGCTACGTCCCACAGAAGGGGGCGGTGAGTTTTGCCTTCACCGTCAGGCAGGTCGTGGCGATGGGCCGACACGCGCTGGGCGAATCCGATGCGGCCATCGACCACGCATTGGCCATGTGCGATCTGTCTGACCTATGTGACCGGGTCTTCGCACACCTCTCCGGCGGCCAGCAGCAGCGTGTCTTGTTGGCCCGCGCGGTAGCACAGTCAGCGGGGACCGGCCGCGTGATGCTATTAGATGAGCCCGCCTCCGGGATGGACCTCTGGCACGTCCACCAAACCATGCGCCTGCTAACCCAGCTAGCCCATGCCGATACTTCCCACCGAGGTTCGCAGGAACCCAAAAGCAGTGGGGAACCGGGGGGGCCGGGGGTGCTGGTGGTGTTGCATGATGTGAATCTGGCGGCACGGTACGCCGACGACGTCTGGCTGATGGACTTCGGTGGCCTGGTCGCCGCCGGGCCTTGGCAGCAAGTCATGCAGCCCAAACTACTCGAGACTGTTTACGGCGTACGTTTTTTGCCGATGCAACCTCCAAGCAAGCCCAGCACGGATATTCCCGCAGACGGGACGCCGCCATCGGAGCGTCCCGTGTTCTGGATCGACCCGGCCGATACAATAGAATGAGGCAGATTCTCGACGTGCTTCGACCGCCCGACCGCCGATCCTGTTAGACCAAGCGAGCCCGCTATGCAAGACAGCCTGACACTGACCCTCGCCGCGTGGCATGACTACATCTGGCTCATCCTGGTGGGAGCCACCATGGTCGGTTCGTGGATCAGCAACATCAAAAAGAATCAGCAAAAACAACGCAAACGCGACGAAGGCCCCGGTGCATTAGAACTCCAAGAGATGGCGACCCGTCGGCGTGAACAGCTAAGACAGGCATCCGCCCAACGGCCACAGACTCAAAACCAGCCGGGTAGCGCAGCCAGCGGGCCCGGCAACATGACCATGGCCGAGCGCATCGCACGCGCCCGGGCCAAAGCACAATACGAACAACGCGATCAAGGAACAGCCCGACCCACACAAGCATCACAACCCCAGGTACCCAACGAAGCCCAACGCCGCGTGCTGGCTCAACGTCAAGCCGAACTGGATCGCAGGCGTCAGGCCGCCCAGGCGCAACAGCAAGCCCAACAACAAGCCCAACGCCGTGCCCAGCAGCGTACCAGACAGCAACGCGCCAAAGCACACGCACAGGCGCAAGCCCAGGCCCGGCAAAGGGGCAGGCTCATACACGCACCCTCACCCGCGCCCGAACCAACCACCTCCACCGTCCGCAGGATCGTTCCAGAGAGGTCTTCACGGCGTGTAAAGCGCGCCCCCGAGCCCGTGCTCGTCCCCGTCGAGTCAGATACGATCCTGCGCGGCCCGCTGTCTCGCACCGATCTGCGTCGCGCAATCATCCTCAAAGAAATCCTCGACCAACCCATCGCTCTGCGGGACGCACCGAGCTTTTAGCCCTTAGCCAGCAGCTATTAGTTCGACCCACTAACCACCAATCGCTAACCCCATGCAACCCATCGACCGCATCGAGATCGTCACCGCCGACATCACCACGCTCCGCGTCGATGCGATCGTCAATGCCGCCAAGGAATCACTCCTAGGTGGCGGCGGTGTCGATGGCGCGATCCACCGTGCCGCTGGCCCCGACCTGCTGCAACACTGCAAGACCCTCAACGGCTGCCAAACCGGCCTGGCAAAAATCACCCCCGCGTTCGACCTGAATAAACAGGGCATCCAACACATCATCCACACAGTCGGCCCCGTCTGGCACGGCGATGAATCACAAAAACTAGGCTACACACTCGAAGACACACTCCTCGCCTCCTGCTACCACCAATCCCTCACCCTCGCCCACCAACACGCCTGCAAAACCCTCGCCTTCCCCAGCATATCCACCGGCGTTTACCACTTCCCCAAACCACGCGCCGCCAAAATCGCCTTCGGCCACGCCCTGGGCTTCCTTGCTAAACACGACTTCCCCGAAAAAATAATCCTCTGCTGCTTCACCGACACCGACGCACAGATCATCCAACAAGCCATCGACACCCGCGAAGACTGGATGATGAACCGCAAACGCATGGGGTGAGCAGAAGATTCACCGCGAAGGCGCGAAGAGCGCGAAGAAGGCCCTGCGTTTTGCCCACATATTTTCACAGATCCCAGAGGTATCTCCCGGATCAATTCTTAATCTGTGTAATCTGTGGGCCATGCTCCCTCTTCCTTCGCGTTCTTCGTGCCTTCGCGGTTATTCCCCCAACACCCCCGCCTTAAGACTCGCCTGCGCCAACACAATCGCCGCCGCGTTGGCGAGGTTGTAGCTGCGGATATTCCCCATGATCGGGATACTCACCCGCCGATCACGCCAACGCTCCAACCACGCCTCCGGCAGCCCGCTGTTCTCGTTCCCCAGGATCAACACATCATCCCCCCGGTACGCCGGCCGATCGAAGCGCAACTCCCCGTGCTTGGTAACAAGCCAAGGCTCACGTCCCTCTAGCCAATCAAGAAAAGCATCGTCCCCCTCATGCTCGGTCAACCGAACGTCCGGCCAGTAATCAAGCCCCGCCCGCTGCACCGCATGGTCACTGATCTCAAACTTGTACGGCTTAACCAGGTGCAAATGCGCCGCAAACCCAACCGTCGTGCGCGCAATATTCCCCGTGTTCTGCGGGATAGCCGGGTGGTAGAGGACAAGGTGGAGCATAGGGTCGGCTATCTGCTATCGGGTATCTGTCTTCGGGATCAGGATTCAGGCTAAAGGCTAACAGCTTCCACCACCGGCCTCACCAACAGCTTCCGCAACACCGCCAGCAACGTTTCCGGCGGAGATAGATAGTTGCTCGGCGGTCGGTAATACAACGTCTTCTCATCCAGCACACTCACCCGGCCCGGTGCATTATTAAATACCGACTCCAGCTTCCGGGGATCACGCGCGGTGAAAATAAGGTCCGGCCCCTCCAGCTTGAGCGTGTCGGTTCCCAGCGTGCTTGCCGCGACGCGCACCTCGGTCAGATCAATCAGTGTCTGTGCCTGCTTCGGCGGCTTGCCGTAGGCGTCTTTGATGCTCTGCACCACGGCATCGAGCTCATCCAGTGTCGCCGCCCGGCTGATCCGACGGTACGCATCCATCCGATGTTTATCGCTTGGAATATACCGCTTGGGCAACGACCCCGCGATCGGCAACTCCAAGTGTGTCTTGGCCGGCTCGATAATCGGCTCGTGACGCAGCCGCTTCGCCTGGTGTTCCAACAACGTGCAATACATCTCATACCCCACCGCAGCGATGTGCCCGGACTGCTCCGCACCTAGCAGATTCCCCGCACCACGGATCTCAAGATCACGCATCGCGATCTTGAACCCCGCGCCCAGCATCGAATACTGCTCGATCGCCTTGAGCCGACGCGCCGCCACCTCCGTCAACGGCCGATCCTCCGGCAACAACAGATAGCAATACGCACGGTGCTTGTACCGTCCGACCCGACCCCGCAACTGATGCAGGTCCGCCAGCCCGAACTGGTCCGCACGGTTAATGAACATCGTGTTGGCCGTCGGGTTGTCGATCCCCGACTCGATGATCGTCGTCGATACCAGCACATCAACCTCGCGGCGCATGAAAGCAAACATCACCCGCTCAAGCTCTCTCGCCGGCATCTGCCCGTGCCCGATGATGATCCGCGCATCGGGCACCAGCTGCTGAATGTCGTCAGCCACGCTCTGGATGTTGTGTACCCGGTTATGAACGAAATAAACCTGCCCGTCCCGGTTAAGCTCGCGGATGATCGCCTGCTTGACCCGCTTGCGATCATAAGGCACAACCTCCGTCACGATCGCACGCCGATCCGCCGGGGGCGTGCTTAGCGAACTGATATCACGCAACCCGATCATCGACATATGCAGCGTCCGCGGGATCGGCGTTGCCGTCAGTGTCAGCACCTCCACGGTCAGCCGGAACCGAAGCAGCTTGTTCTTATGTTCGACCCCGAACCGCTGCTCCTCGTCGATAATCACCAGCCCCAGGTCCGCGAAATGCACATCTTTGGACAACAACCTGTGCGTCCCGATCACGATGTCGATTCGGCCCTGGGCCAATTCTTTGAGTATCTTCGCCTGCTCCGTACCGGTCTTGAACCGGGACAGGGCGGCGACCTTGAAAGGGTAATCCGCCATCCGCTGCGCAAACGTCCGCCCGTGCTGCTCGGCTAACACCGTGGTCGGGACCAGCACCGCGACCTGCTTGCCGTGCGTGATCGCTTTGAACGCAGCGCGGATCGCCACCTCGGTCTTCCCAAACCCCACATCCCCACAGATCAACCGATCCATCGGCTGGTCCACGCTCATGTCCTGCTTGATCGCAGCGATCGCAGCGAGCTGGTCCTCCGTCTCGTCGTAGGGAAACTCCGCCTCAAACTCACGCTGCCAAGCCGCGTCATCAGGGTACCGCACCCCCGGCTGGGTCTGACGCGCCGCCTGCACCCGCAACAATTCCGCCGCCAGATCCTTCACCGCCTCGGCGACCTGTTGCTTCTGCTTGCTCCACTTCTTGCCACCCAACATCGACAACGGTGGACGCCCCTCGAACCCGCCGATGTACTTCTGCACAAGATCAATCTGTGTTGCCGGCACATGCAGCACCGCGCTCTGCGCAAACGACAGCGTCAGGTATTCCTGACTCATCCCGCTGCGCCGCATCGTCTTGATCCCCGTGAATTGAGCGATCCCATGATCGACATGCACGACATGATCCCCGACCCCCAAATCCATGAACGCGTCACCCGCCTGCGCCCCCCCGGTGATCCGTTGCGTACGCCGCCGCACATGGAACCGGTGGAACAACTCGTGGTGCGGCACCAAGTGAAGCGTCACCCCGGAAGTTTCCCCCCCGGATATGTCCCCGGATGTGTCTGCGGACTCGCCTTTGGAGAACTCCCAAGTGAACCCACGATGCAGGTAGCCAACAATGAGTTCCAGCCGGTCCATCGCACTTGGCGCGTGCTCGCGGATCAGTTCGGTTAATCGTTCCCGCTCCGCCGGCTTCTGGCACAACACAACCACCCGCTGCCCGTCTGTCTCAGCAAGCTCGCCGAGCTGACAGATCGCTCCCTTGGCGTCTTCATCAAATGCCACAAGCTGGCCGACCGGCAGCGAGATCGTCCCGTCTTTCGTAGCACCCGCGGAATACTGGTTGCACTCGACGTGTGGCCGGGCGGTGATCTTGCTGAATACCGTGCGAGGGGCGTACACCCCGGTCGCGTTGGTCAGACGCTCGTAATACCCCCGCGCCTGCTCCGAAAGCTCCATCACCTCGTGCATCATAAACACAGCGTCGTTCGGCAGCAGGTCGATCAGGTTGACCGTGCGGTCGTCACTCTGGATCTGATTAGTGCTTGCGCCGATGATCCGCGCCGACTTGATCTGCCCAGCCGAGCCCATCGTGTCGGGGTTGATCCGGTGCAGCGATTCTATCTGGTCGCCGAAGTAATCAAGCCGGATAGGCCCAAGCGGCTGGTCATCACCATCACCCGTAGACCCGGCGGGGGGGTAGATGTCCAGGATCCCGCCACGCGACGCGAAGTCGCCGGGCTGTTCGATCACGTCCTGACGTTGGTAACCCGCCGCCACCAGCCAGTCCATCAACCCGCCCGGCGGCATGTCGTCGTTCTCTCGCACCACCTTGGAAAAATTCTTGAGCGCCCCCGGCTCCGGCACCGCCTGCATCAACGCCTGCACCGGCGCAACAATCACGTCTGGCACACCTCCCTCGACCAGTCGGCCCACCACCGCCAAACGCTCAGCCAACAACTCCAAACTCACATTCGACTCGCCCGGCAAAACCTCCAGCGCGCCAAACCGACAAGCATCCAACGCCCGCCCCGCATCCGCAAACAGTGCCAGATCGTCCAGCGCGTCATACGCCTCGTCCAGGTGCGCCACCACCAGCACCACCAGCCGACCAAGTTTCAAACTCAACGCACCCGCCGTCAACGCCGCGCTGGAGCCCCGGCTCCCATGTGCCCGAACCACCGCCACCCCCGGAACATTCCCCTGAGTTAGCCCCTTGGTTTGGGCCGAACCGCTGTCCGATGCGCGCAAAGCCGCCGCCAGCGCAGCAACTTGCGCGGACCCTATCAGATCAGGGAGCCATGGGGAAGCTTTGGGCATGTCAGCCAACAGGGTAACACGCACCGAACAGTGGGGCGAGTCAGGGGGTACTTATGATTTGAGATTTATGGCCATATCTAATAATTGAAATCCCTCCGCGAAACAGCCGCTTGCGGCTTAGCGGGGCCCCATGGATGACCTGCGTGAGTGTGTTTTTAGAAGTGGCTTTATGGTTGATGATATGAAGAAAGAAAGCGGCAAGGCCAACCACGGGTATCTTGGCATTCTCTCAGATCATAAATAATCAATCAAAAATCATAAATGCCTAATCATCATCCTCAGGCGGCGGCGCGTTCCCGTTCTTCATCGCACGGATGATCGGCACGATGTACTGATCCGCAGGCGGTGCCACCGGCTTGGGCACACCAAGCTCCGGGACATCCTCCAGCACCAACGTCATCGCAATCTCATCACACGCCTGATTCTTCGGGCAACGGATGCACTCGCTCCAAACCTTCAACGGCAGCTTCTGCCGATCGATCACACCAAACCCCAGCTTCTCAAAAAACGCCTGCTCATATGTCAGCGTCATGATGGTCCGCACCCCAAGCTCCCGCGCCTGCTCGATGCACGCCTCGGTCAACAGCCGACCCACCCCCTTGCCCCGCTGCCCCGACTCCACAGCCAACGCACAGACCTCCGCCAGGTTCGCCCACACAACGCTCAACCCCCCGACCCCCACCACACGCCCCCCGCCCCCGGTTTCCTCCGCCACATGAAACTCGCGCACGTTTTCATACAACGACGCCAGCGACCGAGGCAGCATCAGCCCAAACTCGGCGCAGTCATTAATAATCTTCCCCATCGCAGGCACATCAGCAACCGTAGCACGTCGTATCAGCATGGGGGGATTATAGCTGGTGGATGTGCGTGTGAGAACAATAGATTATGAATAGAAAATTTGTGATAGGATGGAACACGGCTATGGTTGGTCCGTCTATCAGGGGGGTGTGGTCTGGGTGTCCGGTTGGGGTCTCTATTTCAGGGTCAAATTGCCATGACAAACCGTTCTATTTACCGTGCCCTTGGTATCGTCACGCTAGCCTTGATGCTCATAGGCTGTGGACACACAAAAATTGTCGTGGTGGGCTATCCCCCCCGTGGACCCGTTGGCAGTGAAGCCTATATTGAGGACGAAGCCACCATCGCGGAGATCGACGCTGTCCGGTCATTGGATTTCAGCTCGGCTCGAACTAAGCACCTCTATCAGATAGCACAGCGGCTGAATCTTGGGCCTGACGCGCAGGTCTACCTTGTAGATACCGCTTTTGGCGAGCTTGATTTCGAGAAAGAAACAATCAAGGTGATCGAGACCTTGGTAGAGAACCCGATATTTAGTGGGGATGCCAAGTCGCGTGTGTTGGCGCACTTAAGTCGTTTGGATTTCGACAGCAGCAAGTCGCGTGTTTTGGATGCCCTTGATCGCCGAGGCCCGGTGTGGGTCAACACCGCCCAGACACAACCGGACGAAGAGGCGGCGCCCTAACCCCGTATCCACGAGCATGGATTGGTATTCTTAGTTCCCCGCCCCATCAAGGAACGATGGGGTTCGCTGCCACCATATTGCAGAACGTCATGGCGTGTCCGATCGCGTCATCGAGTGCGACATGCGTGTGTTTGGTATCAGGATCGTTCCATGACTCAGGCATATGCGGTTTGTGTGACTTCGTGTAGGGTGACCTCATCAGGGCCATCGCATAGGAGGCCATGTCCAGCCCCGCGAGGAAGAACGGGTCTTCGCCGACGAACTCGTACAGATACCACCTTATGAACAGGTGGTCGAAGCTGATTGGGTGTGCGACGAATACCGCTGTGCCCGGCAGTGACTTGATCCATCCCGTATAATCGCGCATCGCTTCTGCTGGACAGACCGTGTCCTTCCGGCAGGCCGACCACGCGTCGGGATTGTCGCTCCAAAACTTCATGTGATCGGGGTGTTGCTTGGCACCGGGGAGCGTGTCCAGGTTCCGCTCGAGAGTGCTCAAGACCGTCTTGTCCAACCGAAATGCCACCGATGCGAAACTCAACATCGAGTAATGACCCGGGCAAGGGCCATCCGATTCGATGTCGGTGGCGACGTAGATTTCGTTGGTATCGCTCATAGCAATCCCCATGTAGAACGGTCGGTCAGGACAGGTGTTCGTGTAGCGCCGCCTCGTCCCACACCTCAACCCCCAACTGCTCAGCCTTGGTCAACTTGCTCCCCGCCTTCTCGCCGGCCAGCAGCAGGTCTGTATTCTTCGACACGCTGCCGGTGACTTTTGCGCCCAGTCTGGTGAGTTTGGCTTTCAGGTCGTTGCGGTCGAAGGTCTCGAATGTACCGGTGATGACCACGGTCTTGCCAGCAAAAGGCGAGTCAACAGCACCCGGGGGTGGGGCGGTCTTTTCTTCGGTCAGATCAACCCCCGCGTCTTTGAGTTCCTGGATGACGTGTCGGCCGGCATCGTTGTTCAGAAACGTGTGGATCGACTCGGCGGTGATCGGGCCGATGTCCTCGACCTGGGCAATCGTTTCGGTGTCGGCCTTGGTCAACGTGTCAATATCGCCGAAGTGCTGCGCCAATCCGGCGGAGGCAGATGCGCCGACGTGGCGGATTCCCAAACCCGCCAGCACACGCGATAGCCGACGGGACTTGCTCGCCTCGATCCCGGCCAACAGGTTATCGATCTTCTTCTCACCCATGCGATCGAGTTCAAGCAGTGCATCGCGTTGGGTGTGCAGTGTGTAGACATCGCCAAAAGTTTTAAGCAGGCCTGCGTCGGCGAGTTGGATGATGGCTTTCTCACCCAGCCCGTCGATGTCCATCTGGTTTCGGCCAACGAACCAGATCAGTTTCTCGCGGAATTGGGCAGGGCACTCGGGATTAACACAGCGGTGGGCGACCTCGTCTTCGAGCTTCTCGATCGGCTGGTCACAACTAGGGCACTTGGTCGGGGGCGTGATCGGCTTACTGGAAGCGGGGCGGTTCTCGATAACCACGCGGACCACCTGCGGGATGATCTCCCCAGCCTTCTCGATGACAACGGTGTCGCCCAGGCGTATGTCCTTGCGAGTAATCTCATCCATGTTGTGCAGCGTCGCGTGCCGGACGGTCGTGCCGGCGAGGAGGACGGGCTCCATGGTAGCGCGGGGCGTGAGCTTGCCGGTCTTGCCGACCTGCCAATCGACTTTGATTAAAACAGTCTGCTCCTGCTCGGCAGCGTACTTATACGCGATACACCAACGCGGGGCCTTGCTTGTTGCGCCCAGCGATTCCTGCAAGGCGAGGTTGTCCAGCTTGATAACAACGCCGTCGGTGGGGTAGCCGAGTTTGGCTCGTTTGCCCTGGAACGATTCGATGAACGCCCAGGCATCGTTGAAGCTATCCACCGCGGTGATGTGCTCGTTGGTCGGCAGGCCCAAGGCACGCAGTTGTTCGAGGAATCCGTGATGGCTGATGAATGTATCGGGGCTCAGTTCGCCTCGGCCGTGCGCATAAAACATCAGCCGACGCCCGGCTGCAACCTTGGGGTCCAGCGATTTAAGTGTCCCGGCCGTAGCGTTGCGCGGGTTGGCTAAACGATCCAGCCCCTGCTCATCGCGTTGCTCGTTGATCCGCTGAAACTCCACATCGGGCATGAAGATCTCGCCACGGACTTCCAGCACATTCGGTGGTTCGGCGTCTTGAGTATTGAGCGTTAATGGAACCGCCCGGATGGTGCGGACGTTATGAGTAATGTCATCACCGCGTTGGCCGTCGCCTCGGCTAAGCGCCTGGACAAGTCGGCCCTTCTCATAACGCAGACTGACCGCGACCCCGTCGATCTTGGGTTCGAGGACCAATGTCATGTTCAATGTGAGATCTGCGATCTTCGATTGGCCATCGGCCATTGCAGATTGAACATTCTTGATCCCCTTGAGTGTGCGGTCGTACCAGGCACGCAACTCGTCGCGGTCGTAGGTGTTGTCGATCGACATCATCCGCCGGGCGTGTGCGAGGGTCTTGAATCCTTCGATCGGCTCGCCGCCCACGCGCTGGGTGGGGGAGTCGGGGGTGACCAGATCGGGGTGCGTAGCTTCCAGATCCAGCAACTCACGCAGCAGAACATCGAACTCGCGGTCGGATATCTGTGTGGCCGCCTCGACGTAATAGAGTCGGTTGTGCCGGTCTATCTCACGGCGTAGCTCGACGATCCGCTTGGCATCGCTGGTCATAGGAGAAATTGTATCGAGATTTCACTTCGCGGACCCGGGGTAGCTGATTTGGGATCAATGATTGAGGATGTGTCGTGGATTAGGCGCATAACGCCGGTTCGATGCCCATAGGCGCATCTAAATCATCCATCATCAATCATAAATCAGATATCCAATCAGTGCCGCATCGCCCGGTCCAGAGCGGTCTGTCCGGCGAGGACCTTGGACTGGTGCCTTGCCTGAACCAGTACCTGGTGTTTGCCGTTGCGCTTGAGTTGGCGGACAAACTCTTTGAGGTGCAGGTCACGGTCACGGGCGAAGCGGGCGAAGGCCTGCTCCAGGTCGTGCCGAGTATATTTGCTCAGCGGGTCGTTCATCCCGGTCTGCATCACAGCCCAATCGATCAGGGGCCTGGGCTCGGTGTTGAACTTGTAGGTGTCGAGCGTCGCCAAGAGCCGCTGCAGGTCCGACACAAAAACGTCGGTAAGGGCTTCGGGTAACTCCCACAACTCGTGGGAGTTTTTGTTGGTACGTTCGAGTTGATCGAGCCAGCCTCCGCTGGAAGTAGTCGAGGAACTCATGATCTGCGTCTTTCCTTTTCTCGGCGCCAAAGGCGCTACTGCGGTGTTGATGACGACCCGGCCGCGGTTGGCGAACTCGACGCTCAACCTCTGTGCGGCGGCACCCTGGTGAACAATGGCCTGAGTGTGTTTTACCACGCCCTGGCCCCACTCGGGGCGTTTGGGATGTGTTACGACATCCCCATGCTGGTAGCGGTTGATCACAGTCACCGGAGCTGTTAATCCGACCCGACGGCACCCCCATGGGCTGGCCGCGTCGTCTTCCCTCTTTAGGGCGATCCGTGAACCCAACGTGGGCCCAGCCGTCGCCTCGCATAGCTTCGTAAACCCCTACCTGATGGCCTCATGCCAACTGTTGGGATTACCAGACAATGCCTGATCGCTCCTTCGATCAACCGGCAAAAAACAGGTGCTTCTCGATACCGTACGGCTGTAATAGAACTCGGTACGCTTGTATCGAAGTCGCTTCGTGCGACTATCTCACTAAACACTATATCGGTCACCCCGTGCGTGCAACTTTGACGATAGGTTCTCGGTTAATGACGGCGAGCTTTCCCGCAGCGAGATGCACTGACTAAGGGCTATTATACCGTGGATCATAGCCCGGTCAAGCATTGTTTCGGCCATAACCAGTGGCAATGTTAATCAAATCCGGCTTTTTGCCTGCCCATTGTCACAATGGGTCGTTTCCGCCGATCCCCGGTGCCCCCTCCTCCGGCCGGGCACCCTCGTCCGGCAAACCCGCCTCGTCGTCCTCCGCCTGCTCCTCCGCCTCGGCGAGCACATCCGCAGCCGCCTGCGTCACCGCCGTCGCCTCAAGCAGCAGGTTGATCCGCTTACGCACCAGAAAAATCAGTGGCACATGCTGGATACGCCGCAGCTCCGAACGACCCGTCGCCGAATACACGATCAGCGTCCCCGATCCGCAGATCAATAGCTCCAACAAATCCGGGTACGTGCTGCGGACCCGCTTCGCCCCGCGTGCCAACGAATCATCGGCCCGGCCAAACGCGTAATGCTCAAACTCGTTGTGCGTGATCCGCCACCGGTGCTGCATCCTCGCCCACACCAGCATCGTCAGGTATGGGATCAATAACAGGATACTCGCCGACAGCCCAAACCCCCGGTTGTACTGCACCTCCTGGTCCTCGAAGAAATTAAAAATATTCCCAAACAGCGTGAACCCCGTCCTCTCGCTTAGCCAAAGACCAAGGAAAAAAAACATCCCAAACGCCACCACCCAGAACACCGCGTGGTTCCGCTCGATGTCCACACCGATCGTCAGGATCACCACCACACCCAGCAGCAGGTACACCCACCCCAATGATTCCTGGTCCACCCACCCCCAGCCCGCCGGGAACCAGAACAAAAACCCCGCCGCGATGATCGGCCAGATAAATAGCAGCTTCGGGTAAGCATGAAACACCACCTCATGCACCGGCTCCGCATGCTTACCCCCCGCATCACCCGCACGTTTTTTCCAAGGCAATTTCATGACACCACTGTACCGCGCCCAGCACTGGGGTGGAGCCTAAAGCGTTCTCAATCCATCTGTAGCCTCACGCTCCGTCACAGCCGCGGATGAATATCCGTGGACAACGCATATCCATGCGGTGCTACACTCAGCCAACCGCTACGATTGGATTGTGAACGCTCTAAAGTGTTTTTTCGCTTCGCGGACTTACGGCGGATGACTGCTGAACTAGCAGACCCATCTTCCAATGCCCGTCCCCCAAGTTCAGCCATCATCATTCACAGATCAGCGATCACCTTTCTCCCAGCGAGGCGTGCCTCAACACGCCACCCTCCGTCTAAGCACCCCCAACCCACCCACCCCCAGCAACACCAACGTCCCCGGCTCGGGGATATTCGTCAAAAGTTCCGCCGGCGGCGTCCCCGCGTTCCAGTTGCCAAGCACGACGTTCAGATCTTCGATCCCGATGAACCCGTCACCGCTAGGGTCGCCCTGCAGCCAGACGCCGGCGTCGACGTTCTGGTTCCATACGCCCAGCACGATGTTAAGGTCTTCGATGCCGACAAACCCATCGCCATTCAGGTCGCCGAGGATGCCAGCGGAAAGGGTGACGGTCTGGGCGTTATAGAGAAGTCCCAGCCCGACCTCGGGGATCGTGGGGAATCCGACGCTCGCAAATACACCGGTACGCAGGCCATCAAATGCGATGATGTCGAAGGTGTCGCCGACAAGAGGTTGAAACACCCGCCCCAGCAGGACTTCCAGGTGGCCGTCGAGGTTCAGATTTTCGGTCAAAGTGAGCCGGTCGAACGTGCCCGAGGCGCTACCCTCCAACTCGACGGGCAAATCGCTTGTAGATATGAGTGTGACGTTCCCACGTACATCGGCGATCCCCGCGGAGTCACCTATCTCTAGTGTGCCGTCGTTTTGAAGGTCCACCGCCAGCATCACACCACTTTTCAGTTGCAGGTGCGACCCGGCGTTGTTGATCAGTTTCGCCGATCCCGAAAGGGTTGCCCCGGCCTCGACGGTGGTGTCGTTCATCAGGTTCAGATCGGCGTTGATCGTGGTTGCGCTTGTGGGGTTGAATGTGCTGGTGGCGTTTAGGAACGACGGGTTGGTCTGCACCGTCATGTTGCCGGACTGCTGAAACGACTCGGCGACGTAGGTCCCGCCGGTGAGGGTGACCTGCCCGGTGTTGTTTAGCCCGTCGAAGAGCATACGGAACTCCTGACCGTTGCCGATGCTGAGCGTGCCGTTGAAGGCCTGTATGCTCAGGAAGTTGTTGTCGATCTCGATCGAACCGTTAACCGCCTCGATCTGCCCGGCGTTGCCGGCGCCGTCCAGGTCCAGGAGCGCGACATTGGTGACATTGACGATAAGGCCCCCGGCCTCGGCCTTGAGTAGCCCGTCGTTGATAAAGCCGGCCGCGGCGATCGTACCGGTCCCGACCGTCGCCCCACCGTTGGTGATCCGAGCGCCCATGACCTGTCCGAGATTCAGCCGTAGCTCGTTGGCGACGTTCGTATTCCAAAGATTGGGTACGTTCAACACACCCGAGATCCCGTCGGTCCCGATCGTTCCGACGTCGAGGATCGGCCCGTTGACGGTGAGTGTGCCGTTGTCTGCAAGCAGCTTGGCGGTCCCATCGAAATCCACGACCGTGTTGATTGTCCCGAAGCCTCGCATTTCCGCACCGGACGAGGCGCTCAGCTCGCCGGGGCCGTTGACCGATCCACCCGAGATCGTGTTAAGCGATGCGGTCAGGATGACGTCGGTGGTGGCGTCGTTGGTTTCGATCGACCCACCGTCCAGATGCACCGCCGCTTGGAGACTCACCGGGCCGTCGGCGTTGATCGCGCCTGTGTTTACGACATGTACATCTTTGCCCGATAGCGGCAGCGTCAAGAACCCGTCGATGCTGCTGAGGTTCAGGTCGCCGCGGAGACTCCAGCCCGAGGCGGCGACATTGACCGTCAGCTTCGCACCGAAGGCGACGTTGATCGTGCCGTCGAAAAAGTCGTTGCTGTCATCGATGAAATCGCTGTTGATGGTGAGCGTGCCGATATTGATGTTGGTGATCGTGTTACCGAGGTTGCCGTCCAGGTCGGTGATGGTGTTATCCAGGGTGGTGTTGGCGTTGACGTTGACGGTGTTGTCGAACTGGATCTCAAGCCCGGTGTAGGTGCCGCCGTTAAGTTGTGTCGGGCCGGTGAGTCTCAGCCGTCCATCGGGCCCCAGCACGCTGACGTTGGCCGACGGGCCGAAGATCACCGGTGCCGAGATCAAGCCGCGATCCGCCACGGTCAGATCGTTCTGGATCGTGACCTGCGCACCGCGCAGCTCTGCCTCATTCAGCGCGTCGCCGATCAACTCGATCCGCCCACCGCTCTGGGTCCACGCCGTGTCGAAGTCGGCGAATTGCAGCAGGCCTACCGCGAGCGTGCCATCAAAGGCATCATTGAGTGAACCTTGGATGGAAAGGCTGCCGTCAATCGCCTCCACCCTTCCAGTGCCGCTTGTGCCGTCCAGGTCCCAGACGCCGAAGCCCAGCGTAGTCAGTGTCAGCAGGCCCGCGCCGTCGGCGGCGAGCGTGCCGTTGTTACGCAGGTCATTCGCCACATCCAGTGTGCCCCGGGCCCGGACCGCGCCGCCGGCGTTGATGCTCAGGTCGTTCACGTCGGTCAGCCCGTCGTCCATCCCCAACTGCCCGCCGGACTTGATGACCAGCGTCGGGGTTTCAAGCTCACCGGCGATATCGACAAAGATCTCCGAGGGGTTGATGAGACTAGATCCCTGGATGGTCGCCACGCTGATGATGCCCAGCTTGTTTGCACCGGTGGAAACGCTGCTGCTCTCGTCAACGGTCAACGTTGTAGCGAACGCACCAGCGGACATGGTGACATCACCCCCGTGCCGGACCCAGGCCTGGTCGGCGGACCCGGGCTCCTGGTTGCCCATCCAGTTCCCGTCGGTGTTCCAGTCGGTTCCCCCAAGGAAGTCCTGACGCCGAAGGTCGATGTCGGTCCACCCCGACACCGAGGCGAAGGTGAAGATGTCGGTCGCCGAGGGTCGGCGTCGGGTCTGGGGAGAGTTGAACGACATGATTGCGAAGTTATTGGGTGTCCCGCCGAATACGTGCGACCTCTCATTCGTATCGGCCATGCCGCGGACTTTGATATCCATGCTCTGACCGTTGACAAAGTCGGGGTTGATATCAAAGGTCGCGTCGGCGGTCTCGTTCAGCAACAGCGTCCCGGTCTCCCCGCCTTTAGACGTCAGGCCCATCCCGTGGCCGACCTCGTGGAAGAGGATCGTCAGCAGGTCGGTGCACATCGCATCATCACAGGGGCTGCCCGGCATCGGGTCGCCCCGGTAGCCCGCCTCGAACAGGTCCGGCGTGCTGTTCGAGAACCGGTTGGTCTGCTGGGTCGGCGTCAGGTCGCGGTACAGCCACTGGACCATGTCGAACTCGCTGTCGTCGGCCGGGGTCGGGTCGTAGTAAAAAAACTGTAGTGGGTCGTCCTGCGGCGTGCGGTGGATACGCAGCAGCCCCTCGGTCGTGCGCCCGCCGCCGTCGACAAACTCGGTATCCGTGGTCGCGAAGCTGCCGTTGTCGAACGAAAGGTTCGCCACGTATTGGTAGTTGATCGTGATCGTGAACGTGTCTTCGATGATGTCTTCGTAGACCGTCTCGACGTAGGCGAGCAAGTCGGCGAGCTTGGCACCGTTCATGTCAGCCGCGGGTAGGTCCCCGGGGTTGCCCGTGGGGGTGGGCACGAAGACGATGTCCAGCGCCCCCCAGGCTGTCGGTGCCGACATGATCAGACACAGCACGGCAGTCCCCGCGCGCACTGCACTGAATCGACTCGGTGCCACGAGATGGCTCGACATGATATGGTCTCCGCAGGATATCCCGGAGAACCGTTCGGACGTCATCCAGGCGCAGCTTGAAATGAGTGATGTGCCCGCCCCCCAATTTTACTTCTTGTATTACATCAGATCAGGTGGCCAAAATCAATAGAACACCGTGGTAATCAAGGCCTTTTCAAAGAAAATTCGCTTGGGCGAAGCCAATCACGCCCGCACGGCCCCATTGCCGAGCCCATAACGGCCAGTGACAACGGAGGCTAGACCCAGCAGGCCGAAAATCCCCAACGTCCCCGGCTCGGGGATATTCGTCGAGGCCCCCGCAACTGGCGGCGTCCCCGCGTTCCAGTTGCCAAGCACCACGCCAAGGTCTTCGATCCCCACGAACCCGTCGCCCGTCGGGTCGCCCAGCAGTAGGTCACCTGGGGTTACGTTCTGATTCCACTGACTCAAGATCAGGTTCAGGTCCGCTATCCCGACAAAACCATCAAAGTCCAGATCACCAGCCAACGGGAGAAGTGCGATCGTGAGTGTCGCCTGGCTATTAAAGAAAGACCCGATGTTGAAGTTGAACGCGGAGCCGTCCGTCAAGGTGCCGGTGAGTTGTCCGACCCGGCTGGTAATCAATATCGGCACGCCGGGTGTCAGGCCCGCTGTCAGGTCGATCAGGTCGCCGGGTGAATCCGGGTCCGTCTTAAAAAAAGTTTGGCCAAGGATGTTGATCTCGCTACCGACGAAGGCCCGGAAACTGCTGGATACGTCCCCGCCGCTGATGTTGACCGTGCTGTCGGAGAAGGCGACAAAGTTCTCCCCCACAGACCCGCCGAAGATATTCACCGTGCTGCCAGTCAAAGCCCCGAAAAGATCGCCCACACTTCCCTCGCCGAAGATATTCACCGTGCTGCCCACGAACGCCTTGGCCTGGATCCCGACCGTCCCGCCGCTGATATCAACGGTGCTGCCGGCATAGATTTTCAAGCCATCGCCAACGCTCCCCGATGAGATCGCCATCTGTGTATCCACCACTTCAAGCCCAAACCCCGCCGTCCCGCCGATGATATGCAACTCGCCTCCCACCGCGGCGAAGTGATCCCCCACGTCCGCACCCGCCGAGAGGACCAGCCTCTCGCCTGCGCGCACCCCATTGGGGACCGGGCTACCAGGCGAGCCGATCGTCCCCGGCGTGATCGCAGGGACCGTCCCCAACTGCAAAAATACCGTGCCGGGATCGAAGTCATCTTCTGCAAGTGAGGAGAACACGAAGGCCGAGCCATCCTCCAGTGTCCCGGTCAGGGTCGATAGCCCGGGGACCGCGACCCTGTCCCCTGGCCCGCTCAATCCCGCGATAGGCTGCCCGTCCATGAGAAACTCGCCACCGGTGAAGATGACAAAACTGCCACCAAAGGCGTCGAAGTCCTGTCCGAACCGCCCGCCCTTGATGTTGACCGTGGCGCCGTCCTGGATATCGATGGAGTTGCCCAAAACCCCGCCGTTGATGTTGACCGTGCTGCTCCGGTTCGCATCGAAGAAGTCGCCGATCGATCCGCCGTTGATGTTGACCGTGCTGCCCGAGAAGACGTCGAAGTTGCCCCCGATCACCCCGCCGTTGATAGTCATCCTGCTGCTGGATTGTGCGGCGGCGTTGTCCCCGATCACCCCGCCATCGATCGTCACATGGCTACCCGAACGAGGCGTGAAGCTGTTACCGATACTCCCGCCGCTGATGTGGACATTGCTGCCCGCGAAAACGCGAAAATCAGATCCCACGCTACCCCCCGTCATGGTCACAGACGTGTTTTCGATTTCCAGGCCCCGTCCCACGGTGCCGCCATCAATATTCAGCGTCGCACCGACCGCCGCGAAGTTGTCGCCCAGATTTGCGCCTGCCGCGAGGTTCAGTGTCTGCCCCGCACGCAGACCTGGCGGGGTGGGATCGGCGGGACTGTTAATGACGCTCGGCCCCGCAGCCGGTATCGCCGCGAGCGTTAACTTCGCCGTCTGGGTTGAGAAAAAATCACCCGCCCCCGCCGAAAACAGGACGACCGATCCATCGGTGAGTGTGCCCGTCAAATGCAAAGAACCATTACGGAAGAAGACCGAATCCCCGGGGACATTGAGCCCCGCTACCGGCACACCGCCCGATATAAACTCGTCGCCAATGATCGTGACCGTACTACCACTTATGGAGATGAAAGAGCCCACCCTTCCCCCGCTGATAGAAACATTGCTGCCCGTGTTCGCGAAGAACCCGTCCTGAAAAATGCCACCGGTAATGTTGACTTGGCTGTTCGAATTGGCAAAGAAACTAGGCCCGACCGTGCCCCCGCTGATATTCACCTCGACGTTGGTGCTCGTGCCATCACGGGCTCCCGCGTCGAATAAATCTCCGATAGCCCCGTTATCAAAAAGATTTAATTGCGTGTCCGACCCGATCGATGCCGACGCAACATCCGGCGGAACATTAATGATCGTCGTGAAGACCTGCGCAGCACCGGTCTGGGCCATGCACCAAGACCCCAGCAGCGATACAGCGATAGCGAATCGGCGGGATGTATTAACGTATCTATTCATGACAGAGAGGCCCCGTGAGTTGGTGCAAAATTATATAAAACTAAATTATTTATACTGGATAGGTTCAGCCAGCACAAGGTTTTTTCGGTATTTTTGCGAGCTTTTACGGGCTGCGACACAGGTGTTAATCTGATCCGCAGGCACCAGGCATCCCCATCCGAACCGCGACGCAGTCAACGTCGGCGGATCGCCGCCACCACGCACACCCCCAGTAACGCCACACTCCCCGGCTCGGGGATCACAGCCGACGCCAACTCGCCTGCCGGCGGCGGCGGCGTCCCCGCGTTCCAGTTGCCAAGCACCAGGTTCATGTCTTCGATCCCCACAAACCCGTCTCCGGAGGGGTCGCCTTGCAACATGTCACCCGGCGAAACATTTCCATTCCAGTTGCCCAATACGTTGCCCAGATCATCGATCCCCACGAAGCCATCCCTATTCAGGTCGCCGGTGAGCGGGATATCGATCGTGAAGAATTGATCGCCCGCGAAATCGTTGAGGTCGATCAGCCCCAAGGTGGCGAACACGTTGCCCTGCCCGTCCGAGGCCAGGTTCGCCTGGGGCGCTTCCAGCCCGCCCAGGAACTGGTTGGAAAGGAAGTTGCCGCCGGCACCATTGACCATCGCCAAAATCTTTATCTCGCCAAACGGGTTGCCGATCGCAGCCAAGGGGATCCCCAGTTCTATCCCGGTAGTGACAGCCACCACCGCCGCCTGATCCGCCGCATCGACGCCACCGGTCACGCCCGCAGTGTTGGTGTTGTCAAATCCCAAACCGAAAGAGAAACCCAGCTCTTCGCCCGGTGCCGTCTGGACCGCGCCCTGTTCCTGCCCATCGAACACATTAATGAACGTGTCCCTCCCAGTGGTGATATCCGAATCAAATTCAGCGAACTGGAAAATAAAATTGCTCGGCCCGGAAATATTTTCGATCAGGTAGTCAGGCTCAAAGCCCGCATCAAACGTAAACCGATCAAACGACGACGCAGGACGGGTGACGTGATTCATCCCCCCGGGCGTCGAATCAATGAAAACCTCCAGGCGGTTCCATACCGGCTCGAGGTTGCCCGTAAACATCAGAAACAGTTGCCCGCCCTGCACCCGCGCGTAGGCCGCATTCAGTTCGCTTTGGTTATCCCCGAACCCGGTCTGCACGGTCTGCACCGCCACCGGCTGACCATAACCGTCGCCGGCCAGGCTCCCGTCCACAACAACCGCCCGCGACGGATCTACCAGTGCGAGTGAAACCAAAGCCGCCATAAGTACTCTGGCCGGATTGATCTTGAAATAGTTCATCTGAGGTGGCTCCCGAAATAAACTTCTTTACTGGGCGCACAATCGGCCCATGCCTTTTCCGCCGAGTTTATTCAGCCACCATAGTACCATTGGAATACAGGCACGCCACAAAAAACGCCCGTATTCAAGGCTTTGTTTGGCCCCGTGACACCGCGATCGATTATTATTGCGGTGACAGATTTGTTTGCCGCCGACCAATGATCCTCATCGCTTCTTGCGAACCCGCAGCAACGCGACGCCGCCCACACCCAACAGCACCACCGCCCCCGGCTCGGGGATATTCGTCAAGACCTCCGGCGGCTGCGTCCCCGCGTTCCAGTTGCCAAGCACGACGTTCAAATCTTCGATCCCGATGAAGCCGTCGCCTGAAGGGTCGCCCTTGGCCGGGTCGCTTGCGGCGACCTGTTGGTTCCAATTACCAAGCACGATGTTCAGGTCTTCGATGCCGACGAAGCCGTCGCCGTCAAGGTCGCCTTCGAGATTAGTTTGTGGGACGAGGCGGAATATTTCGCCGGTGCGTTTGGCGATGACGAAGATCTCACCGTCGTTGTCGACACCGAAGCGCAGGTCTGCACGCGGCGCGTTACCCATGATCTGCAGGAGCGTCTGCTCCGAGCCGTTGTGGAAGAGGGTCAGTTCGTGGATGGTGGCCACGTTGCCGAGGATCATGTCGTCGACGTCGGTGTAGAACATCCGGCCGTTCACAAGGTCGCCGAAGATGTACTTGCCCTGAAGCGATGAGATGGCCTGGCCGCGGTAGACAAACCCGCCGACGACGGCGACGCCCTCGTCGTGGTCGTATTGTGCGACGGGGTAGGTGTAGCCGAACACGCCGTCGCTTGTAGGCAGGGGGAAGAGGTTGTTCTGGTTGTTGGGGTCGGTGGCGAAGGTGCCCTCGCGGTCGCGCCAGCCGTAGTTAGCGCCTGCCACGCCGAGGTTGATCTCTTCGATGCTGGCCTGCCCGATGTCGGAGATGAACATGTTGGCGGTGCCGTTGAGTCCGGTGTCCCAACTGAAACGGTGGGGGTTGCGCAGGCCGAAGGCCCAGACCTCGCCGAGCGTTTCGTCTTGAGGTGTCTGGCTCTCATCGACTAGCGGTGTGTGCATCAGGTCCGGGTCGCCGACGAACGGGTTGTCAGCGGGGATGCCGTAATTTCCATTGCTGCTGTTACTCCCCAGCGGGTCGATGCGGAGGATCGAGCCCAGGGGGGTGCCGGGATCCTGTCCGCCTTGGAACGGGTCGGTGGGGATGGGGGGGTTGTTGTTGCCGCCATCACCCATCGAGACAAACATCTTGCCGTAGTCAGCATCGCCGGGGTTTGCCAGCGGATTGAACCCGATCTGCTGCATGTTGTGATCGCCGAACGGTTGGCCGATCCGCAACAACTCACGCCGGCTGGTGAGGTCCACCGTGTCGGGGTTAAGTGGATCGACCTGCCACTCGATGATGACGCTGTGATGACTGGTCGATCCGGGGCTTGGGAAATCGGGCGTGGGCTTACCCGCCTGGTTGTCGCTGTGTGCGGTGTACAGCTTGCCGAACCCCGGCGATCCAAGCGTGGCATAGTCGGGGTGGAAAGCGAACCCGCCGAGCCCCTGCTGCCCGAACGTCCCGCGGATCACATCGATGTCGTTTTCCCCAGCCACGCTTGAAACGTTGGAACTGATATCCAAAAAGATCGACGTCGAGTTGTCCGTATTAATAAGACGTATCCCGCCACGCGAATCGTTGACGAACAGTCGGCCTGAGGTATCGGGCGACTCCAGAAGATAGTTGATCCCGTCACGCTGAAACGAACCCGAGCCGGCGGGGAACTGCACGAAGTCGACCAGGTCAACCGCGAGCCCGGGCTTGTCGATCGGCGGAAGAGGGTTGGCGGCCAGTGTGTGTGACGGCGCGGCTACAAGTGTCAGGCCGGCCAACGATAGCGCGAGTAGTAACTTAATTCGCATCATTTCTCCGCATTACATTTCATGTTCAAGATATAATTATGTCTACTATTATAATAGTGATACCCGCGCATAGCCTAGCCCGCGTCTGTCACCGATTTTTCAGTGAATCGACGCCGGACTCGGCTTGATCTCTCCCTGCCGCCCCGCAATGGTAACCCAGAGCCGGAACAACGGATAGGCCCTTCATCTTCACAGCATCACCGGCCCAATGATCGGGGTCGGCAGCTTCATAACACCAGGATTCGGCATTGCGCTATTCCGGGGAAAACCCGTTAGCCCGCGTCCAATTCCTTCCCCGGCCTATGCCCCGGAGATCGAACCACGGGAGCTAAATCAGCCTCACCCATAGAAGGCTCGGCTTCCATCACTCCTGCCCCTCCAACATACCACAAGAAAGCGGATTTTCAATGCTTTTTAACCAAGGTTTTTGACCCACACAGGGACAACCCCGGGCGGGCGCTGGGTATACGAAAGAACCAATCAGAAAACCCACCAAACCTACTTGCCACGCAACGGCGAAGAGCCCGAACAACGCAGGATTGGATAGGCCGAAAATAAACGCCAATAAACGCGAATTAAACCTTGACAGAGCAACGCGCCAATCCGGTCTATTAGCGTTTATCCGCGTTCAATTACGGCTATCTCTTCTGCGCCTTCGCACGCTTCGCAGCGTGGCAGCTAATCACTGCCAGCCACAGCCCCCTAGTGGTCCGCCAGGTCAGCCGCCAGGGCCCGGTACAGCGCTTCGCCCAGATGCCTGCCTATGCGTTGCAGGCAATCCAGCTTCTCGCCCGGCAGATACATTGATTCAAATGTCATACAGAACCCGGCGCTAAGTCGCTCAAAGGCAAACGTCTCCGTCGAGGGGTTGTCCCACCCCGAGTCCCAACTCGCCAGCCCCGGTTCCAACGCCACCATCGAACGCCAGAACGGATCGTCCCAGTACCCCTCCGCCTTGCTGATGATCCCCACATGGTGCTGGGTGTCGGTCCAGCAGTGCATGTCGATGAAATAATCCACCCGCCCGCCGGTGTCTTTAATCAGTGCCCGCCCGACCGTGGCGATGTCCGGCATGTCCCCCCAAAGATCCTCACGCCAAAAGCGGTTGGCATCCCGGTCGATGTGCTGCACCGTGGTGCGGTTGTATCCCGCCACACGCCCGTCGGGGTTCGCCATCGGGTAGACAAGAAACCGCGCCCGCTTCCGCAACGCCGCCGCGTGAGTTGAATCGCCGACCAGCCAATCAATCAGCATCTCGAGCGTGTGGTTCGCCAGCGTTTCGTTGGGGTGGACCCCGCTCATCAACACGACCGTTTTCTTTTCGCCCTGTGCCGAGGCATCGGTGACCTGATAACCAAACAGCGGGTTGGGAGCGATGTTTCGGCCAAGCTCATCCACGCCCCCCGGCGACATCCCAAGCACAAGCCGATCATCCGATGACGCCGTTGGCGACACCCACTCACAGCTGCGCATCTTTTCCGTGTGAGACACCACCCGAGAAAACGGGTACGGGAACCCATACGCCACCGCCACCCGGTCGCCCGTGAACGGTTCACGATTTCTAAACCGATACACACCCTCCTGGGCATCTCGCTGGTTGAAATCAAAGTGCCGCCACCGCTCGCCGTCCTCGCTATAGACCATCTGGTGCTGGTTCAGCCTCGCAGGATCAGTATCGAAGTTGTCACCGATCTGAAACGTCAGCGTCCGCCCACGCACGTTCGATGCGGTGAAGTGCAGCCACTTCCAATGACCAATATTAAACCCGTCACGCCCAGCCAGCAGGACGGTGTCCCCCTTGACCGACGACTTTGTCATGTCCAGCGAGCCGCTGTCAAAATCCGCGTCCAATACGATCGGTCGGTTACTCATAGCGGTATCCTAATCAATCGGGTCACGCACGGGGGGGGAGGTCCGGGGAGTGGCCCGGGGAGTCCGGGGTGTCCGGGGGATTTCAGGGGCACGCCCGGTGGGACGCGCCTACAATGCCGCCTATGCAGACGATCATGGACATCGTGGACGCCACCTGGGAGATGGTGCTGGCCGCCTCGCCCTGGCTTTTGGTCGGGCTGGTGGTGGCGGCGCTGATTAAGGTCTACATCCCCTCGGCCTGGCTCACCAAATTCCTGCACGGCCGCGGCGGCGTGGTCAAGGCGGCATTCATCGGCGCACCGCTCCCCTTGTGTTCCTGTGGCGTCATCCCCGCCGCACTGGCGCTACGCCGACAAGGCGCTTCACGCGGCTCGGTGATGTCTTTCCTGGTCGCAACCCCAGAGACCGGCGTGGACTCCGTCGCCGTCTCCTATGCCTTGCTCGGCCCGTTCCTGGCAATCGTCCGCCCGGCCTCGGCGATCCTTAGCGCGATCGCAACCGGCCTGGTCGGCGCTGCCATCCCCGAGTCAACCCAGCCCGGTTCACCACCCGTCAAAGACCCAGCCCCCGCCAAGACCACCACCGGATGCGGCTCAGAAAAACCAACGACTTCCTGTTGCGAAACCTCCGCGCCCAAGACTTCATGCTGCGCAACCGAAGAACTCAAGGCAACCTCTTCATGCTGTGGCGACAGTACACCCCAGCCCGCGTCTTCCTGCTGCTCATCCAAAACAGACAACGCGACACCACACAAGCCCGGCCTGCTCACCGCCTTGATCGAAGCCGCCGCCGAGGTGCTAGGCGACACCATGAAGTGGCTTCTGATCGGCCTCCTGTTAGCCGGAATCATCAGCGTCTTCGTCACCCCCGACTTGATAGAAGGCTGGGGCTCCGGCCTCCCGGTGATGATCCTGATGGTCCTGGTCGGTATCCCGATGTATATCTGCGCCACCGCCTCGACACCCCTGGCCGCCGGCCTGCTGATCGCCGGGCTCTCGCCGGGCGCGGTGCTGGTCTTCATGATGGCCGGCCCCGCTACCAACGTCGCAACCCTGGGCGTGGTCCGCAAAGAAATGGGCACACGCCACATGTTCGCCTACCTCATCACCGTCTCGGTCAGCGCGATCCTCTGCGGCCTTACGACCGATGCCATCGCCTCGACCTTTTCCATCAGCGCTATCGCACAAGCGCAAGAAGCGCACCACCACGAGATGATCCCGCAGTGGTTGGCGGTGGCCTGCCTGGTCGTGCTGGTCGTGTTGGCGGTCAAGCCGTTGCGTGCCTGGATCACGCCTTCGGTGAAAACCTCGGCCCAGTCGTTTGACCGCAACACCTCCACGCCAGCCTCGGCCTGCGACAAACAGGCATGACCGCACCACGCGAAAAACTCGACCAGCTCCTCGCCAAAGCCCATGCTCTCCCCGCCGTGCCCGGCGTCTACCTGATGAAAGACCCCGCCGGCGTCGTGCTCTACATCGGCAAGGCATTGAGCCTCCCCGACCGCGTCAGCAGCTACTTCGTCCCCTCCGCCGAACTGGGGCCGATGAAGCAACCCATGCTCGACCTCGTCGATGACTTCGATTTCATCGAGTGCGAAGGCGAGTGGGAAGCCCTGCTCACCGAGAACCGATTAATCAAGGACATCCACCCAAAGTTCAACGCCCGCCTCACCGACGGCAAGAGCTTCCCCTACCTCGTGGTCACCACCCGTGACGACTTCCCCGGCGTCTTCATCACCCGCGAACCCATGGCCCCACAGTTTAAAGGCGCCAAGGTCCTGGGCCCCTTCACCAGTGTCTACGCCCTGCGAGAATCCATACAACTGGCGCAGCGCGTGTTCAAGTTCCGCACCTGTCACCTGGACATCCGCGAAGACGACGACCAACGCCGACACTTCCGCCCCTGCCTGCTCTACCCGATCAAGCAATGCACCGCACCCTGCGGCGAGAAGATAAGCAAAGAGGCCTACCGCGACGACATCAATCGCTTCGTGCGGTTCCTCGAATCCAAGCGCTCGGTGATGCTCCGGGAGATGCGGTCCCAGATGCAGGCCGAATCCGATGCGCATGAGTTCGAAAGAGCCGCCGTGCTGCGCGACCAGATCAAGGCACTGGAAAAACTCGACGAACGCGGCAAGGCCAATCAGGGTTGGCAGCCCGAGGTCGAATCGTTCGTCCAAGACCCACGCAAGGGCCTGGAATCCCTGGCCCGAACGCTCGGCCTGGCCGAACCGGTCCGCTGCATCGAAGCCATCGACATCGCCCACCTTCAGGGCGATGAAACCGTTGGCTCAAAGGTCTGCTTTGTCGATGGCCGTCCCTTCAAGAACGAGTACCGCCGTTACAAAATCAAGACCGTGCCCGGCGGCAACGACGACTACGCCTCGATCCGCGAGGTTGTCAGTCGGCGGTACCGCGAGGCAGGCGAGGGCCACGAGCTGTACCCCGATGTCATCCTGATCGACGGCGGCCTGGGCCAACTCCACGCCGCACTAGAAGCCTTCGGCCAACTCCACATCAAACCCCCGATGGTCATCTCTCTGGCAAAAAAAGAAGAGTTGATATACACCCAGGCAGAGGGTGACCCGATCCGCCTGGGCAGAGAGAACCCCGGCCTGCGCCTGTGTCAGGCCATCCGTGACGAGGCCCACCGCTTCGCCCAGCACTACCACCACATCCTCCGCCGAAAAAAAACCGTCGGCGATTAAGCGCCTGCCCCGTCTTTTATAAAGCCGGCGATGCCATCGCCGGTCTGCACCATCAACGAAGAAAACGAGCAGAAGTCGGTTTGGGTTGACCGCGATACACGCCAATGGACACGCATAAATCCGTGGCTGGGCAGCCCCGTAAATACGGTCTATTTGCGTTTATCCGCGTTCATTTGCGGCTATAACCTCTGCTCCTTCACGCATCAGCCGTATTCACAAGCCCCGCCGGGTTATCGGTTGAACCACGCCTCGCAAACCACCGATGATCAGTCTGTGACAGACCGTACCGAGCGCATCGTAATCCTATCGGACACACACCTGGGCAAGCCCAAGGGTGGCGCGGTATCTGCCGTGGCTCTCAGGCCGCTCTGGGCCGGGGCGGACCGCCTGGTGATTAACGGCGACATCGCCGAGGTCCACGACGCCTCCCTCCGTGTCGCCGCCGCCAGAGAAGTCCTGCTGGTCGAGCAGATGTGTGAAGAAGACGGCGTCGAGCTGACGCTTATCTCCGGCAACCACGACCCACTGATCACCGACCGCCGCAGCCTGGAACTGTGCGGTGGCGAAGTCTACCTGACCCACGGCGATGCACTGCACCCGGCGATCTCGCCTTGGACCGGCCACCGTGACCGCCTGCGGTTCTTGAATCAACGCACGCACAACGCCCTGTCCCCAGACGAACGCGACACCGATGCCGGCCACCTCGCCGCGGCGCAGTACGCATCGCACTTCACCTGGGACGAGATGACACGCCACCACGACGAGCCGAGCCAAAGTCTTCCACGGAAACTAATAGGTATGGCGGTCAAACTGGGACGGGTCTTTTGGTACTGGCACACCCTGCCGCGTGCCGCTTGCAAGTTCGCAAAGCACTACGCGCCTGACTCACGGTTCTTCGTCTTCGGGCACATCCACCGGGCCGGCATCTGGCGGTTTGGCCGGCGGGTCATCATCAACACCGGGGCCTACGGCTTCCCGTTTCGCCCGCACGCAGTGGTGATCCAAGATGGCACGCTTTCGGTATGCCCGATCGTCTTTCAAAAAGATGAGACGCGGTATGCGTTGGGCCCAAAGCCTGTTGCACGGTTTGAATTGCAACACGCCTCGGCGTTGGCCGCTTAACTTTAGAGCGTTCTTAATCCATCCGTAGCGTCACGCCTGATGATAGCCGTGGATGAATATCCGCGGACACCGCATATACATGCGGTGCTATCATCAGGCATCCGCGGTGTTTGGATTGGGAATGTCCTTAGATCTGCTTCAAGCGGCGCGGGGTTGTGTGAAGTCCCGGTTCAACAGCAGGTGGGCGTCTTTAGCCGCGACCGGTTCGCTGAACAGGTACCCCTGCCCGTACTGGCAGCCAAGCCCCTGAAGCAGCGCCAATTGGTTGGCGTTCTCGATACCCTCGGCGATCACAGCCATGTCCAGATTCTTCGCCAACTCGATCACCGCATACAGGATCGCGCCGTAGTGACGCTCCTTGCGGCCGACGCTGTTGATGAAGCTGCGGTCGATCTTAAGAACATTAAGTGGGAACCGGTGCAGGCAGGTCAGCGACGAGTGCCCGGTCCCAAAATCGTCCATCGCCAGAATCACACCCAGGTCCTTGAGTTGGTGAAGCACCTTGGCCATCTCGTCCAGATCGTCCATCACCATCGACTCGGTGATCTCCAGTCGCAGCATCCCCGGTTTGATACCGGTCTCCAGCATGATGGCGTTGACCTGGCCTATCAGCCCCGGATCGCGCAGCTGACTCCGTGAAACATTGACGTTGATGAAATCAGGCGCGCTATCGGGGTGATCTCGCCGCCAGCCGACAAACGTTCGGCATGCCTCGCGTAAGATCCACCGCCCGATCGGGGCGATCAGGCCTAACTCCTCGGCGAGCTCGATGAACTCACCGGGCGAGACCTCGCCACGCCGTGGATGGGGCCAGCGGATCAACGCCTCAAGCCCTTTGAGTCGGCCGGTCTGCAGGCAGACGATCGGTTCATACACGACCCCGAACGCCTCGGCTTCCACCGCGGCCCGCAGCTCGTTCTCGAGGGTTAGTTGTTCGACGATCGTTTTGTGCATCGCCTCATCGAAGACGACGTACTTCGCCTTGCCGGTAGTCTTGGCGCTGTACATCGCGGTGTCGGCGTCACGGAGGATGTCATCCGGCTTGGTGTAGCGCGGGTCACTGACAACGATCCCGATGCTCGCCGTGGAAGTTACCTCGTGCCCGGAAATCTCGTACGGCACGTTGAACGTATCCAGCAGACGTTGGGCGACGATCGCTGCGGACCGGTCGTCTTTGATACCTTCCAGCAGCACGACAAACTCGTCCCCGCCTAAGCGTGAAGGCAGGTGCGAATCGCCCAGCCGTGCAGTTGTGTCCAGGTCGCGCAGGTTCTCTCGCAGGCGTTCGGTGATCTTCATCAACAACTGGTCCCCGGCGTCATGCCCGAGGCTGTCGTTGATGATCTTGAACCGATCGAAGTCCAGGAACAAGACCGCGAACCGGTAGTCTTTGATCCGCTTGGAGCGGTGGACCGCCTGCTCCAGATGCTCGATCAGCAGCTTGCGGTTGGGGAGCCCGGTTAGTGCGTCGTGGTAGGCGGCGTGGCGTAGCTTGTCTTCGGTGATCCGTTGCTCGCTGATGTCGGCGAAAGTCACCGCCAGCCCGTCTCCGAGTTTCACGGCTGTGTACCGGTACCACCGCCCATCGTGTCGCAGCTTTGTCTGACTGTCATGTGGCAGACCCGTCTCTACAACCGAGACCGCCTTGTCGTACAGGCCCTCGGATGCCAGGCAGGGCAGCGTGCTTTTTAAACGCCTGCCGACCAGGTCCTCGGCGCTGCGCCCCAGCAGTTGCTCGGCGGCGGGGTTGATGGTCTGCACGATAAAGTCTTGGATGCCATCGGCGTCATCACGGACCGCGTGGAGGATCAGTACGCCACCCAGTGCGCTTTCGAGGATGCTGTTGAGCATCGAGCGCGGGTCGCGCCGGTCGTGGCCGTGGTCATTGATCCGAGACACTCGGCCACGCTGTACTGACGGCGCAGGCCTGACCAGGGCCCGCAGTAGGGCATAGACCAGAGCAAGCACCCCAAGGAAAATCAAGGGCTTGGTTGCTTGGCTTATGGCGGCTACGGCATCTTCCGATAATCCCAAGTCGTCGGCCCACTGGAATTGCACACAAGACTGGGCCAATGCCCCGGCACCTAGTAACACCAGACCCAGCATCATCGAGCCTAGCTGCAGGGGCTGGGCAGGTCTGCCTTTCCTGGTTGGGGTTGGGGCGCAGGCCCCTTGGCGCAGCAGCCGCTTGGCGGCACTCAGTGGCAGGTCCTCGAACTGCAGGCCCACCAGGTATGAGCGGAACCCGACACGGCGGCACCAGGCGATCTTGGTTTTTACGCCCAGCTTCGGGCCATCTTCGGTATCGAAAAAGACGTCCAGTCGGCCCCTCAGTGGGCGTGAGGACAGTATCCGAACGCCCCCGGCAGACAGGTCGATCACAGCCCCGGCGCTGCAGCACAGCCCGGGCTCTTTGAGTCGGCCGTACCTACGATTCTCGATACCACCGGCGGCTCGCGGAATAGTTTTTGTTGTGGTTGGATCGATTACTAGGGTCTCCCATTGGCTCATCGACCCGAGGCAAAGGGGACTTAAGGTCTTACTGGGTCAGCAGGTGAACCCCATCATCGCCCATCCGTAACACACGCTACCGGGCCTCTGGGTCCGGCTTATCGGACCGCATGGCGAAGCGGTAATCGTGTCCTCGCCGTCGGCGATCGACATCGACCGGGGATTGTTCAAGACGCCGGCACGAGCACCGGCAGGCGTGGACCAGCATGAACGCCGCGGTCAGCACCAGGCCGCCTGCGATCAGGGCGATCAACGGCTCGGTGATGTCCGCATCCGCCCCCGCACCCGCCCCCGGTTGTTGGCCCATGAGTTTGAGCCCCTCGACCGCCGCCGCGGTGAGCGCGGCTGTGAGGACGACCCACCCAAGCGCCCTTCGTGTGCGTCCGCGCATCATCGTCAGCATCCACACCGCACCGGCGAGGCAATACACGATCATGGACTGGCCAAGCAGCACCGCCGCGACATCATAGGACCGGTCGAAGTAGCGCTGGAACGGCACGAGATAGATCGCGGTCTGTCCGCTGTGGTTATCCGCTACACCTGCGGGGGAGGTCGAGAGTGAGTACCACAACGCGATCAATCCTGCGTTGACTGCCAGCGCGATGAACATCACGATCGGGCGGGTCTTGTGTGTGTGCAGGCGGTGATGCAAAACGCTCATTGGTTTGGCGGTCCAGCGGTAGAGGGTAAACGCCCCGGCCCGCCAGGCGGTGTTGATCCGGTGCCCGATGATGACGCCCAAGCAGCCGCCCAGTGAGTTGGCAAGCACATCCTGGATCGAGGCGTACCGCCCGGGGATCAGGCTCTGGGTCGATTCGATCATCCAGCTAAGCGAGACGATGGCGGCGGCGGCGTAGAGGGTCTGTATCGCGTGCCAGCCGGTGAGACGTGACATGGTTAGGCGGAGCAGCACGCCCAGCGGGCCGTAGAGCAGCAGGTTCAGCACCAGGTCGCTGGCCCAAGTGGGGATGCCGTAGGAAGAGGTTTCGGTGACCGCGGGTACCCAGGTTGGACTGGTGATCCAATGGAAAAGTGCCGGCGCGATCCCCCCAGCCTGGTCCACCGCGCCGCCGAGGTCCAAGCCCCAGGGCAGCAGTGAGCCGTAGATCACCAGGATCGCCCAGATCAGTGCCAGGAGCGGCGCGCGCAGCCACCCTGGGCGGTGCCAGAGCGCCGGCTGATGTGCCGGGCCCCCGGTCTGGCCCCCGGTTTGGCGGGGGGTGCTGGATTTAGTCACGATGTCCAACGGCTTGCCTCGCTTGGTTGCATTCAACTCTATGATACCCCTGCCCCGGCCGGGGTGGCGTCGTCGTGATGTGCTCGTCATAGGGCGAAACATGGCGGCAAAGTCGGCACGACCGTTATCATCCGAACCGCAACGGGCAAGAAATATGCAGGAAGACAGGGGCATCATCGCAGCGGTCGGGTCTAGCGGGGGAGGGGTTTGGGTGCGTGTGAAGGTGGTGCCGGGTGCCAGCCGCAGCAAGGTGGTGGGGATGCTGGGTGATCGTTTGAAGTTGGCGGTCGCAGAACCGCCGGAGGGGGGCAAGGCGAACAAGGCGGTGTGCCGATTGATTGCGGAGGCGTTGGGTGTGCCGGCCCGTGATGTGGTGGTGTCGGTTGGGATATCGAATCCGCAGAAGACACTTGTTGTTACGGGGTTGTTAGTGGAGCGGGTGGTTGAACGGCTGGCGTTGTTGTTGGCGGATTGAGGTATGTTTGATTGCCGGGCGGGGGCGGTGGAGGACGGTTTACGATGACGACAGGACTGATCTATGACGAACGGTTTTTGAATCACGACACCGGCGCGGGGCATCCCGAGCGGGCGGACCGGTTGCGCGCAATGATGCGGGGGTTGGGTGATGCGGGTCTGTTGGATCGGCTTACCCGGATTGCTTTTGAGCCGGCGGGTGTTGAGTATGTGCAACGGTTGCACGCTTTGGGCTATGTTCAAAGGTGTTTGGAGCATTGCCGGGAGGGGAGGCCGTTTATTGATACGCCTGATTCTGCGATCTGTCGTGAGAGCGCGGGGGTTGCGTTGTTGGCTGCTGGGGGTGTGAAGGCGGCGGCGGAGGCGGTGATGAGTGGTGAGGTTGATAACGCTTTTTGTGCGGTGCGTCCGCCGGGGCATCACGCGGAGGCGGGTGAGTCGATGGGGTTTTGTTTGTTTGGGAATGTGGCGTTGGCTGCGGATTATCTTACAAGTGAGCTTGGTGTTGAGCGTGTGGCGGTCGTTGACTTTGATGTGCATCACGGCAACGGGACGCAGCATCTGTTGGAAGGCCGAAGCGATGTGCTGTTCATCAGTCTTCATCAAGACCCGGCGACGAACTATCCGGGGACCGGTTATGCGCACGAGGTTGGGACGGGCGAAGGTGAGGGGTTTACATTGAATATCCCGTTGGGTGTGGGCGGGGGTGATGATGAATATCGGGAGGCGTTTGAGCTGCAGGTGCTGCCGAGGTTGGCGGCGTATCGGCCTGGGTTTTTGCTTATTTCAGCGGGTTTTGATGCGGCGGCGGAGGACCTGTTGGCGGGGATGAATGTGTCGGGTGAGGGTTTTGCGTGGATGTCGCGTTGTCTAGTTGAAGCGGCGGGGGAACACTGTGGAGGGCGGGTGGTGTCGGTGTTGGAGGGGGGGTACGACCTGGGTGCGTTGTCACGGGGGGTGGTGGGGCATGTGTCGGCGTTGGTTGAGGCGGGGGGAAGAAAAACAGGAAAAGCTGGACGGCCTCAATAGCGGCCACCGCTAAATTAGAGAAGCAGGAAATCAGAGGGGGAGGTGTCCGCAGATTCCGCAGATGGGGAAGGCATGAAGAATATCACGGAGGGCACGGAGACACGGAGACACGGAGACGCGGAGACGCGGAGAAGAAGGCAGCGCGTAAACAAGCACGCGGCTTTTTATCTGCGCAATCTGTGTAATCTGCGGACAACTCGGCCTGATTTTCTCTGTGCCTCTGTGGTACTTCTTGTTCTTCAAATCATAAATCACACATCATAAATCAGCGATCTAAAAGGCCTCACGGTGTTCCGGCGGTAACGGCAGGCGCGGGGTCAGCGGGACCGGGTCGAGCCCGCGTCCTGTGTACCCGACTTCCTGGGAGGGAAACCGGGGGTCCGTCATCTAGCCGGGACGGTCCGCTACCAAGGTTGTGATCGGGTGCCCCCGGTCACAACAGCCCTCGAGTCCCGGTCCTTTTAATCTTTGGATGCTCGGGGTAGCTGTCGATCGTCGCCGTGAGGTTGTCGGCAGACG